>NZ_JAOQNX010000036.1 GCF_025961575.1 Rhodoblastus acidophilus | reverse complement strand
CAATCTGATCAACTATCGGAAGTTCCTGGCATTCACCTAGTTGTGCTATCTTAGCCCAGAAGCTCACTGTGTTAACCTTTTGTTTTACAAGCGAATAACCGCACCCGTAAACATGGCTTTACGGAATGTCAACCTATTAGTGGAATATACGAAAGGGTAATAATTAACCAAAAGAAAAAGCTAGGCACCTGGGCACCTAGCTCGTAAGGCACTTTTTTATGCCAAGAGGTTGTAAAACCTTGATTTCACAGGATTTACAGTCCCCCCCCTTTGCCGCTCGGGACACTCTCCCATCGCCGATTTTCATCAGCACACCAGACGGATCCGGCGACGAAAAGGCCGTTGGGGCGGCCCGTCGTGGGGGGCCTTATCGCGAGTTCAGCTGAGTCTGTCAACTGCAAAAAGCAGAGCCGTTTCTTGCCAAATTCGGCGCCCCGTGACAGGACGAGGCCGGAGACCGGCCATGAGAAAATCCAGCAAACCCCCGTTCGGCGCGAAAACCGCGCGCAGCAAGCCGCATGCGGCCCCCGCTAGGGGCGGTCGGGCGGCGCCGCGGCCGAGCGGCGACATCGCCTTCCGCCGCCCCTCCGCCGAACTGTCGATCCTTTATGGTTACCACGCCGTTCGCGAGGTGTTGCGCGCACAAAAACGTAAGGCGCTCGACCTGTTCGCCACACCGGCGGCGCTGGAGAAATTGCAGCCGGAAATCGCCGCCAGCGGCGTGACCACCCATGTCGTCGCCCCCGATGTCTTGGACGCGCGGCTTGGCGCCGACGCCGTGCACCAGGGCGTGCTGCTGGAGGCGCGCCCCCTGCCCGACCTCGACATCGCCGATATCGAAGTGAAATCCGGTCTGGTGCTGGCGCTCGACCAGATCACCGACCCGCACAATGTCGGCGCGATTCTGCGCACCGCCGCCGCCTTCGCCGTGGACGCGGTGATCGTCACCGAGCGCCATGCGCCCGAGTTTTCAGGCGTCCTGGCGAAAACCGCTTCGGGGGGGCTGGAGCACGTCCCGCTGGTCGAGGTGGTCAATCTCGCCCGCGCGCTCGATCAGCTGGGCGAAGCCGGCTTTTTGCGCGTCGGCCTGGATTCGGAGGGGCCGGCGAGCCTGGAGGACACGGTTTTGTCGCGCCCCACGGTTCTGCTGCTCGGCGCCGAGGGCAAGGGGCTGCGGCGGCTGACGCGCGAGAAATGCGATGTGCTCGCAAGGCTCGACATGCCCGGCGCGGTCAAGAGCCTGAATGTTTCCAACGCCTGCGCGGTGGCGCTGACCCTCGCGCGCCGCGCGCTCCGGGAAACGCCATAGCGCGGGTTGCGCGGCTCGCGCGGGTTTGTTAGCAGAGAGCCCTTGGCCGGCGTAGCACAGCGGTAGTGCAGCGGTTTTGTAAACCGAAGGTCGGGAGTTCGATCCTCTCCGCCGGCACCAAATCAGCCCTATCGGCCCGAAGCCTTGCGGCTTTCCGGGCGGCCGGCATCCACTTCGCTCGAAAATGCTTAAGGCCGGAAGGTGAAGCCGGGCGCAATCGAATTATCGAAGGGAAAGCCGACTCCGTAAGAACTGTCGTAAGGAAACGGCCGGGGCACATGGATCGGATAGCCGCAGGCGTAACCGAGATCGTCATAGCCGGTGGGGCAGTAGACGAAAGGCGCGGAGATCACGCGGGCGGCCGCGCGCACGCGCACACGATGCCTCGGATGCTTGCGGACGCGCACCACCCGCGACGGCGTGCATTTTTTGACCACCACCACTTTATAAACGCGGGTTTCGCATGTGACGCAACCGGCTTGCGCGGCGCCCCCTAGGGCGAGCAACCCGAGTGTCGTCAGAATCAAGAATTTTGCGAACATGGCCACTCCGCGCGCAAGCGGTTCGCAGCATGTCGGGTGAAGCTTGCGTCTTGCTTGCGGCAAGCGATCATGCTCCGCCACGCGACATTGGCGGGCAGGGTCAATCTGCTTGGGGCAGGCTCCTGTATGCTCAAGACGGGCTGTCAGAGTTTCAGGGCTGAGAGCCGTCCGGCGAGGATGGTTCGTCGGGTTTGTTCAGCGCCGCGAACGTCAGCAGCAGCCGGCACCCCTCAGGCCCAATCGTATGCTCCGAAGCGCCGCCCAGCTGAGCCGCGCTCAGGTGAATCAGCCGTGTTCCAAATCCCTGCGTCGACGTTGGTTTCGGACTTGGACCACCCTCTTCGGTCCAAAGAAGCCGCACCGCCACCCTTTCCACGTCTGCGTCCTCTTGTTCCGCGTCCCAACGGATCCGCACCCGGCCGCCCTCTTGCGACAGCGCGCCATATTTGAGCGAGTTGGTGAACATCTCATGGATGATCATGTTGAAAGGCAAAACCTGGTGGTCAGCAAGGATGACCGATGGGCCAGGCGTGAGCACGACGCGGTCCTCGACCATGAGCGCAGCCTTTCCAACGAGGTGTTCCAGCGTGGCTTGGACGCCATCCGACAACGACAACTCCTGGGCCTCGCCCAGCGCAGCAACCCGACCGAGAAGAATCTGCTTGTACTCTTCCGCCGAGCGGTCGGCCGTGCGCGTGTGGCTCACGACGGCCTGCACCACCGTGAGCAGGTTCTTCACCCTATGACGCGACTCCGCGGCCAAGACGTCGGCCTTCAGGGCCGCATCGCGCGCGTCGGTCACGTCTTCGAAGACCACGAGCATGTTCGCGCTGGTGTCGTCGGGGTGCGTCAGACGCCGCGCTGACACGGTCATGGTGCGAACGCCCAAGCCTGGGAAGTCGTGCGTCACCTCGTAGCCCAGGATGGCCTGTGATTTCGGCATCACGTCCTGCAACAAGTCCCGAAGCGCTGGCAAGTCCCATTGCCCGTCCCCAAGCTCCATAAGGGTCCGCCCGCACGTTTCCCGCCGATCAACCTTGAAATGCCGATAGAAGGCGCGGTTTGCAGAGACCACGACGAACGCTGAGTCGAGGACCACGAGCGGCGCGTCAATAGAGTCCACGATGCCTTGCGCCATCACATGGCTGCTGCGCATCAAGTGGTAAATGTCTTCCAGGTTCACCTTCTTCGCTCTCCAATATACGGCGAAGCCAGTTCAATGTGGACCAATGTCAGGGATTCCTGAGCTTCTGTCGACGGGAAAACTTATGCAAACGCGTCCAAACGGATCCCTCCGATCGCGCCTCACGACCTCTGGGAAGCTGCGGGTGCGCGCCGCGGGGCGCGCAGCGCCTCGGCTTGCGCCGCGCGCGCCAAAACCCTAAAACCTCGCCTCAAGCGAGGGGAAAAATGTCCGAGTTCCAGCCGAAATCCGATTTCTTGCGCGTGCTCACCGAGCGCGGCTTCATTCATCAGTGTTCCGATCTCGCCGGCCTCGACGAGAAGGCGGCGTCCGGGGACCTGATCGCCTATATCGGCTTCGACTGCACCGCCGCCTCGCTGCATGTCGGCTCGATGCTGCCGATCATGATGCTGCACTGGCTGCAAAAAACCGGCGGCAAGCCGATCCCGCTGATGGGCGGCGGCACGACGCGGGTCGGCGACCCCTCCGGCAAGGACGAAAGCCGCAAAATGCTCACCATCGAGCAGATCGATTCCAACAAGAATTCGATCAAGAAGGTTTTCGAAAAATTCCTCACCTTTGGCGCGGGCAAGACCGACGCGGTGATGACGGATAACGCCGAATGGCTGACGGCGCTCAACTACATCGATTTCCTGCGCGACGTCGGAAAACATTTCTCCGTCAACCGCATGCTGGCGATGGACTCCGTAAAACTGCGGCTGGAGCGCGAGCACGAGCTGTCCTTCATCGAATTCAACTATATGTGCCTCCAGGCCTATGATTTCGTCGAGCTGAACCGGCGCTACGGCTGTGTGCTGCAGATGGGCGGGTCGGACCAATGGGGCAATATCGTCACCGGCCTCGACCTGGGACGCCGCATGGGGACGCCGCAGCTTTACGCCCTGACCTCGCCGCTGCTGACCACGGCCTCGGGCGCGAAAATGGGCAAGACCGCCGCCGGCGCGGTCTGGCTCAACGCCGACATGCTGCCCGTCTATGACTATTGGCAGTACTGGCGCAACGCCGAGGACGCCGATGTCGTGCGTTTTCTAAAGCTGTTCACGACCCTGCCGATGGACGAGATCGCCCGGCTCGGCGCCCTGCAAGGCTCGGAGATCAACGAAGCGAAGAAAGTGCTGGCCAACGAGGCCACCGCGCTGCTCCATGGCCGCGAGGCCGCCGAACTTGCGGCGGAGACGGCACGCAAAACCTTTGAAGAGGGCGTTCTGGCCGACAGCCTGCCGACCGTGGCCGTGGCCGCTGCGGAAGTGGCCTCGGGTCTCGGCGTGCTCACCGCCTTCGTCAAGGCCGGGCTCACCCCGTCCACCGGCGAGGCGCGCCGCCAGATCAAGGGCGGCGGCTTGCGCCTGAACGATTCCGCGCTCACCGACGAGCGCTATGCGCTCAGCGAAAAAGACTTTGTCGATGGTTTTGCCAAGCTCTCCGTGGGCAAGAAGAAGCACGTCCTGCTGAAGGTGGAGTGATGCTGAGGGTCGGCCGCATTGTCATCGACGACAGCGAGATCGCGCTGTCGTTCATGCGGTCGTCCGGCGCCGGCGGGCAGAACGTCAACAAGGTGGAGACCGCCGTCCAGCTGCGCTGGAACATCGCGGCCTCCCCGGCGCTCAGCGAACGGGTGCGCGCCAATGCGATGGCGCTGGCCGGGCGGCGCTTGACGAAGGACGGCGTGATCGTGATCAATGCGCAGCGCTTCCGCACACAGGAACTTAATCGCGCCGATGCGCTTGAGCGTCTTGCCGAATTGGTGCGGGAGGCGGCCAAGCCGCCGCCGCCGGCGCGGCGTCCGACGCGGCCGACCAAGGGATCGGTGGAGCGGCGGCTCGAAGCCAAGAAGACGCGGTCTCTGCACAAGCAGGGCCGCAAATCGGTCCTCGATCGGGACTGAAGGGAGGAAACGTGAGCGCGCGAGCCCGAGTTCTTATCGTTGAGGATGAAGCCCTGGTCGCCTTCGCGCTCGAGGAAATGCTCGGCGATTTCGGCTATGAGGTCATCGGTCCCGCGCCAAATGTGCAGGCGGCGCTGAAACTGGTCGGCGCGGAAAAAATCGACGCCGCCATTCTCGACGTCAATCTCGGCGGCGAGACCATCGAACCCGTCGCCGAGGCGCTGGCGGGCGGCGGCGTGCCCTTCGTCTTCACCACCGGCTACACCAGCGCCTCCGCGCTGCCGCCAAATTTCAAGGATCGCCCGTCGCTGAACAAGCCCTATCAGCCCGAGGCGCTGCGCGACGCCGTGGCGCGGCTTTTGAAGCCTTGAGCGCCCGTCACGCCTTCTGCGAAGGCAGAACCAGCAGATAAAGCAGTCCCTCCGGCCGCCAGGTCTGGCTGGCTTTTCCGGCGACGTCATAAGCGACCGCCTGGGTGATGAGCCGGGCGCCAAACCCTTTTCGCGTGGGCGGGGTGAGGTTCTCCAGGCCGGTTTCGCTCCACTCGAATTGCACGGCCCCGTCGATCCGGCTCCAGCGGCAAGCGACTTTGCCGCGCGGCGCGGTCCAGGCGCCATGGCGCAGGGCGTTGCCGGCGAGTTCGTGCAGCACCAGCCCCAGCGCCAGCGCCGCCTTCGGGCGCAGCTGGACCGACGGTCCCGCGACCGCGAAACGCCCGTCGTCGTCGGGGACCAGCCGTCCGGCGACGCGCGCGACCAGCGCGGCCAGATCGACGCTCTGCCAGTTCGCCTGCGACAGCAGCGTGTGGGTGTCGGCGAGCGCCTGAAGCCGCCCCATCAGCGCGTCGCGGACCTCCGCCACATCGGTCCCGCCGCGAAACGTCTGCTCGGCGATCGACTGGACCACGGCCAGGGTGTTCTTCACGCGATGGGCGAGCTCATGGACCAGGTTTCTCAGCCGAACCTCGGAATCCTTCTGGTCGGTGACGTCGATGACGGCGCCGATGAAGCGGATGGCCCTGCCCTCGACAAAATAGGCGCGGCCGCGCGACAGCACCCAGCGCACCGAGCCATCCGGCCAGATCGCGCGAAATTCGACATCGTAGAGCGCGCGTATGTCGGGATCGAGCACATTGCGGCACAGCGCGTCGACGGGCGCGCGGTCGTCGGGATGGACGCGGTCGAGGAAGGCGGCATAGCTGATCGGCTCATCCTCGGCCATGCCGAAAATCGCCTTGCACATTGGCGTCCATTCGAGCGTGTCGGCGTCGATATCCCAGTCCCAGCTGCCCATGCGCGCGCTGTCCAGCGCCAGGCTGAGACGGTCCACGGTGAGGTCGAGCGCCCGCCTGAGCGCGGCCATGTCGCCCTCGCCGACGAAAAAGGTCGCGTCCGCGGGTTCGGGCGTTTTGTCCGTCATTCCCAGCCTTCACAGTTCACGGCGTTCGCGCGGCCGGCCCGAACGAACAAAGCGTAACAACGCGCAAACGGCCATTCGGATGCAGCCCGATGGCGATTGATGAAGAATTGTGACGCAAGTGTTTCAAACGCCGGCAAAAAAGCATACATTGCTTCGTCTGGACGCGCGCGCCCTTTCCGCGCGCCGCCTTTGGCGCGAGGATGAAGAGGCAGATGCAGCGAATCCTGGTGATCGAAGACGAGTTCTTCGTCGCGGCTCATATCGAACATGTTCTTGAAGGCGAAGGTGTGGAGGTGATCGGGCCGGTTGGGTCGCTGCAGGAGGCGATGCAGCTGGCGCGCAACGAAGATGTGGACGGCGCGCTGCTCGATGTGAACATCGACGGCGGACGGATCGACGATGTCGCCGCAATCCTGGCGCAAAAACAGGTTCCGTTCGTATTCGTCACCGCTTATGGGCGGGACAATCTCCCCCCGGCGCATCGCAGCGCCACGGTGGTGGAAAAGCCGTTCAAGGACGCGGATTTGATCCGGGAAGTCCGGCGGTTCGGGGTGAATTGAAGCCATAGGATGCGGCGCCGCTTCGGCTTCACTCCGAGGCCTGCGCGATCGCCTCCAAAAAAGCGTCGCCGTAAAGCGCGATCTTGCGTTCGCCGACGCCGTGGATGCCGCGCAGCTCGTCCAACGTCGCCGGGCGGCGCTCCGCCATTTCCAGCAGCGTGCGGTCGGCGAACACCATGAAGGCGGCGATGCCCTGGTCGTTGGCCAACTCGCGGCGCAGTTTGCGCAAGGCTTCGAACACCTTGCCGTCGCCGCTCGCGACATCCTCGAAATCCCGGCCTTTGCGCAAAGCCGACTTGGACGACGATTTCTCGCGCGGCGGGTCCGCGCGCAAGACAAAATTTTCGCGCCCGCGCAGAATGGCGTCGCCCTTTTCGGTCAGCGCGAAGCCGCCATGTTCGGCGCTCGCCGTGCGCAGCGCCCCGGCCGCGAACAGTTGCCGAAAGGTGGAGGCCCACTCGGTCTTGCTGCGGTCGGCGCCGACGCCAAAGGTTTTCAGTTCGTCATGGCGGTTGCGGCGCAAAGCCTCGCTGTCGGTGCCGATCAGCAGGTCGGAGAGATAATTCAGGCCGAACCGCTGGCCGGTGCGATAGACGGCCGCGAGCGCCTTTTGCGCCTCGACCGTGCCGTCCCGGGTCAAAATTTCGCCCCGGCAAAAATCGCAGGCGCCGCAAGGCTCTGACTTTTCGTTGAAATGGGCGAGCAGCAGTTGTCGGCGGCAGGCGACCGCCTCGCACAACGAGGCCAGAGCCGAAAAGCGTTCGTGCTCGAAGCGGCGGCGCTCCTCCGAAAGGTCCTTTTCGTCGATCTGGCGGCGGCGCAGCGCCATATCGTCGAGGCCATAGAGGCAATAAGCGGCGGCGGGCAGGCCGTCGCGGCCGGCGCGGCCGATCTCCTGGTAATAGCTTTCAATCGATGACGGCATGTCGGCATGGGCGACGAAGCGCACGTCCGGCTTGTTCACCCCCATGCCGAAAGCGATGGTGGCGAAGGCGACGACGCCATCGTCGCGCAGAAAACGATCCTGGTTGGCGTTGCGCCGCCCCTGCTCGATGCCGGCGTGATAGGCGAGCGTGTCAAACCCCTGTTCGCCGAAAAATTCCGCCAGCCGTTCGGTCCCCGCGCGCGAGGCGCAATAGACGATGCCGCTCTGTCCGCGCCGCGCATTGAGGAAACGCAGCAATTGCTTGCGCGGCTGGTCCTTGGCGGCGAAAGCCAGCGAAATATTGGGCCGGTCGAAAGAATGCAGGAAAATTTTCGGCGCGCGGTCGAACAGCCGTTCGGCGATTTCCGCGCGCATGGCGGCGTCGGCCGTGGCGGTGAAGGCGATGGCCTGGACCGCGCCGAGCTTTTCCACGCTCTGCCGGATCAGCCGATATTCCGGGCGGAAATCATGGCCCCATTCGCAGATGCAATGGGCCTCGTCCACGGCGACGCGGCTGATTTTTGCGCGAGACAGGGCTTCCGTCAGCCCGTCCATGGCGAGCCGCTCCGGCGACACGAACAGCAATTTGAGGGAACCGTCGCGGATTTGCCGCCAGGTTTCGCTGGACTCCTCCTCGCTGCTTTGCGAATTGAGCGTCGCCGCGGGCAGTCCGAGCGACCGCATCTGCCCGACCTGGTCGCGCATCAGCGCGATCAGCGGCGACACGACCAGGGTCAGGCCGTCGCTCATCAGCGCCGGCAATTGATAACACAGGCTCTTGCCGGAGCCGGTGGGCATGACGGCGAGCACCGGCGCGCCCGACAGCACCGCCTCGACAATCTCCCCCTGCCCCGGGCGAAAATCGTCGAAGCCGAACACTTTTTTCAGCGCCCGGCGGGCGGCGGACACATCTGTCATGCGCTTTCCCCGCGCGAAAGGGTGGAGACCCGGCCGCTCGCGACTTCAAACAGGTCGGCGCGGCCGAGCAGGTCGTGGAACAGCGCGGCATCCGCCCCGGTCATCCAGATCTGGCCGCCGAGCGCGTCGAGGGCGTCGAACAAAGCGCGCCGCCGCAATGGGTCGAAATGCGCGGCGATCTCGTCGAGCAGGACCAGCGGCGCAATGCCGCTCATCGCCGCGACGAGACGGGCGTGGGCGAGCACCAGCCCGACGAGCAAAGCCTTTTGTTCGCCCGTCGAGGCGCGCCGCGCCTCGCACATTTTGGGACCATGGCGCACGGCCAAATCGCTGGCCTGCGGGCCGATCAGGGTGCGGCCAGCGGCTGCGTCGCGGGCGCGGTTGTCGCGCAGCAGCGCGCGATACGAATCCTCGGCTGACAGCGCCGGATTTTCTGCGACGAGCCGGTCGATTTCGCCCTCCAGCGCGATCTCGGCCCAGGGGAAGGGCGAGGTTTCGTCCGAGGTCGCGGCGATCAGCGCGGCGAGGCGCTCGACCGTCTCGCGCCGGGCGCTGGCCACGGCGATGGCGAGTTCGGCGATCTCGCGCTCGGCGGCGTCGAGCCAGATTTTTTCGGAATAACGCTCGTCCAGCAGGCGGTTGCGGTTGCGCAGCGCCCGCTCCAACCCGCTGACCCGCGCGCCATGCTCGCTGTCCACCGCCAGAACCAGACGGTCGAGGAACCGGCGGCGGTCGCCGGCCGGGCCGGTGAACAGCCCATCCATGGCCGGGGTCAGCCAGACGATGCGGATATGGTCCGAAAAATTCCTGGCGGAGCCGATGGGCTCGCGGTCCAGGCGAAATTTTCTTTGCGCGACGCCTTCGATCCGCTCGAGGCCTGCGCCCATTTGCACGGGGCCGCCCGCCTCGCCTTCAAGTTCGAGCGAAACAGCAAAGCCGCCGGCTCCGCCCTCGCGCGCCATGTCGGAGAGATCGGCGCGGCGCAGGCCCCGCCCCTGCGCGAACAGGGACAAGGCCTCCAAAAGATTGGTCTTTCCCGCGCCATTGTCGCCCGAGAGCGCGACCAGCTTGGCCTGGGTTTTCAGGTCGAGCGCGGCATAGCAGCGGAAATCGGCCAGCACGAGGCGCCGCGCTTTTGGCGCGCGCGGAGGGGAATCGTCGGCCGCAAATGTCATGGGCGCGTTGTAGCGACTCGCGCGGCCCGGGAAAACCACGCGTTGCGACATCGCGTCACGCTGCAGAAATGTTAAGAAGGCGTATACAGACCGCGAATGCCAATGCGTCGCGCCTCATATTTGAGCACGCCCGCGCCACGTCCTGGAGGCCCGCATGACTCTGCCGCCCGTCCAAACCACCGAAACCGAGCAAGACAAGCCGCGCCGCGCCGCGTTCCCGCCGGCTGGCCCGCATGCCCGCCCCGAATTGACCAACTGGGACGCCTGCCCCGGCTGCGGCGCGCTGCCGGACGAAATGGAATTCGGTTTCGAAACCGATCCGGGCGCCGGCTGAGGCTCAGCCGAACCAGATGCGTCCGATCGCGCCGGTGACGGGGGCGATTTCAAAATTGATCCGGTCGCGCCGATAATCCCGCGTGATCGGATCGCCTTTTTTGTACACGCGCAGATGATGGCCGACGAGCTCGCCGATCCTGTCGGGCGGCGCGGGACCGGCCAGCAGATTCGCCGCAAGGGCGAGGTCGAGCGGGAACGGCGTGTCCGAACCGCCCGCCCTCAGCTGCGGCGCGGTTTCATAGCCCCACAGATGAAAGCCGATTTCGGCCAGTTGAAACAGCTGCGTCCGGCTCAATCCGGCGCCGTCGATGTCGAAGACATTCGCCCAGGGCGTCGGCGCATGGCACGCCTCGGGACCGGCGATCGGCAGACGAACCCGCCGCCCCTCCCCAACGACCTTGATTTTGAGCGCGGCGATCTTGTCGGCGTCGTCGCTCAAGGCGCGCGGCTGCGTGTCCGGATCGCACTGACGCGTGCCGTCCTGTTTGAAGACGGTCAATTGATCAATCATCCGGCCTCCCCTGCTCTTTCGGCGCGACTATGCGCAATGGCCGATGAACAGGAGTGAAACGAACCGCGCGAGTCCGCTCAAGCGCAAACGTGACCCGCGCCGATCACAGGTTGTTGAAGAAGCGCATCATCTCGCGGCTGGCGTCGGGGCCGCGCGGATCGGTGAACGACCCGGAGGCGCTGCCGCCCGACCAGGCGTGCCCCGCGCCGTGCAGCACCCAATGTTCATGCGCCGGCCGTCCGGACCCGTCGGCATAGACGATGCGGGTGTAGCGCATGCCGCCCCGGGACACGCCGCCCTCAACCCTGGGCTCGTGCGCGCCGTTTCGCGATTGCGCGATCACGTGGTCGCCATTGACGGGATTCACGGTTCTGTCGCCGTCGCCGTGGAAGACAATGGTCGGGACCTCGTGGCGTCGCGCGGATTTCGCCCCGGTTTTCATCGCCGCCAAAGCTGAGGGCAGGTCGCGCGCGGCGCCGCAGGCGAGGCCGGAATGCACGCCGATCCCCTTGAACACGTCGGGATAAGTCGCGCCCAAAACCGCCGCCGCCGCGCCGCCCGCCGAGAGTCCGGCGACATAGACCCGCGCCGGATCGACGGCGAGCTCGGCGACGAGATCGCGCGCAATGCCGGCGATCAGCGAGGGCTCGCCGGCGCCGCGCTGCTGGTCGGCCTCGTTGAACCAGTTCCAGCATTTGGACACATTTGCTGACTGGGCTTGCGCGGGATAGGCGACGAGAAAATTTTGCTCCTCCGCCAGTTCGTTCATGCGCGTGCCCAAAGCGAAATCGTCGGGCGACTGGGTGCAGCCGTGCAGCATCACCACCAGCGGAACCGGTTTTTGGCGATAGCCCGAGGGAATGTAGAGCTTGTAGTTGCGACGGCCCGCCGCGCCCGCATGGACGCGCGCCTCCCATTTCGCTCCGCTGGGGACCGGCAAGGGCATTTTGGGGCCGCGGTTCACAAAACCTTCGAGGCCGCTGAGGCCTTCGCCGAGCCGGTCGCCCAGGCCGTGCAACAAATCCTTGGCGCCGCGCAGGTCGAGATGGGGCGCGGCGTCGCGCGCCAGGCCGGGCAAGGCGTCCTTGAGCTGCGCCATGGCCTCCTTGAGCCGGCCGGCGCGGGTGAGGCGGGTCGCCTCGCTGAGGTCGAATTTGGGAAAACGGGGCATGGCCGATCCTTTGTGGCGGTCAGAGCAGACGGTCGCGCAGCGCCGCCTTGACTTCAGGGCTGGCCTGCAAGGCCCCCAGCACCTTCAATGAGCCGATGGTTTCGCGCGCCAGTTCCGGCGTGACGTCGAGGTCGATGGTGGCGAGGCCGAGCACCTGGATGTGCAGGGTTTGCCCGGCGGCGCGCGCCGCCTCCAATTCCCGCCGGCCGAAACGGCGCAGGCCGAGGTCGAGCTGGTGGCGGGCGACCGATTGTTTCAGGGCGTCATTATGCCGGTCAAGCTGGTTGCGGATCGCCGTGCGGATGAAATCCGTGCGGTTGGAATAAAAACCTTCCTTTACAAGGAGGTCGATCTGCCCGAGGTCGACATAGCCGAGATTGATGGTGATCTTCTCGCTGTCGGTTTTCGGGCGAAGGTCTTGGACGTTTGAGGCCATATTTTCCATCCGTGCGCCATCCGTGTGGATGGTAGATGGGCGCACGTGTCGGGGTGCGCAAGAGCGGGGGAGATGATTTCCGCTGCTTCAGCCGTCATGACCGGGCTTGTCCCGGTCATCCACGCCGGGCCGTGAGACGCGTTGCGCGGCGCTTCAGGCGAGATCCTCGTACAGGTCTCGCCAAGACGCGTTAAATTCCAGGATCAGCCGCGCTTTCCACGCGCGCGGCCAATGCTTGATGTTCTTTTCACGCTGGATGGCGGCGATTATGTCGTCGTGGCGCTCGTAATAGACGAGGCGGGTCAGCCCATAGTGCTTGGTGAAGCCGTCACACGCGCCTGTGCGGTGCTGATGGATGCGGCGCGCAAGGTCGGACGTCACGCCAGTGTAGAGCACGCCGTTCCGCTTGTTTGTGACAATGTACACCCACCCGCCCTTCATCCCTCCATGTTGGACGGCGTGGATGACCGGGACAAGCCCGGTCATGACGGTGGAAAGGGTACGGGTAGACGCCGAAAGTGGTGCGCTACAGATTCCTCAGTTCGCGAACCTGAAATGCAGCACGTCGCCGTCGGCGACCGTATATTCCTTGCCTTCCAGGCGGAATTTGCCGGCTTCGCGGGCGCCGGACTCGCCGTTGCAGGCCACGTAATCCTCGTAGCCGATGGTCTCCGCGCGAATAAAACCCTTTTCGAAGTCGGTGTGGATCACGCCCGCCGCCGCCGGGGCTTTTGTGCCCTTTTCGATGGTCCAGGCGCGGGCCTCCTTGGGGCCGACGGTGAAATAGGTAATGAGGTGCAGCAGCCCGTAGCCGGCGCGGATCACGCGGTTGAGGCCGGGCTCCTCAAGTCCGACGGCCTCCAAAAAGTCCTTCTGCTCAGCCGCGGGCATCACCGCGATTTCGCTTTCGATCTGGGCGGAGACGACGACAGCCACCTCGCCCTCCTCTTCAGCGCGGGCAAAAACTTTTTGCGAGTGCTCATTGCCCTTGTCGGCGGAGGCTTCCTCCACGTTGCAGACGTAGAGCACAGGCTTTGACGAGAGCAGGCCGAGCTGCGAAAAAATCTTGCGCTCTTCCGGCGCCCGCTCGACCAGACGCGCCGGTTTGCCCTCGCGCAGCAGCACGAGGCAGCGGTTGACCAGATCAAGGACCTCCTTCGACTCCTTGTCGCCGCCCTTGGCCTTCTTTTCCAGATTGCCGACGCGCTTTTCCAGCGAGTCCAGATCGGCGAGCATCAGCTCGGTCTCGATCGTGTCGATGTCGCGGATCGGGTCGACCTCGCCGTCGACATGGGTGATGTCGCCGTCGACAAAACAGCGGACCACATGGGCGATGGCGTCGCATTCGCGAATGTTGGCCAGAAACTGGTTGCCGAGGCCTTCGCCCTTGGAGGCGCCGCGCACCAGGCCGGCGATGTCGACAAAGGTGAGACGGGTCGGGATGATTTCCTTGGAGCCCGCGATTTTGGTCAAGACTTCAAGGCGCGGATCGGGCACGGCGACGTCGCCGACGTTCGGCTCGATGGTGCAGAACGGATAATTCGCCGCCTGCGCCGCCGCCGTCTGCGTCAGAGCGTTGAAAAGCGTCGACTTGCCGACATTCGGCAGGCCGACGATGCCGCATTTGAAACCCATTTGAGCGCTCGCGTGTGGGAGGATTGACCTGCCTATGCGGCGCTGCGCCGCAAAAGGCAAGGGGGCGCGATCTTTTGCTGAAACATTGCCGCATTTGTGATTTACCGAGAGGCCATGAACAGGACGCTCGCCCTTTCCCTCCTCGCGCTGGCGCTCGCGACCGGCGCCGCCCAGGCCGGCTGCCCGCGCGGCCAGATTTACCGCGTGTCCAAACACGCGTGCATCGATCACGACGAGGCCGTCAAGCTCGGCATCATCCACGGTCCCGCGCATAATGCCGCGAAACCCGAGGCCGAGGCGGCGCAAGAGCCCGCGGCGCCAACGCCCGCGCTGCAGGAGACCGCGCCGCAGCAGGCGGCGAGCCCGGCGCCCGCGCCTGAGACGCCCGTCATCGCCCAGCCCGCGACGGCGCCCGAACCGGAGGCGGCGTCCTCGGCGCCGCAGGTGAAAACGGTGCGCACGGTCAAGATCGCGCCGCCCAAGCCGCCGGCGCCCGCGCCCGCCGAGCCCCTCCCGCTCAAGACGGAAGCGGCGGCCGCGCCAAACCCGTTCGGCGCGCTCGACCCCGGCGGCGTCCCGATGTCGCAGCCGCGATGATCGCGCCGGCTTGCGCGGACTGAGCGGAATCGTCTAGTGATGCGGCCATGACCCAAGACATCTGCCCCTGCCGCGTCCGCGAGGACGACAAACGCGAATTCGCCGCTTGCTGCGGTCCCTATCTCGCCCGCACCGCCGCGCCGCCGACGGCCGAGGCCCTGATGCGCTCGCGCTACAGCGCCTTCGTCAAGGCCGACATCGATTATCTCGAGGAGACGCTGTCGGAAGAGCAGCGCAAGACGTTTGACCGGGAGTCGACGGAGAACTGGGCCAAGTCGGAATGGCAGGGCATCGACATCCAGGAGACCGAAGAGGGCCTGGAAGGCGATGAGACGGGCACGGTGACCTTCACCGCGCATTTCATCCACAAGGGCAAACCGCTCCCGCACAAGGAAAAATCCCGGTTCATCCGCGAGGGCGAGGACCGGAAGTGGTATTTCGCCGGCGAGATCAGCATCAAGAACGCGCCGGTGGTGCTGGGCAACCGGACGGGCCGCAACGACCCCTGCCCCTGCGGATCCGGCAAAAAATACAAGAAGTGCTGCGGAGCGGCGGCGTAAGCTCTTCGGCTAAAGCTAAGCGAACTTCAAATGAGCGGCGCATTTTGATGTCGTCATGGCCGGGCTTGTCCCGGCCATCCACGCGGCGCCCCAACGCGAACTCCCGCAGAACTTTCTCTCGCGGCCCGGCGTGGATGCCCGGGACAAGCCCGGGCATGACGTCCTTGGGCATCCCCGAATTCAGGCCTTCCCCTCCTTAGCCGCCCTGAGCGCGGCGACGATTTTTTCGATCTTATAGGGTTTGCCGACGATCGGTTTTCCGGCGAAGGCCAGGGGCAGGTCGAGATCGTCGCCATGGCCGCTGGCGAACACAAACGGCTTTCCGCGGGCTTCGAGCTCCCGCGCCACCGGAATCACATTTTCCCCGCCGAGCGAATAATCGAGCAGCGCCGCGTCAAACGTTTCGTCCAGCGCTTCGAGCGCCGAATTGACCGTGCCGCAAATGCGCACCACTTTCGCCCCCGCCTCGCCCAATGCGGCGGCGAGCTGCGTCGCCACCATCTGCTGGTCCTCGACCACCAGCACGCTGAGCGGCTCGGTCGGCGCATCCGGCGCCCAGGCCTCGTGATGGGCCGGCAGCACCAGCCGCAGGCGCAAAGCCAGGGCTTCGGCAAAGAGTTCGAGCGCGGCGCGCAGACCCAGGCTGGGAAAGCGCGGCTGGCGGCCGAGGCCGGCGATCATGGCGAGACGCAACCCATCCGACGCCACCGGCAAAAAAGCCGCGGAACGGAAGCCGGAGTCGCGCAGCCATTGCCGCAACGGATCGGGCGGCGCGCGCAGCGCCGTCATGCCGGTGTCGAGCGGCAGCATGTCGGGCTCCGACACAATGGCGATTTCCGGCGCGTCAATGTCGCCCAGCGCATGCAGCCGCCGCCCCGGCCAGAAGGCGTTCAGGCTTTCCGGCGCGGACGGCGGCGCGCCGAGACGCCGGTAGGTCCCGGCGACGCGCACGCTTTCGGGCTCCAGCATCAGGAAAAACGTCTGTTCCGCATCCAGCGCCGCGCCGGCGAGCATGGCGGCGCGCTGGCCGAGCTCGTTGGGGTCGCCGAGCTCCTCGATCCGGTCGATCAGCGCGGCGGCGCGGTCGAGCGCCGACAGGCCGCTATGGCCGTCGCTGGGCTCCAGTTCCAGGACCATTTCCTCGCCGTTGAAATGGACGGCGGCGTCGAAGGCGCCTTCGACATTGGGAAAGCGGCAGCCCGACACCAAAGCGGGGCGCGCCGGCGCGGCGAAGCGCGACAACAGATTGCGCAGCCGATGCGATTCTTCCGAGCCGAGCAGGTCGCGCAGGCGGGCGCCGACAAAAGGTTCGGACCAATGCGGAAAGATGTCGGCGAGATTGGCGGAATGACGACGGATGATCCGGGCCTGATCGTCGCATGCGATCAGCCAGCCATGGGTCTGAATCGCCTCGCCCGGCTCCGCCATATCAAATCCTTTTGATTTGCCGAGACACGACTATAGCGCGAATCGCAGCCCCCGCCAGAGCGGAGTTTCGCCCAAGATTTAGCCGCGTATGCCGACGCGCAAGCCGGGCGCCGGGCGCTCCTGCAGCACTTCCCGGCGAAAACGGAACAAAGCGGCGGGTCGTCCGCCGGTTGCATGCGACATCTGGCCGGTCGGCTCGACCACGGCCGAGGCCTCGACCAGGCGGCGAAAATTCTGTTTGTGCAGATGGCGGCCCGAAATCGCCTCAACCGTCGTTTGCAATTCGGTCAGAGTAAAGGTTTCCGGCATCAGCTCGAAAATGACCGGGCGGTACTTCAGCTTGGCGCGCAGCCGCCCCATCGCCGTCGCCAGAATGCGGCGATGATCCGCCTCCATGCTCTCGCCAAGCAGCGGGGTGTCGTAAAAGCCCGGCGCGGGATCGCGGCCGTCGCGCACGCTTTCCTCGACCAGGCCGGCTTCGTACAACAATTCATAGCGGTCGAGGACGTTTTCCTCATCAAAACGCTCGCCCTCCTCGCCAAACAGCGCGCGGACGCGTTCGGCGCGGGTCAGGCCGCGTTTCAGCGGACCGCCATCGCCCTGCGCGACAAAAGCGCGCAGGCCCGGCATGATCGCAGAATCTAAGAGCCCCGGCCGGCCCTGGCGCCAGTCCTCCCAGGGGAAGAAACGGTACCATTCGCGAAAACCCGCGCCCGGCGCGATGGCCTCGCCGGTTCCCGACAGCCGGGTCAGCGCGAGATAGCCGACCGAAACCACATGCGGGGTGCGGGTTTCGGCGCGGCTGTGGCGGCCGCGATCGCCAAACGTATAGAGCTGCTCGACATAGCCGACCGGCGCGCCGGTCTGTTCGGCGACCCAGGCGCGCAGGCCGATTTCAAACGTGCGGTGATTGACGGGGTCGAACGGACCGGACGGCAGCGCCGCCGCCGCCGCGCCGGTCGCGGCGCGCGCGACCAGAATCAGCGGCGCATCACCGCGCAGCGCGACAATGGCCGCGGTGAGGCCGATCTCGACGGCGATGGGCGGCCGCGCCTCGTTCATGGGTTTTGCGCCCGAAAAATGGGCGCCCGCACTTTTGGGCCGTCATGGCCGGGCTTGCCCGGCGCTAATCCGGGCATGACGGCGGTCTCGATGATGATCGCGCGAACCATGCTCATGCCATCTTCATAGCGAAAATTTGAGGCGGGCGGTTAGAGCAGCCCCGAGATTTCGGCGAATTTCCCCAAGAACTCCGCTTGCGCCGTTTCGGGCGCGCGAGGCGCAAACAGAGGCGCGACGCGCTCGAAAGCGATTTTGGGCTCGCCGAACAGAGGCTTGGCCTCCTCCTCGGCAAAACCGGCGTAAAGCGTGGCCTCGAAATAGGCGGAGATGCGATCCGCGGATTTGGTGAGTTTGGTCAGCGCCGCCGGCGCCTCGGGCTTGAGCGAGAAGCGTTGCAGGATCGCCCGCGCCAGACGCGATTCGACCTCGACATAGACCCCGCCCAGCGCCGCCTTGAACGGCGAGATCATATCGCCGATCACATATTCGGGCGCATCATGCAGCAGCGCGAACAGCAGCCAGCGCGCCGGGGCGCCGGGGTCGAGCAGGCGCACGATCTCGGCCACCGCCACCGAATGCTGGGCGACCGAAAAAATCTCGCCGCCGCGCGTCTGGCCGTTCCAGCGGGCGACCCGGGCGAGGCCATGGGCGATGTCCTCGATCTCCACGTCGAGCGGCGAGGGGTTCAAAATGTCGAGACGGCGGCCCGACAGCATGCGCTGCCAGGCTCTTGCAGGCTTGGAACTCACGATTGGCAGGCCTGATGGCGCCAGCAGTCCACCAGATGGTCGTTGACCATGCCGACCGCCTGCATGAAGGCGTAAACAATGGTGGGGCCGCAGAATTTAATGCCGCGCCGCTTGAGGTCCTTCGACATTTTCTCCGACAGCGGCGTGGCGGCGGGCGCCTCGGCGAGGCTGCGGAGCTGGTTGACGATCGGCCGTCCGTCGACAAAATCCCAAAGATAGTTGGAAAAGCCCTGGGACGCCTCGATCTCGAGATAGACGCGCGCGGAGGCGACGGCGCCGGTGATTTTGGCGCGGTTACGGACGATGCCGGCGTCCTGCATCAGGCTCTCGATTTTCGCCTCGTCATAGGCCGCGATCTTCAGCGGGTCGAAATTGTCGAAGGCCTTTCTGAAATTGTCGCGCTTGCGCAGGATGGCGATCCAGGACAGGCCGGCCTGGAACCCGTCGAGCACGAGCTTTTCATAGAGCGCGCGCGAATCATATTCGGGGACGCCCCATTCCTGGTCGTGATAGGCGAGATAGGCGGGGTCGAACCCCGGCCAGGGGCAGCGGCGCAGGCCGTCTTCGTGCAGGATCACCTGCTTTTTCGACGAGTCGTTCATGGGACAGATATAGAACATCTATGTGCCGGCGCAAATCGCGCCGGAACAGGGCGGCGGCGCCGGTGTTGATCGAGGCGGGGGAGGATTCCGTGGCGACAACACGAATTTCTTTGGTCTTGCTGTCCGGGATCGCCCTGGCGTTCGGCCTCGCCTTCGTCTTCGCCCCGGGCAAATTCGGCGCGGTCCTCGGCCTCGAAACCTCCGGCTCGGTGGCCGCGCTCGGACGGTTGATGGGCGCGGCCATGCTGGCCTGGGGCCTGATCCTGTGGTCGGCGCGCCGGTTCGACGCGGAGGCGCAAGCGGCCGTGCTGCGCGCCACCGGCTTCGCCGATGCGGTCGGCGCCGCCGCCGCGCTGGTGGCCAGCGTGTCGGGCGCCATGAATGTTTTCGGTGGGATCGTCGCGCTGGTCTTCCTGTGCGGCGCGATGGCCTGCATGGGCCTGTCGATGCGGGAGCGGCGCGCGGCGGCGGAAGCCGAAGGCGTCATATTGCATAATTACGAATAATCGAATATATCATCCTCACTCTGACAAACGAGGTGGACGATGATTTCCGATTGGCCGCAGGCGACGAGAGACCTTTCCGCCATGTTGCGCGACCTGCGCGGCGGCGCGGCTTCCGACGCGATGAAGAATTTTTCCGCTTTGGCGCAGACCGCGACCAAGGCCGGGGCGCTCGACGCCAAGACCAAGGAGCTGATCGCTTTGGCCATTGGCGTGGCGATCCGCTGCGACGATTGCATCGCCTTCCACGCCAAGGCCGCCGCGCAGCTCGGCGCGACGCGCGAGGAGGTGGAGGAGACCCTGTCCATGGCGATCTATATGGGGGCCGGTCCGTCCGTCATGTATTCCAGCCACGCGCTGCAGGCGTTCAACCAGTTTTCCGAGGCGAAGGCGGACTGAGTCGCGTGGACCGCCCTCGTGCTTCGAGACGGCGCTTTCGCGCCTCCTCAGCATGAGGGGCTATTTATAGGAATCCGCTCACGCCGGGCGCAGCGCGGCCTCGCCGCTTTTCAAGGGCAGGCCGGCTTGCGCCGCCTCTTCGACGCGGTCGAGGCGCAGCAAAGCGAGGCCGATTCCATTGGCGCTGGAGCCCATCGTCCCCACCGCCTTGTCGCCAGCGGTGATGGCCGCGCCGGGCTCAGGCGCCGCGCCCTCAACAAGAACTTTCGTGACCCGCGTGCGCACCGTGCTGCGGTAGTGCATGCGCGCCACCACCTCCTGGCCGACGAAACAACCCTTTTTGAAATCCACGCCGTTGAACAGGTCCATGTCGGCCTCGGCGGGAAAGGCGTCGCCATAGGCGAAGTCGACCCCACCCTCGGGAATGCCCAAAGCGATGCGATGCGCGGCATAATCGGCCGCGCCATAATCGCCGCCAAGCGTCAACAAAGCGGCGTCGGCCCCGGCGGCGGGGACGATCAGCCGCGCGCCCATGTCGGCGTGACGCGAATCCTTCGCCCCCTCCCCGACCGGTCCGCCATAAAGCGCGATGACGACAAAATCGGCGCTGGCGTCGGCGATGTCGACTTTCGCCCGCAGTCTGTACATGGTCAGGCGCTTCGCCAGCTCGGCCGCCTTTTCAGCCTTCACGTCGAGCAGAATCGCCTCGTCGGCCACGCTCATCAGGAAATCAAACAGGATTTTGCCCTGCGGCGACAGCAGCGCCGCCCAGCGCGCCTCGCCCGGCTCCAGCGTCAGGACATTGCCGGTCACCAGCCCCTGCAAAAAGCTGCGCGCCTCCGGTCCGCTCACCCGAACCAGGCCGCGATCGGAAAGTTTCGCCGCTTTCATGTTCCGTCCCCTATATATTTAGGCTGTTGCGCCCGCGCGCGGACGCGCTTAAGCCCGACTCATAACGCACTTATGCAAAGTTTGGTCCGCGACCCCTCAAAAAATCGGAGAACGCCCTTGACGAGCTATGACCTGATCCTGCGCGGCGGAACGCTGGTCAACCAGGACGGCGTTTTTGCCCGCGATGTCGGGATTGTGGGCGGCAAGATCGCGTTCATCGGCGATCTCGCCGCCGCTTCGGCGGGCGAAATCGTGGATTGCCGCGGCCTGCATATCCTGCCCGGCGTGATCGACAGCCAGGTGCATTTCCGCGAGCCCGGTCCGGTCCACAAGGAAGATTTGCAGACGGGTTCGGCGGCGGCCGTGCTCGGCGGCGTCACCGCCGTGTTCGAAATGCCCAACACCAATCCGCTGACCACCACGCCCGAAGCCGTCGCCGACAAGGTTTCGCGCGGCACAAACCGGATGCACTGCGATTTCGCCTTTTGGGTGGGCGGCACGCATGACAACGCCAAACACGTCGCCGAACTGGAGCGGCTGCCCGGCGCGGCGGGCATAAAAGTGTTCATGGGCTCGTCGACGGGATCGCTGTTGATCGCCGATGACGCCGGCGTGGCCGAGGTGCTGAAAAACATCCGCCGCCGCGCGGCGTTTCACAGCGAGGACGAAGCGCGGCTCAACCAGCGCATGGGCGAACGTGTTCCGGGCGACGCCGCCTCGCATCCGGTCTGGCGCGATGAATTGACGGCGCTGACCAGCACGAAACGCCTGATCGCATTGGCCGAACAGCACCGGGCCCGCGTCCACGTGCTGCATGTAACGACCGCCGAAGAAATCGAATTTCTGGCGGGCTACAAGCATTTGGCGAGCGTCGAGGTGACGCCGCACCATCTGACCCTCAGCGCCGACGATTATGCGCGGCTGGGCACGCTGATCCAGATGAATCCGCCGGTGCGCGCTTCGCGCCACCGCGACGCTTTGTGGCAGGGCGTGGCGCAGGGCGTGGTCGACGTGCTCGGCTCCGACCACGCGCCGCACACGCTGGAGGAGAAAGCAAAACCGTACCCGGAGAGCCCCTCGGGCATGACCGGCGTGCAAACCCTGGTCCCCACCCTGCTCGACCATGTCAACGCCGGGCGCCTGACCCTGCAACGTTTCGTCGACCTCACCAGCGCCGGGCCGGCGCGGCTGTTCCAGATCGCCGGCAAGGGGCGGATCGCCAAGGGCTATGACGCCGATTTTACGATCGTCGATCTCAACCGCGTCGAAACCATTCGCAACGACTGGATCGCCTCGCGCTGCGGCTGGACGCCCTATGACGGCAAACAGGTCAAGGGCTGGCCGGTCGGCACTTTTGTACGCGGCGCCAAAGTGATGTGGGAGGGCGAGATTTTGGCGCCCGCCACCGGTCGGCCGGTGCGGTTTTTGGAGGCGCTCTGAGCGCTCCCGTCCGCGCACGTGGGCCGATCACCCCACGAACGTCATGCCCGGCCTTGTGCCGGGCATCCACGCCGACACGCAAGGCTCAATTCTGCATCGGTTCGCGCGGCGGCCCGGCGTGGATGGCCGGGACGACGCCCGGCCATGACGACAGGAAGTGGGATGTTAAACGGGACATGCGCGTCATTGTATGTCCTCGAGCGCGGGAGCGGGCGCCTCAGCACACATCATAAGCATAGCTTTCCGGCAGCATCCGGCGCGGCTTTTTCGGCGCGAGCGCGTCCAACACGTCTGAGGTCGCGACAACCTTTCCGCAGGTCTTGGCGATGGCGGACAAGCCCGCGGCATGGTCGGCCTCGTGCATGTCGGCCACGGCGTCGGAGACGACAAACGGTTTGATGTCGCGGGAAAAAGCATCGACGGCGGAATAATGGCAGCCGATGGAGGTGTAGACGCCGACGATCAGCAGGGCGTCGCGGCCCAGGCGGCGCAGCAGCGGCTCGAAATCATTGCCGTAGAAGGCGCTGTAGCTGCGCTTCACCAGCGGGCGCGCGTGGAAAACGTCGAGGCCGAGCGCCGGCTCGATGCCTGGGGCCGAGGGACCAGGGCCCCACATGTCCGCCATCAACCCGCGTTCGTCGAGGCGGCGCGCTTTCGGCACATGGGAGGCGAAAATCGGAATGCCCCGCCGGGCGCTGGCCTCGCAGAGGTCGCGCGTTTGCGCCACGATCAGCGCGCGACGGTCGTCGGGGAGCGCGGTCAAAAAATGCGGCTGCATGTCATGCACCAGCAGCGCGCATCGCTCCGGCTCAATCGTCCAATCCACCTTGTTTGAAACAGTCACGGGCTTGCCTCCTTGGAGGCCGCCGCATCGTCACGCGAATTGAATTGTTTGACCAAACGCCTGCCGATACGGCGGCCATGGTCATGGGTGATGACGTGGCCGCTCCCTAAAAGGAGCGCCAATAGCCTGCGGTGAGCGTGATGCGGGCGTGTGTCATAACGTCATATGCGCCATAGCGCGCCGGCAATGTCAATGTCGCCAATGTCGCATCACCCCCGCTTGCGGCAGACGCGCACATAGGGGTGGGCGCGGTCCCAGGCGTCGAGCATGACGCGATGGCGCAGGACGCAATTGGTGGCGCCCCCGTGGTCGCCGTAAAGCGTGTTGAAGTGGAGGACGGCGCCGGAATCGTCGACCACCAGATGCATGTCCGGCTCTTTCGGCCCGGGCGCCTTGGCGGGATCGACCGGGCCGGGATCGCCCTCGTAGAGCAACACGCCGTTCAGAAACCGGATGTCGCCGGTCTTCGCCAGCGCCGGGGCGCCCATCAGAGCCGCGCAGCACGCGCCCAGCAGAATTTTGGACATCACCGCCTCCGCGCCGCGTTAATGCGCGGCGGGCGCGATCGTTCCGTTCTATTCGGGCTTGCGGCACACCTGCACGTAGGGGTGGCGGAAATCCCAGTCGTCAAAAATCACCCGCTTGCGGAACACGCAATTCGCCTTGCCGGCGTGGGGGGCGTAGACGATCATCGGGCGCCCGGCGTCCCAGCGGGTCCGATCCAGATAGGCGTTGGGGTCGTATTTGTACTGACCGGATGTCCAGAACGCGCCGGGATCGATCGGCCCGGGATCGACATCGTAATAGGACACGCCGTTGGCGGTCCTCACCTGGGCGCGCGCGTCCGAGGCGAAGGTCGCGACGCCGACCAGCGCGACGCAGAGGGGGAAAAGACGGGCAAAATGTCCGAACATCAAAACCTCTTTCGCCGGAAAGGCCGGCGGACCGCGAGAGTAGCGCGATCAATGCGCCCTGCCTATCAAAGTTCCCTGACCCGCCTCAATCGTCGCTGAACAGTTTTTCGAAGAAATTCCGGTCGTCGCGCGCCTGGCGGGCGGTGCGGCCGGTCGGAATCTCGGCGGGCGGAATCGGCTCCTCGTCGCGGTCGAACCCTGGAATCCTCTCCGGCGGGCGCGGCGGCGGCGGCGCGCCGCGTCCGGCGCTGGAGAAGACCACGGGCGCGGACGGATTGGTCGTATCGAGATGCTGGACCGGCGCCTGCGGCGGCGCCGGCTCGCGCGGCGGCTCCGGCTGCGGCCACAGCGAGGACGGCAGGCCGCCCAGGCTTTCGTTGCGCCAGCCGCCGGTCGGCAGGCCGGCGACCACCTGGCCTTTCAAGGCGTCGCGCATGTAGCGGCTCCAGATCTCCACGGGAAGATTGGCGCCCGACGCCTTTTTCGTCGGCGAATTGTCGTCATTGCCGAGCCAGACGCCGGTGACCAGTTGGCTGGTGTAGCCGACGAACCAGGCGTCGCGGTAATCCTGGCTGGTCCCCGTCTTGCCCGCCGCCTCCCAGCCGGGCAGATCGGCTTTGCGCGCCGTGCCGATGATCAGCGTCTGCTGCAGCATGCTGTTCATCATGGCGACATAGGTCGGGTCGATCACCCGTCCGTTGCTCGAGCCTTTGCGGGCGTACAAAAGCTTGCCGTCCGCCGTGCGCACCTTGGTGATGATGTGGCTCTGCACGCCGATACCGCCATTGGCGAGCGGGACATAGGCGGTGACCAGCTCCAGCGGCGACACCACGGAAGTGCCGAGCGCGATCGAGGCGTTGGGCTCCAGTTTCGAGGACACGCCGAGCCGATGCGCCGTCTCGATCACCGCGCGCGGGCCGACTTCGAGGCCGAGCCGCACCGCCACCGTATTGAGCGACAAGGCGAGCGCCGTGGTCAGATTGACCTCGCCCATATATTTGTGGGTGGAATTTTCCGGCTGCCAGCCCTTCACATTGATCGGCCCGTCCTCACGGGTAGAATCGGGCGTCAGGCCTTTTTCCAGCGCGGTGAGATAGACGAACGGCTTGAAGGCCGAGCCCGGCTGCCGCCGCGCAGACACGGCGCGGTTGAACTGGCTTTCCTCGTAATTGCGGCCGCCGATCAGGGCGCGGATCGCTCCGGTCGGGTCCACCGAGACCAGCGCGCCCTGGGACACGCCGAATTTGCCGCCGCTTTGCGCCAGAACCGCGTTCAGCGCCTTTTCGCCCGCCGCCTGCATGGTCGGGTTGATGGTGGTGGTGACGACAATGTCCTCGTCGATGGCGCCGATGGTCTCGTCGAGCGTGTCCATCACGTAATCGGCGGCGTAATTGAGCGTGCTGGCGTCCTTGCCCTTCACGGCGCGGGCGGGGCGGGCCAGCGCGAGCTGCGCCATGGCCTCGGTGATGTGGCCCTCCTGCGCCATGGCGGCGATCACCATATTGGCGCGCTCGACGGCGGCGGATTCGTAATGGTTGGGCGCGAGTTTCGTCGGCGCCTTCATCAGGCCGGCGAGCATGGCCGCCTCGGCGAGCGTGACGTCGCGCGAGGGATGGCCAAAATATTTGAGCGCGGCGGCGTCGACGCCATAGGCGCCCGAGCCGAAATAGACGCGGTTCAGATAAAGCTCGAGAATCTGGTCCTTGGAATATTTGTGCTCCAGCCAGAGCGCCAGAATCGCCTCCTGGATTTTGCGCGAGACCGTGCGCTCCTGGGTAAGGAACAGGTTTTTGGCGAGCTGCTGGGTGAGCGTCGAGCCGCCCTGCATGCCGCCGCGTCCGGTGACATTGCGGGCGAGCGCGCGGAGGATGCCGACGGGATCGACGCCGTAATGGCTGTAGAAACGGCGGTCCTCGATGGCGATGAAGGCCTTGGGCAGATAGGGCGGCAGATCCTGCAGACGCACCGCCGCGCCGCCGGTGTCGCCGCGATTGGCGAGCAGGCTGCCGTCCATGCCGAGAATGGCGATATTGGGCGGGCGTTTGGGCACCGAGAGATGGTCGATCTGCGGCAATTGCGAGCCGTAATAGACGGTGAGGCCGCCGAGGCCGATCACGCCCCAGACGCCGAGCACGAAGGTCCAATAGAACAGCCCGCCGAACAGCGAGCGGCGTCTTTTCCTCGGCTTTTCGGCTTTGGGCGCGGCCTTCCGCGGCTTTGCCGCCGGGGCGCGCGCATCCGGTTCGACGGGCGGCGCAGCGGCGTCAAAGGTCGGCTCGATCCGTTCGCCGCGTTTCTTCCGCGCCATGTCCCTCAAGTCCGAATGGGTGAAAACGGCCTTTTCGAGCTTAAGTTGGGCGAATTAAGGGCCGGTTAAGGATCGGAAGCCGCGGGGCGCCCCCTTCCCTCAATGGGGCCGGCGCGGGTTGAGGCGGCGATGGGTCTGCGAGGGCAATTCGCCGAACAAAGCGGCGTAATCGCGGGCGAAATGGCCGAAATGCCAAAATCCCCAATGCGCCGCCGCCTCGGTGACCGACTGCGCCGTGCGCAGCATCCGGCGCACCCCGTTCATCCGCACCGCGCGCAGGAATTGCGCCGGGCTCATGCCCAGCGTCTCCTGAAAACAATTTTGCAGCGTGCGCCGGCTCACGCCGGTGATCGCGCAAAGTTCGGCGACGCCGGTCGGTTCGTCCGGGCGGCTCAGCGCGTAATCGCGCGCCTGCGCGACGATCGCCCAGCGCCGCGCCGGCGCGGCCTCGCGGGGACCGTCGCCATAGGCGGAGATCAGCCCGGCGACATTGGACAACAAACCCTTGGCGAGCGTGTCCATGATCGGGCCGTTGTCGAGAAGCTGCGGCGCGTTTTCCGCCATTTCCAGCACGCCGCGCACAAAATCGCGGGTGGCGGCGGCGGCCTGCGTCTCGACGCGGGCGAGATGGGCGGCGCCGAATTTTTGGTCCAGAAGCGCCCTTTCCGATTCGCTGAGCAGATCGGTCAGCGCCGCGCGCGAAACCACCAGCCCGGCCATGGTCATGCCCTCGGGCGACAGGAATTCAAAACCATTGCCGCCGGAAAAAACATGCAGCGCCCGGGAATCGTCCGGCATGCCGCAAAAAACGGCAGGCCCCGGCATATCGAGCGGCAGGCCCAAAGCGATGAGGTCATCGGGCAACAGGCCGGATTGCATCAGCGCCTGTCCGGTGTGCTCGGAGAAGATGCGCGCCGGGCCGAGGGCGATTTCGGTCACCGAACCGAAAAACTTGCCGGCGGACACCTGCGCATAGCTCTGGTTCCAGCCGCGCAGCAGTTCGGCCTGGTGGTCGACGTCGTCGCTGGAGGCGCGAAACAGCGCGGCTTGAGGATCGGGAAGAGCGTGGGCCATGAGGGGTTCCGAAACGTTTCGCCGAAACCCCTGCAACCGCCTCAGGTTGCCGACAGTTCCGGCCGCGCTTCCCTTGCAAGCGTCAGGCCATCCGCGTCGGTTTCATCCTTGAGCCGGACGCCGCTGTAAGCGAGGCGCCGCGCCTCATTGAGCAGATAAACAGTCTTGCGCGCGGCGGCGTCGAAACTCAGGCCCTCCGGCCTGATGTTGGAAATGCAATTGCGGTCGGCGTCGGTGCGGCCTTTTTGCGGCGCCCAGGTCAGATAAAGGCCCATGGAATCCGGCGAGGACAGGCCGGGGCGTTCGCCGATCAGCACGATCACGGCTTTGGCCTGCAAGGCCGCGCCGATCTCGTCGCCCAGCGCCACCCGGCCCTGCAGCGCCAGCGCGACGGGACCGAGCGAGAATCCGCCCAGCATGGGCAGCAGCGACGCCAGGAACGGACCGACATTGTTCTCGATGGCGAAGGAGGACAGGCCGTCCGCCACCACCAGCGCGAGATCGCAAGGGTTTGGCCGCAACGCCGTGCGTGAAGAATCGTCGAGGCGGCGGCCGAGGTCGGGGCGTTGCAGATAGGTGGCGCGATCCGGCGCGGCGCTGTGCGCACGCACCACATCAAGAGTGTGGCCGCGCAAAACCGCTTCGACCGCGTCGGCGTCGAGCGGGCGGTGCACGGCGTCGCGGGCGCGGGCGTGGTCGAACTGGAAATCGAGATGGGCGGCGGTGGGCAGGCTGGCGCCGGCGCGGCCCAAGGCAATGCGCGCGGCGGTGAGGCGGCGCAGTTCGGTCCAGGGATTTTTGATGACTTCGCTCATGGCCGCCTCACGAAAACGCCAGGGCGCGCATTTGCGACGGCAGGGTATCGCTGAGTTTTGCCCGGGCGGCATCGACAAAAATCCCGGCTTTTTCCAGCCATTCCGCAAATTCCGGGGCGGGCGCGAGATTGAGCACGCGGCGGGCATAGAGGGCGTCGTGAAAGGACGTCGTCTGATAGTTGAGCATGATGTCGTCGGACCCGGGAATGCCCATGATGAAATTGACGCCGGCCGCGCCGAGCAAAGTGAGCAGAACGTCCATGTCGTCCTGGTCGGCCTCGGCGTGATTTGTGTAGCAAATGTCGCAGCCCATGGGGACGCCGAGCAGTTTTCCGCAAAAATGGTCTTCGAGGCCGGCGCGGATGATCTGCTTGCCATTGTACAGATATTCTGGGCCGATGAAGCCGACCACCGTATTGACCAGCAGCGGCTTGAACGCCCGCGCCACCGCATAGGCGCGCGCCTCCAGGGTTTGCTGGTCGACGCCGTGATGCGCCTCCGCCGACAGCGCCGAGCCCTGGCCGGTCTCGAAATACATGACATTGTCGCCGAGCGTTCCGCGTTTCAGCGACAAAGCGGCGTCGCGGCCCTCCCTGAGCACGGCGAGATCGACGCCGAAACTGGCGTTCGCGGCCTGCGTGCCGGCGATCGACTGGAACACGAGGTCGAGCGGGGCGCCGCGTGAAATCGCCTCGATGCTGGTGGTGACATGGGTGAGCACGCAGCTTTGCGTCGGGATCTCTTGCCGCGCGATGATCTCGTCGAGCATGGCGACCAGTTTCATCACCGCCGGAATCGAATCCGAGGCGGGATTGATGCCGATCACCGCATCGCCCGAGCCATACATCAGGCCGTCGAGCACCGAAGCGGCGATGCCAGCGGGATCGTCGGTGGGGTGGTTGGGCTGCAGGCGCGTGGAGAGACGACCCGGCAGCCCGATGGTGTTGCGGAATTTCGTGACCACCCGGCATTTGCGCGCGACCAGAACAAGGTCCTGCGCCCGCATGATTTTTGACACGGCCGCCGCCATTTCCGGGGTCAGGCCCGGCGCCAGAGCCGTGAGCCTCGCCTCATCGGCGGCGTCGGACAGCAAAAAATTGCGGAAATCGCCGACGGTGAGGTGGGACACGGGGGCGAAGGCCCCCGCATCATGGCTGTCCACGATCAGCCGCGTGACTTCGTCGGCTTCATAGGGGACGACCTGTTCGTTCAAAAAGGTTTTCAGCGGCAGCTCGGCCAGGGCCCATTGCGCGGCGGCGCGCTCGCTGTCGTCGCGGGCGGCGATCCCGGCGAGGGCGTCGCCGGAACGCGCCGGCGTCGCCTTGGCCAGCAAGCTCTTCAGATCGTCGAAGCGATAGGTCTGTCCACGAACGCTTTGCGCATAGGCCATGGCCGCTCTCCCCTACGCTTTCACGTCGATCGCCAGTTCCGCCGGCGTCTCGATCATCGTGTCGAGCGGCGCCTCCTCGCGGCTCCTGCGGGTGAGCGCGAAATAGAGGTAGGCGACGGCGATCATGCCGACCAGCACGCCGGTGAGCAGCAAATTATACCAGACCAGCGCGATCAGCGAGATCACCGCGAAGACGAGCGCGACGGCCGGGAACACGGGATAGAGCGGGGTCTTGTAGGGACGCTCCATCTGCGGCTCGCTGGCGCGCAGCTTGAACAGAGCCGCCATGCTGACGATATACATGATCACCGCGCCCATGGCCGAGAGCGTGACGATATTGGCGGTCAGCGACTGGCCGTTGAAGCTGAGGATGTCGTCGCTGAAAATGGCGACCAGACCGACCGCGCCGCCCGCCAGAATGGCGTTGTGCGGGGTGCGGAAGCGCTTGTTGACCTTGGAAAAGCCCTTGGGCAGGTAGCCGGCGCGGGCCAGAGCGAAAATCTGGCGCGAATAGCCCATGATAATGCCGTGGAACGAGGCGATCAGGCCGAACAGGCCGATCCACACCAGCATGTGCAGCCAGTTGGAATTTTCGCCGACGATGAACTGCATGGCCTTGGGCAGGGGATCGTTGATGTTGGACAATTTGGTCCAGTCGCCGGCGCCGCCAGCGAAGAGCATCACGCCGAAGGCCAGGACCACCAGAGTCACAATGCCGGCGATGTAAGCGATGGGGATGGATTTCTTCGGGTTTTTCGCTTCTTCGGCGGCCATGGCGACGCCTTCGATCGCCAGGAAGAACCAGATGGCGAAGGGCAGCGCGGCGAACATGCCGGAGACGGCGCCCAGCGAAAATTGATCCGCGCCGGACCAGCCGCCCTTGACGAAATTGGCGAAGCTGAAGCCCGGCGACACCACGCCCATGAACACCAGCAATTCGATAATGGCGAGCACGGTCACCAGCAGTTCGAAGGTCGCCGCGATTTGCACGCCGATAATGTTCAGCGCCATGAACAGCGCATAGGCGCCGGCCGCCGCATATTTCGGGTCGAGCGCGGGAAATTGCACGTTGAGATAGGCGCCGATCGCCAGCGAAATGGCCGGCGGCGCGAAGACGAATTCGATCAGCGTGGCGACGCCGGCGATGAACCCGCCCTTGTCGCCGAAGGCGTGGCGCGCATAGGCGAAGGGGCCGCCGGCATGGGGAATGGAGGTGGTCAGTTCGGTGAAGGAGAAGATGAAAGTGGTGTACATCACCGCGATGAATACGGTGGAGGCGAGAAAGCCGAGCGTGCCGGCGGAGGCCCAGCCATAGGACCAGCCGAAATATTCGCCCGAGATCACCAGACCGACGGCGATGCCCCACAATTGCAGCGTGGACAGGGTCTGTTTCAATTCGTGATGGGTCACCTTGCCGTGGTGATGACCCGGTGTGAATCCGGACATGGTCGCTCCTTGCGCTTTCGCCGGCCACCGGGCCGACACAAATCCGTTAAAATCTAGACTTTGGTCTGAGCCCCCCGCTATCCAGGATCGGCAAAGCGCCGCAAAAAGCGTAACAGTTTGTTTCCTCTGTCCTTTTATCCAGACACGCGGGACCGGAGGGCGCGCGGCGCCGTGGATTTCACCGGATACGGCAAATGCCGTGGACGAATGGCGCAAAACGCTTGCCTTGTGCGCCGCAGCGGGGCAGTCTTGCCCCCCTTTTGTTGGTTCCGGTTCGCGAAAATGAAAGTCACGCTTGAGAGATCGGCTTTGCTCAAATCGCTGGGGCACGTGCATCGCGTGGTCGAACGGCGCAACACGATTCCGATCCTGTCCAACGTCCTGCTCAGCGCCAGCGGCGAGGGCTTGCAGCTCAAGGCGACCGACCTCGACCTGGAAGTGACGGAAATCACCCCCGCCGACATCGGCCAGAAGGGCGCGACCACCTTGCCCGCCCACACGCTTTACGAGATCGTGCGCAAATTGCCCGATGGCGCGCAAGTGTCGCTGGAAGCCGGGGACAACGGCCAGCTGCAATTGCGCTCGGGGCGCTCGCGCTTCAATCTGCAGAGCCTGCCGGAAAGCGATTTTCCCGATCTCGCCACCGGCGACCTCACCCATGCCTTCAAAATCCCCGCGGCCGAACTGAAGCGGCTGATCGACAAGACCCAATTCGCCATATCGAGCGAGGAAACCCGCTATTACCTCAACGGCGTGTTCATGCATGTCGCCGAGGTCGACGGGCAGGCGTTTTTGCGCGCGGTCGCCACCGACGGCCACCGGCTGGCGCGGCTGGAGACGCCGGCGCCTGCGGGCGCCGTGGGCATGCCCGGCATCATCATTCCGCGCAAAGCCGTGGCGGAAGTGCAAAAGCTGATCGAAGACCCCGAGGCGGAGATCGGCGTCGAGCTTTCTTCGACCAAGATTCGGTTCTCCATCGGTCCGGTGGTGCTGACGACCAAACTGATCGACGGCTCCTTCCCCGATTACGCGCGGGTGATTCCGACCCAGAACGACAAGTTTTTGACGGTTGAGCGAAAAGATTTCGCCGAGGCCGTGGACCGCGTCTCCACCATTTCCTCGGAGCGCGGACGCGCGGTGAAACTGGCGGTGTCGGACGGCAAGCTGGTCCTGTCGGTCACCAATCCGGATTCCGGCTCGGCGGTGGAAGAGCTGGAAGTCGATTATGACGGCGCCGCCCTCGAAATCGGCTTCAACGCCCGCTACCTCCTGGATATCGCCGGGCAGCTCGACAGCGACACCGCTCTGTTCAAGATGAATGATTCCGGCTCGCCGACCATCATCGCGGACCGCGACGGCGCCAGCGCGCTTTACGTTTTGATGCCGATGCGGGTCTGAGCAGACGCGATCACAAGGATGTGAGAGCCCGGCGACGTTGCGGTATATTTTGCCTGCAACGTCCTGGGTTTACGCCTGTATCGGCAAATGCGTCCGGCCGGCTCGCCTCGCCGGTTGTGTGAATGCAATCAGAAAGTTAATGGTCTGTTAACTTCTTTGAACGCATCATTTTTTACTAAAATTGTTCCAATCGGCTCGGCGCCGCCTCGGGGGATCGCCATGCAAGCCATCTGTGTCATCGACGACGACGTCCTCATCCGCATCGGCCTTGAAATGGCTTTGAAAAAGGAAGGGTTTGATGTCCGCGCCTTCTCGTCGGGGTGCGAATTCCTGGAAGAAGGCGACTTTTCCGAAATCGGCTGCATCGTCACCGACATCGAAATGCCCGGTGGCGTCACCGGCCTCGATCTCCTCGCCGAAACCCGCAAGACCGCGCCCGACTGCCCCGTCGTGGTGATGACCGGCAAGGGCGAAGGCGCGTTCCGCTCCGCCGCCCTGGCCCTCGGCGCCCGCGCCTATATCGAAAAGCCGGCCTCGCCGCGAAAAATCCTCGACGCCATCGCCGGCGCCATGCGGCCCGCGGTGCTGGCCGCGTAAACTTTCCTGACGAAGCTGAAGGCAACGCCCCTGCCCCTCACCCCCGCCCCGCTTTAGCGCACGGCTGTCCGGGGAAACAATATTGGTTGTGTTTCCCAGCGCGATTTCAACCCAAGAACGTCATGCCCGGGCTTGTCCCGGGCATCCACGTCGGCCCGCCGGGAAAAACCTCCGGCAGTTCGCATTGCGGCGCCGCGTGGGTGGCCGGGACGACGCCCGGCCATGACGACATCAAGTTGCATCGCAACGCCGACATTAGCGTATCTGTGGAACCGACAATTTCCCCGGACAGCCGTGCGCAAGCGGGGAGAGGGAGAGGCTCTTCGCCAGAAACACGCGACTCGCGCCGGGTGGAAAGTTCTCGATCCTTCCGGTGACGACAAAACCCCGGCGCTGATAAAACGCGCAGGCGGAGGCGCTGAACGTGTCGAGATAGATCCCGACGCAATTGTTTTCACAGGCAAAATCCTGGGCGCGCGCCAGCAGCGCGCCGCCGAGGCCCACGCCCCGGGCCTGCGGCGCGACGTAGAATTGCGCGACATAGAGCCAGCGCCAATGGATCACGCCATTGACGCCGCCGACCACATCGCCGCTGGCGCCGCGGGCGAGCAAAGCAAAACTGCGCTCGTCGCGCGGGCCGAATTCGGCCGCGACTTCGGCGCCGAGCGCCTGACCCACGCTCTGCGCCGCGCTGGACTCGCGGGGCGCAAGCTCGATAGAAAAGATCGGATCATCCATGGTTTGACGATGAAGCGATTTTTGACCGCCCTGGCAATAGCGGCGTTTTCCTGCTCTGGCGCACGCGCCGGCGTGGATTGCGCCGCGCCCGTCGACATTGCCGCGCCGCTCGGCGAGGTGAAGCCGCTCGAGCGCGTCACCGACTACCGACTGAAAATGCTGGAAAGCTGCACGCGTGACGCCAGCAAGACAAGCGCGCTGGCGATTCGCGCCATGGTGGTCGATGGCGAAGAGCTGTTGCTGATGGTCGACCCCGAGAGCCTGCAGACCCGGCTGGAGCGCGCGGCCTGCTGGACCTGCCGCGAAGCCGGGCCGGAGGCGAAGGACACGCGCTATCTCAAGGCGGTGGAAGCTTTTGCGGCCAGCAAGGGGAAAAAACTTCCCAAAAACGCCAATTATCTTGAAAACGCCGGCCTCACCCATGGCGGGGACAAAGGCGCATTCGTCACCGGCGACCTCTGCCCGTCACGAAAACCGCTCGACCGGGCGTTTTTGCAAAAACTCGAGACGCAAAAACATGCGCCCGTGTCCCTTTCGGTCACCGGCGCATGGGTCAGACATCATCACGAAGATTTCACCTGGCTGCGGCGCGAGAAGGCGGAAGGCCGCCTGAACATCCTGTGGGTCAATCACTCCTTCACCCACCCGTTTCGGCCGAGTCTGCCTTACGGGGAGAATTTCCTGCTGACTCCCGGGCTCGACCCGGAGGACGAGATCGCCGATGTCGAACGCTTGCTCATCGCCAATGGCGAGACGCCCAGCGTGTTCTTCCGCTATCCCGGACTCATCTCCGACACGGCCTGGGCGTCGCGGCTGCGCGAGGCCCATTTGATCCCCCTCGGCGCCGATTCCTGGCTGGCCCTTACGGGCAAGGCGCCAAGCCCGGGCGGGGTCATCCTCGTCCATCCCAACGGCAACGAACCCGCGGGATTGGCTCTGTTCGACCGGCTCAACCAATTGGGAGCGCTGCCAAAACCTTTTCGTCCGCTCATGGAGGCTCCCTGATCAGCCGCAGGCGAGGCGCTGGTGGGCGTTGGCGCGCGAGCGCGGCTCGAAGCAATGGTCGGGCGGATCGCGGCCGAACACGCTGTTGCGCACATCGCTGGCGGTCGGCTGCGGCGTCCGGTCGATCAGGACGGCGGGCACGACTTGCGCGGCGGCGGGCTTCGGCGCGGCGGCCCGCGCCGGCGCGGCCGGCTGATACGCGAGAGTCGCCAGCCCGCCCAACACGCCGGTGACCAGGAATAAACGAGTGAACAACGCTGACTGCCTCATGTCCGCCCCCGAAATGATGCTTCGGCGATCCAAGAGGTAGCGCGTCCCTTGCCTCGATTCGAATCACAAGCTCGTGTACTGCGACGGCGTCTGCCGGGGTGGTAAAGTTTCGCGGACACCCCCACGTCCAATTGGAGCGCGCATGCAAACGAAGGATTCACCCCTGACATTCGAGGCCGCCATGCGCGAACTCGAGGAGATCGTCACCGCCCTGGAAAAGGGCAATGTCGATCTCGACAAGAGCATCGCGCTCTACGAGCGCGGCGAGCAGCTGAAGAAACATTGCGACGCCCTGCTCAAGAACGCCGAGGCGCGAATCGAGAAGATCGTGCAAGGCGCCGACGGCGCGGCCAAGGGGGTGGAGAAACTCGACGTGGAGTGAGAATATGAGCGCATCGGTCGAAGCCCAGATCATTCCGCCGCTGCGCGACATCGGCGGCTTCGGCGTGCGGCGCGCCCTGCCCGCGCCGAATCGGCGTTCGATCGGACCGTTCGTGTTCTTCGACGAAATGGGGCCGGCGGATTTCGCCGCCGGGCAAGGCATGGATGTGCGCCCGCACCCGCATATCGGCCTCGCCACCCTCACCTATCTGCTCGACGGCGCGCTGTTCCACCGGGATTCCTTGCGCAACGACCAGGAGATCACCCCCGGCGCCGTCAATCTGATGGTGGCGGGGCGCGGCATCGTCCATTCCGAGCGCTCGCCGCAGAAATTCCGCACGGCGGGCGGGCGGATGGCGGGCTTGCAGTTCTGGCTGGCGCTGTCGCAGGCGGAGGCCGAACGTGAGCCGCGGTTCGACCATTTCGACGCCGGGCAGATACCGGCCATCGCCGGCGACGGATTTCGCGGCCGGGTTGCGATCGGCCGCTGGGATGGCGTCACCGCCCCGGTGCATAATCATTTCGGCCCCTGCGCGCTCGCGGACATCGCGCTCGACGCCGGCGCGGTCTATGAGATCGGCGCCGATTACGAGGAGCGCGCGCTCTATCTGATTTCCGGCGTGCTCGAAATCGACGGCAAGGGTTTTGCCGAAAAATGCCTGATCGTGCTGAAACCCGGGGAAAACGTTGTTGTGCGCGCCAAAACCGCCGCCCGAATCGCTTTGGTCGCCGGCGATCCCATGGACGGGCCGCGCTACCTCTGGTGGAATTTTGTCTCCGCCAGCCGCGAGCGCATCGTTCAGGCGCGGGAGGACTGGATTGCCGGACGTTTTTTGGGCATTGAGGGAGACGCGGAATTCATTCCGGCTCCCGAACTGAAAGCGCTATGATCAAAAATCCCAGAACCGCCCGAGCGCCCGCGAAAATCAATCTCACATTGCACATCGAGGGTCGGCGCGCCGACGGCTATCACGAGCTGACCAGCCTGGTCGCTTTCGCCGGCGCCGGCGATTTGCTGAGTTTTGAGCCGGACACGCAATTCTCGCTCGCAGTGTCAGGGCCGACCGCCATCGAGGCGGGCGACGGCGGCGACAATTTGGTCGCGAGAGTCGAGCGCGCGCTCCGGGCGGAAAAGCCCGATGTTTCGACCGGCGCGTTCCATTTGACCAAGCGCCTGCCGGTCGCGGCCGGCATTGGCGGGGGCTCTTCGGACGCCGCAGCCGCGCTGCGCCTGCTCGCGGCGGCAAACGGCATCGCGCTCCACGCGCCCGCGCTCTACGAGGCGGCGCGGCGCACCGGCGCGGACGTGCCGGTCTGCCTCGATCCCCGCGCCAAATTCATGCGCGGCATTGGCGAAAAGCTTGGGCCGACGTTAAAGCTGCCGGCGCTGCCCGCCGTGCTGGTCAATCCGCGCGTGCCCGTGGAAACCAAGGCGGTGTTCCAAAAACTCGGGCTGAAGCCGGGTCAGGGCACGGGGTACGGGCCGCATCCCGCTGTGACCGACGGCATGGATTTCGAAAGTTTTGTGCGCGTGCTGAAAAAAGGGCGCAACGACATGGAGGACGCGGCCTGCGTGATCGCGCCCATCGTCGGCCATGTGCTGTCAACCCTTTCGGGCGCGCGCGGCTGCCGTCTGGCGCGCATGTCGGGGTCCGGGGCCACCTGTTTCGCCTTGTTCGAGACCTGCCGGCAGGCCGGCGCGGCGGCCAAGGCGATCTCCGCCGCGCATCCGGAATGGTGGGTGAAGCCGACGGTTTTGCGGTAGGCCACTGAGACATTCGCGGACCGCCCTCGCCCTTCGAGACGGCCCCTGACGGGGCCTCCTCAGGATGAGGGCTACTTTTATAGTAGATGAGGGCTACTTTTATAGTAAAAGCCCTCATGGTGAGGAGGGCGCGTCAGCGCCCGTCTCGAACCATGGCCATGGGAACGGCCCCGAACATCACACGCAATTGGCGTCCTCGTTACGCGAACGCAGGTAGCGGTCGAAGGCGCGCTCCAGATCCGGCTTGTCGCCGGAAAATTCCAGCACCCCAAAACTGTTGCGGATCAGGTCGTTGACCGGGTCGAACTGGTGCTGCACGAACATGTCCCAGCGCCCCACATAATTGCGCCGCACCTTGGAGCCGTGAAAAATGTGCTCGACGGCAAAGGGCAGCGCGCCCACCTTGCCCTTCACATATTCGCGGGCCCGCGCCTCCCAGCGCCGGACCGCCTGGAGGTAATTGCCGTTCGCCTTGCTGTGCACGGAATTGTCCCCGAACCCGGCCAAAGCCAGCGCCATGTGATGGTCGCCCGAGCCCATGCCGCCGACCTCGAACAGGCCGCCGAGCTTATCCAGGATTTCGCGGGTGTAGGCCCAGGCGTAGCCGCTGTGCGGATAGTCATAGGGGCCGCCGTCCGACTTCCACATTTTCGCGCCATTGGGCGCGACCGGCTGGCCCGCATGCAGCAGAGAGGCGAAACTTCTGTGCACGCCGATCAGCTCGTCGTTCGGTCCGAGATCGTAACAGATTTCCCAGGGCTGGATCACCGGATAGAGGTGCAAAGCGTTGATCACCTCCTTGGCCCAGCCGGGCCGGCGGAAGACGATATCGGCGTCGAAGGAGCCGAAATATTTGGCGTCGGCGGGGGAGCGCGCAAACCCGATGTTCATCAGGTTTTCCTTGTTCCACACCAGGGTTTTGGCCCGCACCGGCACATAGGTGATGCGCGGGTAATCCGCGAAGGCCTCGAGCTCGTAGGGACGGTCGCCATAGGCGCATTCGACCAGGGTGACCCGGACCTCGGGCTCTTCCAACCAGGAGCCGATCGCCTTGCGCGCCGTCGAGACGCGGCTTTTCCATAGCAACGGATTGGCGATGACTGTCACGATGTCAAGCATTTCCCCCCCACAAAGCTGCGTTGAGCTTTCCTGGCGCCAGTTGTCGAATGATGGATTCCAAACGGGCGCGCTCGTCCTCTGTCACATCGCGTGATTCTATTGGGGCGCGCCTCAATTTCTAGTTGTAGTTAATCGAATTCGCGGGAGCCAGCAAGAGCTTGGGCGGAGGTTGCCCGTCGAAATTTTCGTGGGATCAAATGCTTGGGCGTTGTTGCGCCAAAGCCATAGAAAAGCCGCAATGCCGCCAGCTCCTCACGGAGGAATTTTGGGAGGGCGCGATGGCCGCGGTTTACGTGTTCGATGCCTATGGCACTTTGTTCGACGTGCATTCCGCCGTCGCGCGCTGCCGGTCGCTGCTGGAGCCCCGCGCCGAAAATCTCTCCGAGATCTGGCGGACCAAGCAGCTCGAATATACGTGGACGCGATCGCTGATGGGCGCCTACCAGGATTTCGACACGCTCACCGCGCAGGCGCTCGACTTCGCTGCGGCGCGCTGCGGCGGGATTTCGGCGGAGGCGCGGGCCAAACTGCTGGAGGCCTACAAGGACCTCTCGGCCTTTGCCGACGCGGCGCCGGCTTTGGAGCGGCTGCGCGCTTCGGGAGGCGCCTGCGTGATCCTCTCCAACGGCACGCCGCCGGCGCTGGCGCGCGCCGTGGCGGCGGCGGGCCTGGGCGCCTGGCTGGACGAATCCCTTTCGGTCGATCCGCTGCGGCTCTACAAAACCGCGCCGCAAGCCTACGAGCTGGTCTTGCGCCGCTACCGGGTGGCGCCGCAAGAGGTCGCCTTCCAGTCCTCCAACCGCTGGGACATCGCCGGGGCGAAGAAATTCGGCTTTTCCACCAATTGGATCAATCGGTCGGGCGCGCCCGACGAATATGCCGACCTCGCCCCGGACCGGGTGCTGTCGAGCCTCGCCGAGCTGTGACGCGAGCAAAAAAAAGGCCGCTGCGAACAGCGGCCCAAGTCTAGGGAGGAAACGCCCAAGGAGGGCATGCAGCACAGGCGAGGCCCGCGCTACAGGTGCGAATTTATGTTGCGGCGCACAAAATGTCAACCCGCATTGCTGCGTTGCATCATTTGCTCCCTTGCAAAGTTCAACCTGAGCGTGTGCTTACTGAACCGTATGGTCCTTGTTGAAGCCGCGGTTGAGCATGATCGCCTGGGGCGCGCCGGAGGCGTCGCGCCATTTGGCGCGGCAGACCTGCGGGCCGCACCAGATTTCCGGGAAGTGATACAGCGGCTGGCCCTTGCCGGTGCGCGCGCCATAGGTCACGTCGGGCTTCCAGCCCTGGGCGAGCAGCGCCGCGCGCGCCTGCTCGTAGGGCGTGCCCGAGGCCACCTGGGCGAGCGCGGGGGACGCCAGCAGCACGGCGACAGCCGCGAAAAGCAGTTTGTTCATTCATTTCTCCATGGGAAGGCGCGCTATGGATTGGCGCGCAAAAGCTCAAGCACCGCGCGTGAGGGATAGCCATCGGCCCTGGCGACGCCGGAGCCGCGCTGAAAGGCGTGGATGGCGAGCCGGGTGATCGGACCGAATCGCCCGTCGATCTTGCCATCATAGAGGCCCCTGGCGACAAGGCCGCGCTGGATGGCTTCGCGCTCGGCCTGGGTCAGCGGTTGCGCCTCCACGGGCCAGGGCTGGCGCAGGGCCGTGCGGCCGGCCAGGCGCTCCGCGAGCACGGAGGCGGCGAAGGCGTAGGAATCCGAGAAATTATAGGCCTTCAGCACGAAGAAATTCTCGCTGAGCAGGAAGGCCGGGCCGCTCGCGCCGGCGGGAAAGAACAGCATGGCCACGCCCTGGCGCGGCAGCGGATAGCCCTCGAGCGTCTTGAACCCCGCCGCCCGCCAGGCGGAAAAATCCTGTTTTAGGGCCGCATAGTCGAAATTTTCCGGCGCGCGAGTCTCGATCAGCGGCGCGAGGCCCTGGACCCAGCCGCTTTCATGCAGAAAATTGCCGATCGAGAGCAGCGCGTCCGGGGCGCTCCAAATGTCCGGCATGCCGCCGGAGGCGCTTTTCGCATATTTGAGATAGGCCGAGGGCATGAATTGCGGGTCGCCCATCGCGCCGGCCCAGGACCCCTTGAGCTTTTCGCGCGGAAGACCCTTTTGCAGCAGCACCAGGCCGGCGACGAATTCCTGCGCGTAAACCGGATTGTCCGGATGCAGGAAGGCGAGCGTCGCCAGCGTGCGAAAAATGTCGCGGTCGCCATGGGAGCGGCCGAAATCGCTCTCCATGCCCCAGAGCGCCACGATCATTTCGACGGGAACTTCGGTGGCGCGCGAGGCCGAGGCCACGGCAAGCCCGTATTTGGCCGCGCTGTCGCGGCCGATCTTGACCCGCGCCGGCGAGGCGGCGTCGTCGACATAGGTTTTGAGCGGCCGGGTGAACTCGCCCTGCCCCGCGCGCTTGCCGGCGAGCGACGGGTCCTGGCTCAGACCGCCCGCGACCGAATCGAACAGGGCGTCGGGGACGCCCGCCGCATTGGCGGGACCGCGCAGGGTGGCGACGAAGGCGGAAAAATCGTCGGCAAAGGCCGGGGTCGCCGCCAACGCGGCCACGAAAGTCAGAAATCCGCGTCGGTCCATGTCAAATCTCAGTTGCGGCCACCCCATTCGGCCAAGGCTATGCCAGACAAGCCCAAAATCATGGCGCCGGCGTGGTAGAGGTGAAATGGCTCCGACAGCAAAGCTATCGCAAAGACGGCGCCGAACAAAGGCGTCAGATTGGTGAAGATTCCCGCCCGTCCCGGCCCGATCAGCTCCACCGCGCGCATGAAGAAAATCTGCGAGATCAGCGAGGGAAACAGCGCGACGAACAGGACGAACAGCCACCCCCTTGTCGTCGGCCAGAAAAAGCCGCCGGAGGCGATCTCGTAAGCCAGGAACGGCAGCGATTCGACGAAGGCGGCGAGCGCCATGCCGGAGAAGAAGACGAGGGGCGCAAGCGGCGGGCGATCGCGCAGCGCCAATGTGTAGAGCGCATAGAGCAGGCAGGCGACCAGCATCATGGCGTCGCCGGCGTTCAGGGAAATCTGGCCGATGGCGAAAAAATCGCCGCGCGTGGCGATCAGCCCGGCGCCGCTGAACGACAGCAACATGCCGGCGATTTGCAACGGACGCGCCGGCAGGCCCTTGAACAGCGCGCCCAGCGCCAGCACCGCCGCCGGAATCACCCCTTGCAGCAGGACGATATTGACGGCGCTGGTGCGCGCGCCCGCCAGATAAAACAGCACGTTGAAGCCGGTGTAGCCGGAGAGCGCCATCAGCGCGAGATAGGTTTTGCGCGCCCGCAACATGGGCGCGGCTTTGCGAAAATCTTTCCAGACGAAGGGCAGCAGCACGGCGCATACCACCAGCCAGCGCAAGGTGACCAGGGTCAGCGGCGGAATCTGGCCCACCGCGGCGCGACTGATCACGCCATTCGCGCCCCACATGGCGGCGGTCAGCACAAGCAGGGTCACTGCGCTTCCATTGAGCGCGGCGCGGGCGCGAATCCAGGCTGTCATGGCGCGACTGTGGCGCAAGCCGGCCAAAAGTCCAGATTTGCCGGGGCAAGCACGGTCTTGCGTCGAAAAAAACGCGCAATCGGACTGTCTGATCCCGGGGAATTTTGCGGAGTGAATGTCTTATGCGCCTTTTCCTCTCCCTTTCCGCGCTCTCCCTTGCAGCCCTGTGCCTCGCCTGCCCCGCGCTGGCGGCCGACATCGAGGCCTCCTCGCGGATCGAATCCGTCACCCTCTATCCCGACGCGGCGCAAGCGACCCGCAGCGCCGAAATTGTGTTGCCGGCCGGGGCGAGCCGGGTGGTGCTGCGCGATCTGCCCGCGGCGCTCGACGCCGCGACGCTGCAAATTTCCGGCGAGGGGGACGGCGCGCTGACGCTGGGCGCGGTGGACGTGCGCCGCACGCCGGCGCCCAAACCCGACGGCGGGTTTGAAACCAAGCTGAAAGGATTGCAGGACGAACGCGAGGCCGCGCAAATCAAAGTGGACGCGCTCGCCGCCAAACTGGCGATGATCCAGGAGTTTTCCCGCAAAGGCCCGCAACCCGGCGAGGAGAAGGCGGTCACCGCGCAGGACTGGAGCGCGGCCTTCGATCTGGTCGGCAATGCGCTGACCAAGACGGGAGACGAATTGCGGCAGGCGCGCGCCGTCGTCGCGGAGGTCGACACACGGATCAAGGCGCTGGAGGCGACGCGGCCGGCGCCCGCCCCGCGGGGCGCCGCGCAGGATGTCGCCATTGATGTGGAGGCGCCCGCGGCGGGCAAATATCGGCTGAGCCTGACCTATCGGCTGCATGGGGCGCGCTGGACGCCGGCCTATGAGGCGCGCCTGACCACGGACAAGAAAACCGCCAAACTCGAATTTCTGCGCCGCGCCTCGATCAGCCAGCGCACCGGCGAGGATTGGAGCGCGGTGAGCCTGACGCTCGCCGCCTTCCCCGCCGCCTCCCGCGCCGCCGCGCCGGAGCCGCAGCCGCAGCGCATCGAATTTTTCGAGGTCGCGCCGATGGGCGCGGTGATGCGGTCCGCGCCGGCCCCGGCCGCGGCGCCGCCGATGCTGGAGGAGGCCGATGGCGCGCGGCTGAAAAAAGCCGCGCGGCCGCAAATGGCGCAGATCGACTCCAACGGCATTCAGGCCTTTTTCCGCGCCCCGGGAAAAGTGAGCCTCGCCTCCGACGGGACGACGAAACTGGTCGCGCTGTCGGCGCAGACGCCCGCCGTAGACCTGAGCTGGAAGACCGCGCCGGCGCTCGATCCGCGCGCCTTCCTCTCCGCCCATTTCGTCAATGGCGAGGAGGCGCCGCTGCTGCCCGGCCCCGTCACCCTTTACCGCGACGGCGCGATGATCGGCCAAGCCTCGCTGAAACTGATCGCGGCGCAGGAGGGCGCGGATCTGGGCTTTGGCCCGGACGAACGCGTGACCGTCACCCGCGCGCCGATCAAGCGCAAGGAAAATGAGCCGACCTGGTACGGCCAGACCAAGACGGAGACCCGCGAATTCAAGACTGTGCTGAAAAACCTGCACGATTTCCCCGTCGACCTGCTGGTGGTGGATCAAACCCCCTATTCGGAAAACAACGCCATCACCGTCGAACTTTTGGCGTCGCAGACGACGCCGGGCGCGGAAAAGGACCCGGAGGGCAAGCGCGGCCTGCTCAACTGGCGCCTGTCGCTGGCGCCGGGCGAAAGCAAGGAGCTGCGGCTCGCCTATCGGATGAAATGGCCGGCGGATCGGGAGGTGCTGGTTCCCGGCGCCGGCGGGTGACGGCGCCTCCCGCCCGACCCAGCTGAAAAGTCACAAGACTTTCAACAAGCAAAGCCAAATGTGACGAAATAGCAACTTGGACCTGCTTTTCATCAAGCCAAGCCAAGGCAAGCTGTGCCTTGGAATCTCCGAATGTTATCCTGGCGTTAATGTCTGGCGCCGGGCCAGCTTTCGGAGACCCTCATGCGCCTTCTGCGACCCCTTCTGCTCAGCGCCGCCGTCCTTTGCGCGGCGCAACCGGCCGGCGCCGTGGAATATACGGTGGGATTGTACAGCCTCGGCAGCGGCGCGGTCGGCGCAGGGCAATTGCCGCCGGCCGGCTTCTATTTCACCACCGCGGTCAATGCGCTGCACCTGGACAAGTCGATCTCGACCCCGTTCGGCGCCACGCTCTCGGCCCAGGCCAATATCGCGCCCACTTTCGTCGGCAATATTTTGGGCGTGCTGCCGCAGGACGTGCTCGGCGGACATCTGGCGCTGTCGCTGACCTCCGGCTTCAGCGAATCGACGGTGACCGCGGCGCTCGGTCCGATCCAGAGATCGACGCAGGGCTGGGGCGCGGCGGACACGATTCTCGGCGTCGCGCTGGGCTGGCAGCTCTCGCCGACCTTCTCGCACAAGATCAGCTTTTCCCAATGGCTGCCCACCGGCCGCTACGAACCCGGCTTCTTCCCGATCGTCGGCATGAACCGGCCGGGCAGCAATTTCTCCTGGGGAGCGACCTATATCGAGCCGACCAATGGGATCGAAGTCTCGGGGACGGCGGGTTTCACCATCGAAGGCTATAATGCCCAGACCGCCTATCATTCCGGCGACGCGCTGCATTTCGAGGAAAGCATTTCAAAACATTTCGGCAATGGGTTCCGCGCCGGCGTCTATTCCTATCAATACCAGCAGGTCACGCCTGACACCGGCGCGGGCGCGCGGCTCGGTTCGTTCGAGGCGAGCGCCGTCGCCATGGGCCCGACCTTTGGCTATATGACGATGATCAACGACCATCTCGTCTCGTTCACGCTTCAGGGCGCGCATGAAGTCGCGGTGAAGAATCGCCTCGCGCAGACCTCCGGAATCCTGTCGGCCACCTACAAGTTCTGAAGCTCGGTTTTCTGCGGGGAGCGGCGCTATACTCCTCGCGTCGCGCTTCGCGACGCGAGGAGTTTTGCATGGCCAAGGCGATCCACGCCATGATCCGCGTTCTCGAGGAACAGCGGTCTTTGGACTTTTATGACAAGGCGTTCGGGCTGAAGCCGTCCTATCGGCTCGATTTCCCCAGCTTCACCCTGATCTACCTGCGCAATGCCGAAAGCGATTTCGAGCTGGAGCTGACGGTCAACAAGGACCGCGCCGAGCCCTATACGCATGGCGACGGCTACGGCCATATCGCCGTGGTCGTGGACGATCTCGCCGCCGAGCACGCCCGGTTCAAGGCCGCCGGCCTCAACCCGCTCGACATCAAGGAATTCGCGCCAGACGGCAATCTGATCGCGCGGTTCTTCTTCGTGCAGGACCCCGACGGCTACAAGATCGAGGTTTTGCAACGCCACGGCCATTACGTGTGAAAAAACCTTGGCAGGCGACTGAAAACGTCCCGTTGCGATGGCCATGGTTCGAGACGGCTGCTTCGCAGCCTCCTCACCATGAGGGATTTCTCGATATATATCATAGAGTAGCCCTCACCCTGAGGAGCCCGCCTTGGCGGGCGTCTCGAAGGGCGGGGGCGGTCCACGGCTTTTTCCAGCACGCCGTCAGACCCCCGCCAGGGCGAACAGGGTTTTGAGCGAGGGCGGCGGCGCGCCCGCCATTTCCTGCTTGAGGAAGGCGAGCAGCGCGCGCTCGGCGGAGGTCAGCTCCGGCGACAGAAGCGCCAGCAGCCAGCGCGTCTCCTCGGCATCGACGCGCTCGGCGGCGGCCCGTTCGACGGATACCGCGATGTTGCGCGCGCGCAGGCGCTCGTCGGCGCGTTCGCCCACATCTTTGAGGTCGTCGCGCGTCGGCAGGCTGACGCCCGAAAACATGCCGGTCAGAAATTGCCCCATGCTCGGCGGCGGGCTGTTCTCAAAATCGTCCAGCTGCTGCCGCTCCTCGCGTGAAAAAATCTTGTGGGCGACGCCCATCAGGTGATTGCCGACGGCCTGGGCGAACAGGCGGTCGAAAGCGGGATCGACGGAGCCCGGCGCGCCCGCATGGGCGATGCGGAACAAAGCTTCGGCCTCGGTGCGGGTGACGTGAAGCGCGGCGTCTTCATCCGGCGCATAGACCGCGCAGCGCAGCGCCTCGACATCCCGCGCGTCGATGTTTCCCGCGGGATGGTCGCGACGCCCCAACACAATCGCCTCCTCGATCTCGGCGAGCAGGAATCGCGGCAGCGAGTCCGGGAGGCTGAGCGCGCGCGCGATCGTGCGCGTCAGCAGGCGGATTTCGACGTCATAGGGCAGCGGATGCGAATGGATCGCGCCGATCAGCCAAGCCGCGTCCTTGGCGCTGACATAGCGCGCGGGCTCCACCTGCTCGACGATCAGTTCGATGGCGATGTCGGCAAGCAGATCGGCGTATTCGGGGCCGGCGCCGTGAAGCGTGAGCGCCCGCAAAAAATCCTCAGGGGTGACGGCGCCCTTGCCGAAAATGTCGCGGCGCAACGCGGCGACTTCATTCGAAAGCATTGCATTGGCCATGGCGGAAAATCCTTTTGAGAAATTCTCCGAATTGTCCGGGCCGCGCCTTGCCGCCAAGTAAAGAGCGGACGCCAGATAGAAGAACAGCTAATTTTCAGCTAACGCCGGGAGCGGGGAACCGCCCGCGCGACCGCACGTTGGGCTGCAAATCCCTCCATGCGGTTCAAAATGTCTCAGCCCCCTTCCCGCGATCACAAGAAAACACAGGATGACGTTTTTCCGGTCAGGCCGGACGAGCCGACCGGCGGCTGGGGGTCGCTGCGCGGCATCAATTCGATCCGGCGGCGCGAACGCCCGCCCGTCGTCCCCGCGCTGCAGACGCTGATGAACCAGAACAAGCAGGGCGGCCACATGTGCACCTCCTGCGCCTGGGGCAAGCCGGCCAAGCCGCATTTTTTCGAGTTTTGCGAGAACGGCGCCAAAGCGACGCTTTGGGACCTGACCAGCGACCGCTGCACGCCCGAATTTTTCGCCCGCCACACCGTCTCCGAACTGCGGCGCTGGCCGGATTTCAATCTGGAAATGCAGGGCCGGCTCACCGCGCCCTTGCGCTACGATCCCGCCAGCGACCGCTATTTGCCCTGCTCGTGGAACCGCGCCTTCGCCGAGATCGGCGCGCAACTCAAGGCGCTCGAGCCAAAATCCACGGTGTTCTACGCCTCGGGCAAGGCGAGCCTGGAAGCCTCCTATCTCTACGCCTTGTTCGCGCGGGCCTATGGCCACAACAACCTGCCCGACAGCTCCAATATGTGCCACGAGACCACCTCGGTGGCGCTGAAGAAGAGCATTGGCGTGCCCGTCGGAACCTGCGTCTATTCCGATCTCGACTGTTGCGACGCGATTTTCTACTTCGGCCAAAATCCGGGCGGGAACAGCCCGCGCATGTTGCATCCGCTCCAGGATGCGGTGCGGCGCGGCTGCAAGATCGTGACGTTCAATCCATTGCGCGAACAGGGGCTGCTCAAATTCGTCAATCCGCAGGACCCCGTCCAGATGCTGACGGACCGGCCAACCGATCTGTCCTGTCTTTATTTTCAAGTGCGGCCCGGCGGCGACATCGCCGCGCTCCTCGGCGTCTGCAAACATGTGATCGCCGCGCATGACGCGGCCATCGCGCAGGGAAAACCGCCGGTGCTCGACGTGCGTTTCATCGCGCAGCACACCCATGGTTTTGAGGAATTTCTGGACAAGGCGCGGGCGACGGATTGGGCGGAAATCGAGCGCGTCTCCGGACTGTCGCGCGAAAACCTGGCCAAAGCGGCAAAGGTTTATGCCGAGGCCCGCGCGGTGATGGGGATTTATGGCATGGGACTGACCCAGCATGTCCATGGCTCGCAGAGCGTCGGCATGCTGGTGAACCTGCTGCTGCTGCGCGGCAATATCGGCCGCCCCGGCGCAGGAATTTCGCCGGTACGCGGCCATTCCAACGTGCAGGGCCAGCGCACCGTCGGCATTGCCGAAAAGCCGGAACTGGTCCCGCTCGACCGGCTCGCCGAACTCTACGATTTCTGCCCGCCGCGCGAAAAGGGTTTGAACACCGTCGAAGCCTGCGAGGCGGCGATCCGGGGGGATTTGAAGGCGTTCATCAGCCTGGGCGGGAATTTTGTCCGCGCCGCGCCCGATCATGCGCTGGTCGAGCCGGCGTTCGAAAAACTCGACCTCACCGTGTTCATCGCGACAAAACTCAACCACAGCCACACCGTCCACGGCAAGACCTCGTTCCTGCTGCCCTGCCTGGTGCGGGAAGAGCAGACCAGGACGATCTCGAAGCCGCAGGTGGTGTCGATCGAGGACACGTTTAGTCATGTCATCGCGTCCCTGGGAACGCGGCGGCCGGCGAGCCCGACCCTTCTGCCCGAGACCACCATCGTCTGCGGTCTCGCCAAAGCGACGCTGCCGCACAATCCGAAACTTTTGTGGGACGCGTGGAAGAACGACAATGCGTCCATTCGCGACGCCATCGAGCGGACCTATCCGGAGGAGTTCAAGGATTTCAATCGCCGCATGTATCAGCCTGGCGGGTTTTACCGGGGCAATGCCGCGCGCGACCGCGTGTTCAAGACGCGCTCCGGCAAGGCGGAGTTCACCGCGCCCACCACGCTGTCGGCTCTGGGCCTGGGCGATGCGGCGGGGCGCTACCATCTGGTGACGCTGCGCTCCAACGACCAGTTCAACACCACCATTTACGGCTTTGTCGACCGGCTGCGCGGGCTGGAGGGGCCGCGCAACATCGTGCTGATCAGCCCGGCCGACATGCGCCGGGCCAAGCTGAAAGAGCACGAGCGCGTGACCCTGGTCTGCGATGTGGACGATGGCGTGACGCGGGAGGTCGGCGACTTGATCGTCACGCCCTATGCCCTGCCCGACGGCTGCGTCGCCGGCTATTATCCCGAGTTGAACCCGCTCCTGCCGCTGTCCTCACACGACCTGGAATCGAAAACGCCGGCGGCCAAGGGGATTCCCGTGCGCATCAGAAAGGCGAACGGGGTTTTTGTTGGCGGGCTGGAGCAGAGGTTTGGGGTGTAGCAGGCTGCTGAAAAACCCGTGGACCGCCCCCGCCCTTCGAGACGCCCGCTCGCGCGGGCTCCTCAGAGGCTGTGACTTAATCTCTGTCCCTTCGCTTGTCTGATGAGTTGGGTGTGGGGACAACCAGCGTGCTTGCGGGGTCCCTCTT
>NZ_JAOQNX010000035.1 GCF_025961575.1 Rhodoblastus acidophilus | reverse complement strand
TGGGATTCCTCCCTCGCAATCACGAAGAAAGAATCGCATTGTTCAAGCCAGTTGGGAATCCCCCATTGAATCTGAAGCCGCCGAACGCGCTCTAAATGGTTTTCAAGACCGCCCGTGACGGGAGAGGTAGGACTCGCCCCCCCCACCAGACCGTTATGAGCGGCCGGCTTTGGCGTTGCGCGGTCGAGAGAGCGCATCCTTCACACGGGTTGGGCATAAGTTAGAACTGGCGAGAGGGGTAGGACTCGAACGCGCAACAGGAGTGCGATCGGCGCGCCGCTGGTTTCGCCTTGATCCGCTTGTTCTCCGTCCGTCACGGCGCTCTGCGCGGGCTTGGACACGAAAAACCCCGCGATCGGTCTTCACCGTGCGGGGCCTCTGCTCCCTGGCGTCTGTACATCCGAGCTCGCCTTGGAATTGGGAACTTGATGACCGAAGGCTGTGTCAAACTTGTGGCGGTGTTGAAGGGGTTGGCCAACCGTGCGTCACGCCGGACTGGCTGGCGCATAACGCGTCGAGAATGGAGGAATCTTCATTTCCAGCGACCCGGCCGCCTTCTTCAGATGCTCTGGCGAAAATTTCGCATAGACGCGCTTCGTGATCGTCGAGTCAGAATGCCCCAGGTATGAGGCGATCTCCTCCATGTCGACGCCGTCCTCAGCCATCCATACAGCGGCGGTGTGGCGGAACACATGCGGCGTGACGCCCGCGACCTTCGCCCGGCGCGCCGCTTCCTTCACGCCCTTCTTGATGGTCGCGATCTTCTCCCCGCCATGCTCGATCACATAATCGGACATCTTGCCTTCCTTGGCGGACGAGAGCGCGGCGCGCGCCGTCTGCGTCATCGGGACGGTCGCCCTGCCCTTTTGTCTCGCCGTGCGGTCGAGGCTCCCCAGGACGATCAGCCCGCGCGCGAAGTCCACGCGATCCCAAGTCAGCTCCAGCAATGCCGACATGCGGGCCGCCGTCGAGAGCGCCAGGATGATGAACAGGCGCACATGCGGCGCGCTGGCTCCTAGGATGACGCGCTCGGCTTCCCTGCGCGTCAGGTGGCGTTCCTTCGGCGGTGGCAGTTCCGGCCGCTCGATATAGGGCAGCTCTGCGATCATCTTGGAGTTCTTCGCCAATTTCAGCGCGCAGCGCAGGTGTCCACGCTCCGTGCAGATCGTGCCGTTCTGGCGGCCCGCGGCGCAGCGCGCTTTTGCGTATTCGCGGCAGTCCTCCGTGGTGATCGAGGCCGGCTTTTTGGCGCCGAAAAACAGCAGGATGGCCTTGCCGCTCCACTCCATGTTTTCGGAGATGCGCCGGCCTGCGCGATCCTGACGATAGGCAGTCCAGATTTCAGAGACGTCGGGGTCTACGGGCTTGCGGGCGATGGCGACCGCTTCCGCGAATTCGACTGCCGCATCTGCCGCATCGCTCGATCTAAGCTGTCTGCGACTGACTCTCTTGCCGTTTTCATAGCCGGCGATGGCCCAGCCTCCCCTGAGGCGCTGGAGCTTGTATTCGATGGACATATCAAGGCCTCGAGATCGGCAGCGCGGATGCGGATCAGCTTACCCCCAAGCCGGAAAAACGGAAGTCGCCCGGCATTGCACATGGCGCGGACGTGCGCGGGGCTGCACTGCAGGATTTCAGCGACCTGCTCCGGGGTATAGACGCGTGGCCGGTCCATGGCGGTTCCCTCTCGTCTGCCGACCAGGCAAAGATACTCCGCAACGGCGCGAAGCCTGTCTCAACTTGGCGTGAGCGGGAGATGATCACGCAGCGAGATGGCTGGAGCGAATTACGCGCTCATTATATAATTATTCACATCTAAATTTTATCTCTTTCAAAAGACAGCAGATAAAGGTGTTATATTTATGAGAGTCCCTGATATAAATGATAAAAAATTGCTGCAGCTCTTAAAGCTACTAGGAAATCTTACTGCAGTGAAGGTTCCCGTGAATTTGGGAGATGAGAGATTTTTGATTGGGCGTTGTTGGTACAATGTGTGGGCAGCCTCACAAGAAGGTCGCGGGGATATCGTGCACGGTTGGTCCCTTTGGTCGATCGAAAAAGGAATTTTGGGCCAACATCATTCTGTTCTACGGGACAAATCAGGAACACTTTTAGATGTAACACCGAATAAAATCGGATCTCAATATATATTATTTGCAGAATCTGAAAAACATGGATTTGATTATGAAAATTTAAAGTCTTGGCTTAATGTTAAATGCGAAGATAAAGATGCAAAAACATTTATTCAACTGAACAGGGAAGGTAAACCGGTCCGCAATGATATTCTAGATGTCGTCAGGACGAGGATGAGGTTTTCAGACGATGATGAATGCCAACAAATCAGGCAGCTAGTCCCCTTTGCGGGCAAAGGGAATTAAGGCGACTGATCGGTAGTGCGCGACAGACCGCAATAGGATGCGCCCTTTCTGGTGGGAGCCACCGCCGCTGAAGGAGCGATTGACACATCATTTGGCGTCGAATTGCTTTTGCCCGGGCGCGTCATCGATGTACCAATTCAACGTGGTGTGCTCAGAGTGCTCGCAAAGCGCATATGCCGAATTTTTCGGCGCTTGGACCCAACGAACCCTGTGCGTCCCACGATCGATGAAAATCGAGAGGCTGGAGCAACCCACGCCAAGGCCGTCGTACTCGGCAACGATTTCGGTCGCTGTCCATCGCGCAACCGGGATGAATGCTGGTTCGCTGATGCTGCCCACATGATTGAGGCCGATTTGCTCAACGGTTGTGACGACGCACTCATTCCGCGCTCGATAGCATGAGATCCGAGCCGAGTTGTTCGGATATCCGACGCCGTCGCCAGAAATGGTACCAATTACGCTGACCGCATCGCCGACATCCAGAAACGCCTTCTTGGCGAACAAAACTTCATTGTCTGCAGCCATAGCGGAGCCAAAGAGAACGGCAATCGCCGGAAGGAAACGTCCCAGGCTAAACATCTTGCCCCACAGGAATGTCGCGCACACCATCGCATGGTTCTTCAGGGCTGAAAAGGATTCCCGCCTGCGGCCCTCACGGACAGATGGAGCTCGTCACGCCGGCGGGATTGCCACTGCGAAAATGCTTGCGGCGGAGAAGGACGCGCGGCGTACAGCCTTATCGTGGCAAGCGGCTTCCTCGGCGCTGAGCGGGCTATCGAATAGTGTCGCATGGGCCCGATCGATCGCATCCCCTTCCATAAAAGGATCCGCTTGAGCGCGTGGATTTGCGTTAAATCGCGGCGATGAGAGGTGATGACCTCAAGGCCGCGCAAAGCCGCCGCTTCGATGATTTCCTTGTCGGTCGCGCGTTGCTCTTGCGAACCTTCCTGCGAACCGTCGCTGCGAACCAGCTTTTCGCGAACCGTCTCGCGAACCTTGTCCGCAAGAGCGCGCGTCCAGTCATGCGCCTTGGCGCGCTTGCGAATAGCTGTGTCGGTAACGCCGAACTTCGAAGCGATGGCGCGAATGGAAAGCTGACCGGCGCGAAACTCGCGCTCAATCGCTTCCCAGTCAACCGACTTACGATCGTCCGCCATCACCCACCATGCTCAAGCCAAACCCGCCCGGGTTCGCCGAAAAGCTCGCGGGCTTCATCCCTGGCGACATCATCGGCAGCCCTGCGCGGCTCATCTCGGGCAAGGTGGGCGTGTAGACTAGATTTCATCTCGCGCCACCTGCAGTTATCGGAAGCGGTCGAGCGCAGCCGCGAACCCTCCGTCGCCCCGTGGTAGGGCTCCCGCGTCGACGAATTTTCTGAGCTCGGAAGCCATATCCGTGGCCTTGCCATAGTCCACAGCCTTCAGGCCGCCGAATTCGGTGACCGCATCGGGATATTTCTTCTCAATCTCCTGCGCCATGACGCCGATATGGGGCGTCCCGTCGCCCTTGTAGTTGTAGCGATAGACCTGCGTCCCGTCGTAAAGCTCGCCGACCGGGGAAACGTTCTCCTTCAGACGCTCATCAGAGAAGATCGGGCTGAGGCCGCCACCCGTCATAAGCTTGAAAGCGCCCGTGCCAAGCCCGCCCACGAGGCTCTTGCCCATGCTCCCGCCCCAGCCCGAGGAACTGCCGAAGCCCAAAGCTCCGAACAGCGCGCCGAGCCCCATGCCTTGATTGGCAAGATCAGCGCTGGCCTGTGCGTTCCCAATCCCGGTGTAGGCGCCGACGTTCAGGTTCGCCAACGTGTTCTGGTTGGCGTTGAGCATGTTGCCGAGGCCCTTATAGGTGTCCCCGATGCCAGACGCGGCGGTCGCGCTGGCGGTCAAATACGGCTGCAACTGGCTGACATAGTTCGAATAATTCGTATTTGCCGCCTGCTGCCCAAACTTCTGCAACGCCAGCGCCTGGTTGCCGCTGCCCAGCGTCCCGTTGGCCGCCGCCGCCGCGTTGATCGCGTTGTTGCCCTGGCCAACGGTGAACGAATAGCCCGGCATGGCCGTAAGCGCGGCCTGGGCGTTCTGGCTGCCGGCGGCGCCGTTGAGCCCAAGCAGGTCGCCCAGTTTCGAAACGCCTTGCTGCGCGGTTGAATAGTTCTGCAGGTAGGGCTGCAGCGCGGCGGCGTAATTGGTGTTCAGCGCGGAGTCGCCAGCCGCGATATTGCCCTTGGCCGCGCCCAAGCCTTGCTGGATCGCGTTGATCTGGTCCTGAGCGGCCTTGTCCGCCCCGCCGAAAAGACTGTCGAAGAACCCCATAGCTCGCCCCTTCAAGTGTCGGCGCGCAAGGCCGCCCGCACCGCTGCGTCGCGTCGGTCCTTGCTCACGATTTCGATTGCGCCGCCTAATTGGTGCTCGTGCTTATCGCGCCAAACATCGCCGCGGCGGTTCTTGAGCCAGTTCATCGCTGCCCCCGGATCAGGCGGAACATGCTCGACCGTTGGGGCCCGAATGACTTGCCCAGCATGTTGAAAAACCTTCTCGCTCTCGAACGAGTACCCAACAGCGCGCTCGAACAGCGAGCGCTCGACACGGTCGTCGGCCGAAGATTTTCCCACGACGAGTGCGGCCGAAAATTCGGAGTGTAAGGCCGCCCATCTCTTGATCGTCGACGAAGAGACATTGAAGAAGGTTGCGAGGTCGAACGTCGTCGCCCCGAGCGCGCAGAGTTTCTTCGCTTGCGCGACAAATTCCGGTTTGAAATCGGTCGGACGCCCAACTCCCCTGGGGCGACCTGATCCTGCTCGTTTTCCGCCTCTCGGCATTTGAAATACTCCTGCGGAAATCAAAGAGAGGGGCGCGACGGACGCGGGGCTGGATCATTCCGGCCGCAGTCTTCGCCGCCCTCAGCAGGACGGATTTTCTCCACGATGGCGAGGCGCAAAAGCTCGGGCGCCGTCACGCCGGTTTGCTCGGCAGCGCGCTCGATTGCGGCGCGCGCGCCCTTCGGCAGGTACACGCTGACTTTTTCCGGGAAGCGCGGGGCGGCATTTCGAAATGCGGCAGCAAGCATGTGGGCGGATCCTCGAAACCGAACGATTTGCACATTTTGTCCGAGGCCGAGGCGGCGTCTACGGAGAAGCTGCTGAAGTTGCGGACTTTGGAGATTCTGCGGAATTAAATGGACCCTGCGCACGGCAACACCATGCCGGCGAAGTTCACCGCCGCCTTGCGCGCGTTGGTCAGGTGGGCTTGAGTCGCGTCCAGCAACCGGATGAGCTGCGCCGCGTCGCTTGCGTCCTGAACCTGAACAAGCAGGCCGAGGGCGTTCCCCAAACTCGAGACGGCCAGCGCCGATTGGCCGTAACAAATGCGAACTTGACCATCGAGCGTGCGCGGGTCGGGAGGCGGCAGCATTTCAAGCGATCCTCTGCATGGTGGTGGTCAGCATGTCGGCCAGGCCGCATCGCTCGAAATAGGCCGCGACGCTCGGCGAGGCGCGGTCCCCGGCTAGGTAGGCGGCGAGGGCTTTTCCGTCGCCGTCCAGCAGCATGCGCAGCGCCGGCGCCGAAACCTGCCAGGGGCCATTGGCGACACGCCGGCCGATGTCGTGAACGGCGCACCAGCTGCGCACCGTGGATTCGGACTTTCCGGAGATCTCCGCAGCCCGGCGCAGCGACAGCGCCTCGCGCCGATCGTATGGCCGGAGAACGTGCGGCCCGGCGTCGTCACGGGTTTCGAATAGCGTCATTGCACGCTCCTGATGGCAGCGCCGCGCAATTGACGCGGGAAGCGCTCCTGCTCTTTGAACGCGTCGGGGATGGCGTCGTAAACGATGCCCAGGGCTTCCCTGGTCGCCGGCAATTTGAGCCATGCATTCAGCTCGCGCCCGTTGCGCGGCTCGCCGCCTGCGTCAACAGACAGCTGCTCGAGGTCCTGCGCAAACCCATGCAGCATCTGGCGGGTCAGCTCAGTGTCGGAGAGAGCGCTAAAATCTCGCTGGCCTTTTTGTTGGCCGGGAGCGCCGGTGGCGGCCGTGTCGCAGGGCGCGCCATAGTCGGCGAGGAAGTGAAAGGCGACGATCGCCAAGATCGGCTCGAACAGCACCGCGGTTTCAGGGTCGAGCCCCGCGGCGTGCTGCGCGTATTCGATGCGCTTCAGGCGCGCAACAATCTGCTTCATGGTCATTGCCCCTTCCCTTGCTCCTCAAGCGCGGCCAAGCGCCGCTCGAATTCCTGCGTTTCAATGGCCCGCCGGCGGGCCTCGAGCACACTGGCCGCCGCAGTCGCCTCTTCCGGCGTGATGGCGCCGTCCGCCATGGCGCTGATGATCGCCGCCATAGCCGCAGCGACGTCGTCGGCGGTTTCAACCTTGGGCAGCTTCAACTGGATCGGCCGGCCTTTCCGAACCGGCGCAATGCGGTCGACCACGATGCGCGCCGCGGTCATGTCGCCCTCTTTGGCCTTGTCGACGACGGCGCGAATGACGGCCTCGGCCTCATCCTCCATCAGCTTTTCCGCCAAGATGGTGACCTTGTGGCGCGCCCCCTTCGGCTTGCCCTTGGGGTTGCCGGACTGGCCCTTCTTGAACGGCGCGCCGCGCTGTTTTCCCGCTGCATTTTCAGCCATTGAGCGCCTCCTTGGGCGTCGACTGGCCGTAGCGCGCCGCAAACATCTGTCCGCCGCGCTGGACAGATCGCGCCACGGCGCCCAAGCCCATTGAGGCCCTGACCTTGCCCACCGTGGTCGGCGAGCATCCCAGTTCCCGGGCAACGGACCGATCAGAGCGGGAAGGATCAGCAGCGATTGCCGCCTCTATCTGTCCACGCTGGACAGTTGCGGGGATGCTGCCGGCGGCAGAGACAGAAGTTTGCGCGCATGTGTCCTCGCTGGACACATTGGCGGCGGCTTCCATCACGATCCGCTCGAGATCGTTGAAGATGGCGGTTTCGGCCTTGCGATCGTGACATTCACGCGCCCGATAGAACCGGAAGCGAGCGAGCACGTCGGCCGCGTCCTTGGCGACCAGTTCGAATTCGATGAGCCGTTCAACGGTCCGCGCCCGCCAGCAGGCTGCGAGGTCCAGTTCCTCGCCTGAGCGATCCGTGTTCCAGGCATCAGCCAGTTCCAGTCCCCGCGCCTCCCAGTAATCATGCTCGGCGAGCGCCTCAGCGAAAGTCATCGGCAGCGGGTAGGCACAGCGAATGGCCGCATCGATGTGCGCCGGCGGATTGGACCAAGCGTCGCTCCATCCATCCAGCGCATCCGTCCATCTTTCATACGGCGGCTTGCGAACGGTTCGCCACGGCTTCACAGCATCGAGGATGAGACGCTCGCGCTCGCATGGCGCCGTAATCGCCTCCTCCGAGTCGAAGCGCTCGAGCAGCACCTTCCGGCGTGCAACCCGGGCGGCGATCTTTTCCGAGCGTTCCCTGGCGCGGCGCGCTTTGTATCCCGGCTCCCGCGCTTCCATGAAATCGTCGAAGCCATGGAGAACGTTCACGCCATCGGCCGTGCCTGCATTCCGTTCGGCCTCGTCCTGGCTGATAGCCTCTTCGACCGTCATGCCGACTTGAGCCGCGAGGGTCTCAATCCTCGCCCGGGCAGATTGGCGTTCTCCCTCGTGCTCCGTCCCGCGCCACAGGGCGATGACTTTCACGAGTTTGGGGTCGAGCCTTTTCATCGCCCACCCCCATCGAAATGGCGATCACCACGCCCCGAAAAGCGAGACGCCGAGAAGCCAAAAATCAGGGCGCAAGCCGCCCATAGGCGGCGCATTGCGCCTATAGGGGTATGGGGGGACTGAAGCACTACCGGGAAGCAACCATGAACCTCAACAAATTCAACATGATCTGCATAACCAAGAAGACCGTGAAGCGCCAACCGTGAAGACCGGCCGCAATGCCTAGAAGAATATGGTGTTTTTGCCACTTCATGGTTGGAACCGTGAAGAACCGTGAAGCCAACCGTGAAGGGGGTGAAATCAGGCATTGGCGATGTACCTCCGACGTCTGGACGGGGGACCATCTTCGACGACTTTGATTTGCCCCACGGCAAACAGCCGCTCCATGGCCAGCTTGAAATCCTGCCTCTTGTAGCCCTGGCGATCAGGCTGGAGAGCGAACTCCTTCGGCGCGTAATTGCTCGCATGGGCGTTGTCCGAGACGAGGCGATTTTGCTTTGTCAGCGCATCGAGCAGGCTGAGAAAGACCTCGCTCGCGGACGCGCGAAAGCTGCTGCCAATGGCGTCGTTCGGCCGGTTCACGCGGAATGCGCCGTTGCTCCAGACGAGCGGGATTTGATCGTTGCGCGCCGCGTAATTCGCCTTCTTGCGCGCCAGCACGCGCTCATCGTCGGGCGGAACGCCTTCGCACTCTGGCATGGACAGATAGAGCCGCGACCGGAAGGAGTTTGACCAGCCGGTTGAGCCGCCGTCGCCAGTGCCGGACGATATGCCGGATCGGGAGGGATGCGCGCACAACAGCACGGCGCCGTCGATTGCCTCGGCGATGCTGCCGAGCGCGACGGCGATAAACTGGCGCACCTGCCCCCGGTCGTTTTCGTTACCGGCGAAGAAATCCGCCGCGGTGTCGAACACGGCGAGGCGGGCGCCGAAGTCCTTCGACTGTTCCACCATCTGCTTGTGCAGCGGCGTCAGCTCGCCTTTGCCGCTCTTGCTGAACGTCATCAGGATGTTGTCCTGATGGACGCGGGAGACGAATTGGACGTTTGCGAGGTCGGCGGCCTCAAGGTTCATCGCCGCCGTGATGTTCTCCTGGCGGCGAAGCAGCTCGTCCGTGTCGTCCTCGCAATAGAAGCCGATGGACCTGCAATACTCGGCGACCTGGCCAACCCATTCGCCCCCGCAGGCGCACGCTGACTGCAACTGTTGGGCCAGCAGGGATTTACCGAGGCCGCCATCGCCATAAAGGCCGGTGACGACGCCGCAGGGAATCCAATCGCGCACGATCCATCGGCGCGACGGTATGATGTGGCCGAAGTAGTCGGCGGGATTGATGATTTGGAGCGGCGGAAGTGGCCGCTCAACCGACTCGCCTGGCGGAGCATAGCCGTCATTCGGCGACAGCTCCCATTTTGTAACCGTCACGCGGTCGTTGTCCTTGGCGTAGGGCGTCGGATAGGTCGTCATCCAGCCCTCCGCATCAGCAGCGCGTCGTTCATGTCGCCACCGATTTCCGGCGTCACCACGAAGACCTCTCGGTCAGCGGCCCGCCACCTCGCGCCGGTCGCGGCGATCGCGCGCGCATTGGCGCCGCTATCGTCGGTCTCCGCGAAGATGGTGACGGCGTCGACGCCGGCCAGGAGCGGCAGGCTTTCAATCGCGCCAGCTGATCCCAGCGCCCACGCCGGCTTGAAGCCCATCTGACGGCCGGCCATGCAGGTCTCGACGCCCTCGCCGCAGAAAAAGCCGTGCGCGACGCTGGCGTGATCGTCCAGCATCACGGCCGCGCCGCCCACCGGCCCCTTGAACATGCGCCCGGTCTTCTTGCCTTCGCGGTCGAGGAAAATGCGCGTGATCGCCTGCGGCTCACCGGTGTGCAGGTTGCGGAAGAGCGCGACCAAGGCGCCAATGTGCGCATTCCACCGCAGGACGGACCCAGCGAGGTCGTCAGACAAGTCCAGGCCGCGCGACTCAAGATAGGTCTGCGCCAGCGTTCCGCGCGGATCGGTGGAAGCGCGCCAGATCGCCAGGGCGTCCCGCGTGCGCTTGGCGTCGTCTTCAGTGGGTGGTGCTCTCAGGTCAGAAACGCGCCCTGCCGTGGGTCTCTGTTCCCTGTATTTCCAGTCATCTCGCGAAAGTCCGAGGTGGTGCCGCACATGGTCGCGGCAGGTGCGCCAGTCGTCGCCGCAATGCGAGTGGACGAGGAAGCCGTCTGGATCGGTCGCCGACGGTCGGACCGCAAGGGAGCGGTCTCGCTTGCTGTGGCCTGGGCCGGGCGCGAGCACCTGGCCGTTGACCACCTCGCCGCCAAGGGCGCGTGCGATGGTGCGGAGATCGAACATCAGCGCACCTCTTTCGCCATGCCGGCCAAGGCGATCAAGCAAGCCTCGGCTCTATCGATGTCAGATTTGCGGGCAAAAAGTTCGGCCTGGGCGGGCCAACGGGCGATGGCGCGGGCGCGAGCAACGTCCTTGTGTTCCTTGCCAGCCGGGACGCCTGCATGGCGCTTCCAAACGGGCGGCGCGATCATGACGACGGAGACGCCGCAGGCAGCGAGCACGCCCTCAATGGCGCCGCGGCTCCGGCCGAAACCGAAGGCGCCGGCCACGCCATCTGTGGGGCGCGGGCCGATGAGTTCGCAGAACGCGCGATCAGCTCCGGTCTTCCGGATCAAAGCGGCGAGCAGCGGGCAGTTGATGGTGCTGCGGCCCTTGAAGCCGTCCGAGGTCACGGGCAGGTCATGGAGGTTCAGGAGACTGCCAGCCTCGTCCAGGACGGAGACGGCGCCATTCACACCGGGGTCAATGCCGATGATCGTTTTCATGGGCGTGCCTCCAGCAGGTCGAGAACAGCGCCGACGAGCCCGGCCGCCTCGCCGGTGGCCTCCCTGGTGACGGCGCTGCGGAGCGCATCAGAGGGAACGCCATGCTGCAGAGCAATCGACACACAAACCGCCGCATCGCGCGCAATCGCGGTCATCTGCGAGGATTTGGCGGGATCGATGAACACTTCGGCGAGCGCGCCATCGTCGAACCGGCCGACGCCGAGGGTGAAATGCTGGCCCTGAAATTCCAGATCGTGGATCTCGTGGAGCCGGCGATTGGGGAGGCGGATGCGGCTCATCGGGCGCCTCCTACGATTCGAGCGCGCGGCGGCATGCGATCCGCGCCAAGGGTCGCGACGATGTTGGGGCTGAGGGCCGCATAGCGTTCGAGGCGCGGCATCAGGTCAGCGCCGGCTTCGATTTCCCGGAAAGGTTCGAACAACGGGCGCGGGCCGAGGGCGTGGATTCGGCCTGCCAAAAACCGAAGGCGGGTTTGGGTGTGAGGATCGTGCTTCACGCGCGGGTCTCCCCAAATGCCAGTTCCGCGACGACGGCCGCGACAGCGGGGGACAAAGATGCGCGCCGGGAAATTGCCCGAAGGCGTTGAATTTTTACTGTCGAGCGGCTATCTTCCGGATTGATCGCAGCCGCCAAGCAAACGATCTTTTCCGGAACCCGGCTCGCCGCCAGCGAGGCCGGGTTCTCCTTTCTCTGGATCATTATTCGCTGACCTCCGGGCTGCTGTCGGAGGTGACAAGCGTCAGCTTCTTCTGGCTCGCCTTACGCTCGGAGGTGCTGCGCACCGGCCGCCCGATCTTGGACTGCGCCCAAGCGTCGAGTTTCTCCTCGGTGTAGAGAGGCGTGCGAGGCCCAGCATAGAAGATTTCGGGACCGCCACCGACCACCGCCAATTTGGCGAGCGTCCTGGCGGCGCCGAAGCCATAGCGCCCCTTCAGATATTCAGCCGCTTGCTGACGACGAAGATATTGAGGTGTACCCATTGAGCTTACCCCTTCGCAGGTGGAATAAGCTCATGATTTCCGATGTTTTATACCCGATATAGACGCCCGATATTAGATTGAGAAAATCATATCAGGCAGCCCGTGTGGCATTTCTGAGTTCAAAAAGAAGGGTAGTGAGGTTGTTCTCGATTGTCTTCGCTGTGATCGGCGGCGCCTCAGGATGAGTTTCCTTTAGCCATGCATGCATAAGTTTTGCGATGTCCGTTTTTTTTACGTCAGCAGGGAATCCGGCAAACCTTCTGCGCACTTCCTTTTCGATGAGCCACCATGAAGACGGCTTGCCCGCGACACCTGTCTTGTAGATGGTTTCCGACGCGGCCGATGGCGCCGAACACGATGCGGCCGACGGGACAATCTCGTGATTAGAATCAGTTGGCCAGAGCTCGATTATTTTTGCCACTGGAGCCACGAGATGTGACCAAGAAATTTGGCCGTTGCTAAGCAGAGTATCCCCCTTGCACTCTGGCCAGTTTTCATAATCTCCGAACTCCATAATAATTGGTGCTGGCTCAACGGGTTTAAAGGAGCGATCGAACAATTCGGAATCGCTCTCCATTCCCGAGACTTTGATAAAGCAGTCGTCAAACCATTCCAGAGGAACCGCTTGAGCGGGCCCTCCTTCTCTATTTATTCCGTATACAGCTAATGCACCATTCTGGATGGCAGTCATAAGTTCTTTGCTCGCGACCCTCATCCTTTCGATCAGTTCTGCAGGCAGAGCTTCGACGTAATCATCGTCTCCTTGCTCAGTTTCAAAGGTCCCGACCTCGATGCTCTTCTGAGCAGTCGCTGCGTGGGATTGGATGGATCCTCGCTCCATGATCCACTGCACCACAATCCCTAATGGAGCCTTCGGGCGCTTCCACAAATTAGAGAACGAAGGGGCTTCTGTCATTTGGGTACCGCAATTGGATCAATGATTTGAGCGCGCGTGTGATTTGCGCTTGGGTCACGCGCGAACCACACGCCAGATTTTACTTCTGTTCGCTGTCCTTTTCCTCATCTTTCTTCGGCTTATCCGACGTTGATTTCATCGGCGACGCAAATGGCGGCACCGCAGTCGTCTAATTGCCTTTTAGAGTCGCCGAGACTCTTGGCTTGTCCAGCTTCACGACTTTGGCCGCGGCGCTGCGGTTCATTGCAGCGGTGATGGTCGAACCGATCGTCTCCACCGCCCGGTGCATCGGATCGGCGTCCAAGTGCGCGTAACGGTGCGTCGTCGCGGCCTGGCTGTGCCCAAGCAACTTGCCGATGATCGGCAGACCAAGGGACGCGCCGGCGCCGAACGACGCGAAGCTGTGGCGCAAGTCATGAACGCGCAAGCCGTCCAAGCCAGCAGCGCGCGTGACAGCCGCCCAAGGCTTTTTGAGGTCGACGCGGGACGCGCCCTCTTTCTCGCCGGGGATAACATGCGGGTTGCCCTCGATCCGAGGGAGCTTGTTCAGGGCGTCGAGCGCGGCGGCCGAAAGATAGATCGGCTTCGCGCCGGTCTTGCTGTCGGGCAGATGGATAATCCCACGCTCGAAGTCGACATGCTCCCATCTGGCGCCAAGGATTTCACGCAGGCGCGCGCCGGTCAGGATCAAGAGGCGGATCGCGCCAGCGGCGTGCGGATCGATCTTCGTCCGCTGGTTCTCCTTCGGCGTGTGCTTGGCGCCTTTCTTTTTGGCGTCGATTTCCCACGGAACGCCGACCTCTTCGGCCTCGCGCAGTGCGTCGCCAAGGCGGGACAATTCCTCGCTGTTCAGGAACCGTTCGCGTTTGCGCTCGGCGTTGCGCTCGATGCCCTTGGCGGGATTGTCGCCAAATTCGACTTCATCTCGCTTCGCCGCCCAATTCCAAATCGCTGAGAGCAGCGCCAACGCCCGATTGGCCGCGTAAGGCGACGACGCCGACACCTTGCTGTGCAGTCGCGCGACTTCCGAGCGGGTCAGGTCGACCATGCGGCGCGCGCCGATGCTTCGAAGCAAATGGAGGTCGAGGAGGCGCTGATATTCCTCTTGCGTGCGGCCTTTGCGCTTGGTCGCGACGTGCTCCTTCATGAAGCGGTCAGAGGTTTCACGAAACGTCTCCTTCGCGCGCTCCGCCCTCCGGTCCTGCACAGGATCAGAGCCGGTTTCGACCTGGCCAAGAAGCACCTTCGCCTGCGACCGCGCCTCATCCGGCGTCAGCCGCCCATGCTCGCCGATCGAAATGCGGCGCGAACGGCCATGCTGGCGGTACTGCGCGACATAAATCTTCTTGCCCGTCGGGAAGGCGCCGACGCCGAAGCCCGCAAGCTGATCGTCCCATAGGAATTCACGGTCCTTCCCCGCCGGACAAGTCAGGGCGTCAACCGATCGTTTTGAGATGCGGCCTTGGGGCATTGTTGGGGCCTCCTGACTTTTTGGCCCGGTAAGCGCGGTAAGCACCCGGTAAGCAGAAAAAGGATAACTCAGGAAATCCCCGGTAAGCAAGAGCGAACTTCCCTCCGCTCAATGCCAACGTTTTCAGGCAATTCATGATGCAAAAAGTCAGGAGGAAATCTGCAGAAATTTTCGACCTCCAGACTACGAATCTGGGGGGCAGAGGTTCGAATCCTTTCGGGCGCGCCATTAAAATTCAAACACTTGCGACAAAGACGAAGCCGGTCTAAGCGTTCGTTTTCAGTCGGCTATCATCAGGGGTAACGCTCCCTCCTTCCCCTCAATCCTGAGGGAAATCCTCAAGCCCTCCAAATCTTCAAAGGTTGCGTCCGCCGCGCGGCCGTCGGCTCCAGGTGCTTGCCCGGGGCAAACCTACAAGGCTGGATCGTCGCGAATTGGCCGGCGAAGCTTGCGCGCGGTTGGCGGCTAAGCTTCTTCTCCGCGCTGCAGATGACGGCGCTCGGCGCGCTCTTGACGCTGGCGCCCCACACCCTGTTTTCCTTGCATGTGCTCAGCGCATCAGCCTGGGGCCTGACGCCGCTTGAGGACCAGCAACTCGGCGGGCTCATCATGTGGGTCCGGATGCCTCGTCTTCGTCGCGCACAGCCTGGCGGGCTCCATGACGCCTGCATGGGTCCCGCGCGCAATCGCGCAACAAAAGCTTGAAAACCTCGCAAGCGTAACGGCGCCCACCCGCCCGAACGCCGGTTCGGGCTTGATTTCCCGGAGGCGTTCCGTCGTCCCGTTCGCGCGGCGGTATATTGTCGTTTCTTGACAAATGTTTCACCATGAAATGCTTCAATGTCGCGCAGATGTCGGTCCGAGTTTTCCATGTGTTTGTTTCGCCTCAGCCTTGGTCTGAAATGCGTTCTGGCTGCGGCTTTGCTCTTGCCTGCGGCCACGGGCGGCCCGGCGCGCGCTGACGGTTTTTTCGGACTGTTTGGGGGCGAAGCGCCCCCGCTGGCGCCCCGCGCCGGCGCTTTGACCTATCAAGTGGAGTTCCACCCGCTCGACGATTCGCTGACCGACCCCCTGAAGGATGTCGCCAACAGCTGGCGGCTGAGGCAGGAGCCGGTGGACAATGGCGAAAGTCTTGCCCGGCGCGTCGCGGCAGACCTGCCGCGCATGGTCGACGCCCTCTGGGCCGAGGGTTATTATGATGCGACGGTCACCGCCGAGGTCGAGGGTCGGCCCATCGCGCTGGACGGCGCTGGGGTCGAGGCGGCGGCAAGCGCGGCCAACCGCGCCATGGGCCTGCAAATCGCACGCGTGGTCTTCGAGGTCGCGCCGGGCCCGCAATATAAGATCGGCGACATCCTCATCGTCGACGCCAGGACCGGCGCCCCGCTCGACGATCCCGGCCTGAGCCCGAGCCGGCTGAAGCTCGAAACCGGCGATCCCGCCCGCGCCAGCGCCGTGCGCGCCCTGCAGACCCGTGTGGTCAATGTCTTGCGCTCGGAGGCGCGGGCGCTGGCCAGGATCGAGAAAGCCGAAGCGATCGTGCGCCATGCGACGCAGCGCGTCGACATCGAGGTGCGTGTGGTCCCCGGTCCCAAGGTCGGCTTCGGCGCCGTCGCCGTCAAGCACGACGGCGGCATCGACCCCGAGGTGATCCGCTCCTTCATCTATATCGAGGAGGGCGACCCGTTCTCGCCGGAGCGCATCGCCGCCATGCGCCGCTCCATCGGCCAGATCGAGGCGATCGGCTCGACCCGCATTCTCGAATCCGACCATCTCGACGCCGACGGCAATTTGCCGCTCACCGTCGAAACCTCGGAACGCAAGGCCCATGCGGTCAGCCTCGCCGCGCAATATTCCACCGTCGACGGCCCGTCCGTGCGCGGCGACTGGACGTTCCGCAACCTGTTCGGCGATGGCGAGCGTCTGCGGCTCAGCGCCGTCGCCGGCGTCACGCCGGACAATGGCGGCGAAAACAACGTCAGGCTGCTCGACCCGCAACATCTCGTCGGCCGCTTCAACGCCAGTTTCATCAAGCCGGCCTTGTACGGTAGCCACTTCGACTATCTCGCCGACTTCACCCTGGCCCGCGAGGTGACCAAGAGCTATTCGGCGGAATATCTCAACACCACGCAGGCGCTGCGCTATCGCTTCAATGAGACGCTCTCGGTGACCGGCGGCGTCGAGGTCGAGCGCGGAGGCTCCTCCGACCCGTTCGGCAACACCAATTACCTGCTGGTCGGCCTGACCGCCGGCGTGCATTACGACACCACCGACAGCCTGCTCGACCCGAGAAGCGGCGTGCGCGTGCTCGCCTCGGGCGGCGCCTATCCGACCTTCCTGGGCTCCAGCCTCGATTTCTACCAGGGCAAGGCGCAGGTCTCGACCTATTACGCCCTCGACGACGACCAGGACTATGTGCTCGCGGGCCGCATTGGCCTGGGCGCCTCGGGCGGCGCGGGGATTTTGAACGTGCCCGACAACAGGCGCTTCTTCGCCGGCGGCGGCGGCTCCGTGCGCGGCTATGCCTGGCGCTCGCTTTCGCCCATGGGCTACGTTCCGGGCCAGGGCGAGGTCGCGATGGGCGGCGCCAGCCTGTTCGAGGCCTCGGTGGAAGGCCGCATCAAGGTCACCGACGACATCGGCGTCGTGCCCTTCATCGACGCCGGCTCCGCCTTCTCGACCGCTCTGCCCAATTTCGTGGGCGGCGTGCGTTTCGCCGGCGGGCTGGGCCTGCGCTATTACACCGGCTTCGGGCCGATCCGCCTCGACGTCGCCGCCCCGATCAACCCGCAGCCCGGCGATCCCACGGTCGCCGTCTATGTCGGCATAGGACAGGCGTTCTGATGAAGCATTGGCGTCGCATCCTTCTCGCCCTCGCGCTGGTCTTGGTCGCCTCTGGTCTCGGCCTCTACGGGGCGTTGCTGCATTACGCCGGCCCGCGCGCGCCGCTGACGGCGGGGGAAGACCAGAAGGGCCTGCTCGCCTCGGTGATCGAAAACACCCTGTCGTCGCCCGACATGCAGATCCAGATCGAGGCCGTGGACGGCGCGCTGACATCGGACGCCACCATTCGCGGCGTCACCCTGTCGGACAAGCAGGGGCCCTGGCTCAAGCTCGACCAGGCGCGGCTGGTGTGGACCCGCTCGGCGCTGCTCACCGGCAGATTGCTGGTGGACAGGCTGGAGGTGGGCAGGCTGGAGCTTTTGCGGCCGCCCGTGGGCGAGACGAAAAAATCCGAACCCTCGTCCTTCGCCGATTGGCTGAATTTCCAATTGCCGGTGACCGTCGTCCTGCGCGATTTCTCTTTCGCGCAATTCGATCTGGGCGAGCCGGTGATCGGCGTCGCCGCGCGCCTATCGGGCTCCGGCCACGCCACGCTAGGAAGCCTCGGCGATGCGCTCGATCTCGGTTTTGACGCGCGCCGCCAGGATGCGGCGGGCGCGCTGGCGCTGCGGCTGAACTACGATCCGCGCGCGAAGCAGGTTTTCGCCGCCTTTTCCGCGCATGAGCCGGCTGGCGGCCTGATCGCCCATGCCGCCGATCTCGACGGCCTGCCGCCGGTCGATTTCGACCTGAACGGCGCCGGGCCTGTCGACCAGTTCGACGCCAAGGTTTTGTTCAAGGCGGGGCCGCTGGCGACCATTCAGGGCGAGGCGCGCATGGAGCCGCGCGCCGGCGCCCGCGCCCTGCGGCTTGACGTTCGCGGCGCGCTGGAAAAAATCCTGCCCCCCTGGATCGCCCCGGTGTTCTCGGGCGAGACCGCGCTGTCCGGCGCCTTCGTCGTCGCCGATGACGGCGCCAAGAGCGTCGAGCATCTTCAGATCGCGGCGCGCGAAGCCGTGCTCGATCTCGACGGGCGGCTGGCGGCGGACGAGGCTCTGGAGGGGCGTTTGCGGCTGCAATCGCGCGGCGACGACGGCGTGGCCCGCGCCGGCGGCGTCGAGATCGGCGCCTTGGAGCTGCGGCTCGACGCCGCAGGGGCGTTGAAGGCGCCGAAACTGGATTTCAACCTGCACGTCGCCGAGGCGGCTTTGCCCGAGGCGCGGCTCAAGCGGCTCGACGCGCATCTGACCACCCTGCCGAACGGCCTCGTCACCGACCCCGCCACCCGCGTCGACCTGAAAGCCGACGCGTCCGGCGAGGGCCTGCATGTCTCCGATCCGGCGCTGGCGCGCGCCCTTGGACAGGCTTTCTCCCTGACCCTGCGCGGCCGCGCCGCTCCGAATGGCGCGACCGATATTTCGCTGGCCGAATTCAAGTCGGGCAAGGATTCGCTTTCGGCGAAGGGCCTGTTCGGTCCGCGCGCGGTCAAAGGGCGGGTCGATCTCGACCTTGCCGACCTCCAGCGCTTCGCCGCTCTCGCCAAGACCGAGCTGCGCGGCGCGTTCAAGGGACAGGTGGAATTGAGCGGCGATCCCGCCGCGCGCCTCGACGCCAGACTGGCGTTGCGCAGCGACGGGCTGGCGAGCGGCTTTGAACTCCTGGACGGGCTGATCGGCGGCAAGACCGAAATCCGCGGCGGACTCAGCAAGCTCGCAAGCGGGTTCGCCTTCTCCGACCTGACGCTTGCAGGGCGGCAGATTTCGGCGCGCATCGACGGCGCCGCCGACGATGACAAGGCCGATGTGACCTTCAAAATTGAAGCGCCCGATCTTTCGCAGGCGGCCAAGGATTTGGCCGGGCGCGTCGCGGCGCAGGGGCGCCTGACCGGCTCGCTCGCCCATCCCGATCTCGTCGCGGCGGTCGATGTCGAAAATCTTCGCTCGATGGGCCACGCTGTCGCGCGGCTGAAGCTCGATCTGGAGGGACGCGATCTGATCGCCGCGCCGAGCGCGCGTGTGAAACTTGCGGGCGAGGCCGAGGGCAAGCCGGCCTCGGGCCTGGCGGAATTTTCACGTGGGACCGATGGCGTCAGCCGGATCGTCGCGCGGGACATTCGCTTCGGCTCGCTGGCGCTGAACGGCGCGGGCGCCCTGGACACGGCGCAACGGCTGGAGGGCGATGTCGATGTCGTCGCGGGCAATCTCGATGACCTCTCCGTCTTCCTCCGCGAGCGATTGGCCGGGCGACTGTCCGCGAAGATCACCTTGCGCGCGGAGGGCGGCCAGCAGGATGCGGCGGTCAAGCTCGACGCCTCCGGCCTGCGTTTCGGCGCGCATGCGCTCGCCCTGCTGGCCGTCGATGCGCGCGCGCAAAACCTGTTCGGCGCGCCGCGCGTCGAGGGGACCGCGACCCTGGACCGGGCAGAGATTTTGGGCGAGTCCATCCCCAGATTGCGGCTGACGTCCCGGGCGAGCGCGGACGGCAGCGAATTTGCGCTTGTGACGGAAGCGCGCGGCATTGCGCTGGAGGCGCGCGGAAAGCTCGCCGCCGGCGCGCCGGTCAAACTCGATCTGAACGCATTCGAGGCGCGGCGCGGCGCGCAAAGGATTTCGCTGGCCGGCCCGGCTTCGTTCGGGTTTCCGTCCGGCGGCGTGACCATTGGCGGGCTGGCGCTGAAAGCCGGCGCGGGGCGGCTCGACCTCTCCGGTTCAGCCGGCGAAAAGCTCGATCTCACCGTCGCAGCCAGGGCGCTTCCGCTCGACATCGCCAGAATGTTCGCGCCCGATGCCCCGGTCTCCGGCGCGCTGGATTTTTCCGCGCGCGTCACCGGATCGGCCTCGGCGCCGGAGGGGGCGTGGCGGGCGGAGGTGAAAAAACTGACCGCGCCGCAGATGCGCGCGGCGGGCGTGGCGTCGGCGGAGCTGCGCGCCAACGGCGTCCTGCAGGGCCGGCGCACCAGTCTCGACCTGCGGGTCGAGCTGCCGCGCGGCGGAAATCTCACCGTGCAGGGGCAGGCGCCGCTGTCGGCGGATGGGTCGCTCGATCTCGCCTTGCGCGGCGCGCTCGACGCGGCGCTGGCCAACACCATGCTCGCGGACGGAGGCCAGCGCGTCGCCGGAAGGCTGACGCTTGACGCCCGGGCGCAAGGGTCGGCGGCCCGCCCGGCTTTGTCCGGGACGGTCACGCTCGCCAACGGCCTGTTCGAGGACCCGCTCAGCGGCGTGAAGGTCGAGGCCGTCAATGCGGTGCTGCGGGGGCGCGGCGAGGAGATCGTGGTCGAGCGCTTCAACGCCCGCGCCGGCGACGGCAATGTGGACATCAGCGGGGTCGTGCGGCTCGGCGACGGATTTCCCGCCAATCTGCGCATCGGCGGGCGCAACGCGCGTCTCGCCGCCAACGACATCGTGACGCTGGTCGCCGATCTCGGCCTCGATGTGAGCGGTCCGCTGGCGCGACACCCGCGCATCGGCGGCAAGGTCACGTTTTCCACCATCGACGTGCGCGTGCCGGACCGCCTGCCCTCGGCCAGTCGCCCGCTCGACAACACAAGCCACGTCCAGCCGACCGCAGCGGCGCGCGCTCGAATCGCGCTCGACGCCAAGAAGCCGCGCAGGAAGGCGAAGGGCCCCGCCTTCAATGCCGATCTCGACGTCGCCGTGAGCGCGCCCTCGCGCATTTTCATCCACGGGCGCGGCATGGACGCGGAACTCGGCGGAAACATTCGCGTCGTCGGTTCGCTCGAACGGCCCGTGGCGCAGGGCGCGTTCGAATTGCGGCGCGGCCTGATTTCGCTCGCCGGCAAGCAGCTGCAATTCACGCGCGGCAACATCGTCTTCAACGGCGACGTGATCCCGGACCTGGATTTCGCCGCCACCAGCAGCGTCGGCGACATCACCGCGCAACTCACGGTCAGCGGTCCGGCGGAGCAGCCGCGTTTCGCCTTCTCCTCCACGCCGGACCTGCCGCAGGACGAGGTGCTGTCTCGGCTGCTGTTCAACACCGCGTCCAGCAGCTTGAGCCCGATTCAGGCGCTGCAGCTGGCGCAGACCGTCGCCATGCTCTCCGGCCAAGGCGGCGACGCGGTCGACAAGATGCGCCGCGCGCTCGGGGTGGATTCGCTCGACGTGCAGTTCAGCCCCGACGGCAGCCCGAGGGTCGGCTCGTCGCGCTATATCCTGCCGAACGTGTCGGTCGGCGTGCGCACTGGAACCAAGCCGGAGGACAGCGCGGCCACCGTCAGCGTCGACGTCACCAAGCGCCTGCGGGTTCAAGGCGAGGCCGGCGCCGACGGCTCCACCAGCGCGGGCGTCGGCGCGCAATGGGAGTATTGACGCGATAACTCGGTCCACGGAGTCGGCATGCTCCGGCGCGCAGGCCGCTGACGGGCATTCAGCGGCCATTAAAGCTGCTTTCTGAGTCCCGCCACAATCAAGAGCTGCGCTTTTTTGGCGCTTTACGCAATGCGGATGTGTGTCTCCGCGATGTTGGGCGCCTTCCGCTCAACGCCCAGCCTGTCCCGAACGATATTGACGAAGATCGCAGCGCCCAGCGGCAGGATGGAATCATCGAACGCGTAAGCCGGATGATGAATCATCTCGCCGCCCTGGCCGAGCAGGAAATAGCAGCCGGGCCGCGCCTGCAGCATGGTGGCGAAATCCTCCGATCCCATCAGAATCGGCATGTCCGTGATGACCTGCGCCCCCGCTGCGCGCGCCGCCCGCACCAGCGCCGCCGTCGGCGCCTCCGCATTGACGGTCGGCGGACAGCCCATGTCGATGGTGAAGTCGATCGACACGCCCTGGGCCGCGGCGACGCCGGCGCAAATCTCCCGGATGCGCCGACAGATGGTTTCGCGCGCGACGCTGCTCGCCGCGCGGGCGGTTCCGCGCAGGACGACATGTTCCGGAATGACGTTCGCGCTGTTTCCACCCGAGATCATGCCTATGGTGAGAACCCCGCTCTCTGTCGGATCGAGCGAGCGACTCACCACCGTCTGGAGACTCGTCACAAGCTGCGCCGCGGCGACGATGGGATCGGCGCCGAAATGGGGAAGCGCGGCATGAGCGCCCTTTCCGAGCACGAAAATGGTGAAATCATCGCAGGCCGCGAGAATGGCGCCGGTCCGGACCGCCACATTTCCGACGCCGAGCGTGGGCGCGTTGTGCAGGGCGTAGATTTCGTCGCAGGGGAATTGTTCGAACAGGCCGGCGTCGATCATCTCCTGCGCGCCATTCAGCGCTTCCTCGGCCGGCTGGAAAATGAAATGCACGGTCCCCTTGAAATCGGGATCGCGGGCGAGCGCCGTCGCCGCGCCGAGCAGGATGGCCATATGGCCGTCATGGCCGCAGGCGTGGAATATGCCGGGGGTCTGCGACCGAAAAGGCAGTTCTGCCCGCTCCTCGATGGGCAACGCGTCCATCTCGGCGCGCAAGCCGATGGCGCCTCCACGACCGTAGCGACCCCGGAGCGAACCGACCACGCCCGTTCCCGCCAATCCGGTCCACACCTCCATGCCGAGGGATTTTAGAACGCCGGCGACCTTGCCCGAGGTCCGCGCCTCCTGGCGCCCAAGTTCGGGGAAGCGATGAAGGTCGTGGCGCCAGTCCATCATTGCCGCCGCAATGTCGTCCGAGATTCGCACGTCGATCGTCACCGCGCCTGTCTCCGTCGCGGCGCAAAGGGATCAAGCCGCCTCGGGAATACGCATCGGCCAGGCTTTGGTTGCGACGGCTCCGCAAAAGCGTGCGGAAATTCCCAACCGAGCCTGCGCAAGCCGGGCAAGGCGAGACGACGGCGTCTCTGCGCGCGGGCGACCGCAAGCTCAGCGCCTCCCATAGGTTTCGTCGAAGGAATAGCCCGCCCCGCGCACGGTGCGAATCGGATTGTTCTCATCGCCGATGGCGAGCGCCTTGCGCAGGCGCCCGACATGCACGTCGACGGTGCGCTCGTCGATGTCGATCGAAATCCCCCAGACATTGTCGAGCAGTTGCGCGCGCGTGAACACGCGGCCCGGCTTTTCCATCAAATATTCCAGCAGGCGAAACTCGGTCGGACCGAGATGCACCTCACGGTCCGCGCGCCGCACGCGACGCGTCTCGCGATTGAGTTCGAGATCGCCGGCGACCAGGGTCGTCGCGACGCGTTCGGGGCGCGCCCGACGCAGCAGCGCCCGCACGCGGGCCATCATCTCCGGCACCGAAAACGGCTTGACCACGTAATCGTCGGCGCCCACCGAAAGTCCGCGCACGCGCTCGGCCTCCTCGCCGCGTGCGGTGAGCATGATCACCGGCAGCGTGCGGGTGGCTTCGCGCGCGCGCAGCCGCCGGCAGAGCTCCAGCCCCGAGACGCCCGGCAGCATCCAGTCGAGCAGGACGAGATCGGGACTGCCTTCCTGCAACCGCGCTTCCGCCTCGTCGCCGCGCTCGACCCGATCCACCACGAAACCTTCGGCTTCGAGGTTATAGGCGAGCAGCAGCCCGAGCGCGGGTTCGTCCTCGACCACCAGGATGCGTGGCGCGCCATGGGCGTTCAGGGCGGTCGAGCGCGTCTCGTTCATGACCTCGCTCCCTTCATGCGGGACGGGCGAATCCGACGCCGCGCGGCCGGTCGGACGGCAGGACCTCGCCGGTGACGATGAAATAGACGGTTTCGGCGATGTTCGTGGTGTGGTCGCCGACGCGCTCGAGATTTTTCGAGCAGAACAGCAGATGCGTGCAAAAAGTGATGCTGCGCGGATCTTCCATCATATGGGTGAGGAGTTCGCGGAACACGGCGTCCTCCAGCAGGTCCAGCTCCACATCGCGCAACCACACGGCGCGGGCGCGCTCGGGGTCGCGCTGCGCATAGGCGTCGAGCACGTCGTTGAGCTGCGCCACCGCCATTTCATGCATGCCCTTCAAGCCGCCGATCGGACGGGGCACGCGGCCCTCCCCGGCGATCTTGCCGGTGCGCTTGGCGATGTTCTTGGCAAGGTCGCCGACGCGTTCAAGTTCGGTCGAAATGCGCAGCGCGCCGACGATTTCGCGCAGGTCCACAGCAACCGGCTGGCGCCGCGCGATGACCGAGACGGTTTCCTCCTCCACCGTGCGCTGCAGCGCATCGAGCCGCGTGTCGGCGGCGAGCACGAGATCGGCGAGTTCGGCGTTCATGCCGCCCAGCGCCTCCATGGCGTCGGCGAGCATCTTTTCGGCGATGCCGCCCATTTCGGAAATGTGCCGTCCCAAAAGCTCGAGTTCGGCGTCGAAGGATTTGACGGTGTGGGGTTCGACCATGGGGTCCTCCTAACCGAAGCGCCCGGTGATATAATCTTGCGTGCGGGGTTGCCTGGGGGCGGTGAAAATCTGGTCGGTCTCGCCGAACTCGACCATTTCGCCCAGGTACATGAAGGCGGTGTGCTGCGAGACGCGCACCGCCTGCTGCATGTTATGGGTGACGATGGCGATCGTATATTCGACGCGCAATTCGTCGATCAGCTCCTCGATCTTGGCGGTCGAAATCGGATCGAGCGCCGAGCAGGGCTCGTCGAACAGGATGACTTCCGGCTGGATCGCCACGGTGCGCGCGATGCACAGGCGCTGCTGCTGCCCCCCCGACAGCGACAGGCCGGAGGCGTTGAGCTTGTCCTTCACCTCGTCCCAGATCGCCGCGCCGCGCAAGGCTTTTTCGACGCGCTCGTCCATGTCGGACTTGCTGAGCTTTTCATAGAGACGCACGCCGAAGGCGATGTTCTCGTAAATGGTCATCGGGAACGGCGTCGGTTTTTGAAACACCATGCCGACGCGGGCGCGCAGCGCATTGAGATCGAGCTTGGGATCAAGCACGTTCTCGCCGTCGAGCAGCACCTCGCCCTCGGCGCGTTGGCCGGGATAGAGATCGTACATGCGGTTGAGCACGCGCAGCAGCGTGGACTTGCCGCAGCCGGACGGCCCGATGAAGGCCGTCACCTTCCTGTCGTAGAGCGGCACATTCACCGCTTTCAGCGCGCGGTTGTCGCCGTAGAAAAAGTCGAGGTTGCGCACCGACATTTTCTCGGCCTGGGCGCCGACCGCGAGCGCGGCATAGGCGCCGGAATCCGCGACCACAGGTCCGGCCGAGGGGAGATAGGTCTCGTTCATGACGGTCCCTTCACTTCGAGGTTTTTTGCGCGCCGAGAATGCGCGCGCCGATGGAGAGCGCGAGCACGGCGGCGGTGATCAGCAGGGCGCCGGCCCAGGCCAAAGATTGCCAATCCTTGTACGGCGACATCGCGAACTGGAAGATCACGACGGGCAGGCTCGCCATGGGCGCGTTGAGGTTGGTGCTGAAGAACTGGTTGTTCAAAGCGGTGAACAGCAGCGGCGCGGTCTCGCCGGAGACGCGCGCCACCGCCAGCAGCAGGCCGGTGATCAGGCCGGCGCGCGCCGCCTTGTAGGCGACATGGCGGATGATCAACGAACGCGGCAGGCCAAGCGCCGTCGCCGCCTCGCGCAGGCTGCCCGGCACGAGATTGAGCATGTCCTCGGTGGTGCGCACGACCACCGGAACCACCAGCAGCGCCAGAGCGAGCGCGCCTGAAAGCCCGGAGAAATGACCCATCTGGATCACGGTGATCTCATAGACGAACAGGCCGATGACGATGGACGGCGCCGACAGCAGGATGTCGTTGATGAAACGCACCACCGTGGTGATCCTGGAATAGCGCCCGTATTCCGACATATAGGTCCCGGCGAACAGGCCGAGCGGCGCGCCGATGGCCACGCCGAGCACGGTCATGATCAGCGAGCCGACAATGGCGTTGAGCAGACCGCCAGCCGATCCCGGCGGCGGCGTCATCTGGGTGAACACGGCCAGATTGAGGCTCGAGAAACCGTTCCACAGCAGCGCGCCGAGAATGATCGCCAGCGCGGCGATGCCGAGCACGGCCGAGCCGACGCAGGCCGACATGGCTAGGGAGGAGCGCAGTTTGCGCGCGGAGGCGAGGGACATATCAGCGTCCTTCCTGGCGCTTGATTCGGGCCAACAACAGGCGCGAGGCCGCGAGCACGAAGAAGGTGATGACGAACAGCACCAGGCCAAGCGCAATCAGCGAGGACGTGTACATGGCGCCATCGGCCTCGGTGAATTCATTGGCGATGGTCGCGGAAATGGTCGTGCCGGGCCCGAGGATCGAGGCATGGATCTTGTGGGCGTTGCCGATGACGAAGGTAACCGCCATGGTTTCGCCGAGCGCACGGCCCAAAGCCAGCATGACGCCGCCGACAAGGCCGACACCGGTGTAGGGCGCGACGATGGAGCGCATCACCTCCCATTTGGTGCAGCCGATCCCATAGGCCGCCTCCTTCAGCACCGGCGGAACCGTTTCGAAGACGTCACGCGAAATCGAGGCGATCAGCGGCAGGATCATGATGGCGAGAATGATCGAGGCCGTAAAAATGCCGATGCCATAGGGCGGGCCGGCAAACAAATCGTTCAGGACGGGGATGTCGGCGAACCCATTGATCAGCCAGGGCTGTAGCGTCGTCTGCAACACCGGCGCGAGCACGAACATGCCCCAGATGCCGTAGATGATCGAGGGAATGCCGGCGAGCAATTCGATGGCGACGCCGATCGGGCGCCGCAGCACGTGTGGGCAAAGCTCGGTGAGGAAGACCGCGATGCCAAACCCCATCGGCGCGGCGATCAGCAGCGCCAGGAAGGAGATGACCAGCGTGCCATAAATGGCCGGTCCCGCGCCGAATTTTTCCGTGACCGGGTTCCAGGCCTGCGAGGTGAGAAAGCCGAAGCCAAATTCGCCCAGGGCCGGCGCGGAGCCATGGACCAGCGAAACGATCACGCCGCCGAGCAGCAGCAGAACGGCGATGGCGGAGGATTTGGTGAGCACATGGAAGGCGACATCGCCCAGCTTGAAGCCTTTCAAGGCTCTGGCGCGGGCGTCGCCATGCGCCGCCGCGATGTGATCGGACAGAACCGCTTGAGTCATGATCGCCTCTTTCCTGCGGGACGCGCCCAGCGGACGCGTCCCCGGGTGTGGCGGGGAAGAGCCCCCGGTTTGTCAGTCGCCCTTGAAGACGAGCTTGCCGTCGACGCCCTTGATTTCGGTCGCCCAGGTGGTGCGGATCATGCCGATGACATTGTCGGGCATCGGAATGTAGTCGAGGGCTTCCGCGTCCTTCGCGCCGTTCTTGAACGCCCAGTTGAAGAACTTCAGCGCTTCGCCGACGGCGGCCGGGTCCTTCGGCTGCTTGTGCACCAGGATGAAAGTCGCGGCCGTGATCGGCCAGGATTTTGCGCCCGGCTGGTTGGTCAGGATCTGGTAATAGCCGGGCGCGTTCTCCCAGTCGGCGTTGGCGGCGGCCGCCTGAAAACTTTCCACGGTCGGCGAGACCTTGGCGCCCTCCTTGTTGACGAGGTCGGCGAAGGGGATCTTGTTCTGCTTGGCATAGGCATATTCGACGTAGCCAATAGACCCCTTGGTGTTGGCGACGGTGTTGGCGACGCCTTCATTGCCCTTGGCGGCGAGCCCGACCGGCCATTCAACCGCCGAATCGGAGCCGACCTTGGACTTCCAGTCCGCCGAGACCTTGGCGAGGTAATCGGTGAAGTTGAAGGTGGTGCCGGAGCCGTCGGAACGGTGCACGACCGCGATCGGCGTATCCGAGAGCTTGAGGGTCGGGTTCAGACTGGCGATCGCCGGATCGTTCCAGGTCTTGATTTCGCCGAGGAAAATTTTCGCCAGCGCGGGGCCGTCGAGGACCAACTGCTCGTTGCCGACGCCTTCGATGTTGATGATCGGCACGATGCCGCCCATCACCTGCGGCCATTGCACGAGACCGTTCTTTTCCAACTCCTCGACCTTGAGCGGCTTGTCGGATGCGCCGAAGGTGACGGTGTTGGCGATGATCTGCTTGATGCCGCCGCCCGAGCCGATCGACTGATAGTTCAGACCGTTGCCGGTCTGGGTTTTGTAGGCGTCGGCCCATTTGGCGTAGATCGGATAGGGAAAGGTGGCGCCGGCGCCGGAGATGTCGGCGGCGAGCGCGGGGGCGGCGCCGAGGACGGCGGCCACCAGCGTGGCGCGCAGGAACTTGTTCGACATTGCGAGACCTCTCGTGAGGTTTGGGATCCGCCAGCGCCCAAGCAGTTCGCTCGAGACGTTCAGGCGCCCTTCCTTTACGACGACGATGCGAAGCTCACGTGACACACGCTGCCGCGCGTAAATTCAGGCCGGACCCGAGCCTGTCGCAAATCCTTCAATGCCACGGATTATCTTGATTTCACCCATGCTTCGATGGGACAGGCGGAGCGTGTCTTCATGCAGAAAACAACAAGAGCCATCGTCGAACTGGCCATGATCGAGCTGTTCTACGCCAAATCCGAGATCACCCAATCCCGCGGCGGGGACGATCAGGTTTCGCGGGCCGTGGATCATATCCAGCGCGCGCTCGACACATTGGCGGCGATGTCGCCCGGTCTTGGCTCTCTGAACTTCGAGATCGAACCGCCCTCCAGCCTTCGCCAGCACTGACCAACACGCGAAACCTTTCATCAACCATGGCTTCGACGCGCCGGGCGCCCACTGCCCAGGCGAAGCTTTTATGCTATAGGGAATTTAGCCAGAAAGCACGAAAGCACGAAAGGCTTGATCGATGAAAGACAAGAAGACTCTCGGCAAAGCAGCGGTCGAGCTCGAGACGCCTGCGACCACGCCCGCCCCGACCGCCAAGACCGCCAAAACGGACAAGATCGGCAAGGTGAAGACGCAAAAACCGGCAGATGACGCCGAGAAGCCGACCGAAAAGGCCGAGGCCAAGGCGAAGGCCGACAAGCCAGCCGCCAAGGCCGCCTCCGGCGCCAAGGCGAAAACCGAAAAATCCGCTGGCAAACCCGAACCCGTCGCCAAGGCGAAGGCCGAAAAGCCCGAAAAGGCCGAAAAGCCCAAAGAGCCGAAGAAAGCGTTGAATTTCAAGGTTTCCGCCGAATTCAGGCGCGCCTTCAAGAGCTATGCCTCAGCGCATGACATGAAGCTCGGCAAGCTGCTGGAGGTCGCGTTCGAAAGCTATCGCAAGCAGAACGGCGGCTGAGCAAAAAATCCTTTCGGCGCGACAGGTCCGCCGTGTCGCGTCACGCCGCCCGGCTCGCCTCTTTCACGAGACGGTTGATCTCGGCGAGAGGCATGGGCGGCGCGAACAGAAACCCCTGGACGTCGTGAACGCCCTGGCCCGACAGGATCGCGAGCTGCTCCGGCGTCTCCACGCCTTCGACGACCAGCGTCAGATCGAGGCGGCTAGCGAGATGCGTCACCGCGCTGATCACCGCCAGCGCGTTCGGGTCGTTCAGGTTTTGGACGAAAGCGCGGTCGATCTTGATCTTGTCGAACTTGAACATGTTCAGATAGCTCAGGCTGGAATAGCCCGAGCCGAAATCGTCGAGCGAGAGCCGCACGCCCAGGCCCCTCAATTGTTCGAAGATCGCGCAGGTCGCTTCCGCGTCGCGGATCAGGACGGTTTCGGTGATTTCGACTTCCAGCCGGTGCGCCGACAGCCCGGTCGTCGCCAGGGCCCGCGCGACCAGAGCGACGACATCGCAGCGCCGGAACTGAATCGACGAAAAATTGACGGCGACGCGAATCTCCGCCGGCCACAGCGCCGCGTCGCGGCAGGCGCGCTCGAGCGCCCATTCGCCGATCTCGACGATCAGCCCGGTCTCCTCCGCCAGCGGGATGAACACGTCGGGCGAGACCTGGCCGCGCGTCGGATGGCGCCAGCGCAACAGCGCCTCGAACGTGTTGATCCGGTTGCTGCGGATGTCGACGATCGGCTGGTAGTACAATTCCAGTTCGTCATTGGCGAGGGCGGCGCGCAATTCGGTCTCCATCTCGCGCTTGAGCATCGCTTCCGCCCGCATTGACGCGTCGAAGTGACGGAAGCTGGAGCGGCCCAGCGCCTTGGCGCGGTAGAGGGCGAGATCCGCGCCATTGACCATCTCCTCGGCCGTGGCGACGTCGCCCGGAAAGGACGCCGTGCCGACGCTGGCCCCGACACAGATTTCATGGCCCTCGATGCTGAAGGGCGCGCTGACCATTTCGATCAGGCGCGCGCAGATCGCGTCGAGATCGTGGGGTTTGGCGGCGGGCGCGAGCACGACCATGAACTCGTCGCCGCCGAGGCGCGCCACCAGATCGGCGTCGCGAAAATTGGTCGTCAATCGGCGCGCGACTTCACACAAAAGCTTGTCGCCCGTGGGATGGCCGAGCGTGTCGTTGACCAATTTGAAGGCGTTGAGATCGAGGTACAACAGCGAGAACGACAGGTTTCGCGCCCGAGACTCCTCCATGGTCAGCGCCAGCCGTTCGCGGAAGCGCACGCGATTGGACAGGCCGGTCAGGGAATCGAACAGGGCCATGCGTTCGATGTCCTGCGCGGCGCGCCTTGCGGCGGTGACGTCGTCGATGACGATCAGGCTGCCCCCCGCATCCATCCGGTGACAGCGGAACTCGAAATGCCGCGCGCCGAGCGCGGCGACGAAGGAGGCCGACGACGACCCGCTGGCAAGGCTCTGGAATGTCCGAAGGAAGGCGACGCGCGCCTCGCCGTCGAGCCTGGCCGCCGCAGCGATCTCCTCGGCGAGCTGACGCACCGTGCAGCCGCTCAGCTCCAGGGCGATGTCGAACATGGTTGCGAGGCGATCGTTGACGACAGTGAGCACGCCCTGCGCGTTCGCCATGCCGACGCCGAGCGGCATATTGTTCAAGGCGACATCGTAACGGCGTTTTTGCAGGTTCGCCTTGCTGCGGCGAAACAAAGCGACGCCGACCAGGGCGCCAATGATGAGGGTCGAAGCCGGCAGAACCTGCAGCATCGCCAAACGGACCTTCCGGCCAAACGCCGCCGCGCCGCGGGTGATCTCGACCCGCGCGCGCATGTCGCGGCCCAATTGCTGGACATCCACCAGCATTTTCCGGCGGTTCCGCACGGTGGCGTCGTCATTGGCCTGAATGATCGCCGCCTGGGGCGACACCTGCAGGCAGAGTCGCGCGGTGTCCGTCTGATAGGCGATGAACTCGTCGATCCGCAGCGAAAGCTGCGTCTTCTCCGCCGGCGACATCCTTTCGCCGACCCGGGACAGGAGCGCGTTCCGGCGCTGCGCGACCTCTTGCAAATCCTCCTGCAAGGCGACCGATCGGTCGCGCGCGGCCTGCGCATCCTCCGCGACCATGACGCTCATCACCTGGGCGACGGTCTTTTCCACGTCCATGGCGAGAACGTCGGCTTCGTTGGCGACCTCGAAGGCGTCGACGATCGTTTCCGTCTGCCGCCATTCGAGATTGTTGAGATAGAGAGCAAAAGCCGACAGCGTGATCGCGATGAAGGCGGAAGCGCCGAGGACGGCGGCGATCCTGGCCCGGACGGCGACGCGCGATGACCCCATGATCGGACCCGCTTTCGTGAGGACTGGCATTCCAAGGCGATCAGGCCGCGCGGACGTCGGCAATATAGGTCGAGATGAAATCGGCGAGCGCTTCCGCCTCCTGCGCATGGGTCTGCGCGGCGGCGCGCAGCTTCTCGGCTTCGGCGTCCTGCAGGGCCGCGGCCCGGCGCATGCTGGCCATGCTGTCGCCGACGGTTTCAGCCTCCTGCGCGGCGCGTTCCGCCGATTCCGATATCTCGCGGCCGATGTCGCCTTGCGCGCTGGCGGCCTCGGCCACCTGCGCGGCGATCGCCTCCAGCCGGGCGATGGTCGCGCCATTGCTTTCGGCCGAGGCGGCGGCGCCCGCCGCGGCGGCTTCGATCGAGGCGATATGGGCGGCGATCAGACCCGTCGCCGAGGCGGTGCGGGCGGCGAGCGCCTTCACCTCATTGGCGACGACGGCGAAGCCCCTGCCATTCTCGCCTGCTCGCGCCGCCTCGATGGTGGCGTTGAGCGCGAGCAGATTGGTTTGCGCGGCGATGCTTTCGATCAAGGCGGCGGCTTCGCCGATGCCGCCCACGGCCTGCGACAGCCCGCCGACCTGGCGCAGCGCATCCTGCATGTCGTTGCGCGCTTCCGCCGAGACCGCGCTGGACGCGTGGGCGTGATCCTGGATGGCGGATGCCGAGCGCGCCAGCGCCTCGGCGGCCGCAGCCACGCGGCCGATCGCGCCGGCCGCCGCTTGCGCCGCCTCAGCGGCGGTGGCGGATTGCCGCTTTGTGTCTTCCGAGGATTTCACCAGGCTTTGCGCGCGGTCGTTCATTTCCGTCACCGACGTATTGAGCGCCGCCAGGGCGTGCTCCGCCCGGTCGCGAAAATGCGTCGTCGAGGAGTCGAGCGCCTTGGCGCGCGCCAACTCGCGTTGCGCCTTTTGTGCGCTTTCCACGTCGAGCGCGCGCTTTTGTGCAAGCGCGTCGCGGAAACTGACGACAGCGCCGGCCATTTCGCCAATCTCGTCGCGGCGCAGCGAATCCTTGAATTCGACGTCGAGTTTGCCGGCGGCGAGGTTCAGCACGCCGTTGCGCAGCCGGTCGAGCGGCCTGCGGATGTGGATTTCGCAAACATAGACGCCGAAGGCCACGCCGAGGACCACAGTGAGCAGGGAAAGGGCCGCGATGAGAACGGCCCGGCGCTGGCGCCCCGCCGAGACCGCCACACGTTCCGCGCGGGCCTCCGTCAGGGTCTGGTCGCTCAGCGTCTTGACCGTGGTCAGCATGGCCTTGCGGTTGGCGACCGTGGCGTCGTCATCGATCTGGACGATGGCGGCCTTGCGCGAGACTTTTGTGGCCAGGTTCACCGTATCGGTCTGGTAGTCGACGAATTCGGTAATCTGCGCCGAAAGCTTGGCCTTCTCGGCGTCGGACAGGCGCGCGCCGACGCTGGCGAACAGCTCCGTCTTCAGGGCCTTGATCGCCCCCAGCGCGCCCTGCAATTCGGCGATGGCCTTGCGCGACTCGGTTTCGTCTTCGGTGAGCAGCACGCCATCGACGGACGCCACGGCGCGATCGACGGATTGGGAGATATTGGCGGCGAGGACGGCGATTTCGAAGGCGTTGTCGATCCGCGCCTCCTGGTCGCGGTCGATCCAGCCCTGGACGAATGAAAAGCCCGAGACCAGCACCAGCAACAGCGCGAACACGCCAATGATGGCCGCAATTTTCGTGATGAGCCGCATCGAAATGTCTGCAGTTGTTTCGGATGAAAAACGTGTATCTGCAGCAGGTTGCCTATTGATTAAGTCCACTGACATGAAAATGTCACATCAGATAATTTTGGTCGCGCAACGCAATGGGAGACGAAACTTACTTTACGTCACATGCGGGCGCCCGCAAGCCTGCCGGTCTGTTGAACGCTGCGCAAAAAAAGATCATGTTCGGGTGAACACGCGAATTTCGCTCGGAGTCCTCAAATCGCCTGCAATCGGCGCGTGGATATTGCGCCGCACAATCCGGCGCGTCTTGTCCGCCCGCGCGCGCGGGCGTCGAGAACTTCACCAAACGACAATCAAGACGCCAGCCATGAAGGCGAAAGCCGCGAAGACGGAGACGAATTCGATTTGCGCAGCGGTCGGCATGAACGGACCCTTTCCTGAAAAGACTTTCGCGCCGAGGGAGCTTATCGAGGGGCCGTATCCCAGCCCCTCGTCCTCGGCGCGAAATCGCTGCGGCGACGCGCGGCGGCGATCAGAAGTTGATCGTCGAGCGCAGGCCGAACACCGCGGCGTCGCGCACGCGCGCGCCATTGGCGTCGGCCACGCCGCCGCCGGGGCTGACGATGTATTGGAAGTCAGGCTGCAGGCTCCAGCCCGAGACGATCTGCGCCTGGTAGGTCACCTCCAGCGCCGCCTCCGAGCGCCGCAGCACCGGCGCGTTGGAGTCGAAATCGAAGCCGCGCGCATAGTCGGAGACGCGGGCATAGGCAAAGCCCACGCCGAAGGAATCATCCGGGCGCCCGGGCATGACCCCGGCGAAGGTCACGCCGCCGTCGATATAGAAATTGACGGTGTTGCGATCCTGCGGCGCCGCGCCGGCGCGCAGGAACACGCCCGCGCTCTGGCCCGCGTCCTTCCAGACCTGCTGGTCGACAACGCCGTAAAAGCCCCAGTCGCCCTTCAGCACCGCGGGAACGCCATTGCTGGAGGCGCCGCCCAGCGCCGCGCCGACGGTGTCGTAACGCAGATTGGCGAAATTGCCGTAATTCTGGAACGCGCCGAGCTTGACCGTCCCCGCCAAGCCGTCGTCCTTGCCCAGCTTGTAGCGATATTGCACTTCCTCCATGGCGAGCGGCGGATCCTGCAGGCGGAAATTGGTGCCGTAGCGATTGCAGATCTGCGGGTCCTGTCCGCACTGGCCCGCCGGGTCGCCGTCGAACACGGCGGCCAGAATATTGAGGGGATCGCTGTCGGAGCCGAGTTTGACGCGCACGCCGGGGGTGGCGAAGGGATAGCCCGGGCCGCCGCTCGGCAGGTTGACGCCCGTAAAAGCCGGCCAGCCGAAGGTGCCGTTGATGAACAGCGCGCCATATTTGCTGACGAAGAATTCGGTGTCGGCGGCGATCTGGCCGACTTTCACGCCCAGCCGGTCGTCGAAGGCCTTTTGTTCGTACCACAATTCATAGAGACGCACCGTCGGCAGCGCCTCGATATTGCTGACCGTCAGAATGTTGCCCGTATAGACGCGCGACAGGCCCGTACCCTGAATCCAGTAGCCGTTGGCGTGGAACAGGCCGCCCTTCCAACCCGCGATCTTCTCCATGTCGGCGTCGATGGCGAGCTCCACGCGCCCGTCATAGACGACACCCTGGCGCTGGCCGCCGACCGGATTGCCGAGCACTTCGCCAATATAGTTGAGCTGGAGAATGACGCCCTTGTCCGCCAGCTGTTTTTTGGCGTCGGCGATGGGGGCCAGAGCCGGCAGGCTGGTGAGGACCGAGGGCAGCTCCGCGGCGGGGGCGGCCTCCTCCGGCTTGGCGTCCTCGGCCGCGAGGGCGGGGTTGGCGGCGATCAGGGCGAGCAGGCTCGCGCCGACAGCCCAGGTCCATTTGGTCTTGTCGCGCAGTCTTGTCATGATGTGACTCCGGTTTGGTCTTGCCCGGCGCTTCGACTGGCCTGCGCGCACGGCGCCACAAAAATCGTCGGAAACACCTGTTATTGCTGACAAAATCAAGACACGGTTTCGCTCAAGCCCGCAATGGATTTCTCACCACTTGGAATAAATCTAAATTGGCCACGCCAAATTCCCGCCGGGGCTGCGCCCCGGCGGTTCCATCGAAACGTCAATTCAGACGCGCGCACCGGCGCGAGATTGCCCCGGCCCGGCGCTGGCGCTTACCTTATCGGTTCAGGCACTGGTCGTAGCGGATCAGGCATTGCGCGCGCTGCGAGGGATAGCGGGTGTAGGGTCCCACATTCTCCAAACAGTCGGATTTGGTCTGCGCGCAGTAAGCGACCTGTTGCGCGCGCGACGCACGTCCTCCATTTCCCATTGGAACGCCGCTCTCCAGGGCGAAGGCCTGGGAGGCGCTCCCGAAGAGCAGGACAGAAAGAAGCAAGCGCGCGCGCATGGGGTCTCCAAAGATGTGAAGGCACGAGAGAAGCTCGTGGCGTCGCCGTGGCGACACAGACGTGTTAAAAGATGCTGGCTGTCGAAATTCTGTCAGAGTTGAAATTTTGCGACCCTGCGCGCGGACAGCCGCCCTGTCGACCTCGGACCCACCGCAAAATCACCCGTTCTGCGCGGACACGCTGCGGAACCGCCAGACGCTCAGGATGAGAAAAAAGCCGCCGATCGCCCCCATGGCCAAAAAACGCTCCCAGATCAGATCGAAGCCGGCGCCGCGATAGAGCACCGCCTGCGCCACGGCGACAAAATGGGTGGAGGGCGACAGCAGCATGGCGTTGCGCAACAGCGCCGGCATGGATTCCAGCGGCGTATTGGCGCCCGACAGCAGGTTAAGCGGCACGGCGACCAGCAGGTAGAGCAGCCCAAGCTGCGGCATGGTGCGGGCGATGGTGGCGAGAAACACGCCGACGGACGTGGCGAAGAACAGGTAGAGCGCGGCGCCGAGCAGGAACAAAGGCACGGAGCCGTTGATGGGAATGGCCAGCAGGCGCTGCACGACAAAAGTCAGCGACAGCGCGACCGCGCCCAGAATGATCAGGCCGTTCGCCCAGATTTTCGCCATGGCGATCTCGAACGGGGTGACCGGCATCACCAACAAATGCTCGACCGTGCCATGCTCGCGCTCGCGCACCACCGCCGCGCCCGCGAGAATGATGGCGAGCATGGTGGTGGAGGAAATGATGCCCATCACGCTCGAAAACCAGGAGGTGATCAGGTTGGGATTGAAGGCGATCCGCACGGTCTGGCCGATGGATGCGGGAGCCGGATTGTCCTGCCGCGTCGCAAATTTGGCCAGTTCAGCCGTGAGAATCTGTTCGATATAGCCGGCGCCGACGCCCGCCTGCATCATGGCGGTGGCGTCGACATTGACCTGCACGGTCGGGCGCCGCCCGGCCAAAAAATCGCGCTCGAAATTGGGGGGAATGTCGAGGATGAAGGTGAAGGCGCCGACATCCATGAGCCGGTCGATGTCGCCCGCCGACACCTGTTTTGCCGGCAGAAAGTAAGGCGGCAGAAAGGCCCGCGCCAGCCGGCGCGACAATTCGGAATGGTCCTCGTCGGCGACGGCGATGGCGGCGTTGTGCAATTCCTGGGCATGGCTTTGCGCCTGGGCGAGAATGGCCAGGGAAAAGGAATAGAGCACCAGGCCGAGCAGCACGAAATCGCGGAAAAAACTGCGCAGCTCCTTGGCGCCCAACCAGAAGATGTTGCGCAGGGTCTGCATCACTTCTCCTGTTTGCGCAGCAGCAGCAGGCTCAGGCCCACCAGCGCGGGAAAGAACAGGCACAAGCGCGCGAGATGGCCGGCGAGATCGTCAAAATTCAGCCCCTTGGTGAAGGCGCCGACCGAGATCGGCAAAAAATAGGTCATGGGAAAAATCTGCCCCAAAAACCGGCCGAAGCCGGTGATCGAGGCCGCCGGCGTGGACATGCCGGAAAACATGGTCGCGGGCAGAATGGTGAGGATGGTCGCGCCGAACAGAGCGGCGATCTGCGTGCGGGTGAAGGCGGAAATCACCATACCGTAACCGGTGGAAGCGGCGACATAGGCCAGAGCCCCCAGCGCCAGAACGCCAAAGCCCCCCTTGAGCGGCACCGCGAAAATATACAGCGCCATCAGCAGCATGACGAAGAAATCGACGAAGGCCAGCCCGATATAGGGCAATTGCTTGCCCAGCAAGAATTCCAGCCGCGTCACCGGCGTGACATAGAGATTGGTGATCGAGCCCAGCTCCTTTTCGCGCACGATGGCGAGCGCCATCAGGATCGCCGGCATCAGCGCGAGTTGCAAAGCGATGGCGCCGGGAACCATGGCATAAATGGAGTCAAAACTCTGGTTGTAGCGGAAGCGGGTCTCGATATTGGCGGGCAGCGGCGGCGCCGGCTCCATGCCGCGAATGGCGGGATCGCTAACGAATTTCTGATGCGCCGCGCTGAGATAGCCATGGATGGTCTCGGCGCGAAACGGCATGGCGCCGTCGATCCACACCGACACCTCCGTCGGCTCGCCTTTCTTGATGTCGCGGCCGAAGCCCGGCGGAATTTCGATCGTGGCGCTGACCCCGCCGCTTTTCATCCGGTCGATCAGATCGCGGGAATCGGTAATCGGCGGCTGCTCGACGAAATAGGAGGAGCCGCGCACCTCGCTCAGATAGGCGCGGCTATAGAAGGAATTGTCGCGGTCGAGCGCGGCGAAGGCGAGCGAATCCACATCCGTGGTGATGCCGAAGCCGAGCAGCAGCAACAACAGCGCCGGGCCCAGAATCGCATAGGAAAGACGGATGGTGTCGCGCGACAATTCCTGCGCCTCGCGAATGGCGTAAGCCATCATGCGGCGCAGACTGAAGGCGGGATTTTTCGACCGCCCTGCCGGCGAGGCCGCCACCGGCGCGAAGGGCGCGCGCGCCGCCCCCGCCTCCTCGAGACAGGCGATAAAAACCTCCTCCAGATTGGCGGCGCCGCGCGCGGCGACGAGATCGGCGGGCGCGCCCGTCGCCAAAATCCTTCCCGAATCCATCAACGAAATCCGGTCGCAGCGCGCCGCCTCGTTCATGAAATGGGTGGAGAGAAAAATGGTCACGCCCTGCGCGCGCGACAATTCGATCAGCAGCGCCCAAAATTCGTCGCGGGCGATGGGATCGACGCCGGAAGTAGGTTCGTCGAGGATCAGCAAGTCGGGGGCATGCACCAAAGCGACGGCGAGCGACAGCCGCTGGCGCAGGCCGAGCGGCAGATCGGCGGCGAGAGCGTCGACAAAATCGTCGAGCCCGAACCGCTCCAGCAGCGCGCCGATTCTTTCGCGCGCGACCTTCGGCTCGAGGCCAAACAATCTTGCGTGCAGGTCGAGGTTTTGCCGCACCGTCAATTCGCTATAGAGCGAAAAGCCCTGCGACATATAGCCGACCCGCCGCCGCGCATCGACCCCGCTCGCCTGCGCGGTCTCGCCGAACAGCAGGGCCTCGCCGCGGCTCGCTTCGAGCAAGCCGGTGAGCATTTTCATCGTCGTCGTCTTGCCGCAGCCGTTCGACCCCAAAAACCCGAAGATTTCGCCGCGCGCGATCTCGAGATCGACGTGATCGACGGCGGTGAAATCCCCGAATTTTTTGGTGAGCCCCCGGGCCATGATCACCGGCGGCCCGCCGTCGCGCGCGAGCGGCGGAATCGTCAGCTTGGGCCGCGCCGCGCCCTCGGGCAGCAGCGCGACAAAAGCGTCCTCGACGGTTTCGGCGCCGGTCGCCGCCATGATGTCGCGCGGCGCGCCGGTCGCGAGCACCCGTCCCTCATTCATGACGATCAGGAAATCGAAGCGCTCCGCCTCCTCCATATAGGCCGTCGCCACAATGACGCTCATCTCGCGTTCCGAGCGCTGGCGCATGGCGTCGACCAGCTCCCAGAACTGGCGCCGCGACAGCGGATCGACGCCGGTGGTGGGCTCGTCGAGGATGAGCAGGTCGGGATCGTGGATCAGGGCGCAGCACAGGCCGAGTTTTTGTTTCATGCCGCCCGACAGCCGCCGGCACAAACGCCCGGCGAACGGGGCGAGGCCGATGTCCTGCATCAATCCCGAAATGCGCGCCGCGCCCTCCGCCGCACTCTGGCCGTAGAGCCTTGAGAAGAAGGCGATGTTCTCCTCGACGGTGAGATCGGGATAGAGATGTTTGCCTAAGCCCTGCGGCATATAGGCGATGCGCAGGCAGATTTCGTTGCGCCAGCGCTTTTTGGCGATATCGCCGCCCAAAACCTCGACGCCGCCGTCCTGCAAGATTTTCGACCCCGCGATCAGCGCCAGCAGCGTCGACTTGCCGACCCCGTCCGGCCCGACCAGCCCAACCATGCAGCCAGCGGGAATGTCGAGCGACAGCCCGTCCAGCGCCCGCGTCCGGCCATAGGCATGGCGAAGGTCACGCAGGCGCACGACGGGGAGCTCTGTCATGGCCGCGCGCCTCCCCTTCTCCCCTGGCGGGAGAAGGTGGCTCGCGCCGAAGGCGCGAGACGGATGAGGGGTCGCCTGTCCAGATGAACGAACCCCTCATCCGGCGCGCTTCGCGCGCCACCTTCTCCCGCAAGGGGAGAAGGAAGCGTCCCCCCTGCTCCGGGCCAATTCATTTGACCGTCCCCTGCAACGCCTCCGGCCAATTCTGCGCGTCATCGAGTTTCACATAAGCGACGCCGGGCAGCCCACTGCGGACCTCGTCGGCGCGCGCCCGCGCCAGCGTCGGATCGACCCGCACCCGCACGCGGAACATCAGGCGTTCGCGGTCGCTCTTGGTCTCCACCATTTTCGGCGTGAACTGAGCTTTGTCCGCAACAAAACTCACTTTCGCCGGGATGGGCGTATCGGGAAAAGCGTCGAGCACGATGCGCGCGGGATCGCCGAGCTTCACCTGCCCGGCCTGCCGCGCCGGCAGATAAATGTCCATGTAGACATAGGACGTGTCCAGCATCGTAAAGACCTTGCCGCCCACGCCCAGGATCTCGCCGACGTTGGCGAGCCGGTAATGAATGCGCCCGTCGCGCGGCGCGACCAGCGCATTGTCGGCGATGTTCACCCGCACCAGTTCGGCGTCATGTTCGGCCGCGGTCAGCGCCTTCTCGGCCTCGGCGACGCGATGCTCCGCCGCGCTTTGCAGGGCTTTCGCGGCGTCCAACGCCTGCTGGCGCTGGTCGAGCAGTTCGCGGGTGGCGTAGCCGCTCTTGGACAGTTTTTCGGTGCGTTCGAGTTCCCGCTCCGCCAGCTTCGCAGAACTCTCCATCTGTGTGCGTGTCGCCATGGTCTGCTCGACAACGCGCTTGGCCTGTTCGACTTGCGCCTCGCTGCGCTTCAGGCTTTGTTGGAGGTCGCGCGTGTCCATCAACGCGACCACCTGCCCCGCGCTCACCTTGTCGCCCTCGTCAGCGCGCAGCTCCGCGATGCGGCCGGCGAATTTTGTCGCAATGTCGATCGGATCGGCCTCCAGGCGGCCATTGCCCATGGCGATCCAGACCGGAAGGGGCGCGATGCGATGCGCCCGCCAGTAAAGGCCGCCGGCGCCGCCCACAACCAGCGCAAGGACCAGCAATCGCCGCGTCCACACCCGCACACGACTGGGAGGATGATGTTCGATGACCGGCTTGGCGTGGGGCGACAGAATGACGTCCTGCGCCGCGGAGGCCGGCGCCGCCACCTCGATGCCTTCGCCCGTTTGCCGATCCGTCATGGCATGACCTGACAAGAGGAAAGAGTTTTGGGCTTAGCCGAGCCATGTCTTTCGCGCATTGATCTGCCGCTAACGCGGCGCAGCGCACGCCCGCGCGCATGTTATCGCGCCGCGCCGAGGAATAAAACGCAATGTTTTGAAAGAGCTTCCGTCCGCTGGAGCCAACCCCGCCCACATCGCGCGGTTCCTCAGGCCGCGTCGCGACGGGCCTTTCCGCGCGCTCGCGCAATCCAACGCGGCGCATGGGTCAGCAGCCGGGCGCCGCGCCCATAAGTGAACCAGGCCCAGGACCAGTTGACATAGACGGTGAGCCGGCTGCGGAAATCGACCAGCAACATCAAATGGATCAGCGACCAGGCGAGCCAGGCGACAAAACCGCTCATGCGCAGGCCGAACAATTGCGCGACGGCGCGCGAGCGCCCGATGATCGCCATCATTCCATAATCGCGATAGCGGAATCTTTTCGGCCCGGGACGTCCGTCAATGCGGGCGCGCAGCAGGCGACCGACGAACAATCCCTGCTGTTTCGCCACGGGCGCGAGGCCGGGCAGCGGTCGTCCATCCGCGCCGTCAAAACTGGCGACATCGCCGATGACGAAAATCTCGGGCCGGCCGGGCAGCGCGCAGTCGGGCCCGACGCGCACGGCGCCGTTGGACGCCGCCGTCGCCCCAAGCCATTTCGACGCCGGATGCGCCGCCGTGCCCGCGCACCAGACCACAACAGACGATTGCAAACGCTCCGCGCCAATCTGGATCGACCCCGCATCGATAGCGCCGACCTTGGCGCCGACGCGCACGTCGACCCCCAGGTTTTGCAGCGCCCGCAACGCATAGTCCGACTGGGCCGGCGGGAAGGACGGCAGAATGCGCGGCCCGGCCTCGCAAAGCACGATATGGGCGGAACGCGGCTCGATGGTCCTGAAATCGCGCGCCAGCGTGGTGCGCGACAATTCCGCGATCGTCCCGGCCAACTCCACCCCGGTCGGCCCGCCGCCGACCACGACGAATGTCATGAGCGGCGCAATTTCCGCCTTGTCTTCGCAGCGCTCGGCCAGTTCGAACGCCGCCAGCAGCGCCGACCGAATTTTGAGCGCATCGTCAAGCGTCTTCAGCACATGGACGTGGCGCGCCCAGTCGTCGTGACCAAAAAAACTATAGGCCGAACCGATGGCGACGACGAGATAATCATAGCGCAAACGCGCCCCGTCCTCGAGCCGCACCTCGCGCGCGTCGGGGTCGATCCCCACCGCCTCGCCCATCAAAACCGTCACGTTCTTGCAATGGCGCAACACGACGCGGGTGGCGGTGGCGATGTCGGAAGGCGCCAGCGCGGCGGTGGCGACCTGATAAAGCAGCGGCTGGAACAAATGGTGGTTGGTCTTGTCGACCAGCACGACATCGGCGGCGCATCCGCCCAAAACCTTTGCCGCATTCACGCCGCCAAACCCCGCGCCCAGGATGACGACGCGCGGTCTTTGGCTCACGCCGCCGTCCTGTCCGGCGACTGAACGCGCCGCGCCGCGTCGCGCGCCGCCTGGAGGCCGCGCGGAAAACCGGAGCGGTCGCGATAGGAGGGCGCATCGCCGCGCGTCCGCCGGTGGGTTGCGCCCAAGGCCTGCGCGCCGACAATGTCGAGCAGCGTCACGCCGAGCACCAAAGTGAGCGCCAGCCCGACATTGCCGCGCTTGGGATTGTCGCGGCCGAGCCCCGTCAGCAGCGTGGCGATATCGAGCCCGTCGCCGCCGACGCGGCTCCACAGGCCAAGCTGTTTCTCCGGCGACAATGTCGCAACGCCCGCCGCGATCTCGCGAAAGCCGTAGCCCCGCACCAGCGTCTCGCGCCCCTGCATGCCCAGCCCCCGCGCGATCCGTCGCGCGGCGAAAATTTCGGTGAGGCCCAGGCCGATGCTGAACCATCCCAGCATTTTCGCCAGACGGTCGGCGTTGGTGAGCGAACTCGGCCCGGTCGACAGGATTTTGGGATCGCCCGGGTTGCGGCCGAGATTGGCGATAAAAGTCATGATGCGCTCCCGCTATGGTTTGATGACCACCTTGACGCAGCCGTCCTGTTTGTCCCGGAACACCCGATACATGTCGGGCCCCTCGGCGAGACTCACTGTGTGGGTGATGACGAAGGAGGGGTCGATCTGGTCCTCCTCGATGCGGCGCAGAAGGTCGTCGGTCCATCGATTGACATGGGTCTGGCCGGTGCGGATCGTCAAACCCTTGTTCATCAGCTGGCCCATCGGGATCTTGTCGTCGAGGCCGCCATAGACGCCGGGAATCGAAATGATCCCGCCGGGGCGGCAGACATAGATCATCTCGCGCAACGCGTGGGGACGGTCGGTTTCAGTCCCGAGCATTTGCTTGGCGCGATCATAAAGCGTGTCGGGCTGCGAGGGCGTGACATGCGATTCCAGCCCCACGCAGTCGATGCATTTTTCCGGACCTTCGCCATGGGTGAGTTCGTTCAGCCGCTCGATGACGCTTTCCGTCTCGAAATTAATCGGGATGGCGCCGCCCGCCTCCGCCATCTCCAGCCGCTCCGGCAAACAATCGATGGCGATGACCTGTTCGGCGCCGAGCAGCAGCGCGCTGCGGATCGCCATTTGTCCGACGGGACCGCAGCCCCAGACCGCCACCGTATCGGTCGGCTCGATGTCGCATTGCGCGGCCGCCTGCCAGCCGGTGGGAAAAATATCGCTGAGAAACAGAAGCTTTTCATCCGGCACGCCGTTCGGCACTTTGATGTGCGTGGTGTCGGCGAAGGGCACGCGCAGAAACTCGGCCTGCCCCCCGGGAAAACCGCCGGTCAGATGGGTGTAGCCGAACAGCCCGGCCGTGGTGTGGCCGAACGCTTTTTCGGCGAGATGCTTTTTGCGATTGCTGGTCTGGCACAGCGAATAATTGCCGCGCCGGCATTGCTCGCATTCGCCGCAGAATATGGTGAAGGGGACGACGACGCGGTCGCCGACCTTCAGCTTGTTTTTCGCTTCCGCCCCGACCTCAACCACTTCGCCCATGGCCTCGTGGCCCATAATGTCGCCGGGCAGCATGGCCGGAATGTAATTGTGGAACAGATGCAGGTCGGAGCCGCAAATGGCGCAGCTCGTGACTTTGATGATGGCGTCGCGCGGGGCCTCGATGCCGGGGTCCGTCACATTGTCGCAGCGAATGTCTTCCTTGCCGTGCCAAACCAGCGCTCGCATCGAAACCTCCGTGAAGCGCCCTCAACGCGCCGCGGAAGCAAATGTTTCGAGGCGTTTGCGGCTGGCGGCGAGCGCGGCGGCGTCGATCTCCCCTTTGGCCTCAGCCTGGAGCGCGCAGTCCATTAGCGGGAAATATTGTCGGCCGTCATAGGCGACCAACAGCAGATCGACGCCCGCATTCAGCGACTCCACCACACCGTGACAGATGTCATGATGGAACACCGGACTCATGTTGAGGTCGTCAGTGACCACCAGATTTTCAAAACCCCAGTCGCGCCGAAGCAGACCGACCACGGCGCGGGATTGCGACGCGGGTTTGGCATCGAGCGCGTCGACGACGACGTGTCCAACCATGATCGCCGCGCCGCCCGCCAGCGCGCGGAACGGACGCCAGTCGCTCTCCGCCAGTTCCTGCTGCGACGCCTTGGAATGGGCGCGAAAATGATGGGTGTCCTCGGAGATGCGACCGAGTCCCGGAAAATGTTTGAGGACGGGCGTCACGCCGGCTTCAACAAGCCCTTGCGAAAAGGCGCCGGCGATGCGCGTAACTTTCTCGGGATCGGCGGAAATGGCGCGCCGCGCGATGAAGGAATGGAAATCCAGCGCGCCCGCGCTTTCGGCCGGGCGCAGGTCGACGACGGGCGCAAAATCCATCGTGATCCCGAGATCGGCGAGTTCCGCGCCAATCGTCGCGCCCAGATTTTTCGCGCGCGCCTCGCCATTGGGGGCCTCGGCAAATTCGGCTAACGGAGGATGCTTTGGCAGCGGCGGCGACAGATGCGACACCAAACCGGATTCCTGGTCCGTGGTCACGATCAGCGGCGGCAAGCCCGCCTCCTTGCGCAACCTTTGCAAATGGGCGATTTCCGCGCGCAACATGGCGGCGCCCTGAGCGATGTTCTGGCGGGTGACGAACACACCGCCGATCAGCCCATGCGCCGCCAGCGGCTCGACCTCCGCCACGCGCACGTATCCCACGACAAAATGGCGCCCGATGTCCTGCGCCGCCGTGGCGCGCAGGGCGGATATCCTCTGCGCGCGCAAGACGGCGGCGCCCTTGACGCCCGCCAGCACGAGGGGAATAGCGCAAAACAGCGCCAGCAGCGCCCGTCTGCGCCGGCTCGCGGCGACGCCAAGCAAGGCGGCGAGCAGCACGACAGCCCAAATCCAGTCGCGTTGCGCGAAGAGATAGGGATCGTCGATGAACCAGGCGAGGGCGAGCAACGCCAGCGCAATGGGCCAGAGCAGGCCTGCCATGCTTTTGTCTCCGCCTGGGCGCGCGACGGGCGCCCCAAAAAGAACGCGCCCAAGCCTGCGCAAAAAAGTTGGCGCCCTTTTAGCGAAAACCGATGATGTTCGCCATGTCGTCCGTCGGCGCGGCTCTGCCACGCCTGAGCGCATAAAGATTTTGTTAACCACGCCTTGCCAGTTTGGCCCATGGCTCTCGAATCCGACCTTTACCGACCGATCAAACGCCACCTGGAATCGCTCGGTCTTGAGGTGAAGGGGGAAGTCTGCGGCTGCGATCTCGTCGCCCTGTCCGATGGCGCCAGCGAACGCGTGGTAATCGGCGAGCTCAAGCAGAGTTTTACCCTCGAACTGGTGTTGCAGGGGGTGGATCGCGCCAGCGCCTGTGACGAGGTCTGGCTCGCCATCGCCGCCTCAAAACGAGGACGCGGGCGCGAACACGATTCGCGGGCGCGAAAATTGTGTCGGCTGCTGGGCTTCGGCCTGCTCACCGTCGACGCCAACGGGCGGGTTGAGGTGATGGTCGAGCCGGCGCCGTGGAAGCCGAGGCGCGATCCCAAGCGACGCTCTCGGATCGTCGAAGAACACCGCCGCCGCCGGGGCGACACGATCGTCGGCGGCACGACCAAAAAACCGCAGATGACCGCCTATCGCCAACAGGCGCTCACCGTGGCGCAACAGCTCGCCGATGCGCCACGCCGCCCCCGCGACCTGCGCGAGGTGGCGCCGGATGCGGCGAAGATTTTACAGGGCAATGTCTACGACTGGTTTGAGCGTATCGAACGCGGCGTGTACGGGCTCACCCCCACAGGCCACGCGGCGCTGAAAACCTGGGCGGATTATTTAACGCCGGGCTGAGGCTCCCCATCCCATTGCGCGGCGAGCGGCTCAAAAAGATGCAGCAGATCGATGGCGCGCCGCGCAATCTGATCGACGATATCTTCGACGCTCTGCGGCTTCAAATAAAACGCCGGGGCCGGCGGCATGACGATCGCGCCGGCTTCCGTCGCCGCGGTCATGGCGCGCAAATGGCCGAGATGCAGCGGCGTCTCGCGCGCCACCAGCACCAGCTTGCGCCGCTCCTTCAGATGCACGTCGGCGGCGCGGGTGATGAGATTGTCGGCGAGACAATTGGCGATGGCCGCCAGCGTGCGCATCGAACAGGGCGCGACGATCATGCCGCGCGTCGGAAAAGACCCGGAGGCGATTGCGGCGCCGACGCTGTCGATGTCATGCACATGCTTGGCCAAACCGCGCAGCCGCGACAGCGCTTCCGGCGCGACCTCATGGGCCAGCGTCAATTCCGCCGCGCGCGACACCACCACATGCACGTCGGCGCCGCGCTCATTCAGAATCTCGACGATGCGCAGCGCGATGGCCGCGCCCGAGGCGCCGCTGACGCCAACGACGACGCGCGGCCTCATGGCGCCGTGAACTTGAAGCCCGCCGTGACTTGCGGCCACAGCGCGTCGACGCGCTTCTTCACCTCAGGCGACGTATCCAGCTTCACGCCCCATTCCCGACGGGTTTCGGGGCCCATCTTGTTGGTGGCGTCAATGCCGAGCTTGCCGCCCAGCCCCGATTCCGGCGAGGCGAAATCGAGATAGTCGATCGGCGTGTCCTTGATCACCACGACGTCGCGCGACGGGTCCATGCGCGTCGCCAGCGCCCAGGCGACATCGTTCCAGTCGCGGCCATTGATGTCCTCATCCACGACGATGACGGTTTTTGTGTAGCTGAACTGCGGCAGCATGCCCCACATCCCCATCATCACGCGCCGCGCCTGTCCGGGATAGGTTTTTTTGATCGAAACAATGGCCATGCGGTAGGAACAGGCTTCCGGCGGCAGCCAGACATCGACGATTTCGGGCAAATGGCGCTTCATGGTGGGCAGCGCCAGATCATTCAACACCGTGCCGATGACGGACGGCTCATCCGGCGGGCGCGCCGTGAACGTCGAGAGATAGATGGGGTCGCGCCGCATGGTGATCGCGGTGATGTTCAGCACCGGGAATTGTTCGACGTTGTTGTAATAGCCGGTATGGTCGCCGTACGGGCCTTCGGGCGCGGTTTCGGTCGCGGACACATAGCCCTCGATGACGATTTCGGCGTCGGCCGGGACCATGACCGGCACGGTGAGCGCCGGCGCCACATTGGGCCGTTCGCCGCGCAACACGCCGGAAAAGCGCAGCTCCGACACCGTTTCCGGCAGCGGCAGCACGGCGGAGAGGATGGTGGCGGGATCGACGCCGATGGCGATGGCGACCGGCATGTCCTTGCCTTGTTTCGCCCAGAGACGGTGATGGTGCGCGCCGCCGCGATGGGCGAGCCAGCGCATGATCGCCCGCTTCTTGTCCAACACCTGCATGCGATAAACGCCAATGTTGATTTTGGCGGTCTCGTCGGCGGGGGTGTCCGGCGGGCGGGTGATGACCAGCGGCCAGGTGATCAGCGGCGCGGGCTCCCCCGGCCAGCCGGTTTGGACGGGAATCTTGCCGAGATCGATGTCGTCGCCCTTGAACACCTCGGCCTGGCAGGGGGGACGCGACACCACGTTCTGCCGGGTGGAGAGCGCCGCGCGCACCATCGGCCAGCGGCTCAAGGCGTCCTTGATGCCATCGACGGGGGCGGGCTCGCGCAGGGCGGCGAGCATTTCGCCGAGCTCGCCGATGCGCGACAAAGCGACGCCGAACCCGGCGGCGACGCGCTCCTTGGTGCCGAACAGGTTTGTCAAAACCGGCATGCTCGCCGGCCCCTGCGGCGAATAGGCCTTTTCAAACAGGAGCGCCGGCCCGCCCGCGGCGAGGACGCGCCGGTGCAGCTCGGTCATCTCGTGAACGAGGCTGACCTTTTCGCCGACGCGTGCTAAGAGCCGCTCCTGCTCAAGGTATTTTGTGAAGGCGCGGAGATCGCGGAACGGCGGCAGTTCTCGAAAAGTCATGCCCTGTCGTGCTCCAGAGGCCGCGCTGGCGCATTGACGAAAGTCAATGTGACGCTGAACATCTTCTGATACGGATTGCGAACGATAGGTTCGAAATCCGTATTCCGTTCGCGCGAAAATCCGCCTCTTTGGAGGATTTTTGCGCGATCCGTTTCTGCGGATCGCGAAGCGATCTCGCGAAACCGCATGAATGTTGGGACGATGTGGAACGCTAAAGACATACCTCTTTTTCCCGCCGTGGGCGCGGCCGTGCTGCGGCTGGCGCCATTGGCCCCGCTGTCGATGGCCGGCGCGCATCTGGTCAAAACCCTGATTCGGCGTCACCCTTCGCTGTTCTCGCGTCTTGGCGAGCAGGCCGACAAGGTTTTTCTGATCGACCCGACGGACCTGCCCTTCGCCTTCCGGCTGCAGCCGCATCTTGAGGCGCCCACGCTCGAAGCGGTCCGTCGCGAGGACGCCGGATTCTGGGACGCCCGCATCGGCGGCCCGCTCGCGGCCCTGCTCGGCCTCGTCCATGGCGTCTATGACGGCGACGCCTTGTTCTTCTCCCGCGACCTCGTGATCGAAGGCGATACGGAAGCGGTTCTGGCGCTGCGCAACGCCATCGACAACGAGGAAATCGACCTCGCCAGCGAAATCGCCGCTCTGTTCGGCCCGTTCGAACATGTCGCTTCGCTCCCGACCCGAAAAGTCTCTTCCGCCGTCGGCCATTTCTTCGGCGTCGCCCTCACCCGTGAAAACGAGCACCAGGCATGAGCGTGCGCGCCAAGAAACTGGAACTGGTCTGCCCCGCCGGCACTCCCGCAGCCTTTCGCGCGGCGATCGACGCCGGCGCCCACACGGTCTATTGCGGCTTCAACGACGAAACCAACGCCCGCAATTTCCCGGGCCTGAATTTTTCGACCGAGGAGCTCGCGACCTCCGTCGCCTATGCGCATAAAAAAGGCGCGCACGCCCTGGTCGCCATCAACACCTTTCCGCGCGCCGGCGCGGTGGAGTTGTGGCACAAGCGCGTCGATGACGCCGCCAAGGTCGGCGCCGACGCCGTGATCCTCGCCGACATCGGCCTGCTCGATTACGCGTCGAAAAAGCACCCGAACCTGCGGCTGCACCTTTCCGTGCAAGCGGCGGCGGCCAATGCCGACGCCATTTCCTTCTACGCCCGCGCCTTCGGCGTGAAGCGCGTGGTGCTGCCGCGCGTGCTCACCGTGCAGGAAATCGCCGCGGTCAACCGCGATATCGATATCGAGACCGAAGTGTTCATTTTTGGGGGCCTGTGCGTGATGGCGGAGGGGCGCTGCTCCTTGTCCTCCTACGCCACCGGCAAATCGCCCAATATGAACGGCGCCTGCTCGCCGGCCAGCCATGTCGAATATCGCGAGGAAGACGACGAATTGGTGTCGCGTCTGGGCGGCTTCGCCATCCATCGCGTCGGCGCCAAGGAGGCCGCCCCCTACCCCACTTTGTGCAAGGGCTGCTTCACCGCGGGCGACTACAAGGGCCATGTGTTCGAAGACCCGGCGAGCCTCGACGCCGCCGCGCTGATCCCGCAATTGGCGGAAGCCGGCGTCACCGCGCTGAAGATCGAGGGCCGGCAGCGCAGCCGCTCTTATACGGAAGCAGTGGTGCGCAATTTCCGCAAGGCCGTGGACGATTACGCTGCGGGACGCCAGGTCGTCGGCGGCGCCCTGCGCGACCTCACCGAGGGCCAGACGACCACCGCAGGCTCGTACCGGAAAACTTGGCGGTAAGATGACACAAGCAAAATTCTCGCTGACCGTTGGACCGCTGCAGTTCAACTGGAGCGCCGACGCTTTCGCCGATTTCTACGCCCGGATCGCCGACGAGGCGCCCGTGGATCGCGTGGTGATCGGCGAAACCGTGTGTTCGAAGCGCACGCCTTTTTATGAGGACCGCATCCCCGCCGCCATCGAGCGTCTGCAAGCCGGCGGCAAGACGGTCGTTCTCGGCTCGCTGGCCATGGTGACATTGGAGCGCGAAAAGCGCGCCGCCCGCGAGTTGTTCGAACAGACCGCGCTGGAGGTCGAGATCAACGACCTCACCTTGATGAACTGGGCGCGCCCGCCCTTTTCCATCGGCCCGCTGATCAACGTTTATAATGAGGCGACGCTGGCCTATCTCGCGGGACAGGGGGCAAAACTGTTTTGTTTGCCCCCCGAAATCCCGTTCGCCTCCGTCGAAAAACTGGCTCACGCCGCCAATCAATGCGGCGCCGTGCCGGAAATCTGGGCCTACGGCCGCATTCCGCTCGCCATTTCCGCGCGCTGCTACCATGCGCGCGTGCATGGGCTGAGCAAGGATTCGTGCCAGTTCGTCTGCTACAAGGACCCAGACGGCCTCACGGTCAACACGCTCGACGGCCAGGACTTTTTGGCGGTCAACGGCGTGCAGACCATGTCGCACAATTACTGCAACCTGATCCGCGACCTGGACAGGCTGGCGTCGGCCGGCGTGCGCTCGCTGCGCCTGTCGCCGCACACCGGCGATTTCGTCGCGGTCTGCAAAACCTTTGCGGATGTGGCTTCTGGCGCGATTTCCGGCGCGGAAGGTTTGGCGCGGCTGAAAACCGTGGCGCCGGGCGCCGATTTCTCCAACGGCTTCCTGTTCGGCTCCTGCGGCGCGGCGGAACTGACGCCGGCCTGATCCTTCCCAAGGGGACTGGATCGCATTGCGCTCTAACTCTTGCCCGTTTCCGACGGAACAGCGAGCGCAATGCGTTCCTGTCCTGTCTGGACGGCGCCCCTAGATCAAGGGTTTTCTTGGCGTGGTATGAACATTTCGGGTGCGGTCATGTCTCCGGCCTGTGGAT
>NZ_JAOQNX010000034.1 GCF_025961575.1 Rhodoblastus acidophilus | reverse complement strand
CCCGCATTGGCTTCATGCAGCCGAACGCCGCCGGATTCGACCAGCAGCAGCACGGCGGCCGGACGCTCGTCCAGGGCGCGCTCCAGCAGGCCGACAATCTTCGCGCCATGCACCTCGCCGACGGCGCCGCCCAGCGAATGTCACAGATCGCATCCTGTGGCCTCGAACTTCTGCATAAGCCCGTGAAGCTGGAGGACTTGCGCCGCAATATAGCGTCGATGATTCGTCGATCCACATCAGCTGTGCAGGGCCAAGGGTGAACCATTGCTGCTGCGGCCCAGTCTACGGTCGGAGAATATCGACACCTCGTTTTTCTCGAAATATTGCAGCAATCGGCCAACGGTTTGGACAGGGCCGATACAATGGGCGGGCAGGCAGACGGCGTCGATTTCGGCGCCAACGGATTCGGCAACTGAGCGAACCGACGGAATACAAGACTGTTGCAATCAAAGGAGCGCATCGCCCAAGGAACTGGCGCGCTGCACGAAAGTTCAGGAAAAGACACAAAGCCGTCGGCGCGCCTGCCAGCGAAGCGGGAGCGACAACAATATTTTCCATCGGGAGCGATCATGGGTTCTTCATTGCAGCAGAGGCGAGTCTTCCTCGTCGCAGGCGACTTCATGCTCAACCAAGCGCTTTGCTATGCGCTGGAGAACGAGGGGGCCGAAGTTGTCGGGCATCCAAGGTCCGTCAAGGCTGCACTTGATTTTTTGGCCGCCAAACCGATAATTGACGCCGCCTACGTCGACGCTGATCTGACCGGTAGAGATTTCTTGTCCGTGGCAGAGGCGCTGCATGCTCGCGGCATTCCCTTCGTCTTCGCCACATTCGAGGAACTTGAGGCCTTGCGCGAGCGGTTTCCAAAATCGGGCATATGCCATATGCCGTATGACCTTATGTCCCTTCGCGATGGCTTGCTGGCAGCGGTGGAGCGCGAAGGCGAAAAGTCGTTTTCGGCTTCTGGCCGCGCATAGCGCTCGAACGCGTCGGCCGTAAAGTTTGAAGTGCGCTCGCCTTCCTGCGGCGCGTCTACTCCGCCGCAGACGAGCTGGCGATCTCCGTCGAGGCTGCAGCGGCGCGTTCTGAGCCAACGAAGCTTGACTAGCCCATGATCTGATCCCAAAGCGACCTGCTGAATTCTCAGGCTTGTGATCGCGACGACGCCGTGATGTAGTCCCGTTGGGGTAGGGAACGCTCCGAGATGTCCAATTGGGTTGTTGTTTATTTCAGTCTCGCGCGACAACCTGAACAACGAAGCCCAGCGATTGAGGCGAAGTTGAATGCGCTGATCCATGCGCGCGCTTTGCAGCGCCAAGGAAGCGAGATCATTAGAATTGAAGGCCCCGGGGGCTTGAATATTTCGGCAGATGAATTTTTCGATTGGCTCAAGGGATATTCCGATTGCCAGACGTTTGGGTGAAAAAAGAGCCCCCGCGGCAAAGTAACGTTCGTCAGAACGCCCAGTCGGGTTGGACATTGCGATAGCCGCGACGTCGTTTCGAGGCCTCCAGCCGATTGAAGATTCGCGGGGAACTTGCGCGGTGCCTAACGGAAGCATTGATGGGAAGCTCGGGACCTTGAAGGCGAACATCGCGCCCTGATGGACGTATCCCTCGCGCGGGACGGCGCGCGCGCAGGCGAATCGCTGGCGGCGCACCTCCAGATGACGGCCGATGTGGTGCTTGAGGCCATCAGAAACGATCAGACGATGCGGAAGTGGTTCACCGATCTCCAGATCATGGCCACGAGATGAGCTCTCACGAACGAGGGCTATTGTGTGTCTGGACCTAGACCCTATGTTCGCCGGGTAGAAGCGATGGCGGCCCGCCCCACAGCATGTCCCTAATCGAGGATTGCGCCGGGCTGGCCGGCGCCGAGCCTCAGCCGTCGCAGAAGCGGCTGCGCCAGTCAGAATTCGCGCAGATCCTGGTGCGCCGCCGTCTGAAGCGACTTCGGCAACTTTTTGAGAACATTTCCTGATTTGTGAAACCAGCACCTCTGATGCCGCGTCGTCGAAAACGCTTCCTCTAACGCCTTCCAGAAGCCGAGCGCGCCGTCGCCGACCGCGAGTTCCGGCGCCAACGCCAGGCCGCGCGCCTTCAGGTCGACCAGCAGCTCCTTCCAGCTCTGCGCGCTCTCGCGAAAGCCGGCCTGAAAGCCAACCGGTTCTTTCTTGCCCTCCGGCGTGGCGCCGATCACGACCAGCATGCATTCGGCCTGCGGCTCCATGCGCGCCTGGAGATAAACACCGTCGGCCCAGAGATAGACGTACCGGCGCGCGGCGAGATTTCTCTTCTGCCAGCGCTGATATTCGTCCTCCCATTCGCGCTTCAGCCTCGAAATGACCGACGGTGAGAGATTGGGCGCATCCTTGCCGAGCAGCGCCGCCAGGACGTCCTGAAAATCGCCGGCTGAAACGCCGCGCAGATAGAGCGCCGGCAGCAGCGCGTCGAGGCTCTTGGTGCGCCGCGCCCATTGCGGCAGGATCGCAGAGGAATAGCGGATGCGTTCGCTTTCGCTCGCCGCGCCGCGGTCACGGGCTTTGGGCTTCTGCACCTCCACCGGCCCGATCCTTGGATCTGACGAACAGGATCATGCCCGTGGCGAACAACCCGCTGCCGGCCATCCGCCAGCATCTTGTCCGCATGGTCCGCAATAAAACCACCGCCTGCGCGATCAGCCGCTTGGCTCCTAATCGCAAGATTTCGGTGAGCGGATCGTCGATTTCCTCTTCTGACGCAGGACGACGACTTTATTCTCATTCATGGCGTAACGCTCCTTCGGGAGGTTCGGGCAGGTTTGGTCACCAACCCCGTTACGCCGCCTTCCTCACGCCGTCATCAGTAGAGTCAGAGAGAGGCGCGGTAGCATATTGCGCCCCGTTTCCCCTCCCTGCTCATCAAACCGAACGTGCGGATTTCCCGCATTCGGCTTTCCGACTGGCTTCATTGTAGGGCACACGCCGGCGACAAGCCGCGCCCGCGACTTCGAAGACGCAGCACTCCCAGCTCTCCGTAGACGTGCTCCCGTGAGAACCGGTTGGTGCCGCGCCCTGGCGCTTTATGTCGTTTGCATAGGAAGTTGCGCACTCGGTCATAGACGTGATCGTCAACGGCTCGATACGCCGCAGCGAGAGCGCCATAGCCGAAATACGCCGACCAGCCGCCCAGAAGGCGGTTCAGTCGCTTTTGCACTTCAGGCCATGCGCTCTTGTTGCCCGGGGACAACATGTCGTGGACTTTCAGCTTGATCCTTTGCACGCTCTTCTTGGATGGGCTCGCGCCCAGATACCAACGACCATCTTTGGGAAAATGGCGTGGTCCCAGCGTGTAGCCAAGAAAGTCAAAGCTTTCCTTCCGGGCGTTCCTCACCGAGGTTTTGTCCTCGTTGAGCGTCAGCCCGAGCTTCGTCATCACCGCTCTCGTCCACGTCAGAGCCTCATCCGCGTGTCCGCGGCTGAGTATGACGAAGTCGTCCGCGTAAGAGATAACGTGACCTTGGAATGCTTCGCTACATCCGGTGAGACGCCAATGCTTCAGAAAGCGGTTCATGTAGATCGTGGCGAGCAAAGGACTTGCGACACCGCCTTGCGGAGTGCCGCAGCCGTTGCTTTTGCCGCCGCTCATACGCCGCGTTCCGTCGCCGTCCCGTTCTTCGACCGGCGCTTTCAGCCATAGCTTGATCAGCCACAGCATATGCCGATCGACGATGCGGCGGGCCACCGATTTAAGAAGGGCCGCATGCGGGATCGTGTCAAAATATTTCGACAAATCAGCGTCTAACACGTCAGTATAGCCCCGGCAGATCAGCCGGTGCGCTTCCTTAACCGCATCGACCGCGCTGCGTCGCAGTCGATAGCCGTATGCGCTATCCTCGAAGTCCGCCTCGAATATCGGCTCCAGCACGAGCTTGGCGGCGGTCTGAACAACCCGATCCCGTATTGTTGGAATGCCGAGCGGGCGTTCGCCGCCGCCTCCCGGTTTCGGAATTGTCGCCCGTCGCACCGGATCGGGCCGGTACGTCTTCGAAACGAGTTCCTCGCGTAAACCCGACAGCCAAGCTTCTACGCCCGACGCATCGATTTGCTCGAAAGTCACCCCGTCCACGCCTGAGGCCCCCGCATTGGCGCGAGCCAGCATATAAGCGTGGCGAAGGATATCTTCGCGGTAAACCTTATCGTAGAGCAGGTAGAAGCGGAAAGCGGGTTCCGTCTTCGCCTTACAATAGAGCTTCCTCTGAAGGGTCCTGATCTTTTCGGGCGTTTCAAGGCTCATCGCCAATCACCCTTTCCTCTCCATCTTCGAAAGCACACCAGAAGTCAGGGCCCTTTCCTCCGCCGGCGTTACCCGGCCTCAATGGTAGTACGACCCTGTCCGACCCCCACCTGATCCAACGCCTCATGCGCTGTTGAAGCCGCGACCCCCGATCAGATGGGTCTCCCCCGATTACCCGCGTTGCCCTTCCAACGTGCCGTGTCCATTACCCCGGCGGACCGAACAGGTGCATGTGTCGATTGCTTCCCTGTCCGCACGGCCTTCCCCAAACTGAGGGTGGGTCGGCGTCCGCATCGGATCTTTCGAGGCCTGCTCAGACTTCACTCGCGTTACGGCCCGCTGGATCGCTCAACCGCCCAGGGCGGCCTTTGTCACGAGGCTCCGATCCCGCCAGTTACCCAGCCGAACCGCTCGTCAGCTACCAGATCAATCGACAACTCTCCGGGTGGAATCTCCCTCCACAAGCAACACGCGCCTTCGGGGCGCACCCCAGTTTTCCGCCATAGCTCACGCCAATCTGGCGTCATGCTTACCGCCTGGACCCGCATCCGGAACAGACGAACCGGCACCGCCCTGTCCCGCGACGATCAAGCTGAGAACGGCGCGTCAATCAGGATGAGAATCGCCGTGAGGGCGTGACGGAGTGAGGCCTTAGGCCGAGCGCAGTCACGCCCCCACGGCGAGGGGTTTTTTCGAAAGCCTTCCGGCGGTCGCAGCCGGCTGGGTAACGAAGGGATTTTTCCGCAGGAGGAATCGCTTTGTGCCCGGCCGCCACGTCACCGACCACCAGATGAGGCTTTTCATGAAGTTCCGTCAGACCGAGACGGTCGCGGTCGCCGCCGCAAAGGCGTCCATCAGCCAGGCTTCCGGCTATCGCATCCAGAACGATCCACGTCTGCCCTCCGCCAAGAAGGAGCCGCGCGAGCGGCGCCGGCCCGATCCCCTGGCCGAGGTTTTCGACCAGGAGGTCGTGCCAATGCTGAAAGCCGCGCCGGGCTTGCGGTCCATCGCAATCTTCGACGAGCTGATCCGCCGGCATCCCGAGTTGGGTCGCGGCGTGCGGCGCACATTGGAGCGGCGCATCCGCACCTGGCGCGCGCTGCATGGCGCCGAGCGCGAGGTGATTTTCCGTCAAACCCATGAGCCCGGCCGGGTCGGCCTGTCCGACTTCACCGCCATGGGCGATCTCAAGGTCACCGTCAGCATCGCCGGCGAGCCGCTCGACCACCGGCTCTATCACTTTCGCCTAGCCTATTCCGGCTTTGAACACGCCCATGTCGTGCTCGGCGGCGAAAGTTTTTCTGCGCTCGCCGAAGGCTTGCAGAACGCGCTGTGGTCGCTGGGCGGCGCCCCGGAAGAGCACCGCAGCGACAGTCTTTCCGCCGCCTTCCGCAATCTCTGTCCCGACGCGCACGAGGATCTCACCCGGCGCTACGACGAGCTGTGCGCGCATTACGGCATGACGCCGACGCGCAACAACAAAGGCGTGGCCCATGAGAACGGCTCGATCGAAAGTCCCCATGGCCATTTGAAGAGCGCCGTCACCGACGCGCTGCTGCTGCGCGGCAGCGGCGACTTCACCGATCTTCCCGCCTACCGCCGCTTCATCGACGAGGTCGTCAGCCGCCGTAACGCACGCGACCGCCAGCGCATCGAGGCCGAGCGCGCTTGTCTGAAGACGCTGCCCGCGCGCAGAACCTGCGACTACGAGGAAGACAGCGCCTATGTCACTTCCTCCGGCGGCTTCATCCTGCGCCGCGTCTTCTACACCGCGCCATCGCGCCTGATCGGGCACAGGCTACGGGTGCGGCTCTATGACGACCGCCTCGAACTCTTTCTCGGCAGCTCCAAAATCGAGACCTTGCCGCGCGGACGCGCCGCCCCCGGCAAGCGCGGCCAGGTCGTCGACTACCGCCATATCATTCATTCGCTGCGCAAGAAGCCGATGGCGCTCAGGAATCTGGTCTATCGCGACCAGCTCTTTCCACGGCAGGCGTTCCGGCGCGCGTTCGATGTTCTGATGGAGCGACTGCCGGAACGCCAGGCATGCCGGACGACGGTCGATCTCCTCGCGCTCGCCCATGAGCGCTGCTGCGAGGCCGAACTCGCCGAGGCGCTCGACGAGATTTTGGCGCGCGGCGAACTGCCCGATCTCGCACGTTTGCGCGAACGGTTTGCGCCTGATCCCGCCCGGCTGCCGGAGGTCGCCGTCGAACTCGCGCCGCTTCAGGCTTATGAAGAGTTGATGGGAGACGCCGCATGAACACGCCGCACACGTCCATCGACGCCGCCCGGCTCTCCTTCCTGCTCAACGAGCTGCGCCTTCCGGCCATCAAGACCCTCTGGCCGCGCTTCGCCGAGACCGCCGACAAGGAGGGCTGGCCAGCCGCGCGTTTCCTGGCGGCCATCGCCGAGCACGAACTGGCCGAACGCGATCGGCGCCGGATCGAGCGTCATCTCGCCGAAGGAAAGCTTCTACCCGGCAAGACGCTGGAGACCTTCGCCTTCGATGCCGTGCCCATGATCTCGAAGGCGCAGGTCATGGCGCTCGCCGCAGCCGACGCCTGGCTCGAAAAGGGCGCCAATCTTTTGTTGTTCGGGCCGCCCGGCGGGGGAAAGAGCCATCTGGCGTCCGCCATCGGCCTCGCCCTCATCGAGAACGGTCATCGCGTCCTGTTCACGCGCACGACCGACCTCGTGCAAAAGCTGCAAGCCGCGCGACGCGATCTGGCGCTGGAGGCGGCGATCAATCGGCTCGACCGCTTCGACCTGCTCATCCTCGACGACCTCGCCTATGTCACCAAGGATCAGGCCGAAACCAGCGTCCTGTTCGAACTGATCAGCGCCCGCTACGAACGGCGCTCCCTGCTGATCACCGCCAACCAGCCCTTTGGCGAATGGGGAAAGGTTTTTCCCGATCCCGCCATGACGCTCGCCGCGGTCGACCGCCTCGTCCACCACGCCATCATCTTCGAGATGAATGTCGAAAGCTATCGACGGCGCCATGCGCTCGAACGCAAGCGCGGGCCAGGTCGACCGGCAAGCCAGGCGACGCCTGCAAATCTCGCTGAAGCCGAACTCGCCGAATGACGCGCCGCGACAATCAGCGACAAAATCCGCTTGCGCGCGTCAATCAACGCCGCAATGATCAGCGTCGCCGCGACTACGGATTCTCACTTTGATTGTCGCGCGCCTCTCACCCAGATTGTCGCGCTACAACCGCCCCCAATTTCGGAGAACGGCAGATCGTCGTGAAGGCCGAGCTTGTCCCATTCGAGCGCGACCGATCTTTTGCAGCCGTCGCGCGTGCAGATCACCCACACGCTGGTAAGGCCCATTTGGGCTACCGATGGCGGCTGTCTGCGGCCGATCGACACGTTAAACGACGGATTAACCCCTTGAACCTTGGCCAACGCGCCGGTTCAGCTAGGTTTTCACGCCAGTTGAACAACGCTTCAGTTCCTGCCCTGCGGTGTTCTGTAGGGTTCAGTCAACACCAGCCGAAGTCAGGCATTCGTCATGAATGAGCACTTGCAACGAGCCCTTATAGAGGTGCTTTACGCCATCGCAGAATTCAACCAGGGATATGCGACTGCACCGCGAGACGAACAACACGCTGAATCCTTCGCCCGGCTCTGGGTCACCAAGGCCAACTTAGAAAAGCTCCTCATCCTCCAGGAGGCCGGCGAGACAAAACGCGCTGCTTGAGCCTCGAAACGTTCGCAGGACGGCGCTGTGCTAGACCTCAAATTCTAGCCCGGCGCCGCGAGCAATGATAGGGCGATCACGGCGAGCAGGCAGGCGATCAAGGCGAACTCTAAAGCATGTGCAGTTGGTTCATCGCGCCATCGCCTCAGCTCCATTTCCGTTATCCTCAGCGTTTATCAATCGAGCGGGATGAAGCGGGCCAGTTAGCGTGCGGTCGTCGTGATGCAAGCCGCATCTAGTCAGTAATTGCCGTAACGTCGCCTTGCCTTGCGATGTGTCAAAGCCCCTTCTTTAGCCTCACACCCGCCCCGCCGCCATTTGGGAATGGTAATTACCCAGGCCTCTTTTGCGCTTTGACGTAGCAAGGCGCAGGCGTTTGCGGGGCTCTTGCCAGGCTTGAGAAACTCTGAATCCATGTCGGCATGGATCGCAGTGGTTTGCAGCAGCTCAGCAAAGTGAAATGGACCCCGTTTTTGGGACCGGCGGTTAAGTTGGAAACGAGCCGTTCTGTTTGATAAACGGAGCGGACGATGAAGAAGACGAGACGCAAGATTGACGGGGCGTTGAAGGCGAAGATCGCCTTGGAGGCGATGCGCGAGCAGGCGACGATTGCGGACCTGGCGCAGCGCTATGAAGTTCACCCGAACCAGATTTACGCCTGGAAGAAGCAGTTACTGGAAAATGCGGCGCGGGCGTTTGACGCCAGCGTCGGCGTGGACGCAGAGGCGACGCGGGAGAAGGAGATCGAGAAACTCCACGCCAAAATCGGCCAACTCACTGTAGAGCGCGATTTTTTAGCCAAGAGGTCCGGAAGATGAGCGCGCCGGACCGTCGAGGCCTGCTTGACCGCGCCGACGAGAAGCTGTCTGTCCGCCGGCAATGCGCCTTGTTGGGTGTTGCGCGCTCCGGCGTCTATCGGCCGAAAAAACCGGCCAACGACAACGACCTCGCGCTGATGCGGCGCATCGACGAGATGTACACGTCCTGGCCCTTCCTCGGCTCGCGCCGGATCGCGCGAATGCTGAAGGAGGAAGGCGAGACGATCAACCGCAAGCGCGTGCAGCGGTTGATGCGCCAGATGGGGATCGCGGCGCTGGGGCCGAAGCCGAACACCAGCAAGCCGGCGCCGGGGCACAAGATATACCCCTATCTTCTGCGCGACCTGAAAATCGAGCGGCCCAACCACGTCTGGGCGGCCGATATAACCTATCTGCCGATCGGTCGCGGCTTTCTCTACCTCGTCGCGATCATCGACTGGGCGACGCGCGCGGTGCTGTCCTGGCGCATCTCCAATACGGCGGACGCATCCTTTTGCGTGGCGGCGCTGGAAGACGCGCTGGCGCGCTTCGGCAAGCCGGAGATTTTCAACACCGATCAGGGCTCGCAGTTCACGAGCGCCGCCTTCACCGGCGCCCTGAAGGCGGCGGAGATCAAAATCTCGATGGACGGCCGCGGCCGGTGGATGGACAACGTCTTCGTCGAGCGGCTGTGGCGTTCGCTGAAGCACGAGGACTTCTACCTCAAAGGCTACGCCGATGGACTCGAAGCCAAGGCCGGCCTCGGCAATTGGATCGAATTCTACAACAACCGCCGCCTTCACCAATCCCTCGGCCACCGGCCGCCGATGGTGGTCTGGCACGAAGGCATGGCGGCGGAGAAGGCTGTGGACATGATGGACAACGCTGCCGCGTTGACCACATGCCCACACCCACAGCAGCAGACAAAGCCTTTGGCTGCGTGATAAAAAAAATCCGGAGCGGCTGGCTTCCAATTACGAAATCGCATCAAGCGGTCCCGCTTCGCGGGTCCATTTCAAAGAGCAGTTGATCGACTTGGTGCTGCAACTTCAGCGGCCCGACAAAACCTCGCGCACTTCGTCGAAGCCGCCTTTCGACCGACAGGAAAGAGAAGCGTGAAAATTCTCGGCCTGGCGGGGCGAAGCCCGGCCATGAGCCTCACAATCGCCGGCTCGCCGACAATCCCGACGAAATCCGCGATCACCGGCCAACGCATTGCGCGTTCTGCGGCGGCGCCGTGTCGGCGGACGCCGACCTGGAATTAATCGGCGAATACGATGAGATCGACATTCCGCCGGTCACCCCCATGTCGTCCGCCACCGGCGCTTCGCCTGCCGCTGCCAGCATTGCGGCTCTGAGGCGAAAGGTCCGGCGCCGGCGGTCGCCACCACAACGCCTTTCGGGCCGCGCATCCATGCGCTCGCCATGCATTATAAGGGTTTCCAGGCGCTGTCCTATGAGCGGCTGCGCCTCATTTTCCGCGACGCGTTCGGGCTTTGCGTCAGCGAGGGCGCGCTGGGTAACATGTTCATCCGCACCCACGCGCGTTTCAAAATCGAGGTTGAAAAGGCCAAGGCGGTCCTTCGCGCCGCGCGCGAAGTGGCCAGCGACGAGACCGGCGTCCGGATTGAGGGAGCGAACGCTTATCATTGGGTCTTCCACTGCAAGGACGCCGTGGTGCATCAGCCCGATTATTCCCGCGCCGCTCGCGTCGTGAAAGAGACGATGGGGGGCCACAGACCCCAGGTGTGGATCTCGGAACGCTATTCGGCTCAGCAATCGCATGGCCAGCGCCACCAGACATGCCTGGCGCATCTGGCGCGCGATGCCGCCTTCGCTCTGGAGCATGGATCGGATGATTCTTCCTCTGCACTTCAAGCTCTGGTTCGTCCCATGGAACTGGCGGCCCCAGAGCAAACAAGCCGAAGCAGCCTGAGCGTCATCCTCCAACTCCGCCGGGCCGCCCGCGTGCTTCACCGGAGGGATACCCAGTAGCTGACTGGTCGCCGCGAAGCAGACGGTGGCGAGGAAGTTGACGGCCTTACGGTCGTATCGTGTGGCCATGCGACGGAAGTCTTTGAGACGGCAAAACATGCGATCAATGGCGTTGCTGTTGCGATAGAGGGGCGCTAGAAGCAGTTCGGCGCCGCAGCCTTTGTCTGCATGCAGGATGTCGCCGTCGGAAAGCCGCACGACTTGCCTCTACGCCGCGCTGCATGACCGCGCACAACCTGAATAAGTCCGTTGAAGTTGCAACACTTGCAGGCTGTCCCACGCCCCTCATCGGCCGCCGTCGACCTAATACAGGCGCCTTTATGACGCATTGGCGACAAAAATGTTATGATGTTCAATGGTGTAAATCGTTTATTGATAGAGAGGCTCTACCTGTGGTTGTTGGCGGGCGCGGCTTTCCACCCGACCCGGCATTTCCCGCCGTATAAGGCGCCTCAATGATCGCTGCTGTGAGCCGGCTTCGAACCGGAAACGAGATAAGAATTATCTGCGGAGAAACTCCGCCATCGGCTCCGCCCTGTCCTTTCAAACCGGGCTGTCCGGCTGAGCGCCGACACAACGGAACTGCCGTGGCCATGCGCGGAACGCACAGGGCTGAAACCGATCCGAATAAGTTCGGGAGCGAGAGCATATGGCCGCGCATGCCAGGCTGACTACGCTGGAACCCGACGGGTTGCAAAGATTCCAATCGTTGCAGCTCGAGGCGGCGGATAGTGTGACGAAGCTGATCTACCCCTCGTCGACGGCAACGCCAGAGGCGCTCTCGACGCGCTCGCAGGAGGCCTGCCGCCAAGAAGCCTGTCGCGAGCACATTGTCATCTGCCTCGCGGTGCTTCGCCCCGTAATGGAATTCGGTCTGTTGCAGCCGATGGTCGACTATCTCGTATGGTCGAGGAGCGTCTGGCTCGCCCGCGGCTTGCCCGTGGACGATTTAGCGACGTCGCTTGACGGGTTGGCGGCGTTCTTCACCCGACAGATGAAAGGGAGGGAAGGTCGCGCTGTCGCCGACGCGCTGCGAGCGGCGCAGACCGAGTTTCACGAGGCGGCCAATACGTCTCATGCGAACCAATCCGAACCCGGATATCGCGACGAGCGGGCCGCGTTCCTGACGGCGCTGCTGGCCGGACGGCGCAAGGACGCATTTTCGTTCGTGGACCACTGGTTCTCCGAGGGACGTAACCTGGTCGAGCTGGAGCAATATGTCATCGCGCCGGCCCTCCACCAGATCGGGGACATGTGGCAGTTGAACCAGGTGACGGTCGCTCAGGAGCATATGGCGACTGCGATCGCGCAATCCGTGATGACCGTAGGTTTGCTGCGATCGTCTCCGCCCTCGATGTTGGACAAAAAAGTACTGCTCGCATGCGTCGAAGGCAATATCCACGCAGTCGGGCTGAACATGGTGTCCGACGCATTCCAACTCGACGGATGGGAGGTTCAGTACCTCGGCGCGAACATGCCCACCGCCTCGCTGGTCGAACAGATTGTCGAGTCGTCGCCCGACCTTGTCGGTCTGTCGGTGTCCTTTCCTGAACACCTGTGTTCGGTCAGGACCATCGTCGCGAAGCTCGACAGCCGCCTCGGCGCGTCCCGTCCTCGCGTCATCATCGGCGGCCTGGCGATAAGAACATTCGCTTCACTCGCTGGCGCATCGCATGCCGACGCCTTTATCCCCACAGCGGCCGCGGCGGTCGCCTATGGCAACCAGTTGGTGGAGGCGAGAGCCAGTGCCTAGTTACTCCAGTGATTTCCAACACTTGCTCGCCGTTGCGGCAGCGACGCTGGCCCCCGACGGTCGCGTGATCGAGGCGAACGCCGGTTTCCAGAGGCTGCTTGAACTGTGCGCGCCGGAGGTAATCGGGGCACGGGCCACGGCGCTGTTCGCGCAGCCGAGTTTTGCGACGCTGGCTCAGTTGAATGGCGGCGACGATGGAGACATCTACAGCGGCCCCTTGACCCTCGGCGATCCGATGAAGCGGACGCAATCCCTGCGCGGACGCGTGTGGCGCGTGAACGGCGAAATCCGCTTGCTGGCGGAATATGACGTCGACGATCTGGACCGCCTCAACCAAACCGTGCTGGAGCTGAACAGCGATTATGCCAGCACGCAGCGCGAACTCGCGCAGGCCAACCTCCGGCTGCGGCAGCGCGAGGCGGAGATCCTGGCCCTTTCCTTGACCGATCCGCTCACAGGCGTTGGCAATCGCCGACGCCTTGACGAAGCCCTGCCGGCCGAAGTCAAGCGCGCCGAACGCACGGGCTCGAAATTGTGCGCATTCGTCGCCGATCTCGATCATTTCAAGCGCGTGAACGATGTTTACGGCCATGAAGCCGGCGACGCCGTGCTCGCCGCATTCGGCGACTGCTTGCGGCGGCACACGCGCGCGAGCGACGTGGCGGTCCGCTCTGGCGGCGAAGAGTTCATCGTGCTGATGCCCCACACCGAACTGGACGATGCGATACTGGTCGCCGATCGGTTCAGGGCGTCGCTCGCGGCGACGCGGATCGATCCGATTACCCACCCCGTCACGGTGAGCGTCGGCGTGGCCGAACTGGGGCCGCGCGAACAGGGACCCGCGCTGATCCGCCGTGCCGACCAAGCGCTCTACCAAGCCAAGGCGCAAGGGAGGAACAAGGTGATTGCGCATTTTAGCCCAGCCGTTCCCGCCTCGTCTGCGACCGCCGCCCGGAGCACAACGCCATGAATATCTCACCGAAAAAGTCCGGGGAGGTTTCTGGGCGCAAGGCGGTCGAAAACCCGCTTCAAGCCGAAGAGGACCGTTTCCGTCTCGCCATGCGGGGAGCCAATGTTGGTCTGTGGGACCTGCGTTTCGATGGCGATCTTGCCGTTAGCGACGTCTATTTCTCCGCGCGCTACAAGGCGATGCTCGGTTATTTCGAGGACGAGATTCAAAACAGCTTCCACGAAATCCTCCGCCTGACGACACCCGAGTCCTATCGAGCCATTGAAGAGCAGATTGCTGAACTGGGGGCGGGCACCCGGGCCAATTACGAACTTGAAATCAAAATGCGCCACAAGGATGGGCGCTGGCTCGACATTCTTGCGCGAGGCTTTCCAGTCTACGGCGCTGACCACAAGATGGTGCGCCTTGCCGGAACTCATGTCGACATCACCGAACGCAAGCGTCACGAAACCGATTTGCGGCTCGCCGCGGCCGTTTTCACCAGCACACACGAGGGGGTCGTCGTCACTGATCGCGATGGATTAATCATTGTGGTCAATCCGGCATTCAGGACCATCACCGGCTACGACGACGATGAACTCGGCGGACGCCATATCCGCATGCTGCAGTCTGGCCGCCATGGACGCGATTTCTACCAGACCATGTGGCGCACCATTCATGAAGCTGGCTACTGGCAGGGAGAAATCTGGAATCGCCGCAAATGTGGCGATATCTATCCGCAATGGCTGACGATCAGCGCGGTGCTCGACAACAAGGGCGCCGCCATCAATTACGTGGGTGTTTTCACCGATATCACCAAACTGAAGCAATCGGAAACGCGGCTGGAATATCTCGCGCATCATGATCCGTTGACGGGCCTCCCCAATCGGTTGCTTCTTCGGTCGCGGATTGAGCATGCGATTGCGCGGTCGGTGCAAAATAATTCAGGCGGCGCGGTGCTGTTCATAGATCTCGACCGTTTCAAAACCGTCAACGACAGTCTTGGCCACCCGATTGGCGACCGATTGCTTATCAAGGTCGCCGAAAGGCTCAAGGCCAGTATGCGTGTTTCCGATACGTTGGCGCGAGAAGGCGGCGATGAATTCATTGCATGTATCGAAGACGCGCAAGACCCCTTGGAAGTGGCCGCCTTCGCCCAGCGGCTGATCGATCAGATGGCGGAACCCTATTTGCTTTTCGGCGAGCAGGAGATATTTATCGGCCTCAGCATCGGCGTCGCCCTGTTCCCCGCCGACGGCGACACCGCCGACGCGCTCATCCAGCATGCCGATGCCGCTCTCTATCGCGCAAAAAGAAGCGGCGGTGCGGCGGTACAACTCTATTCCTCAACCTTGACGCTTGCGGCCAGCGAACGCCTCCAGTTCGAAACCGGCCTGCGCCGAGGTCTCGAACGGAATGAGTTCGTATTGCAATTTCAGCCGCTCGTGGCCTTGCCTGACGAACGCCTGATCGGCGTCGAAGCCCTGGTGCGGTGGCGTTCCTCTGCCGGCCTCGTTGCGCCGATGAAGTTCATTCCGCTTGCTGAGGAGACTGGCCTGATTGTTCAACTCGGCGAATGGGTGCTTCGCGAAGCCTGCACACGGATGAAGGCGTGGCGCGACGCGGGGCGCGACATCGACGTGATCGCGGTCAACCTATCGCCGCGCCAGTTCGACTGCGCGGACCTATGCGAGCGCGTGGGCGCCGTGCTTGCCGAAACCGGGCTTCCGCCGGAATGCCTGGAGCTTGAACTTACCGAGACCGCGCTTATGCGGCAGGGCGACGGAGCGGAAGAAAAGCTGAAAATCCTGAAGGCGCTCGGGGTTCGCATCGCCATCGACGATTTTGGCACCGGTCATTCCTCGCTTGCCTATTTGAAGCGCTTCCCGATAGACAAACTGAAGATCGACCGGAGTTTCATCGCCGACATCCCCGGTGACACCACCGGGATGGAGATCACTTCAACCGTCATACGCCTCGCGCATTCACTGAAGGTGAAGGCGCTTGCCGAAGGCGTCGAGACACAGGCGCAGGCCAGTTTTCTGACGCTCTACGGCTGCGACCTCGCTCAAGGCTATCTTTTCGACAAACCGCTTTGGGAGGAGGAACTGATCGAGCGTGTCGACAGGGCGGAACGCGCTGGAGAGCGTCGGCACGGGTGACACGCGTTGGCGACAACGGTTTTCATGTCACCGTCAAATCGGGACGTCTGATAGATCCGCACCAGAAATCAAGAAAAGATTTTACAAACGTTTCATAGGCTGCAATCGCGGTTGGTTTCACCATATAGGCCGACGCGCCGATAGCATATGCCAAATCGACATGTTCCTGCACGTCTGAAGTCGTGAAAACAATAATCGGTATTTTCCTGTAAACAGGACTATCTTTTATTCTCCGCAACAACAAAAGACCACTCACCTTTGGCATGTTTATATCTAAAAGGATGAAATCCGGAACGTGTGTTTCATCGCTTTTTTTGACTTTTATCTTCTCGACGTCGTCGAAAATGGCCTCTGCATCTGCGGAATGATATAATTCCACTACTTTTGAATGTTTCGCAAAGATGCGTTTTGCGAGGAATACGTCATGCTCATCATCATCGATCATCAGAATGATTGGGGAGTTTTCAGACATGGGCCTATTTCTCGACGACATCAATTGCCGGAATGGCGATTAAGAATTCAGTGCCTTGATTTGCCACAGTCTTTACCGAAATTGTCCAGCTGTGCCGATCACAAACCGATTTGCATATAGCGAGCCCGATCCCGCTTCCCTCGATTTGGCTCGCGGTATGAAGGCGAGTAAAGGCTTCGAATATTGTCTTCTCATAGCGTGAGTCAAAACCGCAACCATTGTCGGCCACGCTGATAACCATTGCTCCCGCGGGATCGCCGGCGCAACTGATTAAAATGCGCGGCGCTACGTTTGGGCGGCGGTATTTGAGACTGTTTGTCAGGAGGTTACGGAACAATTGCTGGATGCTGGTGCGGTCGCCGATGATCATCGGCACATCCACGCATTCGATTTGAGCTTGAGCATCGCGAATGGCGACTTCGAGTTCGATAATCAGGTCTCGGATGACATCCGCAAGATCCACCTCCCGTCGTTCCAGCGATGCATTGACAGATTTCGAAAAGCTTAAAATGTCTCCCACCAGGAGGCGCATTCTTTCTGCGGAGTCACGCATCACTTGCACGAAAAACTTCCCGTCTTCCGGCAGGAAATGTTGATACTCGGTCATGATCATATCGCCAAATTGGCTGATCTTGCGCAACGGCTCCTGAAGATCGTGCGACGCGACATGTGCGAATTTTTTCAATCCATCATTGGCGGTTGCCAATTCGCGATTGGCCTGCTCCTGAGACCGGATGGCGTTATTTCGCTCGGTGACATCGATGAGAACGGCGAGACAGAAGTCCTGTGGGAGACGTGCTTTGTCGAGAAACGCCGAAAGCTCGACTTCGACAATCTGATCGCACTTGGAGACGACCCGCAAGGGGATGGGTCCGCTGACGCCGTCGCCCCACAAGGCCGGCAGAAAGACCGTATTCACCTGACGGCGGGAGTCCTCGTCCAGGAAATCTCCGAAGGGGCGTCCGAGAACCTCGTCGCGCGCGAACCCCGTCTTTTCAAGCCATAGATCGCTTGCTTCGGTCAACAGTCCATCGGACGCAAACGAACACATCATCACCGGTGTCTGCTGGTAAAGATGTTCAAACCGCTTGCGGCCTGCTTCGACCTCGAGGTTGAGCTGTTCCAAAGCGGTTTCGCGCTGCTTTAGCGCCGTTATGTCGGAAGCCACCACAAGGATCGAACGCTCGTCGGTCGCCGGGTCCACGTAGGGAATTTTGTCGGTCGATGTCCAGCGCCGTTGGTTTCCTGGACCCGAACTGTGCGAGACGATTCCATAAAGCGGCTGGCCCGAGCGCATGATTTCGTCATCATGCTCCAGCCATTGCGCATCGAGCTGCTGCATTTGCGCCTCGATCGTCTCGCCGTCCGCCGCATTGAGCGAAGACGGCACAGCCCGCGCCGCCGCTGCGTTGGCGCGCATCACCCGATGTTGCGAATCCATGCGCCAGATATTGGCGGGCACATTGTCAAAGATCAGACGCAATTCCGCTTCGCTTTGCAGCAAAGCCTCATGCTGGCGGCGCGCCTCTATTTTCAGGCCGATCCATTGCGCCAGATGCTCGATGAAACCGCGTTGGACGTCGGTGAACGGGCCGTATAGCGGAGGCCTGTCGGACAAGAAGCAGACCATCCCGTAGAGGGCGCCGGAACAGCGCACGGGCTTGCCGATATAACTCGTCGGGCCGTTGTTTGGCGCCTCCACCAGCTTGTCGAAGGTCGGCGCATCGCCTTCCTTGACCAGAGATTTGGCACCGTAGGAACCAACCCCAGGATTACGCAAGCTCTGCGGGAGTTTAATGATCGAGCCGACCGCGTGATCGAGGCCTCCAAGTCCGGCGTGGCTGACGATCCGCTCGCCGGCGGTGTCAATTTGCAATAACAAGCCCTGTTCGAGCCCAAGAAACCTCGCGCCTATGTCCAGAACGGCGCCCGCTGCGGTCTCGATCGGTTCGTCTATATGCGATTCCAGCGCGGAAAGCTCCTTCAATGCTTCGGCGTAGCGCGTCTCTTCGGAAACGTCTCGACCGCAGGCGATGTAGCTCACGATCTCGCCGCGGTCGTTATGAATGCAGCTGATGTTGATGTGACGGTGGGTTATGACCCCGGTCGGAGACGCCACGCGCGTGCGCATGCTCGCCATCTGATATCGTGCGAGAATCGCAACGGCGTTCTTTTTCTCGGTATAGCTTTCGGCGTCCAGCACCGAGCGCAAATCGGCGCCGATGATTTCCTCTTTGCGCTTCGCCGTCATATGCGCAAAGACGTCGTTGCAGAACAGGATCTTTTCACTGCGCGCATCCCAACTCAGGATGGACTCGCGCAGCGCCGACAGAACTTGCTGTTGCCTTTCATCGAGTTCGCGAACCCGCGCCTGCGCCTTTTTCCGCTCGTCTACATCGATCAGCGTGACGACAGTGCCCAGGAGGTCGGCTCCATCGGCGCGATAAGGCAGAATGCGGAGCAGGTAAGAATGGCCGGCGACCGAGACTTCTTCCTCCCGCATCACGCGTGTCTGGTTGACCTCATCGAGAAGGGCATAGAAATCGACGTTCTCAAACCGCAAGGTGATATGCGAAATAGGCCGTCCGACATCCTGCGGAATCAGGTTGAAAGCCTGGGCGACGGCCGGGGTGAAGCGCCGGACATAAAGCTTCTCGTCGAGGAAAATAGTCCCGATCTCAGTCGCCTTCAGAAGGTGCTCTATGTCGAGCGACAGCTGAATCAATTCATCAATCTTTTGCTGATGCTCCGTGCTTACTGTGTAAAGCTCCTCATTGACGGAATGCAGCTCCTCATTGGTACTTTGCAACTCCTCATTCGACGCCATGAGTTCTTCATTTGTCGATTGAAGCTCCTCGTTGCTGGTGGCGAGTTCCTCGATCGCCGCTTGCAGATTCTCCTCAGTCGCCTGCAAATCGGCGATCAACTCCTCGTTTCTGCGGCGAAAATCGAGCGGATCGCCGAACATTTGCAGCGATTGTTCCGGCTCCGATTTGCGCACATGCGGCGACGACGGCGCCTCCTCAATGGTCATTAGCAGATAGTCCGCATCGCTCTCCGGATCTGGGAGCGCTTCAATCGTCACGGTTTGCAAGGTTTCGCCGTTTTCGGCGTGCCCGCGGATGCTCCGCCGGAATTTAGAAAATTTTTCTTGAATATTGCTACCCAACCCGCTGGCGACCACCAGGGCCAACTCCCGTGGCAGCAAGTCGACGATCTGTTGGCTGAAGACGCCACGCTTTATCGTGATATATTTGGCGGCGTTGCCGAAGACATGCATCAGAGCGCCGTCGCGCGACAGGAGGAAACCCGGCGGAGCATACCGACTCAACATTTCCTTCAACGCGCCATTTGTGACGCGCATGATATGCCGGCTGTTGAGCGACGAAGCGAGCGGGCCATGGTATGCGTCCCCGCCTCGGCCCACAGCTGAGGAGCTCGCGCGGCCGGTGTGCAGCGTGATCGCGCCGGGCGCCAGCAGGTGCAGATCGCGCGTCTTCGAGAAAAGCCGCATTTTCTGGTTGATGACCTTGAACTCACTTGCGATGGCGCCAAGCGTTTCACTCGGACCGAGAAAGATGACACCGCCGCGCCAGAGCGCAAAATGGAACAAGGTCAACGCATATTGTTGCGCTTCTTCATTAAAATAAATAAGTACGTTGCGACATGTCAGTAAATCTATGCGTGTGAACGGTGGGTCTTTCAAGATATTGTGCTGGCTAAAAACGATAAATCGGCGAACCGCCTTCTTGACCCGCAACTGCTTTCCTTCGCGGTCAAAGTAGCGTTCGACAATTTCCGGCGGCATGGAGCCAAATGACGCCTCGGGATAAAGACCGGCTGACCCCACCGCCAAAGAGCTTTGATGAATATCGGTAGCGAGAATCTTGACGTTCAAACTCTTGCCTAGGGCCCGGGCGCATTCGGCGAAACAAATCACCAGCGAATAGGCTTCTTCTCCGGAGGAGCATCCAGCCACCCAGACCCTGGTTTCCCGCTCCGGAGACATGGCTTCGACAAGGGGAAGGATCACTTTTTCCGACAGGACCTTGAAGGCCTCCGGGTCGCGGAAAAAGGCTGTCACATCCAGCAGCAGGTCCTTTAGAAGGGTGGTGGTTTCCTCGCGACTGACGGCCAAAAGATCCGCGTAATCCGACAGACTGGACGCATTGACGAGACCCATTCGCCGACGAATTCGCCGCTCCATTGTGGCCGTTTTGTAAACACTAAAATCGATGTCGTGCCGCGCCTTGACGGTGGAAAATATGGCCGCCAATGGATCTTGGTTCGCTTCCCGGCCGGCGGGAAGGTGTTTTTGAGAAATATCGGACTGCCTTGGCTGAGTAATGAGCGACGGCAGCTTTTCCGGCAAATCGACGCCGTCGGCGATTTTTCTGGCGATTACGGACGACGGCATCGAACCAAATTTCGCGCTTGCCGGATCCTGGACGAAGACGCGTCCGCCCGCTTCCTTGATCGCCTCGCAGCCCTTGGCGCCGTCTGATCCGGTGCCGGACAGGATCACCGCTACAGCGCGCTCGCCATATTCGCAGGCGGCCGACTCGAAAAAGCAATTGATCGGAAGGGTCAAGCCGCCCGTGCGTTCCGAAGGATGAAGGCGAAACCGCCCCTTGTCGATGGACATGTCCTGCCGGGCGGGATTGAGGTAAATAGCGTTGGGCTCGATCAGCATCTGATCGACGACCTTGTGGATCGGAATCTTGGCATGCCGGCCGAGCAACTCGTCCATCATGCTGCGAAAATTGGGATCAAGATGCTGGATCACGACGATCGCCATTCCGGTATCGACCGGAACGTTATCGAAGAATTTTTCCAGAGCTTCGAGTCCGCCGGCGCTTGCGCCGATGGCGATGATGGACGGCAAGAGAGCGCGTTCGGAAGATCCTAATGCGCTGGATGCGACCTCGGCTCTTTTCCGCGACGAAGATTTGCGCGGTTTCGGCGTCGGCCCAGGCGTCTTGCCATTCTTTGACATCTCGCACCCTTGAACTTGGGCTGAAGCTTGAGCCACCCCCAACCAGAACCAAGCGTCGTTTTAGCCAATCTCTAACTGCAACCTCAAGGTGCGTTTTCGGCATTATTCTGTTCTATAAGATGATTTTTCGTGCACCTGCGGAGCCCTGGCACGTGGCGCATTGCTTGAACTGCGATCCGCGCCATGGTGCGCTTAGCGGCCAGCATCATGCAAGGCCGTGACGTCGTATAAGGACACAGGCTCTCGTTGCCGGTCGCTTCGTTCGAGCTCGGCGCGACGACCTCCTCAAAATGGCGTCGGTTCCAAGCTCCGGTCAAAACGTCTGCGGAACATAAACGCCGAAGCGCCGAGACCTGTGTTTCGAGTTAATCGAGCTGCCGAAGCACTTCTTCGCGTCAGATCACCGTCGTCCGACGCGAGCGGCAGAACGCCTGAGCCACGAACTGCGGGCATGACGCAGAAGCAGGCTGGCCTGGAGGCCGCAGGCGAGGCGCTCAGCGAGGGCGCGCGCCTAACCTTCCATTTCCGATGCAAATTCCGCCGAGTTGCCAAGCTCCGTCCTGAGCGCGGCGGCATGGCTGTCGAAAACAGCTTCGCCGCCGCGCGCCTTGTCGATTTCATTCAACAGGGCTTCGCGCGTTTCGGGCTGTCGCGCAAAGGCGCGCAAAAGGTCGAGGTACTGGATGTTGCCGCTGCCCTCCAAGATCGCGTTGACCGGCGCCTCGCGGTAGAGGCGCGGCATCGGACCGTCCTCGATAAAACCCGAGCCGCCGATGCACTCCATCGCCTCATAGGCGTGGCCGGGCGCGCGCTTGCAGAGAAACTTGCCGAGCGGGACGGCGGCGCGAAGACCGCCTCGGTCGTGTCGTCGCTCGCGTCGAGCGCCCGGGCAACGCGCAACGCCAGCGCCAGCGCCAGGGCCAGGGCCAGGGCGGCCTCGAGGGCGAGGTCCGCAAGGGTGTTTTGCATCAGCGGCTGATTCCGTCAGGACGCGGCCAAAAGCTTTGCGTTGGCGACAATGGTCGATGGCTTGCGCGACCGCCATCCGCATGCCCGATGCCGACCTAACGATGCAGTCGAAGCGCGTCATGGCGACCATGTCGAGGATGGTGGCGGCGCCGCGTCCTCGGGGCCGACCCGCCACGCCAGGGCGCCGCGCAGCTCCATTTCGCAGGTGGCGTTAGAGAGATTGCCCAGCTTCGGCTTGAGCCGCACGATCTCGAACGCGTTCTTCGCGCCATCGTCCAGCCGGCGGGGCTTAAATTTACCGCCGCGCCGGAACGTATACTATTGACGCTTAAATTATATCTCGTCGACTATAGCGTAGCATGAATAAACATCACGAAAAAATCATTAGCAGATTCGGACCGAATGAACAAACATAATGCTCAAAAGAGCAAGCGCTCCCAAGCATCCGGGGGAATTCGTATGTCGTTTCACCGCAACATTACTGCGATACTGGCCGTTTGCATAAGCTTTGCTTGCTACATCGCTCCCGCCGTCGCGCAAGCGTCCAAGCCGCCGAACATCCTCGTCATCATGGGCGACGATGTCGGATGGTTCAACATCGGCGCCTATCATCAGGGGATCATGTCCGGCAAGACGCCGAACCTCGACAGATTGGCGTCGGAAGGCATGCGTTTCACCGATTATTACGCCGAGGCGAGTTGCACCGCCGGGCGCGCCAATTTCATCACCGGCGAACTCCCGCTGCGCACCGGACTCACAACGGTCGGCCAGGCCGGCGCGGACGTCGGCATTCCCGACCAGGCCGTGACGCTGGCGACGGTCCTGAAATCTCTCGGCTACGAAACCGGGCAGTTCGGCAAGAACCATCTCGGCGACCTCAACAAATATTTGCCGACGGTGCACGGCTTCGACGAGTTCTTCGGGTATCTGTACCATCTCGACGCGATGTCGGACCCCTATTGGTTCGACTACCCGCAGGAGTGGATCGACAAGTACGGCCCGCGCAACCTCGTCCATTCCTATGCGACCGACGTGGACGACGCCACTGTGCAGCCGCGCTGGGGCAGGGTCGGCAGGCAGAGAATAGAGGACGAAGGCCCGCTGCCGCCCTTCCCCAACATGAAGAACGTGCAGAACTGGCAGGAGGGACGGCCCGCCAAATATGACATGCAGACCTTCGACGAGGTGCTGGTCAAGCACACCAACGGCTTCATGGACAAGGCCAAGAAAGACGGCAAGCCCTTCTTCATCTGGCACAACACGACGCGCATGCACGTGTTCACCTATCTGCCGCCGAAATACCAGGCGATGATGAACTTTAAGACCAATTACAATGTCGAGGAGGCCGGCATGGCGCAACTCGACGATTCCGTCGGCGCGCTGCTGCAACATCTCGACGACATCGGCGAGGCGAAAAACACCATCGTCATCTTCACCACCGACAATGGCGCCGAAGTCTTCACCTGGCCCGACGGCGGCATGACGCCATTTCGCGCGACCAAGGGAACGGTGTTCGAAGGCGGTTTTCGGGTTCCGGCGATCATCCGCTGGCCCGGCAAGGTCAAGCCCGGGAAGATCGAGAACGGCATTTTCTCCGGTCTGGACTGGCTGCCGACGCTTGCTGACGCAGCCGGCAATCCGAACATCACCGAACAGTTGCTAAAAGGCGCGACACTGGGCGGGCAGAGCTACAAGAACCATCTGGATGGCTACAACCAGATGAAGCTCCTGCTCGGCGAGGGACCGTCGCAGCGCCACGAAATCTTCTATTTCGGCGGCCCGAACCTCGGCGCGATCCGCATCGACGACTTCAAATACCAGTTCTATCAACAGCCTTATGGCTGGCCTGGCGAGAAGACGACGACGGACATGCCGACCATCATCAATCTGCGGCAGGACCCGTTCGAGCGCACGCCGTCTATTCGCGGCGAAACGATCAACAACCTGGGCGGCGGCTACATGAATGATTTTTACGCCCGGGAGTTCTGGCGCTTTGTCCTGGTGCAGCAGAGGGTCGCGGCGCTGGCCGAGACGGCCGTCGATTTCCCGCCCATGCAAGCCCCGGCTTCGTTCAATCTGGAGGCCGTGAAACGCAAGGTCGAGGAGATGCAGAAGGAGCACGAAGGGCAGTGAGGCCGTTCCAGTCGGTGGGGAGGTTCTTCCTCCTCGCTGGTGTTTTTGTCCTCGCCTTGACCCCGGCGCGCGCGGAAGAGGCGCAATTCGTCGGGTCGGCGCGCTGCGCAGCTTGTCACCAGAGCCAATATGAGGACTGGCGGACCTCGCATCACGCCGCAGCGATGCAAGTCGCGGACGACAAGACCGTGCTGGGCGATTTTAACGACGCCCGTTTCCGAAAGGGCGAGGCCGAAAGCACGTTCTTCCGCCGCCACGGCAAATATTGGGTCCGCGCGGAAGGGCCGAGCGGCGCGCTGGCGGAGTTCGAAATCAAATACACATTCGGCGTCTATCCGCTTCAGCAATATCTGCTTGAACTCCCTGGCGGCCGGCTCCAGGCTTTTGGCCTCGCCTGGGACGCCCGTCCCGCCGACCAGGGCGGCCAGCGCTGGTTCGACCTTTATCCCGACCGCAAATTGGTGGCCGGCGATCCGCTGCACTGGACGGGCCTAGACCAGAACTGGAATTTCCAGTGCGCCTGGTGCCATTCGACCGATTTGAAAAAGAACTACGATCCCGGGAGCGCAACCTTCGCGACCCGCTGGTCCGAGATCAGCGTCGGCTGCGAGGCGTGCCACGGTCCGGCCTCCGGTCACCTCGAATGGGCCAAAGGGAGCGGCCTTTCAGCGGACGTGAACAAGGGTTTTGCGCTGCGCTTCGACCAGCGCGCCGGCGTCTCCTGGAACGCAACCCCCAGCGGAACCGCCGTGCGCTCTCGTCCCCCTGGAGAACGCAACGAGGAACTGGTCTGCGCGGGCTGCCATGCGCGCCGCAGCCAGTTTTCGGACGCCCCAGGCGACGTCCGGCAGTTCTACGACGCCTTTCATCCCTCGACCTTGACGCCCGGCCTTTTTTATCCGGACGGCCAGCAGCGCGACGAGGTGTTTGAATTCGCCTCCTTCGCACAGAGCCGCATGCACGCCGCCGGGGTCACCTGCTCGGATTGCCACAATCCACATTCGGGCAAGCTGCGGATCGCCGGCAATGGCGTCTGCGGACAATGCCATTCCGCAAAAATCTTCGACACGACCGCTCACCACCATCATCCCGAGGCTTCCCCGGGCGCGCAATGCGCCGCCTGCCATATGCCGACCGCCACTTTCATGCAGGTCCACGCGCGCCGGGATCATTCCATCCGGATTCCGCGTCCGGACCGCAGCCTGAGTCTCGGGGCGCCCAACGCCTGCAACGCATGCCACGCGGACAAGGACGCGCCTTGGGCGATGGCGCAGCTGAAAAGCTGGGGCGTGGCTGAGAAGTCCGGCGCCCAGACCTTCGCCGAGGCTTTCGCGCTCGCGGATAATGACGGACCGGGCGCAACCGACGCTTTGGTCGCAGTTGCGAAAGACGGCGCCCAGTCGGCCGTCGCCCGCGCCAGCGCGCTGCATCGTCTCGACGGCGCCGTCGCCCCGGTTGTGCTCGAATCCGCCGAACACTTGACCAATGCCGATGATCCGATGATCCGCGCAGCGGCGGCCGACGTATTGGCCGGCGCCGACGCGGCGGTGAAGGCGCGCGCGCTGGCGCCGCTGCTCGGCGACCCCTCGCGGTTGGTGCGCATGCAGGCCGCCCGCGCCCTGGCGGGCGACGCGGAAGCCAGCCTAAAGCAGGAGGATCACGCGCAACTCGACAAGGGGCTCGATGAATATGTCGCGGGCCAGATGTTCAACGCCGAGCGGCCGGAGTCCCACGCCAATCTCGGCGGCCTCGCTCTTGCGCGCGGACGGATCGATGAGGCGCAGGCGGAATTCGCCAAGGCCTTGGCGCTCGACAAGACTTTTGCCTCCGCGGCGATCCAGTTTGCCGAGATCGCGCGCAAGCGCGGCGACGAGGAGGCCGTCGAGGCGGGGCTCGCGCAAGCCCTGGCGGACAATCCTGCATCAGCGCCGCTCGCCCACGCTCTGGCGCTGAGCTTGATCCGCCAAAAACGGTACCCGGAGGCCATGGCCAAGTTGGAGGTGGCGGCGCGGCTGGCGCCCAAGGTCCCGCATTACGCTTACGTCTATGCGATCGCCCTGCATGACCTCGGCGAGTCCGCCAATGCCGTCGAGGTGCTCCGCAGCGCCTTGACCCGCCGGCCCAACGCCCGCGAAATCCTGTCGGCGCTTGCTTCGTATGAGGCGCAGATGGGCGATTACGCCTCTTCGCTGGGCCATGCTGAGACACTGGAGAAACTTGAACCGAACGATCCTCGTTCGCGGCGCTTCGCTGAAGCCTTGCGCGCGCGCCTCGCGCGGCCGACGACAACGGGACCCCGGCGGCCCTACCCATAATTAAGCGTGGCCCAAGGCGTTGATGCGGTCGCAGCCGAAAGGACCTCTAAGCACGAAAGTCTCGCCTTACACGGTTCGTAACTTCAAGCGCTCCAGGCTTTGGGGACGGCCACGATTCCCACAGTAACCGGTTGAGCAACGCTTCGGCCCGATGGAATTCATCGAGCGCCCACAAGATGGCTTCAGGATCGCCGAGCGCAATGACGTCCTCCTTTGCAATCAGCAACTTGACGGAGGCGATTTCAGCTAATTCCGATGTGCGCGGCATTTGATGCTCCAGGCGCTGACGCTGTTTCGCACGTTATTCTCACAACTTGTCCGAGACGAACCTGAGCTGGCCCTCGGGGCGCCGTCTCTTCGCCCGCCCGAACCCGCGCCGACGCTGTAGGGATGGCTCTGCTTGCGTCCTGGTTCGCGGATCATCGCGGATGCATCATTCCGCCAGCGTGTTGCCGATCGGCGCCTTCAGGACGTACAGCAGCCCTTCTGGACGCCAGATTTGGCGCGCTTCGCCCTTCAGGTCGTAGGCGACGAATCGATTGACGAGTTGCGCGCCAAAGCCTTTCCGCGTCGGCGCGGCCAGGCCGGAGATCCCTGATTCGCTCCACTCCAGACGGAAGGTCTGATTTTCAATGGCCCACAGGCAAGAAACGCTGCCGCCCTCGACCGACCAGGCGCCGTGCTTCACCGCATTGACGCCGAGTTCATGCAGAACCAATCCCAAAGCCACGCCGGCCTTGGGCGCGAGGGCCAGCGTGGGGCCATCCATACGGAAGCGGGCGCTGTCGTCTCTGACGAGATGGCCGGTCGAGCGCGAAACGAGACTGCCAAAGTCCACGCTCTGCCAATTCGAAAGCGTCAGCAGCGTATGGGTGTCGGCCAGGGCCTGAAGGCGGCCGCCCAGCGCCTGCCGAATCCCGTCGACGCCGCCGCCCCCGCGGAACGTCCGTTCGGTGATCGATTGCACCACCGTCAGGGTGTTTTTCACGCGATGAGCCAGTTCGTTGACCAACAACCGCAGATGCGCCTCGGCTTCTTTCTGTTCGGTTACGTCAACGAGCGTGCCGGTGAATCGGACGGCGCGCGCCCCATCGAAATAGGCTTTTCCGCGCGAGAGGATCCAGCGTGTTCCGCCGCTCGGTCCGACGATACGGTACTCGGCGTCGTAAGGCGCGCGGATCGCAGGATCCAGGGCCGCGCGGCACAGCGCGTCCACTCGGTCGCGGTCCTCCGGATGCAAACGATCGATGAACATCGCCCAGGTCACCAGCGCGTCAGCGGGCATGCCGAACATGGCCTTGCATGTGGGCGTCCAGCCAAGTTCGTCCGTGCTCAGGTTCCAGTTCCAGCTTCCCATCCGGCCGCTTTCCAGCGCCAGGCTGAGGCGATCCTCGGAGAGGTCGAGCGCGTGCGCCAGGCGCCGTTGCTCCGACTCGGCCTTCTCCCTTCGCAACCGGGAGAGCCGAAGCACGCCTTCCACACGCGCGAATCGTCGACGCCGGCGTCGAGCCCCTCGACCCGCGCCTCCTCGCCGGCTCGCGCCGACAACATAAGGAATGGCGTGGCCGCGATCACCGGATCGGCGCGGATCTCGCGCAGCAGCGCAAAGCCGTCGAGGTCCGGCATCATCACGTCGCCCAACAGAAGATCTGGCGGCTCGGCGCGAACCGCGGCAAGGGCCGCGCGTCCATCGCCGACGGCCTCGACGTCATAACCCGCCTCCGACAACAGGCGTTTGAGGTGATCGCGCATGTCGCCGTTGTCTTCGGCGACGACCACGCGCGACCGGCGATCCTCCCTGGGCGAGGACGACGTCGCGGCTTCGTTCGCAGTCGAACTCGCTGACCGCCGCCTTGGTCAGGAAGCCATTGCAGCGCTTCCTCCACATAGGCGGTTGCGGCGGTTGCGGTCGAGGCGAGCGTCGACGCAACGCCGACGCCATTGCTTGTGAGCCGGGGGCCGCCCAGCGGCACGGTGACTGAGAAACGGCTGCCTTCGCCAGGGGCGCTCTCGACCGTGATTTCGCCGCCGTGCAAACGCGCCAGTTCCTGCGCCAAAGCCAGCCCTATGCCGGAGCCTTCATGGCTTCGCCCGCGCGAGCCTTCGACGCGGTGAAAACGATCGAAGATGTGCGACAGCGCCTCCGCAGGGATGCCGATCCCGGTGTCGGAGACGGCAAGGCTCGCCGAGCTATTGTCCGCTCTCAGCGTCACGGCGATTTCCCCTTGATGGGTAAACTTGAACGCGTTGGACACCAGGTTGAAGACGATCCTCTCCCACATGTCGCAGTCGACATAAGCAGGCTGCGGCAAGGGCGGGCAATCAACAATGAAGCGCAACCCCGCCCGTTCGATCACCGAGCGGAAGTTGCTGGCGAGATCGGTGGTCAGGGCCGCAAGATCGGTGGGCTCGCAGGACGCCTGCGCGCGGCCCGCCTCAAGCCGCGAGAAGTCGAGCAGCGTGTTGACGAGTTTCAGCAGCCGCGTTGCGTTTCGCTGCATCAGGGTGATGCGCCGGCGCTGGCGCGGGCCGAGCGGCTCCTCCGCGTCGGCGAGGGCGTCGGCGGCCGGGCCCAGCATCAAGGTCAGAGGCGCGCGGAATTCGTGGCTGACATTGGTGAAGAACTGCGTCTTCAATTGATCGAGACGCGCCAATTCCTGCCGCTGCCGACGAACTTCGGCTTCGAGGCGGCGCTGCTCCGTGACGTCGCGTCCTTCGCACACCAGGAAGCGAACGGCGCCTTCGTTGTCTTTGACGGGAGCAATGTTGAAATCGATCGTTATCACCTCCTGCCCCCGGGCGCCGCCAAGAACGTCGACATCGTAACGGACGAAGGCGCCTTCCGACGCGCGGGCGATCGCTTCCCGCAACCGGGTCTTGGTCGCCTCCGAAACCTGCCACCAATGGGCCTCCCAGAAGGGTTGCCCATGGATGTCGGACCGTGTTAGCCCCCCGCCGCGCAATGCGGCGAAGTTGACGTCCCACATCCGCCCCGCCGTATCGAGCAGGGCGCAGAACTGAAACATGTTGTTCAAAGTCACGCGGGACAGCAGCAGCCGCATCAAGTCGGTCTCGCGACCCGGAGCGGCGTTGCGGAGTTCCTGATCAAGCCACTCAACGTCATCGAGACGATGGGGCTCGGAATTGTCGACGGCCCTAACGTCTTCCATGCCGCTCAAGCGCGGTGAGGAACCGCTCATGAACCCCTCCTGTGGCGGCGCTGTTCTGGCGACAGGCAACCACAGCTCGTAAGCCTTTTTCGGTCTTCTCTATCCTGACCAGCAACGGCGCAGCGAGTAAAGCTTCCGTGATTATTAGGCTCCGGACCCATAAAACGCTTGGCCTGAGCAGCAGCTTATGATTCACGCGCTTCCGAAAGGAAGCTTGCATGAATCGGGATCAGTTTTGGCTCACGGACGAGCAGTTTTCGAAGATTGAGCCCCATCTTCCGACCGACACGCGCGGCAAGGAGCGCGTCGATGATCGCCGCGTGATCAGCGGCATCGTGCATGTGCTGAAATCTGGTGGGCGCTGGGTCGACGCGCCGCCGGATTATGGCCCGCGGAAGACGCTCTACAACCGTTTTGTTCGCTGGGCCGAGAAAGGCGTTTGGACCTCGCTGTTCGAAACATTGGCGCGCGCTGGCGGGCCAGCTGCGGAGGTCCTGATCGACAGTTCCGCCGTCAAAGCTCACCGCTGCGCGGCGGGCGGAAAAGGGGGGAGAAAAGTCAGGCCATCGGCCGCTCGCGCGGTGGGCGCACGACGAAAATCCACGCCCTGACCGATGCGCAATGCCGTCCGTTGGCCTTCATGCTCACGGGCGGAAACATCGCGGATTGCGTCGCGGGCGCGACATTGCTGGAGCGGTTGCCCGCCTGCGACATCCTGCATGCGGACAAGGGCTACGACGCCAACAAGCTCCGCCGTCAAGTCGAGGATCAAGGCGCCATGCCGAACATCCCGCCCAAGGCCAACCGCAGATGGAAGAACTGCTTCTCGCCGTTCCTCTATCGCAACCGCAACGCCATCGAACGCATGTTCTGCCGCCTGAAAGACTTCCGGCGCGTGGCCACGCGGTACGACCGCAACGCTATCAATTTTCTCGCAACCGTGTGCCTCGCGGCGACCGTCAGCTATTGGTTATGAGTCCCGAGCCTAGCGTGTTCGATCATAGAGTTGGCCGCTCAGCGCTCAGCTGGCATTCCGATCGCGGCCTTTCGTTTTACGACTTCGATACGCGCTTGGCTGAAACGAGCCGCCTTTGCCTGAATCATTGGCCCGGCAGAACAGTTCAGGCTGGAGATCCAGCGCAAACCGATTCCTCATGTCGCGAGCCAAAGCTCGACAGTAAACGGTCGCCTCAGAACGCGGCGATAGCCAGAAATCCACTTCTTTCAAGATCACAGACAATCATTATTGCAGCCGGCATAGTCCGTAAGCTTAGCTATACGAATCATTTTTGCGCCAGTTTCTTGTTGCGAATTTGATACGGTTGAGCAAATCTGTTGAAATGCACGCGAATGGTGAAGCCGTAACCGCAAAAAACGTCGATCTCTCGAATTGCGATCGCGAGCAAGTGCAGTTTTCGGGCGCGATTCAACCACACGGCTGCATGCTGGTCATCGAACTGACATCGCTGCGGATCTTGCAGGCTTCCGCGAATTGCGCTGATCTCCTGGGAATTTCCTTTGAGAAACCGGGCGAAAAAACACTCGCCGATGTCATTCCAACTCGGGTCGAAGCCGTCGTTTCGCGCCTGTCGACGGAAAACCTCGACAATGGTCCGGTCCATCTTGCGAGCCTGAAAGCTCAGGACACACGCGCAAGTCGGCCATTCCATCTGTTTGGACATCGTTGTGGCGGCGCAATGATCCTTGAGTTCGAAGTCTTGCCGGACGAAGACGGCTGGCCGATGCTCGATCTCTATTCGGATCTGCGCGCGACCATGGCGCGATTGCATGCCGCCCCGACCCTGCAATCCTTTTTCGATTTCGCCGTGGCGCAGATCCGACGCTTCACCGGCTTCGAAAGGGTGATGGCGTACAAATTCCAGGAGGACGGCAGCGGCCACGTCATCGCGGAGTCGATCGCTGATGGATTCCAGTCCTACCTTGGCCTCCATTATCCAGCCAGCGACATTCCAGCGCCGGCTCGCCGCCTGTTCGCGCTGTCGTGGCTGCGGCATTTGCCGAACGCCGATTATGAGCCGATTCCGCTGGTTCCAGAGCTTTCACCCCACACGGGCGCCCCGGTCGATCTGAGCTATGCGAGCCTGCGCAGCGTCTCGGTGATGTACACCGGCTACCTCAAGAATATGGGCGTCAAGGCCTCCATGGTCATGCCCCTGATGAAGAATGGAGCCTTGTGGGGGCTGCTCGCCTGCAACCATGAGAGCGCGCCCCGACACGTCCCCTTTGAGATCCGGATGGCGTCCGAGTTCCTGGCCCACATGATCTCGCTGACCATGTCGTCCAAGGAAGACGCGGAAAGCAGCGACTACCGATCGCACATGAAGGAGGTGCTGGAACGCTTGATGCGGGCGCTCCACGGCAATCCCGACATTCACGCCGCCCTCTGCGCCAGCCCGGACGCCAACATCCGTCATTATATCGACGCCGGCGGCGCCGCCTTGATCACGGAAGGCCAGATCACGAAATTCGGCGAAACGCCTTCGGATGAGCAACTCAGGGAACTGGCGATCTGGCTCGCCGGCCGCGATGAACTTGTTGTGGCCAACGATCGGCTGGCCGAACATCTTCCAGACGCCGCACCCTATGTCGAGATCGCCGCCGGCGTTCTCGCCGTGCGGCTCTCGAAGCGGCGTCCGGACTTCGTGATGTGGTTTCGTCCCGAGCAGGCCCATACGGTCCAATGGGCCGGCGATCCGGCGAAGCCCGTTCATATCGATGAATCCGACGGCTCGGTCCGCCTGTCGCCGCGCATGTCCTTTGCGATCTGGAAGGAAAGCGTCAAAGGGCGCTCGAAGCCTTGGATCACATGCGAGATCGAGGCGGCCGCAGATCTTCGTTGGGGCATTGTCGACGTCATACTGGCGCGCGCCGAAGAGACCGAACTGGTCAATCGCAAGCTGCGCGAGGTCAACAGAGAACTCGACAGCTTCGCTTATGTCGCCTCTCATGATCTCAAGGAGCCGTTGCGCGGTATCAATCACCTCGCCACCTTCGTTCAACGCAAGCAAGGCGATCCTGACCAGCACATCGAAACGATTCTCAAGCTGACCAGGCGCATGGACGATCTGATTGAATCGTTGTTGCAATACTCTCGCACCGGCCGTGTTGACCTCATGTTGGAAGACGTCGATCTCGGCGCCCTGGTCGATGAGGCGTTGCAGATGTTGACCAAACGGGTAGCCGAGTCCGGCGTCGTCATCCGCCGCTCAGTAAAGCTACCTATTGTCAAGGCCGACCGGGTCCGTCTGCGTGAAGTGTTGGTCAACCTGATCTCCAACGCGATTAAATACAACGACAAAGGCGAACGCTGGATCGAGATTGGGATCGAGCGGGAAAAACCTGTCACACTCTACGTGCGTGACAACGGCATCGGCGTCGACCAGAAAAATCACGCGAAGATCTTTAAAATCTTCCGTCGGTTGCATGGTCGCGACGAATTCGGCGGGGGGACAGGAGCGGGCCTGACCATCGCCAGGAAGACGATCGAGCGCCATGGCGGGCGCATTTGGCTGACATCGACGCCCGGCGCAGGTTCGACTTTCTTCTTCACGCTGCAAGAGGAAGAAAGGCCGCCGTCATGACGGCGCTAGAGCCTTCAACCATTCTATCTGTAGAAGACAGTGACGAGGACTTCTTCAGCCTGTGCGCCGCGCTCGAAGGACTGGGCGTCGCCAACCCGGTCGAGCGCTGCGCCGACAGCAGGATAGCCCGCGCGATGCTTGAAACCGACGAGGGGTGTGCGAAGGCCCGCGAGGCGGCGATCATCCTGCTCGATCTCAACATGCCTGGCGTCAGCGGCCACGAATTGCTCAGCCTTTTCCGCAGGCGCGGGGAGGACAAGCCTGTCGTCGTGCTGACCACGTCGTCCAGCCAGAACGACATTGATTTTTGCACGAAGGCCGGCGCCAATGACTATGTGGTCAAGCCGCTAGAATTTGATCGCTGGCAAGAAGCAATCGGCGAACTCATCGAAAAATGGCTTCCTGGCGCCTCTCCGCCCTACCGAGCAGAAAGTTGAGGCATGTCGACCAAGGCCGGTACATTCTCCATCACGCCTCCGAGTTCTAAGCCATCGGAGCAAAAATCGGATGCGTCGGCGCTTCTGAAAATTCTTGTTATCGACGATTCCCCCGAGGACCGCATTGTCGCGCGGTTCGCGCTCGAAGATTTCGGTTGCCTCGTCAAGGAGGCTGAGAGTGGCCGCAATGGTCTCATGGCGGCCGAGGCGTTCAAGCCGGACTGCATCCTGCTGGACTATCGCCTGCCCGACATGGATGGGATCGAAGTTCTTGACGCGCTGCGTGCGCCGGGTGGCGAGATCCCTTTGGCCGTCGTCGTTCTGACCGCGGTCTCGGACGCAGCGACTGCAACGAAGTTCTTGCAGGCGGGGGCGCAGGATTATCTGAATAAGAGTCATTTGACCGACGACAGCTTCAGCTTGCGCCGCGCCATCCAGGTCAGCATCGAACGCTTTGACCTCTTGCGGCGGCAGCGCGAATTGCAGGAGCGCAATGCGCAGCTTGCGGCGGTTGTCACCGCGTCCAGCGACGCCATCCTGCGCGTCGGTCTCGACTTGACCGTGCAGAGTTGGAACCCCGGCGCGACGGCCATATTCGGGTATTGCGAAAGCGAGGCCATGGGCCGCTCGCTCAACGACTTGATCGCGCCGCCCGAACTGCGGGACGATCAGCCTGAACATTATCGGCAAGTCATCGTCGAGCAGAAGGCGATTTTTGTCGAAACGACGCGGCGCCGCAAGGACGGGGGCCGGCTCTTTGTCGAACTCAGCGCCGCGCCAATCCAGGATCTCGATGGAAAAACTATCGCCATTTCGGTGACATTTCGGGATGTAAGCGAACGGAAGCGCGCCGAGGAAATCCTGCGTCAGCAGGACGACAAGCTTCGTGCAAGCCAGTTGCGTTTGCGGATCGCGGCGGACGCCGCCCGCATGACCTATGCCGACTATGACTTCAGCTCCGGTCGCCTGGAACTGGCGGAAAACTACGCGCAGGTGATGTGCCATTCGTCCTCGGCGCAGCGCGCGGACAGTCCTGTCGAATTCATCGACGATCTCGTCTTGAATGCGGCCCCCGCAGATCGCGCGCGGGTGCGGCAAGCCCACCAGGATTTCCTGGCCGGAAAGCCTAAGGGATCGCTCACATACCGCGTCCTGTGCGACGATGGCGCGGAGCGCTGGATCGAGAGCGCATGGACCTTGCAAAGCGACGCCAGCGGCAAGCCGCTGCGGAGCATGATCACCTGTCGGGACGTCACTGCGGTGGAGGGCGGCAGGGCTCTGGAAACCGCAAGGAACAAGTCAGAGGAAATCCTTGCGACGATAGCGGACGGCTTTTGCGCCCTGGACAAGAACTGGCGTTTCGATTTTATCAACGTGCATGCGGAGGTCATGCTTGGCAAAAAAGCCGCTGACGTCTTGGGCCACTCCTACTTTAAGGTGTTTCCTCATGCCGAAGACACGCAGCTTCACGCGAATTTCGCGAGGGTTATGGCCGAGAAGCACCCTTTGGACTTCGAGTTGATGTGTCCGATCCTCAAGAGGCCAACCTCATTCAGCGTCCACCCCACACGCGAAGGCGGAATCTGGGTCGGGTTTCGCGATGTCTCCGAACAACGCGCCGTGGAGGCCGCCCTGATCGCCGCCAAGGCCGAAGCCGAACGCGCGAATGCGGCGAAATCGACTTTTCTCGCGGCCGCCAGTCACGACCTCCGCCAGCCCGTGCAATCGCTGGTCTTGCTGTTGGCGATTGCCGAGCGTGAAGCGCAAGCGCAGCCAAAGACGAAGAAAATCATCGCTTTGATGAAGCGGTCCCTGGATGGCCTGAACGCCCTTCTTGGCGCCGTTCTCGACCTTTCGCGGTTGGACGCTGGCGTCGAATCTCCCATTTTTGAGACTGTCGATCTCGGCGCGAAGCTGCTGCGACTGCATGACGAATATGTCCCTCGCGCCGCCGCCAAGGGACTGGAATTGCGACTGGCGCCAAGGCGTATCTTTGTTCGCAGCGACGCCAGGCTTCTGGCGCGCGCCATACGCAATCTGATCGAGAACGCGCTTCGCTACACGTCGACCGGCGGCGTCCTGGTCGGCGTCAGACGCCGCGGCGCATATGTCCGCATTGACGTCTATGACACCGGCGTTGGCATACCCGCAGGTCAACAAGCGAACATTTTCGAGGAATTCCACCAGTTGCATAATCCCGGCCGCGATCTCGAAAAAGGATTGGGCCTGGGGCTGGCGATCGTCGCTCGCCTGGCGAGCCTGTTGGGCGCGGAAATCGAAGTTTCGTCAAGGCCGGGACGCGGCTCCCGCTTTTCGCTGGTTCTGCCGGAAGTCGCGGGCGTGTCTTCGCCGATTCGCAGTGAGTCCGAGACCGCAATCCGGGATCCCGGCGGCCGCGTGCTGATCGTCGAGGATAACGCTGTCGTCCGACATAGCCTCACCGCCATGTTGGACAATTGGGGCTATGACGCGACGGCGGTGGCCAGCGGCGAAGAAGCGCTCGAACTGGCGGCAACCGGGGATTTGCCCTTTGACATTTTGATCACCGATCAGCGACTGGGGGCGGGTTTGACCGGCACAGACACCGCCAGGGAGATCAACCGCCGCGCCAGCCGGGCCCTCCCCGCCCTTGTGCTCACCGGCGACACCGCGAAGGAACGGATCGCCGAGATCAACTCCAGCGGTTACTCAATGCTGCACAAGCCTGTCTCCGCGACCGAACTGCGCCGCGAAATAGCAGCGCTTATCCGTCGAGAACTACACTGACGGCGGGCGATGATTTCCAGCTGGGGGCGAAAATCCTTCCGCACCCGTCGTGGTTGGTCCCGTTGATCACGCCCGCCGGTAGCCGCCCTCTTTCATTTCACGGGGATCATCAGGTGTTCGTACGGCGTATCCGCCCACATGACGTAGGGCTTGGTCGGGTCCGGGTCGAGCGTGCGCTGATAGCCGGCCATCGCCTTCACGCCCGCGCCCAGGAGCATGACGTGCGGCCCCGTCTTGACCCAATGATTGTCCGGGGTCGGCCGCTCGGCGCCGGGAGCGACATTGCTGGTCCCGTTGTCGCCGGTGAGCATATACATGAAGCCGACCTTGTCAGGCGGCGTAGTTTTGGTGACCAGCGCATGCACCCATTCCATTCCGGCCGGGTCCGTGCACATCGGCACGCCGTCGGGCATGATCATGCAGGTCCACTCGTTGGAGCCCTTTTGAAGCGTGCGCATTTTGCCGCCCTCCATGGCGGCGATGGTCGCCCCTTTCGCCACCGTCTCGGGCGCGGCCGACATCGCCTTCGCCATGTAATCGGCGTCGCTAAGCTTTTGCTGCTGGGCGACAGCGGCCGTCGCGAGCGCCATCGCCACAGCGGCCGAAAGCATTTTGATCAGTGCCGTTCTCACGGTCGTCATCCTCCCTGTGTTCTCTCGCTTTGGCTAGCTCGCGGGGGTGGAGTGGTATCGGTTGTGCTCTTCCCGAGATCGCGAGTTCTTCCTGCGACGTCTGACATGGCTTTGCCCTTAGCGCCCGGGCATTCCCATGCGACTCAAACTCCAAGCAGACGGAAAAGTCCCCAATATCATCGGCGCGATGTTGACCTTGGGCGCGGATAGCAACCGCGCTTTCGATTACGAAAATGGGAAGATAAATGCGCCGTCCGTGTCGACGAAGCAGGTGACGGCGGCTCGGACAACTTGCCGCCGCTTTTTCCGACGAAACGTCGAAAGACGAGGCTTGTCATGGCCCTATGGCGCTTATGGCGTTGACGGGTCGCTTCGAAACGAGAAAATTAATCTCACTCCTGACCCGGCAGGGCTCAGCACACGGGGCATTGCATGTCGCAAGACGGAACTGCCGCTAATGGCTCCAATGGCGGAAAGGGGGGACGTCTTCCGCCCGCATTAGAGCGTGGCTTGAATTCGGTCGTCGCCTTGCGTGCGGGAGCTTCGTGGCCCCTAACCATTATCTTGGGCGCGGCGCTCGTCGCCGCGGGCGCGCTCCTGCGCCTAGCTTTGCTTGGTCCCCACTCCGAGCGGGCCGCCTACCTGACATTTTGGCCAGTCGTGATGCTCGCCGCTTTGATCGGCGGGGCGCCCGCCGGCGTCACCGCCGTTGTGCTGTCCGCCAGCGTCATTCATTTCGCTTTCATTCCGTTGCGAGATGCGGCCGACTGGATCGGACTTGGATTTTTCCTGGTCCTTGGCGGTGTCATCGTCTGCCTGACCGACGCCTTCGTTCGCGGTCATGTCCGGGAGCTTGCCGCGACCGAGACGCAGTCACTCAAATCACATCTCGCATCGATCGTCGAAACCTCAGATGACGCGATCCTGAGCTTGAACTTGGACGGGATAATTTTGAGCTGGAATGCGGCCGCCACGCGCCTTTTCGGCTATAGCGCCGCCGAGATCGTCGGGCGATCCACCACACCGCTTCTGCCCGCGGACCGCTTGGGCGAGGAAGGCGAAATCATCGATCGGCTCAAGAAAGGCGAGCGCGTCGAGCATTATGAGACTCGACGCGTTGCGAAAGACGGGCGCCTGATTGATGTCTCGCTCACGATCTCGCCCGTCCGCGACGGACAAGGGGCCATAGTCGCCGCGTCTAAGATCATTCGCGACTTCACCGAAAGACGAAGTGATGAAGCGCGCTTGCGCGCCGCGCAGCAGCGCGCCGAACTGGCGACGGAAACGACGTGCGTCGGCGTCTGGGAATGGAGCGTCAAAACCAATCTCGCCATCTGGGACGCCCAGATGTTCAAGATCTATGGCATGGAGCCGACGCCGGACGGAATTGTGTCCTACGATGCGTGGGCCGCAGTCGTGCTGCCGGAGGACCTGCGACAGCAGGAGATGCTGTTGCGGACGCTGCTGCGCCGCGGCGGCGTCAGTCGCCGTGAATTCCGCATACGGCGACCAAGCGACAATGAGATCCGCGTCATCGAAATGGTCGAGAAGGCGCGGCAGAGCGCGGGCGGCGCAATCGAGACATGCGTCGGCACGAACCTCGACGTGACCGAAATCAGGCGCGCTGACACCGCGTTGCGCCTGAGCCGAGGACGTTTGCGGCACGCCGCGGACGCGGCCCGCCTGACCTATCTCCAATTCGACCTCAAGAACAATCGGGTCGAGTTGGCCGAAAACTTCGAAAAAGTCATGGGATACAAGCCGAGCACGCCGCGGGGCGGCGGAACCTTGCAGGGCGCGCGGATGGGCCTGACAGGGCGCGCCGTAGAAGCCGACCGGACCACCGTATCGGCCATGTTTGACGACATTTTCTCAGGCGTCGGCGGCAAGAGCCGTTTCAGAGTTCTCGGAGACGACCACCTTACGCGCTGGGTTGAGAGCGTCGCGAATTCCGAACTTGACCGGAATGGCCGGCTCACCAAGGTCTTCGTCACACTGCTCGACGTGACCTCGATCGTCGAAAAACAGAGCGCGCTCGAAGCCGCGAACGCCAAAGCCGACGAAATCCTCGCCAGCATCGGCGATGGGTTCTTCGCGTTGGACCCGCAATCGCGGTTCTCCTACTTCAACCGCCGCGCGGAAGACATGCTTGGCAAGAGGTCGGACGAGGTTCTGGGACGGCGGCTGTTCGAGGTTTTTCCCGCCATTTTCGACGCGGATATCCGGACGGATTTTCAGGGGGCCGTTGCAGAAAGCCGCGCGGTGCAGTTCGAGACGGTCTCGCCCGCGATGAAACGGTGGGTGACGTTCAGCGTCTATCCGTCGCATGGAGGCGGCGCCTCCGTCTATTTCCGAGACATCGAGCAGCAAAAAGCTGCGGAGCGGGCGATGGCCGCGGCGCGCGCCGAGGCGGAGCGCGCTAATCAATCCAAGTCCAAATTCCTCGCTTCGGCCAGTCATGACCTCCGCCAGCCGGTTCAGTCCCTGGTCCTGCTGCTGTCGATCATCGAACGGCAGGTCGCAAGCGTTCCGAACGCGGCCGAAACCGCCCAGAGGATGAAACAGGCCCTGAGCGGCCTGAACGGTCTCCTGACTGCAATTCTCGACATGTCGCGCCTCGACGCCGGCGTTGTCGATGCGGCGCCCGAAGTGGTCGACGTCGGGGATTTGCTCGATCGGCTCGCCGCCGAATATGTCGTGAAGGCAAAGGCCAAGGGCCTTGAGTTGCGCCAGGCGCCCTGTCGGTTGCGCGTATGGGCCGATCGCTCGCTTCTGGAGCGGGCCGCGCGCAACCTCATCGAAAACGCGCTGCGCTATACCCACGAAGGCAAGATCCTGATCGGGGCGCGGCCGCGCGGTCCGCGCGTAAGTTTGGAAATCATCGACACCGGCATCGGCATCCCGGAGGATCGTCAAGCCGACATTTTTGAAGAGTTTGTCCAGGTCGACAATCCCGGCCGCGACCTCGGCCTGGGCCTCGGGCTTGGCCTCGCCATCGTGGCGCGGCTGGCGACGCTTCTCGACGCCAGGATCGACATGGCCTCGCGGCTCGGCCGCGGTTCGCGTTTTTCTCTCGATCTCCCCCGTAGAACTGACGCCGAAGCTGCTCACGGTGAAGCTGCACTCGAAATCCAAGATGCGGGCGGACGCCTTCTCGTCGTCGAGGACAACTCGGTCCTGCGCGAATGCATCGCCGACATGGCGCAGACATGGGGTTACGACACAATCGCAGCCGCGAGCGGCAAGGAGGCCTTGGAAAGAGCGGCGCAACTTGATTGGACCATCGACGGCATCGTCTCCGATCAACGGATCGATCACGCATTGAGCGGCGTCCAGACGGCGACGGAAATCAGGCGGCGCGCGGGTCGCGCGATCCCGACATTGATTCTGACGGGAGACACCGCGATCGACCAGATTCGAGAAATCCTGTCGAGCGGCTTCGAATTGCTCCATAAACCTGTATCGGACGAGGAGTTGCGCCGGAAAATCGCGACAATGATCTCGAATCGGAAAGCTTCTTGACCTAGTTTCATGCGAAGACGGCAACTCCTCCAGTGCGCCGGACGCTTGCCGGACGCTGAAGTGGGCATCTATCACCAACGGTGCAGAAGCGCGTACAAAAAGTCCATCATTTTCCAAACGCAGTAAAGGTACGTGACCACAGCTGCCAAGAACAGCAGCACAGCACCCACGCCTAAAGCTAGCCCCTTATTATTTTCTCTCCCATCATTCATTGTGTTCGACCTCTAAATTGACTTCTCGCCAAAGTTCCGCCGCGTCTTATGGCGAGGAATTGACGATCGGTCCAAGGCAAATAACTGCGTATTGAAAACTTCGTGAACCCCGCTGGGTTTCAAAACTTTTCAGTTGAGATATGCTCCATGGATAAAATTTAGGCGTCGCAATGCCGCAACTGAGGCTAAACAGAATGTCACCAAGACGCTACGTCGCCGATTGCACGAACTACAGCAATGGAGGCAATGGCCGTTTCGGATCAAGCTCCTTGAGCATCTCGCGCGCTTGGCGAGCCCGCTCCTCGATGGGAGCCCATCATTCGATAGGCTGGAAAATTGTAGTCAGCGAACACGATGCCCGCGGCTTTGTGACTTGCGCCGCCGCAGGCGCCATGTCTGGCGCGGATCTCTGGCGGAACTTGCCGCCGCTTGCATGCCTGGCTTCGAAGCAATCTACTGCCACAATGACGACGTCGGCCGAATCGAGCGCGCGCTCGGAAGGAACGGTCCGAAAGAATGGCGATTGTCGAAACCGTTCGTTAGGCCATAGCGCCTCATCACCACGCGATGACGCCGACGCTTTCTCCTGAACGGCGCAGCCGGGCGACATTCCCGGCTCGTGCTGGAGGCGAACCGCCAATGGCCGCGGACGCAGTCACAGGATGTATTACGCCACGCGGTTGGTCTCGTCGGTGGTGCGCACGATGGCCGAAATGTTCTGCGCCGCGCGCTGCGCCGTGGTCTGGATGTCGCCGATCTGGCCTGCGATCTGGGCCGTCACGATTCGAGCAATCGCTTGCAATCGATTAGGGCTTCAGCGGAGTCGCGGTGCGACACGAGGGCCAGTAACAGGGCGTTTTCAGTGCGGCCGCCTCGGGTCAAAGCGATGTGTAGCTTGCCGATCTTGCCAACCGAGAGGAGCCATGGCGGCATGGGCGTGATAAGTGGAAGGGCCGATCGGCAAGACCTTGCCGATCGGCTCGACCTTATGGGCTTGCCGGTGATCGTCGATGAAGGATGGCGACGAACATCGTCCACGCTCTCGCGGCATATCCGTCGGGAAACTGTCAGATCGCGTTCATGGCCATGATCTTCCACGCTTCAGCGCCGAAAATCTCATTACGCCTGACAATGACTTCGGCGGCTTCGCAGAGCCGTGCGCGCCATCGTCTCGCCGAGGCATGAGATACCCACCGTTAGGTCCGTCGGACGTATTTATGCGCCGCGGCCGGCGTTGTTGTAACGACATAGCCTGGCGCTTTGGCCTTAGTCGGAGCGTAAATCATGTCTCCACTGACTCCGATGAAGCCCTGAAGCATAAATGCGCAAGAGACTGCACCGATGGCCATCGCAAAATTATGATACTTCATTTTACCCTCCAACGCGAGATTGAAAGCGTTGTAGCATACAGCGTTGTTTTTATTGCACGGAGAGCCTTAATTGTCAGCAAACGTGAAAATCATTACCTAAGGGCATTCAACGGGTTTGGTGAGACAGAGTGAACTGTTGGTGAACTTAAGAGCTGCCGACCAGTTGCATCACGGGAGATCAAGTTCGTACGCGGTTTGGACATCCCGACGGGGTTTTTCAGTGCAGCTGTGAGCTTTGCTTTAACTGTTGCGATCGACGGGAGCCACGGGCTTTCGGCGGTGGGGGCAGACAGCCGATTGGCGATGGCGGACTTCGAGGAAGCGTACTTGAGAACAAAGCGAGGAGGTCCGTCGAGTCAAACGCCTTCAGATGCCATGAGAGCCGACCGCGCCCAACTTGGACGCGCCCGCTCTTGGCTGGCTGCCCGGCCGCTCAACGCAAGGGACCCAGGATGCATGCCTGGAATGGCGCGCACCTTCATGCCGCGCGCAGGTGTAAGAGCACTGACTGCATTTCCTGATCGAGTCGATCGGCCTGCGCGGACAAAGCCTCGGCGGCAGACAACAGCTGCCCACACGCATCGCGGGACGTCGTCGCGGCCTTCTCGACGCTGGCGATGTTGAGGGCGATGGCCCCAACATCCGTCGAAGTCTGCGTCGCGTTGACGGCGATTTCTTGCGTCGCGGCGCTCTGCTGCTCGACCACCACGGCGATGCTCGTCGCAAGGCTGTTGGCCGTCTCCGTTGTTTCGGCTATGGCGCACATTGATCGAGCGGCGGTCTGAGTCGCGCGCTGCATAGAGCTCATTTGATTGCCGATCGATTCCGTCGCGGCGCCGGTCTGGGCGGCAAGCGTCTTGACCTCCTGCGCAACGACCGCGAACCCGCGGCCAGCTTCGCCGGCGCGCGCCGCCTCAATCGTGGCGTTCAAAGCCAACATGTTGGTCTGCTCCGCAATTTCGCTGATGAGTCGGGTGATGCCGCCGATTTCATCCGCGGCGGCGCTCATGGCGTCGATCTGACTGCGGCTTTGCTCCGCCTCCCGGGCGGCGGCGGCCGACGCCGCCTGCGCCTGGGAGAACTGCTCCGCAATCTCCGCGATCGACGCGCTCAATTGTTCAGCCGCCGCCGCCATAGCATGGACCTTGGCGGACGCCGCCTGGGTGGCGGCGGCCACAGACGTCGCCTGCGCCGCGCTTTCTTCGGTCGACCGTAAAAGGGATTCCACTGACGAGCGGAGCTGTTGAGCCGCCGTTCCGATGGCGCTGACGACGCCGCCCACCGCCTTTTCAAAGCGATCGCTGAGCGCAATGGCTTGTGCGCGCTGCGCTTGCCTCGCTTGCTCCTCTCTTTCGAGGTTCTGCTGGCGAAGCCCCGCGTTCTCTTCGAGATTCCGTTGGAACACGGCGACGGCGCGCGCCATCTTGCCGAGCTCCTCAGTGCGTTCGGTGTACGGGATGGACGGCACGGCGTTGCCGTTCGCCAGCAGGTCCATGATCGCCGTCATCGCCGTAATCGGCTTAGAAATGGTGCGCGCGACGCCGAAGGCGATAATGAGCCCTACGCCAATTCCAAGGCTCAAGGCGAGGAGGATGTCTCGCAAGTTGCCGCGGATCAGCGCAGCAGTCGTGTCGGTGATCTCGGCCTGGTCCGCGCGCAGACCAGCGACGAGAGCCGACGCGTCTTCGCTCAGTTCCTCGCTCTGACGAGATATCGTCGCGGCGAGAGCTTCTATTGGACTGGCATCGATTGCACCTGCGGTGGAATGGCTGCGACCGCCTTTCAACTCGCCCCACGCCTCCAACACGTTTGAAACCTGCTGGGCCAATTCTTGATTTTTTTGGTCCGCCCGGTCGAGGAGCGAAATTCGGTCGGCCTTGTGGATGGCCTTGCGCAAGCTTGCAACCTCGTCGTTGACGGCGCCGCTAATTTCGGAAGACTTGTCGAGTAGCTTCTCGTCCCCTGTGCGCGCATAAGTCTCAGCGATAAAGCCGTAGGAGTTCATGTCCTGGAGAAGCTTGTCGCCCAGCGTGATTATCTCCGCCCTATCACGATACTCGGCGAACAACTGGTCCAGGCGGGACATCGAAATGTAAGTCCATGTCGACGCTGCGGCGAGCAAGACGAGTACGGAGGCGACGCCGAGCGTGATTTTGGTGAAAATGCGGAAGTTGGCGACGGCAGAAAGCATCATGGTTTTCCAAGGCTGGCTTGTACTTGAAGTAAGCTGCCGCCGTCATAGCTGCATCAGTGTCAAGCCAAGCGGGTCGACAAGTTTGGCGCATTCGGCGGAGCGACGATCAACCACGACGGTCGCGTTGCTGATCGACTTTTTCACCAGCGACGACCCGCCCTCAGGCGATTACCTAAAATCTCAAGCGGCTCTTTAGAGCCTTGCGTCCGGCGGATGGCGGGAGTGAAATGGGGACCGTTCAAGTCGTCCTAGGTCGCTGTCTCCAAGACGGATCGCTCCGTAGTATTCCTAACCAGAGGTTGGCGGCGAGAATTTTCTTCAGGGCCTCTTCAATTGGGCTTAGAAGAGATTGATCTTGATCGATTCTCAAGGCTGCTATCTGCCACTTGCGCCTCCGTCGCCGTTGCCCGCTGCCAACTCGCATCGCAGCTTTTTCACAATAACTACCGACGGTTGTGGGCGCTAGTGCCGATATACAAGTATAAATAGCCAATAAGAAGGGCAGCAGCTTGCCCAAGATCAATTACGAATCTCGGGAGCGGCGCGTAGCGAGCGTGTCGATCGAATTGATCGCAACGACAAGCGTAAGTTGCAGCCCGGGATTGCAGAACCCGCATGCGACCACGCGTGGCTGAGGGAGTCTAAGTCCTCTTTATTCGAGTTTCTAAACCGCTTTTGGTCATGTATCTTAAGTCGTCGCCAACAGATTCGCACGCTGGCGATTGGCGCGAATTGCAACGCAGTTGCTTTCCGTGAGGGTGGAAACGGGGGAAAGTGTGCTCGACGTTTGTGAAACCGTGAGCGAGAGCGCAATCTCTCCTCTGGGGCAGTCCCCGAAGGATGCTTGGCGCGGGCGCCAAGCGCAGTTACAGCCGAGCTCAGGAGCGGCTCGTGCCTCTGATTAGCTGGAGCGACAAGATGAGCGTTGGCGTCGCCGCGCTCGACGAAGAACATAAGCAGCTTGTCGAACTGCTAAATGCGCTTCACGATGGCATACAGGCCGGCAGAGCCATCGACGTTCTCGCCCAGGTTCTGGACGGATTGGTATTCTATACGGCCAATCATTTCAGGCACGAGGAAGAGCTATTCGCCAGCACCGGTTATCCAGCTTCCTGCGAACACAAGCTTGAGCACGATCATCTCACCGGCCAGGTGATGGAAATCCAGGCGAGACTACAGTCAGGAGCGCAGGAAACATTGTCATACGAAGTCGTGAACTTTCTTAAGAACTGGCTCTTCAACCACATTCAAGGCAGCGACAAGCGCTATGGACCCTTTTTCAACGCCAATGGAATAAAATAACTTAATCGGCTGCGCCCGACCGGGGCGAGAACTGCACGCCGCCAGGATCGGCAAATCTCCGCTTAGGACTTCGTCGGGTGGTTCCGCCCAGGAACCTCCCGTTCAAGCACATAGCGCGCCATCGACGTCGATCGAGTGCTTTAGGAAGTCGCAGCGCGTCGAATGGCAGATCAAGGTCTTGGCGCCAAACTGCTGGCAAATGGCGCATGGCCGCCCGACCGCATAGCCCTGAACGTAGTCGATGCCGAGCGCGCGCAGCGCCTCCACGACCTCATCGGTTTCGACGCATTCTGCGACGGTCTCGATGCCAAGCGTTCGCGCCAGCCTCACGATCATATCGACCATGACGCGGTCCACCGGGCTGTTGAGCATGTCCTTGACGAAGCCGCCGTCGATTTTGAGGAAATCCACGGGAAGGCGCTTCAAGTAGCCGAAGGAACTCATGCCGGCGCCAAAATCGTCGAGCAGGAATCTGCAGCCGACCTCCTTGAATGTCTCAATGAACCTGGTCGCGGCCTCCAGGTTGGCGATCGCAATCGTTTCGGTGATTTCGAAAGCAATGGAGGACGGGGAGACATCATAGGCGTCGAACTGGGATTGAACGAAGTCTATGAAAGTTGGATCGCCGAGGCTCTGTCCAGAAAGGTTGATGGCGAATGTGATCGGCCTCGTTTCGCCGGCGCCTGCCGTGATTGCGGCGAGGTTGGCGAAGGCGGCGTTGACGACGAACCGATCGATGCGCGGCATCAGGGCGTAACGCTCGGCGGCGGGGATGAAGTTGCGGGGCGCCACCAGCTTGCCCTGCTCGTCGTGCATTCGCACCAGCAATTCGTAATGCGCGCCCTTCGCGTCGCCGCGGAGCGGAACGATAGGCTGGGCGTGAAGGCAGAGGTGGCCCTTGTCGAGCGCGGCGCGTATCTTATGCACCCATCCCATTTCGCTGACGCGCTTCAAGATCTCGTCACCGGTCGGCGTGTGCAGCTCCACGCGGTTGCGGCCATTTTCTTTGGCGATGTAGCAGGCGACATCCGCCGCGCGCAAAACATCCTCGGCGTTTGCGCTCGCCCCGACGTTGGGGACGAGGCCGATGCTCGCTCCGATCTTGACGGTGCGGCCTTCCCAGACAAAGCAGAAGTCCTGGATCGCAAGACGCAGTTTTTCGGCGATTTTTATCGCGCACAGGATTTCGCACCCCGTCAGGAGGGCGCCGAATTCGTCGCCGCCTATGCGCGCGGCCAGGCCGCTGTCGCCCACCTCTCGTTTGAGTATCGTCGCGACTTCGCGCAGGAGCTGGTCGCCCGCGGCATGTCCGCACGTATCGTTGACGAGCTTGAACTGATCCAAATCGAGCAATAGGAAAGCGGATTCTCCACCCTCAACGGCCAGCGCGGCCGCTTCGCGGCGCAGCCTGCGATCCAATTCTCGTCGGTTCGCGAGCCCCGTCAATTCGTCGTGGCTTGCTTGCCAAGAAAGGCGCTCGATGAGGTCGCGCTCGCGGGTCATATCGCGAAGCACAAGAACCGCGCCCGGCGCTTCGCCACTGGCTTGCAGATCCTCCCTCTGCACGGAAATCGGCGTCATCCCTGCGGTCGTCACAAGCTTGAGTTCGCAAGAGGCGTCGAACCGCACCTCGCCTTCGAGCAAGGAAAGCACGTTTGCGTCGTGGTCGACAATCCTGATCAGGCTCGCAACCGACCGCCCCTGCGTCGCGGCCTGAGTCATGCCGATAAGTCGTTCCGCCGCGGGATTGACGTATTCGACGCAAGCTTTCGCGTCCACGCGGATTACGCCATCGCCGATGGACTGCAACGTGACCTGGGCGTGCTCCTTCTCACCGCGCAAGGCTTTCTCGAAAAGATGGATTCGCCGGAAAAGGGCGCGCACGCGCCAAACGACGAGCCCAACGAGAAACAGAGCCAAGCCAATGTTGGCGCCCGCCAACTGTTTCGTCAGCGCCCGCGCCCCGGCGCCGAGATCGTCTGAAAAGGCGGTGGCTTTGGTCGAGAGGCTTAAATCGAATTCGCGGAGGTAGGTTCTCAGCGCCTCTTCGTTCGAAGGTCGACCTCCTTGCGCGACACGCGAATGGAGAGCTTCTCCAAAGGCGGCAAGTTCCGCCAGCATCGCGTCGGTTTCCCGCCAAATGTCGATCGCCGCACGAAAGTGACCGTAGTCGCGAAAATGCCTGACGAAGAAAATCATGCCGGAAACATCGTCAGGATGAACACCGACGCGCTGAAGCCCAGCCGCTGCGGCGCTGACGTCCGGCTCTGGCTTTTCCAGCGCCTGGCGCGCCGCATTGAAGCCGAAATCCGTTGCGATCGCTGCGAGAAATCTTTGGTAGTCCTGCTCGTCGCCGCGGTCGAGATATTGATTCAGGAAGTTGGCGGCGGTCTTTTGCGCTTTGGACCACTCGCTCTCGGCTTCGACAAGAACGCGCAAGACCGACAGAGTATGAAGACTGACGGTAGCGACCATCGCTTGAATCGCGATCATAAGGATCGGGAGGGCGAGGGTTCGGAGCAAGCCAGCTTTCGAGGCGGGTCTTGATGCACTCAGCGCATCGCGAGCGTCGGCCTGGGCGTGGTTCACACATCCGAGGACGCGGCTTCTTATTCTTTGAAGCGCCTCAATCATTGCTGTTGCCGCGGGAGTGGCGTCGCGCGGTTTGCGCGGATGAGACCCTATTTGCAAGAGGTTAACAATTCTGGGTTGTTCTCGGTTAGCAATACACTCGATTAGATTTTTCGAGGGTCGCCGAGAACGAGGCAAACCATTCTGTTCTGACAGCGGACGCCCGCGTCTACGAGGCGGCGAAAGTCGTTATGCGGCGCATCTCCGCCATTTATCCGGTTCCGCCGACGCCCAGACCCCCGCCTACGACGCCCGCTATGTGCTCAACGGCGATGCTGCGGCGGCGGCACTTGGCGCGACTGGAACCATTCGCGGCTGGCAAGTCAGCCAGAAGTCGAGGCGCCATCCGACCATTGGCTTCGCGCGCCCCCGCCACCCGTGATGACTTCAATCCGCCACACGGGCGAGGGCTTCGGATCAAACGTAAGACCAAGTCCAAAAGCTCAAACACACGACTGATCCAGGATCGCTCGGGTGCGCCACGCTTCGACGCCCAGCCGATCACCGCCACGGCGCCGATGATCAAGAGCCGACGGATGTCGCTCTGCCCCATTTTCGTCGTGCGCCCAAGGCGCTGCTTGCCTCCGCTTGAACGCTGAACTGGCACGAGGCCAAGCCAGGCAGCAAAATCGCGGCCGCGTCTGAAGGTCTGCCTGGGTGGGGCTCGCAATCATAATTCACTCAAATACAATGGAAATCAAGCGCCTAACTAAGTGCAAGCCTGACGCAAGCGTCAGCCGTCAGTTTCGCTACGTGATTGTCCCCAAGCGTTTCCTCAGGCATTGTGCCTTGTTCCCAAGTTTCCGATCCGCGCCCGCCGGACCGATCAAGCAGAAGCTGCTGTCGCGCGTCGCTCCAACCGGCGTCGAGCGCCGCTTTCCGGAAACGGACATCATCGTCTCAAAGACCGACCTCAAGGGAACCATCACCTACGCCAATCGCGTGTTCCTCGATGTCGCCGGACTGACGGAGCGGGAGGTCATCGGCGCGCCCCATTCGTTTCTCCGCCATCCCGACATGCCCCGCGCCGTGTTCGCGCTGCTCTGGGAGCGCCTGACCGCCGGAAAGGAAATCTTCGCCTATGTCGTCAATCTCGCGGCCAATGGCGACCATTATTGGGTCCATGCCCATGTGACGCCGACCTTTGCCGCCAGCGGCGCGATCGTCGGCTTCCATTCCAACCGCCGCGTCCCCAACGCGGACGCCGTCGAAAAGATCAAGCCGATCTATCGCAAACTTCGCGACATCGAGGACACAAGCGCCAATCGCGCCGACGGGCTCGCGCAATCGCGCGCCCACCTCAACGCAATTCTCGCACAAGCGGGCGTCACCTATGACCAATTCGTCTTCTCTCTCGCAAGCTGAATGGCTTGTCCGCCTGACCGCCATCGTGGCCCTCGCGGGCGCGGTCATCTCCCTGTTCAACGACCGCATCCTCGACGCGGCGGCCCTGGCCGCCGCCAGCCTGTGCGCCGGCGTGGCGATGGCGCGCCTCAGGCGCGCCCGCGCCACGCTCAAGGCCGTCAGCGCCGTTCTGGCGAGCGCCGCCAAGGGCGATCTGGAGCCGCGCCTCGTGCTGACGCGCGATGGCGGCGAGATGCTGGCCTTGACCGATGACCTGAACCGCGCGCTCGATCTCGTCGACGCCTTCGTGCGCGAGGCGACGGCGACGCTCGCCTGCGTGCGCGACAGCGAATTCCACCGGCGGATCGTCGAACGCGGGCTCGCCGGAACCTTCGCCCGGGGCGCGCAGACGATGAACGAAGCCGTGGTCACCATTCACGGACGGCTGAGCGGCTTTTCGCAAGTGATCGGCGAGTTCGATCGCACCGTGGGCGCCGTCTCCGGCGTGCTGGCGAATGAAGTCCAGGTGCTCGACAGCGCGGCGAAATCCATGAACGTGGCCGCCACTGAAACGCAGGAACGGTCCGGCGCGATCACGCAACAGGCGGCGGAAACCTCCGCAAGCGTGTCCACGGTCTCCTCCGCCTCGGAGCAGCTGACGGCTTCGGCCAGCGAAATCGCCGCGCAAACCCGCCGCGCCCTGGATGTGTCGCGCTCAGCGCAGCAGCAATCCTCTGTCGCCGGCGACGCGATGACCGAATTGACCGCCGCCATTCACGAAATCGCCGAGGTCGTCGAGCTGATCGCCGACATTTCGACCCAGACGCGCACCCTCGCGCTGAACGCCAATATCGAGGCGGTGCGCGCCGGCGATCACGGACGCGGGTTCGGCGTGGTGGCGACGGAAGTCAAGAATCTGGCGGCGCAAACCGCCGACGCGACCGAGCAAATCAAGGCGCGGATTGCCGACATTCAGGCCAAATCCGATCGCGGCCTGCACTCGATTTTCGAGATTGGGCAAACGACGTCGGAAGTGGTCGAAATCGCCTCGGCGATTTCCGCGGCGACCGAGCAGCAATCGCTGGCGACCCAGGAAATCGCGCGGACCATGCAAACCGTCACGGATGCGACGGCGGCGGTGACGAGCAACGCAAGCGTCGTGAACACGGTCGCCAACGACAGCGGCCGAGCAGCGCATGATGTCGCGAAAATTTCCGGCGCGCTGGCGAGCGAAGTCGGCCGCCTCGACCAGTCGGTCGCCGATTTCCTCAAACTGGCGCGCGAAGTCGCCAGCGGCCAGCGATCCCAGGCGGCGTGACCCAACGCGGCTTCAACCCGGAAGACTGCCCCGATGACGAAAGTGATTCAGCCGACCCAGCGCGAAGTCTTTTTCGATCGCGACGAGATCATCGTCTCGAAAACAGACCTGAAGGGACGGATCACTTACGCAAACCGGGTGTTCTGCACTGTCGCGGGCTACAGCGAGAAGGAGCTGATCGGCGCGCCGCATTCCATCGTCCGCCACCCCGACATGCCGCGGGCGGTGTTCAAATTCATGTGGGAACGCATCCTGGAAGGCCACGAAATCTTCGCCTATGTGAAGAATATGGCCAAGACCGGCGACCACTATTGGGTCTTCGCCCATATCACCCCGTCCTATGACATGGGCGGAAACCTGTTTGGCTTCCATTCCAACCGGCGCGCGCCGGACCCCGGCGTCGTGAGGGACGCCATTGTTCCGCTCTACGAGACCTTGCTGAACACCGAGACGGCGACCGCCAACGCCAAGGAGGGCCTGGCGGCGTCCTACCGGCAATTCAAGGATGTCGTTCAGAGCAAGGCGCGCAGCTACGACGAACTGGTCTTCTCTCTCGTTTAGGCAAGCAGGCCAGCACGGCGGCCTTCCCGGGCGAAACGGTGGAGCAAGCCTCCAAGTCGGCATCAGAGGTTCGAGTTGCCGCGATCCGCCGTTCGCGCGGCGCCATCGGCGTTTTTCAATCCGCTGCGGGCGCGACGACCGAGGCACCGCTGCCGGAAGCCGCCAGCGTTCGGGCCGAACGCCCACGCACTTGCGGTTCATATAACCGGCTGCGCCGCGCGTTCTCCGATCTGTTCGGGCAGAAAATCAGGGGAGGAGGTCAGCGTCCGCGACCGGTTCAGCCCCGTGATGATTACCTCATTCGCCTTCCATCCTCGGCCTGAATCCGCGGTCGTGGCGCGAGCATCTCAACTCGCCCGCCGTGACGTGGGCACGCCGGCTTTCGGCGGTACGCTGCTGGCGGCCTTGATTGGGATCTTCGCAATCCCGCCGCTCCACGTCTGCGTTGGTGTGTCGCAACCCGACCTAAACGGGAAAATCGTCGGGGGTCGCCGAAAGCCGCTCTCTCGCTACAGCGCTAAGGGAAGCGCGCTTCGCGAGCGGCTCCCGGCGTCCGACACCACCCACTGGGACTTGATCCAACCCACGCTGTTAATTCTCTCCGAGCGCACAGGAGGCGATTTGCAGCTCGGCGGGGTACTGGCTCGGCTGAAGTGCGAAATGTGCGGCAAGCGGCGTTCCGGGAACGGGCAAACGTGCGCAGTCGCGAACCATTTTGAAATGAAAAGCCCGGCAGGAGGCGCCGGGCGTCCGCTCGGTTGAACTTTCAGGCCGCGTCGTTCTTTACGATTTTCAGCTTACCGCTCTTCTCTGCGCGGATGGCTTTCAACGCATGTTCGAGATGTTGACGGGCGCGAACCAGCGCTGAGCGGTCGAAAACCGCCAGATCCATTTCTCTCTGCGCATAAAGCAAATTGATTTCCACCACTTCGCTCAGCTTGTCGCCGCAATTCGTCTTCATAGTCGGCTTCTCCCCACGCACTGTTTAGCAGCCCGTTGACGAAGTCGGCTGGCGCTGATTCCCATGGGTCACGTAAACTCGACGGGGTCTATGGCGATGGCGATGAGACGGGACGCTGGCGTT
>NZ_JAOQNX010000033.1 GCF_025961575.1 Rhodoblastus acidophilus | reverse complement strand
TTGGTCATGATCTCTCCTGATGCGCGGCGATCATCGCCGCTGTCAGGCACAAAAGCCACTTATCGTCCTGTCCAGATTCTCCGGGCCAGCTCTGAAATACGTCTTTTTTCGCATCAATCGTTTCAGCTATGCATACGGCGGGGCGCAAAATTCGCTTCCCCTTGATTGGTTTAGGTCGAACTGACGGTCGTTGGCTCGGAACAAGAAAACTGGGTCAGCCAAGCCATCAGATCACTGGTGACGGGGTCCCTATGCCTACCGAAGAATATCATCGCGAAGGATTACGGCTGCTCCACCGGCAGTTGCTATCATTGACTTCTGTAGAGCGGGAACTGCTCGACCGTATCGTTTCGGGGGAAACGCATGAGGCCATATGTGCAGAACTTCACGTCTCGTCCCGGTTGATCGTCAACGAAACGGTTCGGTTCATGGAATCCTTCGGCGCGGTCGATCTTGATGATCTCGCCAGCAAGGTTTCGCTCGCTCAGTGAATGAAGGCTGGGCGCACTGCGCCCGCTTCAGGAGTCTTATCAGAAGGCAAACAGGATCACGCCCAAACTCGACCCGCGCACGCGCACGACACCCGCCGGCATTCTGCTTTAGCATTCCGGGGGCGCGGACGTGTTCACGCCGCGCGGCCCCGTAGTGCGCGGACCACCCAAATCAGCAAACATGCGCCGACGAACCCAGCGATCAGGTAGCCGATCCAACCGCCTACCGCTATGCCAAAAAAGCCGAAAATGGCGCCGCCAATGGCCGCTCCGATGATGCCGAGCACGATATTCATCAGCACGCCCATATCACTCTTCATGAATTGCTCGGCCAGCCAGCCTGCAATCCCGCCGACGACGATGGCCGCGATCCAACCAACCTGTGGGTCTCCCATGGCACGTCTCCTTAGAAGGTGCGCGCAACTCCGCACCGAAATCAATTTGGCCGACCAACAAGGCAGTTAATCGTCATGGGGCGCGCTCCGTTCCGGAGGTCGCGAAACGTCTCAAGATTTTCTAGCGACGGACGCCCGAACTTCAACGTTGGATTTCATGCAAGCTGAGAATGTATGCGATGATGTCATCCCGTGAGCGTGAACATCGGCATCCCTGCATGCGGCGTCGTGAGAGCCACCAGTAGCGCGGTGCGCGTCATCCCGGGGGATGCAGCAAGGTCAGAAAATGTTGGCGCCTTCGGGTTTGGGGACCGATCCTGCCCGACGACCGTTGCATGACATTCCGAACAGACACGTTGCGCCAAATCGAGACCTGCCTTTGGGTCGCCGGGACCTTGGGCGTTGGCTTCGGCGGCGACGAGCGTCAGGGCAATTGCAGAACAAGAAATGAGCTTCGTCACGGCTTTGCTCCCATATTTCAAAAGTTATTGGATCGTCTCCGAGGTTTAACTCCGCTGGCTTCCGAACCGCGCGTGCCGATGCGTGTGAAAATGATCCAGCATTCGCCCGCGCCGGATTGTTGCGGGGCTGAGCCGCTGCGTCTTTTTCGGCTTTGACCAAGCGTTTGCAATCTTCGCGACCGTCGCCCGACTGCATCCGGTGGCCGCCAACCGCCAGCCGCCGCAATGGGTGTAAGGACACATTCATCTATTCTGCTTAGGGTTGCGCAACCCTCTCTGTCGCAACCCAAGATTTATGAACAAAATCTCAGAGGCATTGCTCGCCACGCTGGATCAGCATGTTGCGCCGACGTTCGTGCTCAACAAAGAGGGCAAGGTCATCCTCTGGAATCGAGCTTGCATGGTCTTCACCGGCGTTCCAGCGGCGAGCGTCGTGGGCACCAAGGATCATTGGAAGGCGTTTTACCCGGCCAAGCGGCCTTGCCTCGCCGATCTTGTTTTAAACGACACGGTTGAATGGGCACCGGAGTATTTTGTCGCCTACTCAGACTCGCCGGTCGCCAAGGGCGCGCTCACCGTCGAGAGTTGGTGCGACCTGCCGAACGGACGGCGGGTTTACATGGCTGGCGACGCCGGGCCGATTTACGACCCCGACGGCGAACTTATCGGTGTGATGGAGTCCATCCGAGATTTAACGGCTATGAAGGCGGCGGAGGCCCAGCTTCGCAATCTTGCAGGTCTCGACGGTTTGACCGGTCTGCCCAATCGGCGGACGTTCAACGACACGCTTGCAAGAGAATGGGGACGCGCGTCGCGAGCCGGCGAACCGCTTTCGCTTCTGATGATCGATATTGATCATTTCAAGCAATATAATGATGAATTCGGCCACGCTGGCGGCGATGAGTGCCTTGCAGCGGTCGCGAAAATCATCGCGGGGTCAGTTCGCCGCGATGCCGATTTAGCCGCCCGATACGGAGGCGAGGAATTCGCCGTCGTGCTCCCGTCAACGGACATCGACGGCGCGATGACCGTGGCCGAGAGTTTGCGCCGAAACATCGAGGAGCGCGAAATTCGCCATCCCGGCAACAGCGCAAGCCCATTTGTTACCGCGTCGATCGGCGCGGCATCCGTTGTTCATCCGCAGAACGACTGCGCGGACGGAATTATCGTTGACGCCGATCAGGGCCTATACAAAGCGAAACGGCTTGGCCGGAACCGAGTTTGCGCTTTCGAGCAGCGGGAGGCTGACGCGCGCCACCGCGATCACGAAACCCCGCTGCGTCTTCGCGATTGCGCATAACGACGTGCGCTTCGCGCTCGCCGCCACCATAAGGCGGCGTGACAACTCCCGCATGGAGCATTGTCTCAAATGCGTTGGCGTTCTGTCATCATTGCTGGGGCAAACGGTTGGTGTCGTCATGCCTCGAACCTGACGACGATGTCCTCAAGCGGAATGCCGTGAACTCGCGTCGTCCATGTTTGCCCCGCGCTGACCGGCATGGCGAGGGTCAACGTTCCGGTGGACACGATTTCGTTCGCGCTAAGCGGCGGATTCTCGGGATCGTTAGCCAGCAGTTCGACAAGATGGCGAAGAGCCAAGAGCGGACTGTCGAGCACAAGCGCGCCTCCGCCAATCTGGCTCAGGCTGTCATCGCAGTAGAGTTCGACGCCAAAGCTGGCGAGTTCGCGCCGCCAAGCTTCTTTCCTTGGCGCGAAAGCGTGGCGTTTGCCAACGAGCAACGCGCCATGGAGCGCGTTAGCCGCAATGGTGTCCGGCGCCTTGAATTTCCATCCGGGAAAAATGGATTGCACAATTTCGTGGCCGAGCGCGATCCAATCTATGCAATCGAGCAGCGCAGCCTCGTCCATGTCGCGCGATGGCGCCGTCCCAAGACCAAACATGATTTCCGGTTCGATGCGCGGCTCAGCGAAGTTCGTCGGCGAATGAACCGGCGCAGTCGCGAGTTCGTAAGTCGTCCGGTCGGTGCAATATCCCCATATTGGCTCAAGCGCCGTGCGCCGCCCACATCTGGCGGTTCGTAAAGCCGATTTTCCGGCCAGTGACGATTTCCCCCCGCGCCTCGAACGCGCGGCGGAGACGACGAAGGACGCGGTATGCTTCCGTAACGCTCAATCCCCCGGACGCAAGCGAGAAGGCTGGAATTTGACGATGGCTTTCCAGCGACGAAACCACGTTCGTCGCGATGGCATCGAGATCGCGCTCATTGGTCAGCGGCAGCATGAACGGAAGACCGATCATTATCCCAGCAGGACTCCATGCCGGTTGCGATTGAGGAAAATCTCGGATGCGGCCTTGGGGATGTTTGCCGCTCCCGGCTGAAGTTAGCAGCGATCGAAAGCACACATCCGACGCAGCGGTGAAGTTCTTCACCGCTGCGCGGTGGTCCTTTTTACAAAGGCGAGGGATCAGTGATGAAGCCGCGCCGTCTGCTCAGATGCGGCCACGGTGACTGAGTGAATATCGCCTCCGAAATACGCCTGAACGACCGCGTGGGTGTCGGTAAAGTCTCGGAATTCCACGACCTTCCCGTTCTCGATTTTGAATATGTGCGCCCACTCGTGCTCGACCAAACCTCCTGACGGCTTCATTCGAGCGGTCGTATGACCAAGAACGGTCACAGAATCGGAACCGCTGAAAAATTCTTGCGGCATGAAGGACTCAAATTCCACATGGTCCCCGAGTTCTTTAAAGAACCCTTTTGCCGCTTCAACACCATTGCGTTCGCCACCCCACGGGATGAGGGCCGGGTCCGCATTGGAAATCCATTTAATGTTGGGGTCAGACGCCGCGAAGATCGTCTCAAGATCGCCGCGCTTGAACGCATCGTATAGCGATTTCACGAGTTCAACATTGTTCATCATGATCGCCTCCCTTTGACGGCTCTCCGCATTATTGCGGAAAAGCTCGCAAGCAAAGCCTCGGTTATTCGCTCGTTGAAGAAACTGAACGGACCTCTCGTGGCTTTTTTTGCTTATCTTCATTACGCTATTATCGTTTTTGACATTTCTCAAGCTTAGGCAGCGCGCTGACAAACATCAATTTATTTTGACGATCTCAGCGGCGCGTAGACCGATATCGTTTAGCTCGGTCGCCGATTGGTGCGAGCCGAAATCAAGCCGGGCGTTGCAAACTTCCATGCATTTACAGCAATATTTCTGCCACGTAGATTGACACACATGAGACACGCGCGTTACTTGAAATTAACGTCATCAGCAAGATTCGGAGAAACGCATATGGCTGAGAACGACAACGCGTCGCTTGTGGCTCAGATATTGTCATCGTATCTGTCAAATAACACCGTCGCCCCGGCTGATCTCCCCGAAGTCATTAAGACCGTCAAGACCGCCTTCGGCATATCGAGCGGCGTTGCCGAGGCCGCTTCTGAAGAGCCGAAGAAAATGGAGCCGGCTGTTTCCTTAAAAAAGTCCATCAGCCCCGAAGCCCTGACGTGTCTTTGCTGCGGCAAGCCATTCAAGTCTCTTAAACGTCACCTCCAATCCGAGCACAATATGTCGCCAGATGAATATCGCGCGGCTTTTGGACTGAAGCCCGATTATCCGATCGTGGCTCCGAATTACAGCTTGCAACGGTCCTCTTTGGCCAAGAGCGCGGGACTCGGTCGAAAGGCGGGCGAACCGGCGCCCGTCGAGAAACCTGCCGAGAAGAAGAAGCCTGCTGCGAAAAAGACCGCGCCGAAAGCTGCGGCTGAATAACGTCGGTATAGGATGCGGGGCTTCTTTAATGTGGCCCCGCATGGCGTTTCAGCCGACGTGTGTCGAGATGACGAATCTGGGATATTGCGCCCACGATGACCGAAGCTCTGCCGATCCAGCCGCCAACGATCGCTCACATGGAAAGCCTTGGCGTGGCTGCGTTCTTTCTCATCTGCGGCGACTGCAAACGAGAAAAGCGGCTCACATTTGAGGACGTCGCTCTGGCGCGCGACACGCCGTTTCCTGAAATCCCGCGCGCTCGGCGGTTCGTTTGTTCGACTTGCGGCGGGCGAAAAATCAGCGCGTTTCCTGATTGGACCGATTATAAGTTCCGGGGCATGAGGCGTCGCGACACGTAGGCGGGCGTCGTGGCCGGGTCGGACGGCGCAGCGATTTGAGAGCGCGCAGGTGCTTGAAAGGGCGACCTCATTGCTCCATCGATGTCGAGCACTGGAGCAAAAATGGGCAAGGCTGAACTTTTCACCGAAATAACGAATCGGAATGCCCTGCGGCGTGAAGCAGGGCTACCGCTGCTGAACATCCGAGACGAGATCGAGAGTCAGCAAAACGCTTTCGACTGGAAGACGTTCATCGAAATCCGAGACCAACACAGGGCGGTTCGCGACGAGATCACGGCCCGCGTAAGACTTGCCCTTGCCGCCGAGAAGGGCTTCGATTGCCTGTCGCACGGCGGACGGTTGTTGCTCGGTGCCAAGGTTGAAGCTGAATTTCTTGGCTATTTGAGGGGGCTTGGCGTGAAAATCCCCAAGTCGAGCGGAACCCGTTACGGCTCAAGATCGTGAACGCGCGAACTGCGAACTCTGCCGCGTGTCGGCTCGGGGTCGAAAAAGCTCAAGTTCTTGCGACCGCCCGCGCCGAAATGTGTTGAGTCAACCGCTCCGGGCGGGTTTAGACACCACCAAATACAAACTTGAACTCGATAGCGGCTTGGTCCGGTTTGATCAAAAAGACCTGATCCACGGCAAGAGAACTTTTCTCCAAGCCCACGACACGTGTGAAGTCGGTCCAGTCTTTGATGGCTTTTTCTTTCAACCACTCCCTCGCAGTAGCAGCTTTTTCGATCGGCAAAGGCACCTTATTGTAATTTTTACTTCCGAATTGCGTCGTGCTATTCATTAACGCCTTATAAACAGCAAACAGTTCGTCAGTTGACTTCATCCAAACAGCTTGCGTTTCGAGGTCTACCACCACAAAACCACCACCGGAGCCGCCAATTAGGGGCTCGGAGCAAGCTTTCGACCACTCGGCACTCCACGTTCCGGAAAGACCAAGTTGACGGGCGCACTCGGCGACAAACCCAATCGCGTGAATCAAGGCGTCATGCCGCTGGCCAAGTCCAGCATGATGAAGCCAAAGCTGGCCGTTGTGTTCTTCAACGATGATGCCGAGGCCGCCTTGCCATCGGCCCTGCATCTCTCGGTAAATCCCTAACGCCTCTTCAATGCGCTTTTTCCCCGGATCAAAGAGGGACGAAATCTGCAAGTAACGTTCTGCCATTTTCTGAAAATTCCATCTTTGAAATGCGTTTTTGGCCACGATAAGGCGTCGCCACATCGCGTCTCGATGCACATAATGCCATGGCTGACGCGCGTCAATATGTAATAGCTCCGTCAAGCAAAATATAATTGTGATCGTGGGAAATATCGCTGCGATCACATCTTGTCGTTCTCTGGGCTTGGCTCTAGATGGGGCTATCCCAATGAACGAGACAACATCCGCTTGCGCTCGCATTGCAGAGAAACCTCACCGCATCCTGCAATCGGCGCGGCGGGCTTCGGCGAATCAAATTTGACGATCACAGCGCGAAGTTCTGTATCGCAGTTCGACGCCCGAGGTCCGAACACCGCCTGTTCATCAGCCTAGACGTTTCGTTGCCCGCCCGAGACAGCAAGGTCGGCGACGTGCCGGCCCGAGCACGTAAACGAGCGTGCGGACGGATGAGCGGTGACTGGGCGCCGTAGGCGCGAGTTCTTCATCGGAGATCGGCGGCCCGGAGGATGGGTGCCGAGCGATATTAATTTTTGGTTCGGCGATTCGGCTAACGACGACGCCGGAGACAAGACGGGAACAGGGTTGCGCAAGACGAGAGACGTAACGTCTCTGACTAGCCACATTTTGCCGCCGTTTTTGCCACACGGTGGCAGAGAATCATCCCATATATGCCACGACGCAAAGCACCAATGCCCGCACAAGCGGGCGATAGGCGTTAAACTATGACTCAGAACATAGCAGAAATGAGAGATTTTAAGTCTCTTGCGTCTACCGATTTCGCCACGCCCGCGCCGCTTCGCTTATAAGTTGCCGGACAAAGCCCCGCCAAGCGGAATTTTCGGCGACGCCCTCCATGACCGCCAGGCATGACCGCCGGGAGCGCGCCTGTTTTCACGACGCATAGGACAAAGGCGTCCTGCCAAAGGCTTGTGCAGGGCGCCCCGCGAGCGGGCGCCGGGACTGCGACCCCTTGTCCATTTTCGGGCCAAAACCCGACTAAGGCTTGACCGCACTACACTCTTTTGTGAAAGCTTCGGGGAACGGAGAGTTTCGTGTCCCCACGCATCGCCCTCGTCGTCGGCCTCAAGCAGGAAGCTCGAGCCGCAGCCACCCCTCTCACCGTCGTCGGCGGCGGGTGCGCCAAACGCGTGTACAAACTTCTGGAGGACGTCGGACCGGTCGACGCCGTCATGAGTTTCGGCATCGCCGGCGGCATCGCCCCCGGTCAAAAGCCTGGCGACGTCATCCTGGCGGACAAAGTGATCGCCGGCGAGGTTTTTCCCGCCGATTCCCGCTGGCTCAGCGCGCTGTCGCGCCAAATCCCCGACACGCGCGTCGGCGCCCTGATCGGCGTGGATGAAATGATCGGTAGTCGCGACCATAAGGCGCGGCTGCACCAGAAAACCGGCGGTCTCGCGGTCGACATGGAATCCCACGGCGCCGCGCGTTTCGCGCGAGAGCGCGGCATTCCCTTCGTTGCGCTGCGCGCCGTCTCCGATCCGCACCACCGGGCTTTGCCCAGCGCCGCCCTGGTCGGCATGAATCCCGACGGCTCCACCAATGTGCCGGCGGTGCTGCGCGCTTTGGCGAAGCGTCCCGGCGAGCTGCCCGGCCTGATCCAGACGGCGCGCGAGGCCGGCGCCGCCATGCGGGCGCTGGTCCGCTGCCGCCGCGTGCTCGGCGAATTCTTCGGATTCGATTATGGCGCTCAGCCGCTGGTCGCCCTGAGCGGCCTTAACGACGCGCGCCTGCCGCTGTTCGCCGAAGGCGATTTCGGCATTCCCGCCGCCGTCGAATAGTTTGGCGGCCGGGCGATCCGCCCGGCCTTACCCGATCAAGCTTTACTCCGCCGCTTCCGCCGCCTGCTTGGCCTCTTCCGCCTGCTGCTTGGCGCGTTTTTCCGCTTCCACCACGGCGTTCAGCTGCTCCTCCACCTGGGCGGCGAAGATGAATTGCGCCGGCCGCTGCTTGTCCAGCGGGATTTCGGGCTTCATCGGCCCCTCGGTGGCGACGCCGAACAGAGCCGTGCGGATCGCGTCCCAGGGATGGGTGATGGCGTGCTTGACGGCGCTCGGCTCGAAGCCGCAATGCACCATGCAATCCGCGCATTTCTCGTAATTGCCGACGCCATAGGCGTCCCAATCCGTGGTTTCCATCAGCTCTTTAAACGTGCTGGCGTAGCCCTCGTTGAGCAGATAGCAGGGGCGCTGCCAGCCGAACACGGTGCGCGCCGGATTGCCCCAGGGCGTGCATTCGAAGGTCTGGTTGCCCGCCAGGAAATCCAGGAACACCGACGACTGGAAGAAATCCCATTTCTTGCCGCCGTTCCCCCGCCTGAAAATGGCGCGGAACAGCTCCTTGGTCTTGGCGCGGTTCAAAAAATGCTGCTGGTTGGGGGCGCGCTCATAGGCGTAGCCCGGCGCGACCGTGGCGCCGCCGTTGACGCCCAAGCCCTTGAGCGTATCAAGGAAATTGGCGACGCGCTCGGGATCGGCGTCGTTGAACAGGGTGCAGTTGATGCTGACCTTAAAACCGCGGGCCCGCGCGGCGGCGATGGCTTTTACGGCGCGATCGTACACCCCGTCCTGGCACACCGACTTGTCATGCATCTCGCGGTCGCCGTCGAGATGAACCGACCAGTTGAACGCCGAGCTCGGCTCGAATTCGCCGAGGCGCTTTTCCAGCAGCAGCGCATTGGTGCAGACCGTGACGAATTTCTTGCGATCGAGCGCGCCCCGCACGATCCGCGGCAAATCCTTGTGCAGCAGCGGCTCGCCGCCGGCGATCACGACGACCGGCGCGCCGCATTCGTCGATCGCCTCCATGCAGTCTTCGTAGGGCAGGCGCTGGTTGAGAATCTTGTCGGGATAGTCGATCTTGCCGCAGCCGGAGCAGGCGAGATTGCAGCGGAACAACGGCTCCAGCATCAGCACCAGCGGATAGCGCTTGCGCCCCAGAAGATGCTGCTTAACGATATAGGCGCCAATGCGCGCGCCCTCGAGCACCGGTATACCCATAACGGTTCGTCTCTCCGGTTTCTCCTGTGACGATGCCAAATCGACACGGGTTGCTTGCCATGCGCGGCGCTTTTGAGACAGCGCCGCCTGAAGAAAGTTCAGGCCAAGCCATAGGCTCACCCCAGTTTTGCCGCAAGCAAAAACCGGCCCAATCGGGGGACAAAGGCGGGAAAACGCCGCGACATGGTTTTCTTTCCTAAAGAAATATCGCAGGTTAGGCGGGAATGACTCGAAACGCCCGTTCATGAACTCGCCTTCTTCCGCCCCCCAGCCCCCGGCTGAAGCCATCCGTCTCGTCGCGCGGCTGGTCGCCTTCTGCGCCCGGCGCAAGTGGATCACCCTGCTGGTTTCGCTGGCGCTCGCTGTTGCGGCGAGCTGGTATGCGGCTGGGCATTTCGCCATGTCCACCGATCTCAACACGCTGATCTCGCCGGATTTGCCCTGGCGCAAACGCGAGATGGCGCTGAGCAAGGCGTTTCCGCAGCGGCAGGACACTCTGCTCGCCGTGCTCGACGCGCCGAGCCCCGAACACGCCAATGCGGCGGCGCGCGGGCTGCAGGCCGCGCTGCAGGCGCAACCCGCGCATTTCTCCGACGTGCGCTCGCTGGAAACTTCCGAGTTTTTCGCCCGCCAGGGGCTGCTCTATCTGTCGACGACGGATGTCTCGGCGCGCATGGCGCAATTGATCGACGCCCAGCCGTTCCTGGGCGCTCTGGCGCGCGACCCCAGCCTGCGCGGCCTCGCCGGCGCGCTGGCGCTGATGGCGCAGCCGCCGGCTGAAACGGCGCAATCCACGGCGGAGCTGGCCAAGCCGCTCGCCTCGGTCGCCGAGGCTTTGCAGGCGTCGCGGGCCGGCAAGGCCAGCGAATTCTCCTGGTCGGCGCTGTTTTCGGGCGCGCCGCCCAGCATCCAGGACAAAAGGCGGTTCCTGCAGGTCAGCCCGAAACTCGACTATTCCGAACTGGAGCCGGGCGCCGCCGCCAGCGACGCCTTGCGCGCCACCGCGCGGAATTTGGAGCTGACGCCCGAGCATGGCTATCGCCTGCGGCTGACCGGCGATGTCGCCATGCAGGACGAGGAATTCGGCACGCTGGCCGAGGGCGCCGCACTCAACAACGGGCTGATGGTCGCCGCCGTGCTGCTGATCCTGTGGCGCGCTTTGCGCTGGGGGCGGCTGATTTTCGCCGTCATGGCCAATATGGTCGTCGGCCTGGCGCTGACCGCCGCCGCAGGCCTCGCCATGGTCGGGGTGCTCAACCCCATTTCGGTCGCCTTCGCCGTGCTGTTCGTCGGCATTGGCGTCGATTTCGGCATTCAGTTCGCCGTGCGCTACCGCGAGGAGCGCTTCCAGCATCTTGGCCTGGACAAGGCCATCGACAAGGCGGGCGCCGGCGCGAGCCTGCCGCTGTCGCTGGCCGCCGCCGCCACCGCCGCGGGCTTCTTCTCCTTCATGCCCACCGCCTATCGCGGCGTCTCCGAACTCGGCCTGATCGCCGGGGTCGGCATGATCCTGGCCTTCTGTTCCTCGGTGACGCTGTTGCCCGCCTTGCTGGCGATTTTAAAACCGCCAGCGGAAACGGCGCCCGTGGGCTACGCCTTTCTCGCCCCGATCGACCGCTTTCAGACCGGCCATCGCAAGCTGATCATTTCGGTGGCGGTCGGCCTCGCGCTTCTGGGCGCGCCGCTGTTGGCCCAGGTGCGCTTCGACAGCAACCCGCTGAACCTGCGCAGCGCCAAGGTCGAATCCGTCTCGACCCTGCTGGAACTAGCCGGCGACCCGCGCAACGCGCCCAATTCCATCGAGATCCTGACGCCCAATCTCGCGGAGGCCGAGGCGCTGGCGCAAAAGCTGCGCGCCCTGCCGGAAGTGGACACGGTGTCGACGCTGTCGAGCTTCGTCCCCGAGGACCAGCAGACCAAACTCGCGGCTATTTCGGATGCGCGCGACCTGCTGGCGTCGAGCCTGTCGATCAAACCCATTCCGGCGCCCGGCGATTCCGAGGATGTCGAGGCCTTGCGGCAGGCGGCGCAAAAACTGGCGCTGGCGCCCGGCCTGGAGACGATGGCGCGGGCGCTGGGCGATCTCGCGGCTTCGCCGCCGGAGGCGCGCGACCGGGCGCGCCGCGACGTGATCACGCCCATGCTGGCCCTGCTCGCCGATTTGAAGACATCGCTGAACGCGACGGCCATTGCCGTCGAGGATTTGCCCGACGAGTTTTCGCGCGACTGGATCGCCCGGGACGGGCGGGCCCGCGTCGAAGCCTGGGCGCGCGGCGACCGCAACGATTTCGACAATCTGCGCAAATTTTCGGCGGCGGTGCGCGCCATCGCGCCGGACTCGGCGGGCGCGGCGGTGTCGATCCTGGAGTCCGGCGACACCGTGATCAAAGCTTTCGCGCAGGCGGGGGCGCTGGCGCTGGTTTCGATCACGCTGCTGCTGTGGCTGGCGCTGCGGCGCTTCGGCGATGTGGCGCTGACGCTGGCGCCGCTGCTGCTCGCCGGCGTCTATACGATGGAAATCTGCGTCCTGATCGATTTGAAGCTGAACTTCGCCAATATCATCGCCCTGCCCTTGCTGCTGGGGCTCGGCGTCGCCTTCAAGATTTACTATGTGATGGCCTGGCGCGCCGGGGCGGCGGAATTGCTGCAAACCAGCCTGACCCGGGCGATTTTCTTCTCGGCCATGACCACGGCGACCGCCTTCGGCAGTCTGTATCTGTCGAACCATCCGGGCACGTCGAGCATGGGCGAGCTGTTGGCGCTGTCGCTGGCGACGACGCTGTGCGCCGCGGTGTTTTTTCAGCCGGCGCTGATGGGGCCGCCGCGGAAGCCGGCGGGCGGATAGGTCAAGAGGCCGCGTCGTCCGCGACGAGACGCGGCGCCGAGGGGAATTTGACCCCGTCGAAAATCGCCGCCATGGGCAGGCTGATCTGCAAAGCGGGGAGGTCGATGACGGCGTCCATGCCGCGCACGCGCTCTTCACGCCATTGCGCCGCATTTTCTCGCCGCCAGACCAGCGTGAGCGGCTCGTTGGGCTCGACCAGAACGATCGTCTCCACGCTCGCCAGCGCCTTGTATTCGTCGAGTTTTTTGAACGTGTCGAAATCGCGTGTGCTGGGCGAGAGCACTTCGACGATGAGTTTCGGCAGCGCGGCCGTGGTTGCCTCGGGATCGCGCGCGCCGCAATCGACGCCGACATCGGGCCGACGGATCTGTCCGGGCCGCGTTTCGACCGCGCCGTCGCCGGTAAAGGGCCGGCAGGGACCGCCCCTCAGGCGCGTGCGCAGTTCGGCGACCAGGTTCACGACGATGTCGTCATGAACATTCTTGGCGCCGGCCATCATCCTGAGCGGAAATCCGTCGACCAGCTCGTAGCGGTCGGCCTGCTTCTCCTGCCAGGCGAAAAATTCCTGGACGGTCCATTTGCGGTGGAGGGGCTCGGCCATCACTTGTTTCCTCGGTCCGGCGGCAGGATACTCTTCCGAAACTGACGAGTCACGAACCAGGACACAGCATGCCGCCTGCCAAAATCGGCGTTCTCACCATTTCCGACCGCGCCAGCGCCGGGGTTTACGAGGATATTTCCGGACCGGCCATCCGCGACTGGATTTCGCGCGCCTTGAGCGTGCCCTTTGAACTCGACATGCGCGTCATTCCCGACGGTTTCGAAAGCGTGCGCGACGCCCTGATCGACATGGCCGACAATGCCGGCTGCTGCCTTGTGCTGACGACCGGCGGCACCGGGCCGGCGCCGCGCGACCTCACGCCGGAAGCCACGCTCGCCGCCTGCCAGCGCGAATTGCCGGGGTTCGGCGAGCTGATGCGGGCCAAAAGCCTGGAGCAGACGCCGACCGCCATCCTGTCGCGGCAGACCGCCGCCCATCGCGGGGCCTGTCTGGTCATAAACCTGCCGGGCAGCCCGCGCTCCATCGATCTGTGCCTGTCCGCCGTGTTCCCGGCTGTGCCCTATTGCGTGGAGCTGATCGGCGGGGCGTGGCTCGACACCCATCCGGAAGTGGTCAAAACCGTGCGACCGAAGAAGTAGGGCGCGCGGCGATGGCGTAACGAATTGCGCGCCGGCGTCTCGCCTCCCGCGTCAAGCGGAGCGCGCAATGCGATCCAGTCCCCCTCCCGGCTGTTGCTGCATTGCATCACTTGCTGAAATCTGGGGTTCAAAAGGGTTTTTTTCCTTCACAACTTGCGTCAGACTGCGCGCCGTTTCTTCCGGGGTGGGAATGGCAGGCCAAGCGACCGAAAAATCCTCCAGCGCCAAAGCGCGGCGGCTGGTGGAGATGACCGCGGCCTATCGGCCGTTCGAAGGGTCGCCCGATGAGTTCATCGGCGCGGACGACCGTCCGCGCGGCCATTGGCTCGAATTCTTCGACAAAATGGCCGGGCTCGGCGCCGCCGACATCGCTCGCCGATTCGAAACCATCGAGCGCAGCATCCGCGAACAGGGCGTGTCCTACCGCGCCTATGGCGAAACCACGGAGCGCATCTGGCCGCTGAGCCATATGCCGCTCCTGATTTCGGAAAAGGACTGGGCCGTCATCGAGGCCGGCGTCACCCAGCGGGCGGAAATTTTCGACGCCCTGCTCGCCGACCTCTATGGCAAGGGCGATCTGGTCCGAAACGGGTTTTTGCCCGCCGCCGCCGTCACCGGCAGCTCCGACTTTTTGCATCCCATGGTCGGGGTGAAGCCGCGCGGCGGGCGCTGGCTCAACCTTTACGCCGCCGATCTCGGGCGCGGCCCCGATGGGCAATGGTGGGTGCTTTCGGATCGCGTCCAGGCCCCGTCCGGCCTCGGCTATGCGCTGGAAAACCGTCTCAACCTGACCCGGGCCTTCCAGGCGATCTATCGCGACATGAACGTGCGGCGGCTCGCGCCGTTCTTCCAGGCGTTTCGCGGCGGTCTGGCGGCGCTCGCCTCGCGCTCGGACCCGCGCATCTGCCTCTACACGCCCGGCCCCTATTCCGAGACCTATTACGAACAGGCCTATCTCGCGCGCTATCTGGGCTTCGTGCTGGTGGAGGGCGCCGATCTCGTCGCCCGCGACGGGCTCGCCCATGTCCGCACCATCGCCGGCCTCAAGCGCGCCGATGTGATCTGGCGGCGCATCGACGCCGATTTCGCCGATCCGCTCGAACTGAAAAGCGGCTCGCATCTCGGCGTGCCCGGCTTGGTCGAGACCATTCGCCAGGGCAATGTCGCCGTGGCCAATGCGCTGGGCTCGGGCGTTGCGGAAACCCCGGCTTTGCTCGGCTTCATCCCCGCGCTGGCCGGCCGGCTGCTCGGCGAAAAACTGCTGCTGCCCAATATCGCCACCTGGTGGTGCGGGCAGGCGCGCGAGCGCGAGCATGTGCTGTCGCGCCTGCAGGACATGGCGATCGCCCCCGCCTTCGGCGCGGAGCCGACGCGCTCCTTCCTCGGCGGCTCCGTGGTCGGCGGCGAACTCACCCCCGGGCAGCGCGAGCGGCTGGCGGAGGCGATCCGCGCGCGCGGCGCCGATTATGTCGGCCAGGAGGTGGCGAGCCTGTCGACCACGCCGACCTGGGTCGGCTCGAAACTGGAGCCGCGCCCCTTCGTGCTGCGCGTGTTCGCCGCGCTCGATTCCGATGGCAAGTACCATGTCATGCCTGGCGGCTTCTGCCGCATTTCCGACCGGCTCGACTCCCGCGCCGTCGCCATGGGCGCGGGCGTGCAGACCACCGATGTCTGGATCGTCGCCAACAAGCCGGTGGAGCAGACCACTCTGCTGCCGCAGACGGAAAATGTCTCGATCCGCCGCATCATGGGCAATCTGCCCAGCCGCGCCGCCGACAATCTGTTCTGGCTCGGCCGCTATCTCGAACGCGCCGAGGCGACGCTGCGACTGATCCGCTGCCTGGGCAAGCGCGTCATCGAGAACGAGGATTTGACCGCCGAAGGCGCCGCCACCGTGGCGCGGCTGCGCAAATTGCTCACCGATTGGGGCTCGGTTCCGGCCAAGCCGAAGATCGCGCTGACGCCGCAAGGGTTCTTGAACACGTCGATGTTCAATGTCGACGAATTCGGCTCGGCGGTGTCGCTGGCGCAGAATGCGCAGCGCACGGCGGCGGTGATCCGCGAGCGCCTGTCCGCCGACACCTGGCGGATCATCGTCGAACTGCTGCAGGGCCTGCAGAATTGCCGGCCGCCGCTCGACGAGGCCGAGCTGCTGGAGGAAGTGGATATCGCGCTCCAGGCCATCGCCAGCATTTCCGGGCTGGCGCAGGAGAACATGAACCGCGTCGCCGGCTGGCGCTTTCTGGAAATGGGCCGCCGGCTGGAGCGCGCCGTCAACACCTGCCGCTTCATCCGCATTTTCGGCATGGAACAGGCGCGCAGCGCCGATTTCGACGTGCTCCTCGACCTCATCGATTCCCAGATCACCTATCGCTCGCGCTATCTGATCGGCGTCGCCCCCTATCCGGTGCGCGACATTTCCCTGCTCGACCCCTTCAATCCCCGCTCCGTGGCCTTCCAGGTCGAGCGCCTCGCCGAGCACATCGCCACTTTGCCGCTGCTGCGCCAGGACGGCATGATGGAGGAGCCGAACCGCATCGCCGTCCATGTCGACGCGGACCTGCGCACCACCAAGGCGGCGGAAGTGACCAGCGAATTCGTGCTGTCGGTGGAGCGGCGGCTGATGGCGCTCGCCGACGCCATTGGCGCGCGCTATTTCCTGCAGGGCGCGAATGCGGCGCAGGCCGAGAAACAGGTGGGACTCGCGTGATCTACGACATCCGCCACATCACCACCTACGCCTATCAATCGCCGGTGGCCTTTTCGCTGTGCGCGCTGCGGCTGCGCCCGACCAGCCGCGCCGGGCAAAAGGTTTTGTCGGTGGCGGTGGAGCTCGATCCGCCCGCCGCACAGCGCACGTCAAGGTCCTGCTTCTTCGGCAATTCCTTCGAGATCGTCCGCATCGACGACGAGCATCGCGCTCTCAAAGTGTCGGCGACGGCGCGGATCGCCGTGGCGCGGCCGGAGCCGCCCGCGGTCACCCCGCCCTGGGAGGAGGTGCGCCAGCAGGCGTTCGGCGTCCATGATCTGGGGTCGCAATCGCCCGCCCATTTCATCTATGCCAGCCGCACCGTGTCGCTCGACGAGCCCGTGGTCGCCTATGCGCGCGACAGTTTTCCCCCCGGGTGCGAAATCCTGGCCGGCGCCCGCGACCTGATGCGGCGCATCTGGGAGGATTTTGATTACGACCCCAAGGCGACCCTGGTTTCGACCCCGCTCGGCGAAGCTTTTATGAAGAAAAAAGGGGTGTGCCAGGATTTCGCCCATATCATGATCGCCGGCCTGCGCGGCCTCGGTCTGCCCGCGCGCTATGTCAGCGGCTACTTGCGCACCGTGCCGCCGCCGGGAAAAGAACGGCTGGAGGGCGCCGACGCCACCCATGCCTGGGTTTCTGTCTGGTGCGGGCCGTTCGACGGCTGGGTCGGCCTCGACCCCACCAACAATATTCTGGTTGGCGACGACCATATCATCCTGGCGGAAGGCCGGGATTACGCGGATGTGGCGCCGATCGAGGGCGTGATCCTGTCAACCGGCGGGCAGGACGTGTCCGTGGCGGTGGACGTGATCCCGGTGGCGACGGAAAGCGCGCCGCCGACGTTCTAGCTTCAAACATGAGCCCTCATCCCGAGGAGCGCCTGCAGGGCGCGCCTCGAAGGACGAGGGCGGTCCCCGGTTCTTGGCGCCCGCAGGCCGTCGCGCGCGTTGTGCGTCCGGGAGGACGCCATGCTCGACTGTCTGGTGATCGGCGGCGGCCCGGCAGGACTGACGGCCGGGCTGTATCTCGCGCGTTTTCAGCGAAAATTTCTCGTGGTCGACGCGGGCGCGCCGCGCGCCGCGGCGATTCCGAAAACCCACAATATGCCGGCCTTTCCCGATGGCGTGACCGGGCCGGACCTGCTCCGCCTGCAGCGCGAGGCGCTGTTGCGCTATGGACCCAAGAGCCTTGTGCGGGGCCAAGTCGAGGCGCTGACGCGCTGCGAGGACGGTTTTGCTGCGAAGATCGCCGGCGCGGATCAATTCGAGACCCGGGCGAAACGGGTGCTGCTCGCCACCGGCGCACAGGATGTGGAGCTTGGCCTGCCCGACCAGAAGGATGCGGTGCGGCGCGGCCTGGTGCGCTACTGCCCGATCTGCGACGGTTTTGAAGCCAAGGACAAGAAAATCGGCGTGATCGGTTTTGGCGCGCGGGGCTTGAACGAGGCGCTGTTCATCGCCCGGACCTATGGCGCGGATGTGTCCTTGCTCACGCTGGGACGCCCGCTCGACCTCACCCAGGGCGAGCAGGAGCGCTGCCACCGGTGGGGCGTCAAAATCTTCCGCGCGCCGGTGCGTTCGCTGCGGGTCGAGGGCGACCGCGTCGCGGCGATCAACTTCGGCGCCTTCGGCGAGGTCGTCTTCGACGCGCTCTATTCGGCCCTGGGCCTGGAGCCGCGGGCCGAACTGGCGAAAACGCTCGGCGCCGCCCATGACCACTGCGGCGCGGTGAAGGTGGACGCGCGCCAGCAGACCAGCGTGCGCGGTCTCTATGCGGCGGGCGGCGTGGTCGAGGGTCTCGACCAGGTCGTGGTCGCCATGGGCCAGGCCGCCACCGCCGCAACCCACATCCACAACCATTGCGAGGAGGGGATCGACGAAGTTTGAGCGCCAGATGCGCATTCGGCGGAGTCCGCGCATGCTCCAGTTCTTTGGTTTTGGCGCATTTTCTTCGCGCGAACCGGCATCCGCTCCACGCGACAACGCTCTCGGGGAAACAACCCCATGTATTCCATCCGCAATTCTACAATCAGGGATTGTTAAACTGTTTCTGATGAATTCGAGCGCGCGGAACGCGTCATGCGCCCGGAGTCTCGTTGGGTGAAATGACTTCTGTCGATCTCTTCAAATACTGCAGCGCCGCCCGCCGCGCGCAGCCGCCCCGCCCCCCCGGCGCAGGCAAGGCGCGCGCGGCCAGTCCCGGCCTGGTGCGGCGGATGGCCCTGCCCGCGCTGGTGATCGCGATCCTGGCGCTGGTGGCGACGGCGAGCCTGCACACCCTGTCGATCCTGCGCGTCTTCATCGCCTGCGAGAGCGTCTGGTCGAAATCGCAAAAAAACGCCTTCAACGAGCTCAACCAATATCTGCATCTCGGCGACGAGGAGAATTTCCAGAGGTTTCGTGCGGCCGTTGCGGAGAATTTCGAACACAATCACGGACGCCAGGCGCTGGAACAGCCCGAGCCGGATCGCGCCGCCGCCGCCGCGCATTTCCTGAAGGTCGGCGTTCATCCCGACGACATCGCCGGGTTGATGTTCATCTACATCAACTTTCACGATTACAGCCACTTTCGCGAAGCCACGGCGATCTGGCGCGAGTCCGACGCCATGCTGGCGGAGCTGGTCGCGCTCGGCGAGACCATCCGCGCCCGCATTGCGCGCGGCGACCGGCCGGCGAGCGACAAGGCGTTGCGCGCCTATCTCCGCGACTTCGACGCCACCTTCCAGGCCAAGGCGCTGCGCTTCTCGCAGGCGCTGAGCGAGGGGACGCGCGAGGTGACGCGGCAGCTGACCATCGCCAATATCGCCCTGGCCTTCGCGCTGACGGCGCTGGTGGTCTGGCGCATGCGCGCCCTGTTCCGGCGCAGCGGCCGGTTCGAGGACGCCCTGCGCGACGAGAAGGAGCAGGCGCAGGTCACGCTGCAGGCGATCGCCGATGGCGTGATCCGCGTCGACGCCGACGCTTGCATCGAATATGTCAATCCCGCCGCCGAGCGTCTGCTGGGCCTGCGGGCCGCCGACGTCCTGGGCCGGACCATCGCGTCGGTGGTCACCATCGTCGATCAGCTCACCAACGAGACCTGCGAGCGCTCCCTCGAGGCCCTGCTCAGGGGGGAGCCGCAGGACGATTCCACCCGCGAACTCGCGCTGGTGACGGCGGCGGGGACCACACCGATTTCGGTTCACGGCGAACCCCTGATCACCGGCGGCGGCGTTTTCGGCGCGGTGCTCGTGCTGCGCGATATGCGGCGCGAGCGCGACCTGATCGCCCGCCTCAAATGGCAGGCGAGCCACGACGAACTGACCGGGCTCGCCAACCGGCGGGAGCTCGACCGCAGGCTCCGCCAGACGGCGGCGGATGGCGGCGACGGCGAGGATGCGCTCGCCCTGCTCGATCTCGACCAGTTCAAGCTGGTCAACGACACCTGCGGCCACGCCGCCGGCGACCAGCTGCTGCGCGAGGTCGCGACGCTGCTGAAACTGGAGCTGGGCGAGGCCGGCCTGCCCGTGCGCCTCGGCGGCGACGAATTCGCCGCCCATCTCACCGGCTGCGACGTCGTGCGCGCCATGGCGATCGCGGAGAAATTGCGCGAGGCGATCCAGGACTTCACCTTCGTCTGGGAGGGACGCCCGTTCAAGATCACCGCCAGCATCGGCCTCGTCGCCCATATCGGCGCGACCTCCAATGCGGCCGAGGTTTTTCGCGCCGCCGACGTGGCCTGCTACATGGCCAAGGACAAGGGCCGCAACCGCGTGGAGCTGCACGAGGCCAGCGGCGCCGAAATTCTGCGCCGGGTCAGCGAAATGGGCTGGGTGCACAAGATCCGCGACGCCCTCGACAAGGGACGGCTGCGTCTCTACGCCCAGCCGATCGCCGCGCTGCAAGCCGATGCGGCGGACGGACATTGCGAATTGCTGGTGCGCATGCGCGACGAGCAGGGCAAGCTGGTGCCGCCCGGCAGCTTCATTCCGGCCGCCGAACGCTATGGCCTGATGCCGGCGATCGATCGCTGGGTGGTCAACGCCGCCTTCAGCAATCTCGCCGAAATCGCTTCGCCCGGCGCGCCGATCCGCTGCGCCATCAATCTGTCGGGGCAGAGTCTCGACGATCCCACCTTCATCGACTTCGTCGGGTCCCAGTTCCTGGCCTATCCGATATCCCCCTCGGCGATCACCTTCGAGATCACCGAAACCACCGCCATCGCCAGTCTCGAGGAGGCGACCCGCTTCATCGAAACGGTTCGGGCGATCGGCTGCAAGTTTTCGCTCGACGATTTCGGCGCGGGCATGAGCTCGTTCGGCTATTTGAAGCGCCTGCCCGTCGATTATCTCAAGATCGACGGCGGTTTCGTGAAGGATATTTTGGTCGATCCCATCGACCACGCCATGGTCGACATGATCGCGCGCATGGCCAAGAAACTCGGCAAGAAGACCATCGCCGAATTTGCCGAGAGCGACGCGATCATCGGCGCGCTGCGCGACCTGGGCATCGATTACGCGCAGGGCTATGCGGTCGGCGCGCCCAAGCCGGTCTGCAAGCGGCTCGGGCGAGACCATCTGATCTGCCGCGCGACCAGCTGTGCGGCGCTCAACGGCGACAAGGCGTTCGCTCGTTGCGCGTAAAGCTCATTGCGCGGGCTCCAGTTGTTTTCGCCTGGCGTCGCGCGCCTTTTTCGCCGCCAGCACCTCCGGCACGCATTGCTTGGGATCGTCATGGATGACGACGCAATCCATGCACTGGAAACATTCGGAATAGACCACCTCGCCGCCGCGTTCGATGGCGCCATAGCGGCATTTGACCCGGCACATCTGGCAGGGCGAGCCGCATTCCTTGCGGCGCGGAATCCAGTTCCAGCGCCTGACAAAACTCAGCGCGGAAAAGCTGGCGCCCAGCGGGCACAGGTAGCGGCAGAAGAATTTGTAATGGAACATGCCGAGGAGCAGCAGCGCGACGGCATAGAGCACGAAGGGCGCGGAGCGCATGAAGATCAGCGTGATCGAGGTTTTGAAGGGCTCGATTTCCGCGACCTTTTCCGCTTGCGAGGAGAAGAAGACGGCGGTGACCAGAATGACGGCCAGCACCAGGAATTTCGGCAGACGCGCCAGCCGTTCATAGCGCTGCGGCAATGAAAACTGCCGCAGTTTTGTCACGCGCGCGATTTCGCCGAAAAACTCCTGCAAGGCGCCGAACGGACACAACCAGCCGCAAAAGGTTCCGCGCCCCCAGATGAACAGGCCGACCAGACCGAACAAGGTCACCATCAGCGTCGGCGGGTCCCACAGGAAGAACTGGAACGTCCCCTCCCCCCGGATCGCCTTGATCAGGCCGAACAGCCAAACGATGGAGAGCTGCGCCTGGGCGATCCAGCCAATGAAAATCAAGGTGAAAGCCAGGAACGACAGCCGGAAGATTTTGAACGCGCGCGGCGAACGGACCAGCAGTTTTTGCCGCGCCAGCGCGAAGGCCAAAACCACGAGGCCGCCGGCCAGAATGGAAATGTCGCGCGCCCGGCTGGCCCAGATCGAGCCGAGGCCCAGGCCCTTGTCCTCCGGCGGCAGGTCGAACAGGTTTTGCGGCAGGCTATAAGCCAGGTTGAAATCCCGCGAAAACTTTTCGGGATAGACGATGCCTTTTTCGCGGATGACCCGGATCGAAAATTGCGAGGGCGTCGCCGGATCAAACGCCGCTTCCGGCGCGATGCGCATCACTGCGGCGTCTGCGTTTGAAAATTGCGGAAGGTCGAGCCGGTCGCGCCAGACGAAATCGCGCCAGGCGACGGGCGCGCCGCCCTGGGCGAGCCCGATCAGGTCGGGGGTGGCGCCGGGCACGAAATTCTCCGGCATAAAAGTCCAGCGGCCCGCCGAAATCACCATCATGGCCGGGGCGCCGTCGAGCTGGTCCATCAGCTTGCGCCAATTGGCCTCGCCGAGCAGATTGCGTCCGATGATGGGGACGTCCACCTCGGCGATGTAAAGGTCGGCAAAGGCCTCGTCAGGCGCTTTCAACGCCTCTTCGTCGAGCCTTTCGCCCTCGGTTCCCTGAAAGGCGGCCTCGACCTGGGCATTGCTGAGGCTGAGGCGCCGGATATAGCCGCGCGCCAGCAATTGCTCAAACGTCAGCGGCGCGAAAATCTCGTCCTTGATCCGGGCGACGCGGTTGGGATCGCGTCCTTTGGAAAAGCCGAGCTTTTCGCGCGCCACCTGCAAGGCCGAATTGACGATGGTCTCGTTGATGATGCGCACGGAGGCCGTGGCCTTGGACACGCCGTCGATTTCCGCCGCCACGCCGTCACGGTTCCTCGCGGCGACCCGCCCGGGCGGGACGATCTTGATCGACTGATTGAGGGACAGGCCCTCGTATTGCTTGACGAAATCGTTCAGCGGCTCCGGTCCGAGCCCATCGACGAACACCGGCTCGTGCTGCGACAGGACACGTACGCTGAGCAGAGCGCCATTGGGCCGCAGGGCGATGGCGAGGTTCACCGGCGTCCCGGAAAAGCCCGGGATCGGCTGGAAATCCTCGGATTCGAACAAATAGGCGACGAGCACGTCGTCGTTGTAGCTCTGCTTGTAGATCGGCCAGACCGGCAGGACGGGATCGCGATCCTGGACAATGAAGGGTTTGGGAAACAGGGCTTCGACGCCGGCGCGGTCGAGGGTTCCCGCCAAGGCCGCGCTTGCCCAGCCCAGCAGAAGCAGCACGACAAAGCCCAGATGCGCGGACAGCCAGCGCCCGCGCCTTTTCCTCATTGGCATTCCCACCCTCGCCCGCGCATTTTGCGCTGTTGTTTGCCCGCCCCGCGACCACGAAGTTCAGGCCGGCGAAGGTTGTGCGAGGCGGAAAACATCGCCTATAGTACTTTCTCACAATTGCGCGCGGACCCGCCCGCAACGGCGGAAAAAAGGGTCCGAAGACGCAAAAAATCCGCCTTCGGGCGGGGGGAGCGTCGGTTGGGAGTGAGGGAAGTGGTGGATCGCGCCGAAGGCGTGGTGATCGCCTCGAGCAGCGCGGTCGGCGCCGAACAGGCGGCCCGCGAGATCGCCGCGCAGATCGTCGCGCAATTGCGGCCCGGGGAGACGCCGCCCGAGGCGCTCGCCGGCCTGGTCTGCTTCGTCTGCGCGCGTTACGACGCCGCTGAATTCGCCGCCGCGATCGATCGCGCGCTGCCCGGCGTCGAAATCTACGGCTGCACCACCGCGGGCGAACTCGCGCCCGAGGGCTGGACCTCCAACACCATTGTGGCGCTGGGCTTTTTGCGCCGCGATTTTACGCTCGCCGCCCAGCTGGTCGAGGACCTGTCGCATTTCTCCGTCGAGGCCGGCCGCGCCGCCTTCACCGAGACGCGCGACGCCCTGATCGCCAGCGACCCGCGCATCGAGCCGGAAAACTGTTTTGGCCTGCTGCTGATCGACGGCCTGTGCCGGCGCGAGGAAGCGGTGATTTCGGCGCTTTATTCCGCGCTCGACGACATTCCCGTGGTCGGCGGCTCCGCCGGCGACTCCTTGAGTTTTGATAAGACCTTCATGATCGCCGGCGGGAAGGTGCACAGCGACGCGGCGCTGTTGCTGCTGTTCCACACCGACCTGCCGTTCGCGCCGTTCAAATGCGATTATTTCGAGCCGACGCAGAACAAGATGGTGGTGACGGACGCCGACACCGAGGCCCGGATCGTGCGCGAACTCAACGCCGAGCCGGCCGCAACCGAATATGCCCGGGCCGTCGGGGTGATGGAGAGCAAGCTCGAACCCTCCTCCTTCGCCTCGCATCCGGTGCTGGTGGGCGTGGGCGGCCAGTATTACGCCCGCTCCATCCAAAAGGTGAATCCGGACGGCTCCTTGTCGTTCTTCTGCGCCATCGACGAGGGGCTGGTGCTGACGGTCGCCCGGCCGCGCGACCCCTATGAGAGCACGCTGGCGACGTTTGAGAGCATGGAGGAGCAGATCGGCCCGGTGTCGCTCTATATCGGGTTCGACTGTGTGCTGCGCCGGCTCGACGCCGAGCGCCGCCAGATTTCGCGCCGCCTCTCCGAACTCTACCGCGCCAGAAAAGTGATTGGCTTCAACACCTATGGAGAACAGTTCCGCTCCATGCACGTCAATCAGACTTTTACGGGAATCGCCCTCGGCCATCGGGGCCGGGAGGACGTGGCGGAATGAACATGAACCTGCACGGTCGCGAAAGTGTCGAGGAGCTGCAAAGGCGCATCGCCAAGCTGGAGAAGATCAACAGCGCCCTGATGTCGCGGGTCGAGCGCTCCGTCGACAGCCAGTTCAACGCTTTCTCCCTGTTTGAAACCGCCATTTCGCTCGACCATCAGGTGCGCCGCCGCACCGCGGAACTATCGCAGGCGATGCGCTCCCTGGAAAAGGCCAAGCGTCAGGCCGAAGCCGCCTCCTCGCTGAAAACCACTTTTGTTACCTCGGTCGGCCACGATCTGTTGCAGCCGTTGAACGCGGCGCGGCTCGCCTTGTCGGCGCTGGGCGAACTCCCGGCCGCGCCCGAAGCCAGCGTGCTGGTCGAGCAGGTCGACCGCAGCCTTGTCGCTCTGGAAGATTTGATCCGCACCCTGCTCGATCTGTCGAAACTCGACGCCGGCGTGATGAAGCCCGAGCTGCGCGATTTCGAGCTGAACGAGGTGCTGGAGCCCCTTGCGCGCGATTTCGCCTATTTCGCGCAGAAGCGCGGGCTGAAGCTGAAAATATTCCCCTCCAAACTCTATGTGCGCTCCGATCCGTCGATGCTGCGGCGCATCCTGCAAAACCTGCTCGCCAACGCTCTGCGCTATACCGCCCATGGCGGCGTGCTGGTGGGCGCGCGGCGGCGCGGCGACCGGGTGATGGTGCAGGTCTCCGACACCGGCCCCGGCATTCCCGAGGCCAAGCGCGAGGCGATTTTCCAGGAATTCAAGCGCGCCCACAGCGACATTCCCGGCGAAACCGGGTTTGGCCTGGGGCTCGCCATCGTCCGCCGCTTCGCCCAGGCGCTCGACCATCCGATCCGGCTCGCCTCGAACATCGGCCGCGGCTCCACTTTTTGCGTGCGATTGCCGAGCGCGGCGCCGGTTCCCAAAAATCTGCCGGCCCCGCCGCCGTTGATGCGGCTGTTCCACTCTCCCGTGGCCGGCGCAAAAATCCTGTTGATCGAGAACGAACCCTCGGTGAGCGAGGCCATGGTGGCGCTTTTGGAGCGCTGGGGCTGCGACATTGCGGTGGCGACCTCCGGCGACGAGGCGCTGGAGCGGCTGCGCGCCCTGCCGACGGCGCCGCATATCGTCATCGCCGACCTGCATCTCAACAATGACGAGCGCGGCACCCAAGCGATCGCCCGGGTCCGCGCCGCGCTGGGCTCTGACGTTCCGGCGCTGATCGTCACCGCCGACCATTCCACCAAATCGGAGGACGAGGTGCGCGCGGCGGGGCTGGAAATGCTGCGCAAGCCGGTGCGTCCCGCGGAAATGCGCTCGCTTCTCTCGTTTCTGCTGACGTAAGTTAGAGCATTTTCGAGCGAAGTGGATGCCGGTTCGCGTGAAGAAAATGCGGTCAAACAAGAATCTAGAGCCCGTTCGGTGAACGAGAGTTCACCGAACGGGCTCTAGGGCAGCGGGGTCAAGGGCGCGCCGAATTCGGCGATGCCCGCCTTGATCCGCGCCAGCCAATTCCCCGACGCGGCGTCGGGAGCGCTGGGGCGGTCCTCGCCGGCCAGGCGCTGCGCCGCGAGCCTGAAAATCTTGCTGTTGCGGCGCGAACCGATGCGCCGGCCGACCTCGGCCAGGCGGAGCGCCTCTTCGCGCGCGCCGGCGCCGTGCCGCGCCACCAGGTCTTGCGCGACATTGTCGATTTCGGCGGGAGAGATGCTGGGAAACCACGAGTTCATGACAAGCCCAATCCTGGCAGGCGCGATTCGGCTGAAGACATAGCATCGACGCGCCCGGCTCATAACCCATCATCTCTGCGAGACATCGAAACGAGGGGAAGCCGCGCCGCGCAAGGCACAAGCTAAATCCCTGTACAAATTTACGTTTTTCCGGAACAGGGCGCAGCCGCGACGGTTCTTCCGCAAGCTGTCCTATGCGGGAGACGACACAGATGTTCATCCATAACAAGAAGCTGCAATACACGGTTCGGGTGGCCCGCCCGAATCCGGTGCTCGCCAGCTTCATGCTCGAACAATTCGGCGGCCCGCAGGGCGAGTTGGCCGCCGCCATGCGCTATTTCACCCAAGCCCTCGGCGAGGTCGATCCCGGGCGCAAAGACATGCTGATGGACATCGCCACGGAGGAGCTGAGCCATCTCGAAATCATCGGCAGCATCGTCGCCATGCTCAACAAGGGCTCGAAGGGCAAGCTCGCCGAAGGCGCTGAGGAGCAGGCCGACCTCTACCGCTCGCTGTCGCAAGGATGTTCGGTGCAGACCGAGGCCCTGCTCTATGGCGGCGGCCCCTCGCTGACCAATTCGGCGGGCGTCCCGTGGAGCGCGGCTTACATCGATTCCATCGGCGACCCCACCGCCGACCTGCGCTCCAACATCGCCGCGGAAAGCCGGGCGAAGATCGTCTATGAGCGGCTGATCAACGTCACCGACGACGCCGACGTCAAGGACGCGCTCGGCTTCCTGATGACCCGCGAGATCGCCCACCAGAAAAGTTTTGAAAAGGCGCTCTACGCCATCCACGACAATTTCCCGCCGGGAAAACTGCAGGGCAAGCCGGAATTCGCCAATCTCTATGTCCACGCCTCCCACGGCAATGGCGAGACGCGCGGCCCCTGGAACAGCGGCGAGGACTGGCGCCGCCTGGACGATGTCGAAAGCGCTTTGCCCCTCGACGGCGGCAATGGCGAGGCGGAAGTCCAGCTCAGCTCGGAAGAGGACCGCTTCATCACAGCGTTTTCCGAGCGCACCCGCTCCGATCCGGATTCGCAGCCGACCACCGGCGCGAACCTCGGCTCAAATGGCCGTCACTGAAAGAGAAGGAGTTTTTCCATGCCACATGAAGCCTTACGCAATCTGTTCATCGCCGGACTGAGCAACGCCCACGCCATGGAGGCGCAGGCCGAGCAATTGCTCAAGCGCCAGATCGAGCGCCTCGACGATTTCCCGGACATCAAGATGCGCCTTCAAGAGCATCTCGACGAAACCTACACGCAACAGCGGCGCATCGACGCGATCCTGGAAAATTATGGCGAGTCCTCTTCCACGCTGAAGGACACGGCCATGTCGCTGTTCGGCAATATGGCGGCGGTGGCGCACATGCCGGCGGAAGACGAAGTCCTCAAAAATTCCTTCGCCAGCTTCGCCTTCGAAAACTACGAGACGGCGGCTTACAAATCTCTGATCTCCATCGCGGAGGCCCTGGGCGAAACCGGCGCCATCGGACCGCTGCGGCAATCCTGCGAGGAGGAGGAGGCCATGGCGGGCTGGCTGTCGAGCCAACTCGATTCCGTGACGCGGCGGTTCATCCAGAAAGCTGCGTAATCCCCGACTTCCAACGGCCTCCCGGCGGCGCTATCCTGCGCCGCCGGGAGTTTTTGCGTGAGCGCTGATTTCGATCTCGTCATTATTGGAGCCGGCGCGGCGGGGGGTGGCGCCGCGCGGCGTCTGGCCGGCGAAAAACTTTCGGTGCTGGCGCTGGAAGCCGCGCCGCGCGTGGGCGGGCGCATGTTCACCACGCGGATCGGCGGCTTGAACCTCGATTTCGGCGCGGAATGGCTGCACTCCGCCCAGCGCAATCCCTGGACGGAGCTCGCCGGGCGCCTCGGCTTCGCGCTCGACCGGCGCCGCGCCAACTGGTGGATGCAATATAAAAACCTCGGCTTTTCCGTTGAAGACCAAGAGGCGGCGGGCGCCGCTTATGCCGCCTGGAGCGAGGCGCTCGCCGGGGCGCCGGAGGATTGCGCGGCGAAAGCCCTGAGCGAAACCGAATGGAGCGCCTATATCCGCGCCGTCGCCAGCTATGTCAGCGGCGCCGAACTCGAAAACATGTCGGCGCGCGATTATGCCGCCTATGACGAGGCCTCGACGTCAGACAATTGGCGGGTCTTCGAAGGGTTTGGCGCGCTGGCCGCCGCCGCCTGGCCGGAAAAAATTCCGCTGCGGCTCGCGACGCCCATCACGTCGGTGACGCTTCCCCCGGGCGGCGTGGCGCTCTCCACCCGCGCCGGCAAAATTTTCGCGCGCGCCGTCATCTGCACCGTCTCGACCGACGTGCTGGCCGGCGAGTCGATCCGCTGGCCGCGTGAACTCAGGCCCTGGCGCGAGGCTGCCGCCGATCTGCCGCTCGGGCGCAACGAAAAGCTGTTTTTCGAAATCCGCGACGACCGCTTTTTCGAGCCCGACACCCATCTGATCGGCGATCCCCGCGACCCCGCGACCGCCGCTTTCGACATCAGACCGTTCGGCCAGCCGGTGATCGAATGTTTTCTCGGCGGCGCCGGCGCCTTGGCGATGGAGCGCGACGGCTCCGCCAGCGCTTTTTCTACCGCGCTGGACGCGCTCGCGCGCCTGTTCGGCGCGGAGGTCCGCCGCGCCCTGCGGCCGCTCGCCGCCACCCATTGGGGCCGCGACCCGCGCATCGGCGGCGCCTACAGCTATGCGCTGCCCGGCCACGCCGCCGCTCGACACTGCCTCGCGCGACCTTTTGAAGACCGGGTGTTCTTTGCCGGCGAAGCGACAGATCCCCAGGATTTCACCGCCGCCCACGGCGCCTACGCCAGCGGCGGACGCGCGGCGGAGGAAGCGATTGCGGCGCTGGCGCGCCGGCGTTGAACCGCCGGCGCTGAACCGCTTGTCCCATCGGGCGTTGACTGGCGAGCGCAGGATGGAGCCGCCATGGCCGACAAAAATCCCAAGATCACGCCCAACGACAATGCCGAAAAAGCCCCGGATGACTGGGTGTCCGGCGACGACCCGATGACCGGCGCGCAGGCGTCCTATCTGAAGACCTTGTCGGAGGAATGCCACGCGCCCGACGCCTTCGATGCAAAACTCAGCAAGGCGGAGGCGTCCAAGCGCATCGACGCCCTAAAGGCGAAGCGCGACAAGCGGACTTGACCCCAAAATCGCCGAACAAAAGGGAATAGGACTTATTGAGAGTGGGAAAAGCCGCGCTCGCGGTGGTTTAATTGTTCCGTGTCATTTCCCGTCGCTCGGTCTTGCCCAATATTCGGGGACGATGGGATCACCAAGAGCTTGACGCCAGTCAGGCCGCAAGATTCTAGCGGAGCAAACAGGCCATGAACGGCAAAATTCTCACCCTTTCCGCGGCTCTTATCCTCGGCGGCGGCGCCGGGGCGCTGGCGCAGACCGGCGCCGCGCCGCCCGCTCCCGCCGCGTCCGCTCCCGCCGCGTCCGCTCCGGCTGCGGCCGCGCCCATCGTGGGCGATCCCGCCGCTGGCGAAAAGGTTTTCCGCGTTTGCCGTCAATGCCACCACATCGGCCGCGGCGCGACCAATTTTTATGGACCGGTGCTCAACGGCCTGATCGGCCGGCCCGCGGGTTCGGTGCCCGGCTATAATTATTCCGAAGCCAACAAGACCTCGGGAAAGGTCTGGGACGTGCCGACGCTGACCTCCTATCTGCGCCAGCCCCAGCATGACGTGCCGAAGACCTACATGACCTTCGCCGGCATCAAGAGCGACAAGGAAATCGCCGACGTCATCGCCTATATCGGCCAGTACGATCGCTCCGGCGCCAAGAAGGGCGACCCGCAATAATCCGGCTTCAGTTCCGCGAAGAGGGCGCCGCCGCTTCCGGCGGCGTTTTCTTTTGCCGGACCAGCCGCGCAATGACCTCGGCCGCAGCGCCGGCGCCGTCCTCCGCGCCGATCCGCGCCGCCATCTCGCCAGCCCGCAGCGCGTAATCCGGCTTTTCCAGCAGATGCCGCAACGCCGCGACCGCGCGCTGCGTCGAAAATTTGGCCCGCGGCAGAACCCGCGCCACGCCCAGCCGCGCGACCCGCGCGGCATTGTCGGGCTGGTCGGCGAAAAACGGCGCGATCAATTGCGGTTTTCCCGCGCGCAGGGCCTGGACCGAGGTGCCGGCGCCGCCATGATGCAGGATCGCCGCGGCGCGGGCGAAAACCTGGGAATGCGGCGCATAACCCCAGATCAGCAAGTCGTCGCCCTCAGGCGCGCCGATGGCGCGGGCGTCGTCGCGCCCGGCGATCACCAGCGCCCGCCGCCCCAGCGCCCGCGCCGCCGCGACGCCGTCGCGCAGGATGTCGGCGCCGCCAAGCGCGGCGAAACTGCCGAGCGTCAGTACGACCGGAGGCGACCCGCCGTCGAGAAAAGCTTCGACCTCCGGCGCCAGTTTTTGTGCCGCGCCGCCATCGTGGAACGTGGCGCCCAGCCCCAGCGAATTTTTGGGGGCCGTCATCAGCAGCGGCGAGAACAACCCGAGCACGTCGAGGGCGTCGCCCGGATCGAGGAAGGGCAGATCGCGCGCCGGCGGCAGGCCCATGGCGGCGCGCAGGCGGCGGGCGCGCCGGGTGAACGGACGGAAGGCGAGGCGCAGCGAGGACGCCAGCGAGCGGTTCCACATCTGGCCGAGCTTTCCAGGCGCGCGCACAAAAGGCGCGGTTCCCAGAACGGGCGGATCCTCCGGCTGCAACAGCAGGGTCGGCGACAGCAGCACGTGGACGTAAGGGATTCCAAAACTTTCGGCCGCGAGTTGCGCCGCATAGGCGATATGGTGGCAAACCACCAGATCGGCGCCGGCGACCACCGGCATGAGATCGCGCACGCTTTCGGCGAGAAAATCCTGGGAAAACCGGACGACGGCGAGATCGTCGGTGAGCAGCTCCTTGACGAAGGCGTCGGCGCTCACGCCCATCACGCGCAGCGCGTCGCCCTCGTCGGGGCCGATCGCCGAAAAACGCAGTCCCTCGCGCTCGAACAGCGGGCGATAATGGCCGCTGGTCGCGGCGACAACCTCGAACCCACGATTTTGCAGCGCCTTCCCGAGTGCGATGAAGGGATGAATGTCTCCGTGTGAACCGAGGGTCGCCAGAACAATTTTTGCGGTCATGGCCCCTATGAACCATCGGGCGCCGCTAGGGGCAAGTCCAATTGCTTGCGCCCGTTCACGCGAACCAGCGAGCACTTCGCTTGAAAACGCGGGGGTCCACGGCTTAAGAAGGCGCGCGAAGGATAGGGACATCATGAAGGATTTTTTCAACGGCGAAGACCATATCGTTCTGGCGCTCGACGATGTCAGCGTGAACGTGTCCTGCGGCCTGCATCCCTGGGAGCGCCATCCCGAGCGCCCGACGCGGCTGATCATCTCCGTGCGTCTGTTCGCGCCGCTCACCACCGCGCGCGCCGAGCAGATGAAGATCATCGACTATGACAAGGTGCGCAACCGCATCCTGGCGCTGGAGAAGGACGGCCACATTGACCTCTTGGAAACCGTGGCCGACCGGGTGGTCGACGCCTGTTTCGGCGACAAGCGCGTCGTCGCCTGCCAGGTCTGCGTGCGCAAGCCCGACATCTACAACGAGACGCGCGCGGCGGGCATCAACCTGTTCCGCACCCGCGAACGCTGGAGCCCGCCGGCTTGACGGCCGCGAGGGCCGCCCTCATCACCGGCGCCTCCAGTCGGCTGGCGGCGCCGCTGGCGCGGTTTTTCGCCGGGCGCGGCTACGCCCTGCTGCTGCACCAGCGCCGCCCGCGCAAAAATGTTGCGGCGCTCGCCGAGGAATTGCGCGGCCAGGGCTCGACCGTCGAGGTCATGACCTTTGACTTCGCCGAGCGCGCCAATATCGACGCTTTTTGCGCGGGCATGACAAAACCGTTCGGCGTCCCCGAGGCGATCGTCAACAACGCCTCGAATTTTGTTCATGATTTTCCCGGCGCCGGCAACGCCGACCTTTTGGCCGAAAGTTTTCTCGTCCACATGCTCGCGCCGTTCATGATTATGGAGACGGCCTGCAAGGACAAGCGCGCGGAACAAAAACTCAGCGTCTTCAACATCCTCGACCAAAAACTGCTCAATCTCAATCCGGACTATTATTCTTACACGCTGGGCAAATCCGGCCTGATGACGATGACGGAAATCTGGGCGCGCGCCGGACGTGACGACGTGCGCGCCTTCGGCCTTCTGCCCGGCCTGATGTTCCCCTCGGGGCCGCAGAGCGACGAGCGATTTGTTGCGGATTCCGCCAAAATCCCCACGGGCCGCGCCCTGCCGCCGGAAAACCTTTGCGCGCTCATCGGCTTTTTGCTGGACCATCCCGACATGCCCGGGGCGCTGTTCCCGCTCGACGGCGGCGAACACCTTTTGGGACGGCGCCGGGACGTGGCCTTCGAGTAGCGAGACGGCTGCTTCGCTGCCTCCTCACCATGGGGGATTTTCTCTATATAGAATAAATGATGAGCCCTCACCCTGAGGAGCCCGCCATGGCGGGCGTCTCGAAGGGCGGGGGCGGCCCACGGGTTTTTCAGCGGTGCTATTCGCCCTTGTCGCCGTTGAGCAGGTTCTTGCGTTTGCTCAGCGCCGCGCCGGCATGGTCCATGAAGGCGCGCACGCGCGCGGCATGGCGCAGGTCGGGATGGGTCAGCAGCCACAGGTCGGCGCCGCGCCCGTTCATCGGTTCATCGATGCAGACGATTTCGGGATGCTGGTCGCCGACGAAGCGCGGCAGGAAACCGACGCCCAGGCCCTCGCCAATGCAGCGGGCGAGGCCGACCACCGTGTTGACGCGCATGGCGATGCGATGCCGCGGGATGCTCTTCTCGATCCAGTCCAAAACCTCGACGCCGCCGAAATGCTCGTTGAAGCTGATATAGGCGAGATCCTCGGAATTGGGATCGAAACCCGGCTTGTGCAAAGATTTCGCAATGTAGCGTCCCCACACCGAGGCGCCGATGCGCCGGCCGACCAGCGTTTCCGGAGGCGCATAGGTCGACCGCACGGCAATGTCGGCGTCCCGCCGCGACAGATTCAACGGCTGGTTCATCACCAGCACATCCAGATGAATGTCGGGGTAGGACTTGCGAAAACTGGTGAGAACCGGCGCGAGCAGATAGCTGAACAGCGCATCATTGGTGGTGACGCGCAGCAGACCCGACGGCTTTTCGTCGCGGCCGGCGATGCGGCGCTCGAAATCGGTGACGTCGCGACCCATGCGCTCGGCGAGCGCGATCATTTCCTGCCCGGCGGCGGTGGCGGCATAGCCGTTGCGCGAGCGTTCGAACAATTTCGCGCCGATCGCCGCCTCGAGCGCGCCAAGGCGGCGGAACACAGTGGAATGGTTGAGGTTCAGGGCAGCCGCCGCCCCGACGAGGGAGCCGGACTCGGCTATCCCCCGCACAAGGCGGAAGTCATCCCAAGAAATCTGGTTCATTGCCGCGAGCGTAAGGAATTTTGGGCGGTTTTCAAGGGCGCGGCGCCGCAGCGCGGGCGAGACGGTCGTTGATCGCCTCGCCGAGCCCCTGGGCGGGAATGGGGGCCACCGCAATGCGGGTCGCGCCGGCGGCGTCGAGCCTTCGTAAGGCGCTGAAGAGATTGGCCGCGGCCTCCTCGAGATCGCCCGAAGGCGAGAGGTCGAGGGCGCCGGAGAGCTGCCCGGCGAAGTCGAGGCCGGTCTCGCCGGGCTCCAGCGCGCGGGCGTTGAGGCGCACGCTGGCGCCCGGCGCATAGTGCGAAGCGAGCAGGCCGGGCGCCAGCGGCTGCGAATCACTGGGGTCGGCGCCGGCGAGCGCGCTCCCCAACACCGCCTCGATTTCGGCGCGGGCGACGCCGCCGGGACGCAGCAGGCGCGGCCTGTCGTCGAGCAGCGCGACAATGGTCGATTCGACGCCGACCGCGCAGGCGCCGCCGTCCAGCACCGCATCGATGCGGGCGTCGAGATCGGCGAGCACATGGTCCGCATTGGCCGGGCTGACATGGCCGGAGCGATTCGCCGATGGCGCGGCGATGGGGCGCCCGGCCGCAGCGATCAGGTCGCGCGCGATTTTAGGGGCCGGCATGCGCAGACCGATGCTTGGCAGGCCCGCGCGGGCGAGATCGCAAACGCTCGCGGTTTCGGCCAGCGGCACAACGAGCGTCAGCGGCCCCGGCCAAAATTTTTGCGCCAGCTTTTCCGCCAGCGGCGAAAAAACACCTTCGCGCCGCGCCTGCTCAATACTGGCGACATGGGCGATCAGCGGGTTGAAGCGCGGGCGTCCCTTGGCCTCGTAAATGCCGGCGACGGCGCGGGAATTGGTGGCGTCGGCGCCGAGGCCATAGACGGTTTCGGTGGGGAAGGCGACGAGCCCGCCCTCCCGCAGAATGCGGGCCGCCTGCGCTTCGCCCGCCGCATCGGCTGGAAGGCGCAGCGTCGTTCGCGCGTGTGTCATGCGTGATCCATTGACTGATCGGCGAGCTTGGTTCATATCTAAACCAAAATCCGGCGACAAGACGTGCATAAACACTCTGCCGGGCTGCTGGCAAGCGGGGGAGGCCCATGGATATTGAAACGACCGTCGCCGACGGCGTGATGGAATTCACATTGAACCGGCCGGCGAAGAAGAACGCGCTGACCGAGGCCATGTATCTGGCCATGCTCGAGGGTTTTGCGAAGGCCGAGGCGGACGACGGCATCGGCGCCGTCCTGATCCGGGCGAAAGGCGATGTGTTTTCCGCCGGCAATGACATCGGCGATTTCGTCGCCGCCGTGCAAAAAGGCCAGGGGCTGGCGGCGGCGGATTTCGTCCGCAAACTCGCGAGCTTTCCCAAGCCGCTGGTGGCCGCGGTCAATGGTCTGGCGGTGGGCGTGGGCTGCACGCTGCTGCTGCATTGCGACCTTGTCTTCGCCAGCGACGCCGCGCGCTTTTCCCTGCCCTTCGTCGATCTCGGCCTGCCGCCGGAAGCGGGCTCGTCGCTGCTGCTGCCGCGTCGCATCGGCCTGGCGCGGGCCAGCGCCATGCTGCTGCTCGCCGAACCCATGGACGCGCGCGAGGCGAAGGAGGCCGGCCTGGTCAATGGCGTCGTCGCCGACGACGAACTGGCGGGCGTCGCCCGCGAAAAGGCGCGCCGGCTGGCGTCGAAGCCCCGGGCGGCGCTGATGGACTCGCGACGGCTGCTGCGCGGCGACTCCTCCGAGATTTCCGCGCGCATGGAGGAGGAATTCAAAGCCTTCCTCGCCGCGCTGCATTCGCCCCAGACCCAGGCCGTGTTCGCCGCCTTCCTCGGCAAAAACAAATAGGATTTGCGCATGACTTCGCTGGCGAACAAAACCCTTTTTATTACCGGCGCCTCGCGCGGCATCGGCCTCGCCATCGCGCTGCGCGCCGCGCGCGACGGCGCCAATGTCGCCATTGCGGCGAAAACCACGGAGCCTCATCCCAAACTGCCCGGCACGATTTTTACGGCTGCGGAAGAGATCGAGGCGGCGGGCGGCAAGGCGCTGCCGCTGTCGGTGGACGTGCGCGACGAAGCGCAAGTCGCCGCCGCCCTGGCGCAAACAGCGGAAAAATTTGGCGGCCTGGACATTGTCGTCAACAATGCGTCCGCCATTGCGCTGGGCGACAGCCAGACCATCGACATGAAGCGTTTTGACCTGATGCACCAGATCAACGCGCGCGGCTCCTACATGACGGCGAAACTCGCCGTTCCCTACCTCGCCAAGGCGGAAAATCCGCATATTCTGATGCTGTCGCCGCCGCTCGACATGAAGGAAAAATGGTTTGCGGCGCACACCGCCTATTCCATGGCCAAGTTCGGCATGAGCCTCGCGGTTCTGGGGCTTGCCGGCGAGCTGCGCGGAAAAGGGATCGCCGTCAACGCGCTGTGGCCGCGCACCACCATCGCCACCGCCGCCGTCAACAATCTTCTGGGCGGGGCGCAATTGATGCGCGCCTCGCGCAAGCCGGAGATCATGGGCGACGCGGCGCATGCGATTTTCGTTTCGCCCGCGCGCGAAACCACCGGTCAGTTCTTCATCGACGACGTGCTGCTGGCGAGCCGCGGCGTGACCGATTTCGATGTCTATCGCGCAGACCCGACCTCGCCGCTCGCGCCCGACTTTTTCGTGCCGGAGGACACGCCGGTCCCCGAAGGCGTGAGCCTCAAGCCTCTCGCATAGCGTTTCGCTCGCGGTCGCCGCACGTCCCCTCGCCCCGCTTCAGAGCGCACGGCTGTCCTGGGAAATTGTCGGTTCCACAGACACGAGAATATCCGCATTGCGATGCAACTTTATGTCGTCATGGCCGGGCGTCGTCCCGGCCATCCACGCGGCGCCGCAATGCGAACTGCCGGAGGTTTTCCCCGGCGGGCCGGCGTGGATGCCCGGGACGACGCCCGGGCATGACGTTCTTGGGTTGAAATCGCGCTGGGAAACCAACCAATTTCTGTACGGCGCTCGCAGCCGAAAAAGCCAGCCGTTTGACGCGCCGCGCTTGCGGATTTAACAGGGGGCCACACGCACAAAAAAGAGTCGGGGCCATGGCCGTTTACACCGATGTCACGGACGAGGCCCTTTACGCCTTTCTCTCAGATTACACGCTCGGGCCGGCCCTGTCGTTCAAGGGCATTGCCGAGGGCGTCGAAAACTCCAACTATCTCCTGCATTGCCAGGCCGGCTATTTCATCCTCACCCTCTACGAAAAGCGGGTGAACCCGGCGGACCTGCCGTTTTTCCTCGGCCTGATGGAGCATCTTTCCGCCCGCGGGCTCACCTGCCCCGTTCCCGTAAAACGCCGCGACGGCGGCGCGCTCGGTGAACTGGCCGGGCGGCCGGCGGCGCTGGTCACGTTTCTCGACGGCGTCTCGACCCGCAAACCCGACGCGAATCACTGCCTCGAAACCGGCCGGGCCCTGGCGCAGCTTCATCTCGACGGCGAAGGTTTTGAGCTTCACCGCGACAATGCGCTCAGCCTGCCCCACTGGCGCCCGCTGTTCGAAACCTCGCGCGAACAAGCCGATTCCGTCGCGCCCGGCCTGGCCTCGGAGATCGCCCGCGAACTCGACGCGCTGGAGGCGGACTGGCCGCGGGACCTGCCGAAAGGCGTCATCCACGCCGATCTGTTCCCGGACAATGTGTTCTTCATCGGCAAAAAGCTGTCGGGGCTGATCGACTTCTATTTCGCCTGCGACGATTCCTTCGCCTATGATCTGGCGATCTGTCTGAACGCCTGGTGTTTCGAGCCCGGCGGCGCCTTCAACGCCACCAAGGGCCGGGCGCTGCTGCAAGGCTATGAGAGCGTGCGCCGGCTGGACGCCGCGGAGCGCGCCGCTTTGCCGATTCTTTCGCGCGGCGCCGCGATGCGCTTCCTGCTGACACGGCTCTACGACTGGCTCAACGTGCCGCCCGGCGCGCTGGTCAAGCCCAAGAATCCCCTGGATTATCTCACCCGCCTGCGCTTCCACCAGTGGATCGTCTCGTCCTCCGAATACGGTCTGGCCTCGTGACCAAGCGCGTCGCGATCTGGACCGACGGCGCCTGTTCCGGCAATCCCGGACCCGGCGGCTGGGGCGCCATCCTCACCTTCAACGGGGCGGAAAAGGAATTTTCCGGCGGCGAGCCGCAGACCACCAACAACCGCATGGAGCTGCTCGCCGCCATATCGGCGCTCGAGGCGCTCACCCGCCCCTGCGCGGTCGATCTGCACACGGATTCGCAATATGTGCGCCAGGGCGTGACCGGCTGGGTGCACAATTGGAAGCGCAACGGCTGGCGCACCGCCGACAAGAAACCGGTGAAGAACGACGACCTGTGGAAGCGGCTCGACGAGGCCGCCAACCGCCACGAAGTCGACTGGCATTGGGTGAAGGGCCATGCCGGCGATCCCATGAACGAACGCGCCGACGCCCTGGCGCGGGCGGGCATGGCGCCCTTCCTTAAAAGACCCGCCCCGGAAAAGCCCAAATTTTAGGGTCCTTGCCTGCTTGCGCCCGCTTGAGCTAAGTGTATGCGGCGAAACAACGGATCACTGATGTCCAGGCTCGATTTCGCCGCTGTGCGGCTGTTTGCCCTCTCCCTCATCGCCCTCGCCGGGCTGGCGGCGCTCGCCCCGTCCGCGCAGGCGCAGAGCTGCAACGAGGACATCGCCGCCTTCGGCCAGAAGCGCAACGCCGCCATCCAGGCGCTCAACGCCATTTCCAAAGCGCATGGCGGCAAGCTCGATCCGGTCGCGGCCTGCCCCGCCCTGAAAAACCTGAGCGCGGTCGAGGCGCAGATGGGCGCCTATCTCGCCAAGAACAAGGAATGGTGCAACATACCCGACGACTTCTTGAACAATTTCAAGGAGGGTACCGGGCGCACCAGCGGCATGGCCAAACAGGCCTGCGATCTCGCCGCCAAGGTCAAACAGATGCAGCAAAACGGCGGCATGGGCGCCGCCGCCGCGCCGCCGCCCGTCAAACTGCCCGCGGGACCGCTGTAACCATGTCCGGGACTGCCCTTCTTCCCGATTCCAGCGCCCATGGCGTCTGGAGCCGGCTGCCCGCGTCCTGGCTGCCCTATGTGCAGCTCGCCCGGCTCGACCGTCCCGTGGGCTGGCAATTGCTGCTCGCCCCCTGCCTGTCCGCGACCTGCCTCGCCGCCATCGCCCATGCGGAAAAGCCGCATTTCGACCTGCTGATCCTGTTCACGCTCGGCTCCATCGCCATGCGCGGCGCGGGCTCGACCTTCAACGATTTCGTCGACCGCAACATCGACGCCAAGGTCGAGCGCACAAAACAGCGCCCGCTGGCCTCGGGCCAGGTCACGCCGCTCGCCGCCGCGATCTTCCTGCTGGCGCAATGCCTGGTCGGGCTTTACGTGCTGCTGTCGCTGAACGTGTTTTCGATCTTCGTCGGCTTCGCTTCGCTGATTCCGGTGGCGATCTACCCGTTCATGAAGCGGATCACCTCCTGGCCGCAGGCGGTTCTGGGGCTCGCCTTCTCCTGGGGCGCGCTGATCGGCTGGTCGGCGGTCACAGGCGAAATCGCCGCGCCGGCGCTCTGGCTCTATGGCTCGTGCATCCTGTGGACCATCGGCTATGACACGATCTATGCCGTCCAGGATCGCCGCGACGACATCGAGGCGGGAGTCAAATCCACCGCTTTGCTGTTCGGCGAGCACCTCGTCCCCGTGGTCGCCCTGATCTATTTCGGTTCGGTGGCCCTGGCGGAAGTGGCGCTGCTCAAGGCGGGCGCCGGACTTTTGGCGCATGTGGGGCTGGTCGCCTTCGCCGTGCATCTCGCCCGCCAGCTGCGCCGTCTCGTCGGCGCCGACGAGGCGGAAGCGCTCAAACTGTTCCGCTCCAACGGAACCGCCGGCTTCCTGCTGTTCGGCGGGCTGCTGGCGGAAAACCTGATGTTCTATTTCGTCTGAGAACAATGAATGAGCCCCTCACCCTGAGGAGCCTGCGTCAGCAGTGCTGAGCTTGTCGAAAGCATCGAAGGGCGAGGGCGGTCCACGGGCTTTTCAGGGCATCCTCCTGCTCCGCTGACGCCTCATTTTGAACACGGCCTTCAGCAATTCCTTCTTAGGCAAAAACGAAGGAATCGGCATGATCAGAATGACTTATCTCGCCGCTGCGGCGCTGGCGCTGTCGCTCGTCGCCTTTGAAGCCCACGCCGACAGCCGCGCCGTCGACGGCATTCTCGGCGCCGGCGCGGGCGCGCTGGTCGGCGGTCCCGTCGGCCTGGTGGCGGGGGGCGTCATCGGCTATTCGGCCGGCCCACACATTTCCTGCGCCATGCGCAGCGACTGCCGCCGCCATCGTCATCACCGCCACCGCCGCCACTGACGACGGGCGCCAAAAACCTTCTCTCACTCGTAACAGATGATCTCGCGTTCCTCGCGATGGACGGCCAGCGCGCCAGTGCGCACCGGCTTGCGGAACGCGGACATGCGCGAGCGCCGGCGCTTGAGCGGCCAGCCGCGCTTGCGCGGCTGCGCGGCGCCAAGCACCAGCGCGCCCAGGCGCCCGTCGAGCGCCACCCGGCAGTCGTCCGTCCCCTGGGCGAGGCGCGGCAGCCCAAAAAATTTGGCCCAGCCGCGCCATTCCGCGACCAGCGCCTCGGGATCGCGGTTTTCCGCGAGCGTCACGCGCAGGTCGGGGTCGGAATGGTCGAGTTCGACGCGATACCAGGTCTCCCGGGCGCCCTCGACGACCGACAGGGTGACGCCGCGAAAGGCGCGCACCGGCAAAGCGAGCTTCATGCGCACGCCGGCGAGGCTGCGGTCGATGCCGATCGTGTCGGCGCCCAGCGTGACCCGACGCTGCCCGCCATCGGCGCGCGGATCCGTGGTCACGATGCTGGCGAGGGGGGCGTGAAACGACATGGCGGGCTCCCAAATCTCTGGTCTGCCTCATCTTCGCGACGCCCCGCCTCCGCCGGCCTAAGAATTTGCCGCAAATTTTATGCAATCCCCACGGCCGCCCGGCGCGGCGAACAACACGCCAAGAGATTGCGAAAAATTGTCTGCATTGGCGCAGCAAAGCCGAAAACTCTTGCGCTCGCGCCAGGGCGCCTTTACATCGGCTCGACCTCAACGACGATTTTGCGACTTGCCCCAGACTTTCGATCCCGCCGCACTGGCGCCGAGCGTCGAAGCGATCCTCCGCGACGCCGGCCGCATCGCGCTCGACTATTTCCGTCCCGGCCGGACGGCGGCGGCGGAAGTGACGCAAAAAGCGTGCGGCAGCCCGGTCAGCGAAGCGGATCTGCGCATCGACGCCTTCTTGCGGGACAGCCTCCCGGCCTTGGCGCCCGGCTGCGGCTGGCTGTCCGAAGAGACTGTCGACAATCCGGAGCGGCTGGACCGCGACCCCGTCTTCATCGTCGATCCCATCGACGGCACGCGCGGCTTCGTCTCCGGCGATCCCTGTTTCGCCATCTGCATCGCCCTGGTCAGCCAGGGGCGCCCAGTCCTGGGCCTGGTTCACGCGCCCGCGCTCGACCAGTTTTTCCTGGCGGTTCGCGGCGGCGGCGCCACCTGCAACGGCGCGAAAATCTCGGTTTCGACACGCGAAACCGTTTCGGGCGCGCAACTGGCCGCGCCCGAAGGCCTGATCGCCGATCTCACGCGCTCCGGACTCTCCTTCACCGCAAGACCGCGGCTGCCCTCGCTCGCCATGCGCCTGCTGCGCGTCGCCGACGGCGACCTCGACGGCGCGCTGGCGCGGCATAACGCCTGCGACTGGGACATAGCGGCGGCCGACCTCATCCTGCATGAAGCGGGCGGCGTCCTCACCGATTTCGAGGGCCGCACGCCGATCTACAATCGCGCGGATACAAAACATCCGGCGCTGGCGGCGGGCCCTCCCGACCTCCAGCGTGAACTGATCGCCGCCGCGCGAAGAGGGAAACGTCCGGTCTGAACGTCTCGCAACGGAAGGAATGCCATGTCTCACGAAGTTGAACCCAAGCAGCTGCTGCATCTGGTCTTTGGCGGCGAACTCAAGGACCTGGCCACCACGGAGTTCAAGGATCTGAGCCAGATCGACCTCGTCGGCATGTTCCCGGATTTCGCCAGCGCCAAGGCCGCCTGGAAGGCCAAGGCGCAATCCACCGTGGACAATGCGCAGATGCGCTATTTCATCGTCCACCTGCATCGCGTGCTCGACCCCTCGGACGCGTGATCGACGCCCGCTTTTCGCCACAACTGGCGGATAGGAGCGACGGGCGCCGGGCGCCGGCCTGAGGCGCAAGCTTTACCGTCGCGCGCCCTTTGTCTAAAAATGGGCGCTTCGACACGATCAAACCCAGGCCGTTGCGGCGGCGCGACAACCGGCGGCAAGCCGGAGGGGAGCGATGAAAACGCAGATGTTTCTCCCCGTCTACCGCGTCGCCGCCCAATCGCTCGCGCCGTTCAGCGGCCTGTTCCTGCGCCGGCGGGCGCAGCGCGGCAAGGAAGACGTGTCGCGGCTCGGCGAACGGCGCGGCAAGCCCGGCCTCGAACGCCCGCAGGGACGTCTGGCCTGGCTGCACGGCGCCAGCGTCGGCGAGGGCCTCGCGCTGCTGCCGCTGGTCGATCGCCTGATCGACAAGGGCCTGCATGTGCTGGTGACCACGGGCACGGTCACCTCCGCGCGGATTCTGGCGCAGCGCCTGCCCTCCGGCGCCTTCCATCAATATGCGCCGCTCGACGCCCCCGGCTTCATCGCCACTTTTCTTGACCATTGGCGGCCCGACCTGTTCCTGCTGGCGGAATCCGAACTCTGGCCGAACATGATCTGCGCCGTCCATGCGCGCGGCATTCCCATCGCCTCGGTCAATGCGCGCCTGTCGCCGCGCTCGTTCAGCCGCTGGCAAATGGCGCCCGGCTTCATCGGCGCGCTGCTCGGCCGCATCGACATCTGCCTCGCCCAGAGCGACGACGACGCCGCCCGCCTGCTCCAGCTCGGCGCGCCGCGCGTCCACGCCGCCGGCAACCTCAAATATGACGTCGAGGCGCCGCCGGCCGACCCGAAGCGCCTGGAAGCGCTCGCCCAGGCGATCGGGCCGCGCCCGATCTGGGTCGCAGCCTCCACCCATGCGGGCGAAGAGGCCCTGGCGCTGCTGGCGCACAAGACGCTGGCGCGCCAATTCCCGCATCTGCTCACCGTGCTCGCGCCCCGCCATGTCGTTCGCGGCGACGAGATCACCGCTCTGGCGCGCGAGGCCGGCCTCGAGACCGCGCAACGCTCGCGCGGCGAGGTTCCAACCCGCACGACCGAGGTCTATGTCGCCGACACAATGGGCGAACTCGGGCTGTTCTACCGGCTGGCCAGCGTGATTTTCGTCGGCAAATCGCTGGCGGGACGCGGCGGCCAGAACCCGATCGAGCCGGCCAAACTCGGCTCCGCCATTCTCCACGGCCCGCATGTCGGCAATTTCGTCGATGTCTATGCGGCGCTGGACCAGGGCGGCGGCGCCTTCGTCGTCAATGACGCCGACGAACTGGCGCGCCGTCTCGCCTTCCTTTTCGGCAATCCCGCCCTGCTGCGCCAGGCCGCGGATTTTTCGCGCGCTTCGGTCGACGCGCTCGGCGGCGCCTCGGACCGGGTGATGCGCGCCATCGAGCCCTATATCGCCGCGATGATCGTCTCGGGACAGTAATCTCCCGGATGGCCGGGCCGCATTATTTTTTGTCCCCCGCATTCCCTTTGCCCTTCGCGCGGGTTTAAGTTGAAAAGCTTTGGCCAGATGGGGAAACGATGCGCGCGCCGGAGTTCTGGTGGTCCGTTGAGCCCGGTCCTTTTCAACGCCTCCTCCGGACGGCGCTGACGCCGTTCGCCGCGCTCTACGGCCGTCTGGCCGTGCGCCGCATGAACCAGGAGGGCGCGCGGGTCAACGCGCCGGTGATCTGTATCGGGAATTTCGTCGCCGGCGGCGCCGGAAAGACCCCAACCGCCTTGGCCGTCGCCAAATGGCTCAAGCGCAACGGCGAAACCCCGGCCTTCCTCACCCGCGGCTATGGCGGCGCGTTGTCGGCCGACGGCGGCGCGCATCTGGTCGACCGCCGCCGTCATGGCGCGGCGGAGACCGGCGACGAGCCGCTGCTGCTCGCCCGCGTCGCCTCGACCGTGGTGGCGCGCGACCGGCCGAGCGGCGCGCTGCTGGCGCTGGCGGGCGGGGCCAGCATGATCGTCATGGACGACGGCCTGCAAAATCCCAGCCTCGCCCGCGATTTTACGCTGGCCGTGGTCGATGGCGGCGTCGGCTTCGGCAATGGCCGGTTGATTCCCGCCGGTCCCTTGCGCGCGCCGCTCGACGTGCAACTGGCCCGCACCGACGCCGGCCTGATCATCGGCGAGGGCGAGCCGGGCCATGCCGCCGCAAAGATCCTGCGCCACGCCGGCAAGCCGGTGTTCCACGGCCGGCTCGCCCCCGACGCCCATGCGGCGCTGCGCGTGCTCGGGGCGCGGGTGGTCGCCTTCGCCGGGATCGGACGCCCGTCAAAATTCTTCGAATCGCTGGAAGCCTGCGGCGCGCGGATCGTCGCCCGCCACGCCCTGCCCGACCATCACCTCTACCGTCCCTCGGAGATCGCCGCCCTGCAAAGGCAGGCGGCGGCGATGGACGCGCTGCTGATGACCACCGAGAAGGACATGGTCAAGATCGCGCCGCTGCTGCCCGGGGTCTGGCAGGACCTGCCGCAACCCGAAGCGCTGCCGGTGGCGGTGGTGGTTGAGGAGGCCGACGCCCTGCGAACCCTGATGCTCGACGCTTTGGCGCGCGCGCGGCGCGGGCGCCTGGAAGACCGTCCGCCCTGCGCCTGAGGCCCTGACCAAAAGCGGACTTGCAAGCGGCTCGTTCAGTCCTAATCTATTGAGAAGGCGCAGCCCCGCGACCGAACACCAGGCGACAACGACAATGTTTGAAGACATCGCCAAAACGCTCGAACACAGGCTCGCGCAGCTGTCGGGCGAGGTCGCCGAGATCGACCAGGAAATGCGCAGCGCCCTGCCCGCCGACTGGGAGGAGCAGGCCACCCAGCTTGAGGGCCAGGACGCGCTGGAAGGCATCGAGAAGCAGAAGCTGAAGGAGATTCAGCAGATTCGCGCGGCCTTGCAGCGCATCGCCGATGGCCAGTACGGGATTTGCGCCAAATGCGGCGACGACATCGATCCCAAGCGGCTAACCGCCCTGCCCACGGCGATTTTCTGCGTGTCCTGCGTCAAGTGATTTTTGCGTCCGCCGCTCACCAGCGGCCGTAGCCCCATCCCGCGCCGTAATAAAAGCCCGTCCCCCAATAGGGGCCCGGTCCCCAATAGGGTCCCCAGGGTCCGGGGCCATAATAAGGACCATAATAGGCCATGCGGCGGCGCAATTCCTCCACGGCATAGCCCTTGTCGAGCATGCAGTCGGCGTAGAGCCGGTCGAAATCGTTCTGAACGTCGAGCTGTCCGTTCGCGGCTTCCTGATCGGTCACGGCGCGGGTCTTGGCCTTGCAGGCGGCGTCGTCTTTGGCGAATTTGGCGTCGCTGACCTTTTCGCTGGCGACCGCCGTCACGCGGTAAGGTTCGGTGGGGGCGGCGCAGGCGCCGAGCAGCGCGCACAAAGCGAGGGCGGACAGAATTTTGTTCATCGTCAGGCCGAATCTCCAGCCTGATATGTCGCACGGCAGCCCTTTCAAAACTATCGCCGGCGCGCAACAGCCCAAAAAATTCAGGCCTCACGATCCTCGTCGGGCGTGAAATCGCTGTGGGAATAGCCGAAAGCCTCGAGCGCCTCTTCGAGATATTCCGGCAACAAGGGTTCGCCGAGCAGATAGCTCGCGGTCGGGCTCTCGCGGCGCGCGCGGGCCTGCGCCAGCGCATTCGCCCATTCCTCGCGCTCAAAATCGCCGCGCCCGATCCACAGCAGGGCGACCAGGGCGGCCGCCTCCTCCTCGTCGAGGGCGTCGATATATTGCTTGAGCTCGGCGCGGATGGGACCGTAGGCGCTGTCGGTCAGAATCGCCTGTCCGCCATCGTCGGCGGCGTTTGAGGCGTCGGGAGACAGGCCCTCGTCCTCCGAAAGCAGTTCGCGCGCCTTGACGATGACAAAGCCAACCTTTTCCGGGTTGATTTCGTTCAGTCCGCGGGGACCGTCCTCGATGGTGCGCATGTTGTCTCTCGCCATTCCGCCCCACATCCATCCTGCCGCTTTCCGCAGAAAAACGCATTGACCGGCCGCAACGTTCCGCAAGGCCCAAGAAGCGCCGACAGAAGCGCCGACCGGTCTGAGGCGTTGTTCGGCTCGGCGCTCAAGCTTGCACCCCCGGGACAAGGCTGCTAGCGTAATCGGTTCAAGCCAAGGGGTGCTGCGAGAAAAATTTTCTCGCGGCTGAGATCATACCCGTTGACCTGACCTGGATAATGCCAGCGCAGGGAAGGCACACGACGCCTGTTCCCGTGCACGGCTCAAAAACGCATGGGAGCCCGCGATGAACGTCCATCCTCCAAAAATCCGGCAGCCGGAAAGCGTCACCACCGGCCCCCTGCCCGGCTCCCGAAAAGTCTATCTCACCCCCGGCTGCGCCGACATGCGCGTGCCCGTGCGCGAAATCCTGCTCGATCCCGCCTCCGGCGAGCCGCCGCTGCGGGTCTATGACCCCTCCGGCCCCTATACGGAATCGCAGCCGCCGATCGACCTCGCCGCCGGCCTGCCGCAGGTGCGCGAAGCCTGGCTGGTCAAGCGCGACGGGCTCGAAACTTATGAGGGCCGCGCGGTCAAGGCCGAGGACAATGGCAATGTGACCGACGAGGCGCTCGCCGAGCCCTGCCCCGCCCGGCGCATCCTGCGTCGCGGACGCGAGGGCGCGCTGGTCACCCAGCTGGAGTTCGCCCGCGCTGGCGTCATCACCGAAGAAATGGTCTATGTCGCGCATCGCGAAAATCTGGGGCGCGAAGCCGCGCTGGCCGGCGCCGCCGAGCGCCGCGCCGACGGCGAATCGTTTGGCGCGCAAATCCCCGATTTCGTCACGCCGGAATTCGTCCGCGCGGAAGTGGCCGCCGGCCGCGCCATCATTCCCGCCAACATCAACCACACCGAACTCGAGCCGATGATCATCGGCCGCAATTTTCTGGTGAAGATCAATTCCAATATCGGCAACAGCGCCGTCACCTCCTCGGTCGCCGAGGAAGTGGAGAAAATGGTGTGGTCGATCCGCTGGGGCGCCGACACGGTCATGGACCTCTCCACCGGCCGCAACATCCACAACATCCGCGACTGGATTCTGCGCAACGCCCCCGTGCCGATCGGCACCGTGCCGATCTACCAGGCGCTGGAAAAAGTCGGCGGCGACGCGCTGAAACTCGATTGGGAGGTGTTCAAGGACACCCTTATTGAGCAAGCCGAACAGGGCGTGGATTATTTCACCATTCACGCCGGCGTGCGCCTCGCCTATGTGCCGCTGACCGCAACCCGCACCACTGGCATCGTGTCGCGCGGCGGCTCGATCATGGCGCGCTGGTGCCTGTCGAAACACAAGGAGAGTTTTCTTTACGAGAAATTCGACGAGATTTGCGACATCATGCGCAAATATGACGTCTCGTTCTCGCTGGGCGACGGCCTGCGCCCCGGCTCCATCGCCGACGCCAATGACGCCGCACAATTCGCGGAGCTGGAAACGCTGGGCGAACTGACAAAGATCGCCTGGGACAAGGGTTGTCAGGTGATGATCGAAGGCCCCGGCCATGTGCCGATGCACAAGATCAAGGAGAATATGGACAAGCAGTTGCGCGAATGCGGCGAGGCCCCGTTCTACACTTTGGGACCGCTGACCACCGACATCGCGCCCGGCTACGACCACATCACCTCGGCGATCGGGGCGGCGATGATCGGCTGGTTCGGCACCGCCATGCTGTGTTACGTCACGCCCAAGGAGCATCTTGGCCTGCCCGACCGCGACGACGTGAAAACCGGTGTGGTCACCTATCGCATCGCCGCCCACGCCGCCGATCTGGCCAAGGGCCATCCCGGCGCCCGCCTGCGCGACGACGCCATGAGCCGCGCCCGTTTCGACTTCCGCTGGCAGGACCAGTTCCACATCGGCCTCGACCCGGACACAGCAAAACAGTTCCACGACGAGACCCTGCCGAAGGAAGCGCACAAGGTCGCGCATTTCTGCTCGATGTGCGGCCCAAAATTCTGCTCGATGAAGATCACGCAGGATTTGCGGCAGGAGGCGGCGTTGCTGGCTGACCAGGGCATGGCGCAAAAAAGCGCGGAATTCTTGCAGAAGGGCGGCAAGCTCTATCTGGAGACCTGAGCCCGCGTGGACGTGGAGATCAGGCGCCTCGCGGCCGAGGATTATGACGCCGCGAGCGCCTTCGTCTGGCGTGAATTTTTGCAGGAGACGTCGGCGCGGATGACGCAAGCCGGCGTCTCCGTGTTCCGGGACTATGTGCAACCGGACGCGCTTCGCGCGCGCGACGCGGCGGGCGCTGAAACGCTCGTCGCAGTGGAGGGCGACGACATCATCGGCCTGCTCCATGTCAGGCAAAGCCATATTTCATTGTTCTTTGTCGCGGCCGCCTGCCGGTGGCGCGGCGTCGGCCGGCGGCTTTTTGAGACGCTCGACGGCGCTCATCGCTTGCGTAGCGTCCACTCCAGCATCGAGGCGGTCGAGGTCTACGAAAAACTCGGGTTTCGCCGCGCCGGCCCGGAGCAGGTCCGCGACGGCCTGCGCTTCATTCCGATGGAGCGATCAAGCGGCGCGCAAAATGGTCGCATGGACACGCCCTCGCCTTCCCGCTCTGCTAAATGCATCCAGCGGAGGAGAGCAATGGATTCGGCTTTGCAGGAACAGCCTCGCGGCGACCTGACCATAAAAATCATCGCCATGCCGGCGGACACCAATGCGAACGGCGACATTTTCGGCGGCTGGGTGCTGTCGCAAATGGACGCGGCCGGCGGCATTGCGGGCGTGGATCGCGCCGGCGGCCGCGTGGTGACGATCAAGGTGGACACGATGACCTTCATCCGGCCGATTCGGGTGGGCGACGTGCTCAACGTCTTCACGGAAGTGGAATCGGTGGGCCGCACGTCGATGAAGATTCACATCGAGGCCTGGGTGAACCGTTTCATCACCAACAAGCTGGAAAAGGTGACCGACGCCACCTTCACCTTTGTCGCCATCGACGACCAGGGGCGCCCGCGCCCGATCCCCAGGGAAGAAGGCGCGCGGGCGGAAACGCTGTCGACGTGAAGGCCGGTCAGCGGCAGATGCGAACGCCGGCGCGCCAATAGCAACGGACCGGGCGGCGCACGACGACGGCGCCGCGAGGACCGACGCAACCGGCGCGATAGACGCCGCGCGCGCAGACCGCGGCCTCGGCCGAGGCGATGTCGCCGGCGATCACACCCAGACCGAGCAAGAGCGCGTAAACAAATTTCATGGTTGGACCTCCGTTGGAATCGCGAGCGGAGGTTAGCCCAACTTCACTGCGGCGTCATGACCTGCGTCGCCTGACGCGGGAGATCACGCAAGAGCTGCCGATTGCCAAGACGACGAAAAACGTTTTAAAACCCGATCCTGCGTGGGGCCGGTAGCTCAATGGTTAGAGCCGGCCGCTCATAACGGTCTGGTTGCAGGTTCGAGTCCTGCCCGGCCCACCAGCAAAATCAAAGAGTTAAGGCGATTTTTTTACGACGCAAGTAGCCGGCGCAATTATTGGCGCAACGATTAGGTTCCTGCGCGCAACGCCACCCCAAGCTCAAATCGCCCAAAGAAGCCCATTGGGCGGCGGCAGAGGCCGCGCTGATCTATCTGCCTACGGTTTCCAGCGCCGCCTGAAAGACTCTTGAAGCGCGCGACCAACCTGCCACCCACTCGGTGACAAGAGTAGGAGCACCCCGCCCGTTTGCCACGCTGCAAGCGAATCAGAAATACTTGGCCGTCATTCACGCCGGCAATTCCAAAATTTCTGTCAATCACCATGTTAATTGGAGATGAAAATCATCCCTATGATCCCCAAATCGCGAGAGCAGCTTTACAACGCTTCTTGTTAGACCGGTAATGCGTTACATCTACGAGCCAACGTCGCGTCAATACATGCCAATAAACGCCATAGATGCCTTTTTGATTGACACACGGGGTCAAGGTGGGTATAAGGATCATGCTCGATACTTGCGTCTTGGGGAGCTACCTCTCCCGAGCTTTGGTCGAGTGTCGCCCGCCGGCATCATGCCCGGCGACCATGCGGCAAACATCCGAATGACACTGACGAGCAACCAGCGCCGAGGCAGCCCTCGGCGCCTTTCTGTATTGGAACACGCACAAATGTCTGCTCGATCCGCCCCGCCAGCGGGGCGCTACAAAATTCTGGAACCGGATTTTCTGCCTTTCACGGCGCATCTCAAGGCTAACGGGATTTCTCTCCGAACGGGCCAGCGACTTGTGAAAGCCGGCAAGCTCAAGGTGACGAAAATCGGCCGGCTTTCTTACATCCAACGCGCAGATTGGCAGAAGTTCAGACGTTCGCTGAACGCGACACTCGTCACCGACCCGGTGGACGACGCCCTCGCCACCCTCTCCAGCCTTAAGGTCTAACACCCGTGTCCTTCGACAAAACCAAAACCCTGTTCGGCCATAAGGCCGTGTTCACCGGCCCCGGTCACCGTGATCCGGTTTGCTCGCAGTTCAACTGGCCCGGCCGCGTCCAGTCGCTCGTCCTGCCGCCCCGCCCCAGCCGTGACGCGCTGCTGAAGCTGATGCGCAACAACATTTGCGACCAGCGCGACATTCCGCCCGCCATCGCCGACGACCTGCGCGCCAATGGGGCTGAACTCGCTGAGGGTCATGGGCGCATCGGCCTCGTCTCCAAGGTCACGCATGAAGGAGATTGGATCAAGGATTAGCTGAGAGGAACGCAATGACCGTCGAGAAAATGCCGCTGCCCGAGCAATGCCATGTGGTTGTCGTGCAAGACGGCGAGCCGCCCCGGCATCTGTGGGGGCGGCTCGCGCAAAATTTCAAGACCGCCGCCAGCTACCGCACCTTCGGGATGCGATGGTTATGGGACAGCGCGGTCTTGGATCGGGATTTCGGTCCCGACTTCCTCGGAAACGTCGAGGCGGCGGGCGTCAAGATCGAGCGGGTTGGTGCCGGCCTGATCGACGTGCGCCCGCGACCGAGGATCACCGCCACCGGCTACGCGGACTCCGCTGCGTAGCTAAAAGAAAAGGGCCGTCCACGAGGTTCAGTCGTGGCAGCCCCGTTTGGGAACACCTTAGATGAGCAACTTTACTTCAACTTACCCGTCCGAGCAACGCGAAATCACGTTCCTCTGCTACGACGTGCACGAAGACGGCGAAAACAACCCACCTGTGCCGGTGAAATTTTTCTGCAACATCTCGACCGAGGGAAATCCCCCGCTTAAAGCTGCCTTCGACCTCATCGACAAGAATCTCGCCGTCACCTGCATTTTTCCATCTGGCGCGCACAGCGACCCTGTCCGCGACTGGGAAATCGTCGAAGATTACTGGTCGCTCGACTACGACGGACAGCCAAAAAATTCGCACGCCATTGGCCTCGACCTGCTGGAGAACGACCTTTTCGGCATCAAAGTCACCGGCGGCGACTGGCGCGAGAGGCTCGAAACCCTGTCCTGCTCCTACCCGTTGGGAAAGTCGGTCAAGGTCATCGAGAACGAGAAGGGCGCGGTCGCGCTCTTCCGGGCCGGCGATACCGTCGTTGAAGACCAGCAGGGTGGTTTCGGCCTGTTGCACGACCCACAAGTCGAAGTCCTTGGCGCGTTCGCGGTTCTGGAAATTCCCCTCGACGCCGTGGCCTCCTTCCCTTCGCGCAACGACATCGACCGCAGCCCTGTTCCGCCGGCCAAACTGTTCGATCTGATGGCTATGAGGGTCACCCGCAAGGAGGCGAAGACCCGGCAGCGTGAACAGGAGAGCGCGCCGGCCTCTCAGGTCGCCGTCATTGGTGACGCGGACGAGTCGTCTTCCAACGAACTGCCTGCTCACCTGACCCGCCCCGCCGGCCTGCTGAGCGAGATGATGGATTGGATCACCGCCTCCGCGCTGATACCGAACCGCGTTCTGGCGTTTGGAGCCGCGATCACGACGCTCGGCACGATCATCGGCCGCCGCGTGGCTGGCCCGACGCGCGCCGGCACTCATCTTTATATCGCCATGCTCGCCCCATCGGCGTCGGGAAAGGATCACCCGATGCGATGCGCAGCCAAAATGCTGCGCGCCGCCAGTTCGACCACGCAACTCGTTGGCCCCGGCGAGTTTGCCAGCCAGACGGCTCTCACGATGCACATGGAAAATCGTCCGCTTAGCCTGTGCTGCTTGGACGAGTTCGGTGCGTTTCTCTCGCGCATCTGTTCGCAGAAGGCGAGCCCTTGGGAACGCGCCCTCACCAAGACCTTCCGAGAATGTTGGGGTGCAAGTTTCGAGACGGTCGAACCGATGGCGTTCGCAGGAAAGTCTTCCGCGCCGATCCAGTGGCCGGCGATTTCGGTTCTGGGCGCATCGGTGCATTGCGAATTCTACGGCGCGCTCGGCAGCAAGGACGCGACGAATGGTTTTCTGAATCGTTTCCTGTTGCTCTCGTCCACAAGCCCGATTGCCTTCGGCGATCCGGATGGCGACAGCCGCGAGGTTCCGCAACCGATCATCGACCGCCTGCGCGAGCTTTACGACCATTGTGACGGGGCCGGAGCGCCTCACGGAATAGCCCTTGCGGACCCGTCTTTGCTCGACCAAAGCGGAAAGATTCTGATTGCATGGGAAAGCGACGCTGTGCGCGCGGAGTTCCGCGACCTTCAACGGCTAGCCATCGAAAAGGGCGCGCGTGCCGACACCGCCGAACTCTATGGGCGAACTGCGGAAATCGCCGTTCGCCTAGCCACGATCCATGCGGTCAGCCGAGTGGGTTTGCGCGCCAAGCTGACCGGTGAGGATTTGGCTTGGGGCCGCGAACTGGCCTTTTGGTCGGCTGACACGATGGCGCGCGAGGCGTCGTTGCGGATTGCCGATACGGCTGCTCAAGCAACAGCGAAACACGTTCTCCGGACGATCCACGAGAACCGCAAGCGGATCACGCACCGCGATCTGAACCGGAAGCTCCAGCACCGCTACAAGAACGCGGAACTGAAGGACGCGCTCGCGTCCCTCAGGGAGAGCGGCTCGATTGAGGCGGTCACCGTGATTCCGGCAAGGGGAGGAACGGCAACGACCTACTACAGCGTTTTGCGCCAACCGTAGCGGCCCGGTCGTCATCGCTCGTCATGCGGTTGTCGGGGTATTCCTTGACAACCGCGAACGAGTGAAACCATTGAAAAATATAGCATTATACTAACGGCCCTCATGTCTGACCCACATGCGCCCAGTCGCGCATTCCGATTGAGGTGATGACGTCTGGCAGATCGGTGAGCTTGTTCCAGGCG
>NZ_JAOQNX010000032.1 GCF_025961575.1 Rhodoblastus acidophilus | reverse complement strand
CCTACAGAACCCCATTCCAGGCCATACTTGCCGAACTCGGGAAGGACGTCCAAATTCGCTTCGCTTAAACGTTGCGCTTCACGCTGGAATCCAGGGGCTGGTCAACGCGGTCGCCAACGATCCGGATCATGCGGAAAAGCTGCGCCTTTTCGATCTCGGCGCCGAGGAGTGAAAAAGAGAAAGTTTCGCTCCTTGCGCTGGCGAAGCGCTGGCACGGCAAAGTGTAGGCAAAAATTATAATAACTATGGGAGCGGTTTCCATTGGCTCCGCACGAAGCCCTCGCTATCAAGAGCCATTTCGAGAGGAAGACGCGACATTCTTCCGCCCTTGCATTTGTAGTCCAAGTCCCACAGTTCACCATAGACAGCGTGCGGTGGCGTATCTTCGTCTGTGTCAGCCGTCTTACAATAATCTCTGGCGGCTCGGTCTGTATTTGCAACAATTTCTTGGGTAATCTTCACGCAAAAATTGCCGTTTCCTCCAGTCGCATAGGCGCACCACATGACGTGGCCACCGATGTCGCGGAAATGATATTCGAAGGATACGGAACCCGCGTCCGGATAGTTGACTTTGTTCATTCGCTTGGCTTCCGCCAACATCTTCTGTGTAGGGGATATTTCAGTCGCAATTGCAGGACCTGACACCAACAGACTGAGCACGGTGCTGATGATTTTCTTCATAGGCAAGCATCCTATAAGCGTTTAAGCGGAGCCGCGTCCGCGTCTCACAAGTCACCAGAACCTCAGTGCCCCTGACGCGAAAACTCGTCTGATCGCGAGAGCGGAAATTCGTCAATGTCATCTATTAACAAATGCCATCGGCCTGTTTCTGTAATTTTAGAACCAACGTGGCTGAATTCTGTCCCGAACATCTTGAGGGCGTCGGCGAAGTAAGCAGGACTTGTGGTCAAGGGGAAACCAAATTGGTGGGGGAACGTCTTGCGCACCTTCCAATTAGTTTCCCAATCAGTTGCTGACGAGTTGTCATCCCAGAGCTTTTGTAATCGCTTGCTAAGTCCAGCCGCCATTTTGAAAAACCTTTCTAAGCCAATGCGGAGTCGCCAAATGAACTAAAATTAACTTTGCGCTGATTGGCGCGGCACCACGCCTCGTCAAAGCGTCGGGGGGAATTGTGCGCTGCTATCGAGAGCGTTCTGCGGCAAAATTTCACCGGTGAAGAATTTTGCCTCGTTCGCCTTTAGCGCCGCGACTTCCGCTTCCAGCGCATCGCAACGCCCTGACAACTCATCGCGTTCGCGCCGCAGAGCTTCGATCTGCTCTTTCGCCGCCGTTAGGTCTGCGGCGAGCCGCGCGTTTTCTTCCGCGAGGATCGCTGCTCTCGATTGCTGCGCCTCGCGCGCTCCGGGCTGTGACGGCTCTTCAGGTTCGGCGTGAGGCCGGTAGCCGCTGGCGATCGCGGCGGACCTATTGCTGCACACCCGTTCGGCAGGCGAGGTTTGCGCCTTCTCCCGAACTGTTGCCTGCTCATCTGCGGGCACTTGCTGGTTGTCCGCGTTGGCTCCGCACCGGGCTAAATGCCTGTCGATGAGTTTACAAATCGCTCTGACGCCGTAACCAAAGTCCGGCTCGTCGCTCGTTTCCAAGTACGCTTCAACCACACTCCAGTTTTCGGCGAGTTTCATCAGAAGTCTGCGCCATTCGGGCTTGAATCCATGGCTTTCCGCCCACGTTCCGAATCCTCCGTAACCCAGAAGGTCTTTGGCCTCGTTGAGCTTGTCGCCGATCGTTCTGTAGTGAATCAGCGACTCCTTCGACGCCTTCTTGGCTGTTGCGGCGGCAGCACTGATCTCGTTGGCCAATTGCTCCGCTATGGCAGCCTTGTCGCCCTCCACTCGGGGCGGCAAGGCTTCAAAAAGGGGGACGATGCTCGATGGTTCGGTCATTGGAAAAATTCCTTGCGCTTACGTTATAGCGGTCATATATATACGACATATGTCGATAGTCAATCCATATGAGTATAAAAAATCCGTTTGAGCTTATCGCCTCCATATGGTATAATCCAAATTGTATCGGACGTAAGGAGTTGAGTGTGGAAGCCGAAAAATTTCATGAACTTAGTTTGGCCGCGCTCTACGCGTGTTTTTACAAAATCCGAAAAGCTGCCCCCGAACTGACGCTTCCCGGCTTTCTGGCGCTGCTCTTCATTGCGCGGGAGACTGCGGCGCGTGACTGGCGGCGCATACCGACCGTTAAAAAAATTGCGGAAGAATTCGGGCTCACTGCATCTGGTGCGACCAGAATTCTTGAGGTGCTGACGGAGCGGGGGCGTGTTCACGGCGTTAAGACCAGCAAAGGGCTGGGCCTCATCACCAGCGGCGAGTTTTTATTCGAGGGTCGGGCGGCTCCCTATTTTCTCACAACGAAAGGCGTGGCTTTGATCAAGCAAGTTCTCGCCGACCTCGCGCCCGGCAACAGCGAGCCATTCGAGCCATACGACGAGGGTGCTCTGCTGCTGCTTGCTGTTGCAAAAGTAAGCAAACGCGCAGAAGCGCAAGATTGAACCAAAATTGACGCGCCTATCAACAATCCACTGAGGTGGATTGTTGGCGGATGTCGCCGCTGTATTCAGGTCGGAAGCTTCGCTGCACGCATGTCAGATAAATCTGACGACGAACGGGACTCTTAAACCTTCGCCATTCCTCTCCCCGTCGCGTGTCTTGATAGGGCCTAAGACTTCGGGATCATACCGTATTGGAAGCCTGAAGACGACCCTTGTAAGAAATTTTTCGGCGTCTCACCGGGCTTTCTTTAGACTGTAGTTAAAAGAGACGGCGACTACGAAGCATAGGGCTGGATCGGCATCAGCGTCGCCGCCAAAACTGTTCTTCAGTGTGCAACAAATCTGGCGATCTGCGGCTTCACACATTCTTAGTCCGACGGCGTCGACGTTGGATTTCATCCGTGTGGCGATTTCGGTTCCCGCCTTCCGGGTTCTCCCGACCTGCGCCCGAGGTCGGCAATTTTCCACCAGAGTGGATTTTTCCGGGTCGTGGCTTGGCTGGGCACGGATACGATCGGCGCCACGGATCATTGGCGCGCGCGTGCGGCGATCCCGGCTGGCGGCAGGACGGGGACGAAGTGGGTGGAGGTGGTGGCGCCGGGATCGAGAGGGGCGCGCCGAGAGTCAGATTGGGATTGTATGCGGTCATTTGGCGGAATGTTTGGGGTGGCTTTAAAATGCAGAAGCCGCACCGTATTGTTACGTTACCAATTCGCCCCGGTCGGCCTCAACAAAACAATTTCACATCAAACAAAATTAAAATAGTGACGCCAGCAACCCGGTATGTCTGCGCGCAACGATGACAGGATGGTGTGTCGCGATTTTTATTGCGGTCGGAACGCGTGCTCTGAATATGCTATATAAATAGTTGATAGACATTACCGTAGGAAGTAATTGTGTCTGAGCGATTTCGAAGGGGGTTCCCCCGTCGCATGGCCCTGTCTGCGGCTTCCTACACGCAGGCAGGGCTTCGCTTTTTTATTGTAGGAACAATCACTTTTGGAAAATTCAAACCTCTACTGCTGCGACGCGCCTTGCTCCGCCGGTAAAACCCACGTCATCGCCGAGCAGGCCAAACACGCCGCCGCCGACGACAACGAGAAAATCCTGATCGTCCAGCCGACGAAGGAACTGATCGAAAAAACGATCTCGGAGGAGGTCGGCCCCGATTTTCAGGTCGAGCGGTTCCACGGCGACGCCACCACCAAGGTGGTCGCCGATCTGACCCAGCATTTTCGCGACACCCATTCCCACGGCGAGATCGTCTTCACGACGCATGCCGCCATGCTGCGGCTGGGCCATGTTCCCATGCCGGGCCGCTGGACGGTCTACGTTGACGAGATTCCCAGCGATTACGTGAAGATCGAGGAACTGCGCTTGCCCGAGCGCGACACGCGCGCGACCTTCTTCCGTCACTTCGAGATGCAGGACGGGCTCCTCGTTCCCGGCACAGGCCCCGACGCTCACCCCGAAAAGCTCGCCAAAAACGAGAAGCGCGACGCCGTCTGGAAGGTTTATCAAGGCGTCGCCTCGCGCGTCGTGTCCGAGCACTGGCGGGTTCACTGCGAGATGAACGAGGAAGGAACCCTCCGGACCACGTCGGTCTTGCTCCCCAGCCTGTTCAGGGGCTTCGGCAAGGTGGTCATGGCCTCAGCCAATTTCCACGAGAAGATTCTGGTGAAGTCTTGGGAACGGAACGAGGGCGTCACATTCATCCCGGATGACAGCATGAAGCTGCGGTTTTCGTCCCACGAGAACTGCGAGCGGCTGACGATCCGCTACGTTTACGACCGAGACGGCTGGTCGAAGGCGTTTCGCGATAGCTGCATCACGGTCGAAGGCAAAGACATCAACATCGGCAAATTCGCGCTCGAATCCGTCAAGCAGCACGTCGGCGACAACCCCGTCCTCGTCATGCGCAACAAGGACAAGGCGAAGGATTTCAAAAACTGGGAAACCGCGACGATCTTGCCCGGTTCGCCGCACGGCCTGAACTCCTATACCCACATCCATCATTTCGCCGCCTTCGCGGCCATCAACCCGGACCCGGCGCATCTCAAATTCCTGAATGACATTCTGCACGTCACGGCGGAGGAGGTGCAGAACGACATGTATCGAGACGTGGTCTACCAAGGGCTCTATCGCTCCAATCTCCGGATTCCGGATTCACAAGAGCCCGTCGAATGCCTCGTCATGGACAAGGGCACGGCGGAATGGCTTGAGACGAAATTGCCGGGTTGCCACGTCGAGCCCTTGCAGGGGGGCGAGGTCGCGAACGAGCCGCCGGTAAATCTGTTGGCCGCGCAACCAAAGAAAAAGCCGGGGCGGAAACCGACGGGCGCGGCCAAATCAGCAGCAGAACGAAAGGCCGCCCAACGAGCCAGACAAAAGGCGGCGACATGACCGCTCGGCCAGATATGTCACGCAATTACATGCCTTTATATATAAGCTATTTTCGTGACAACGACTGGCTTGTCGTCTCGTCGGCCTGCCCGGCGAAGACGACATGCCCAGTCGTTGCAGGCGGGAGCTTTGATTGGCGCCTCGCGCCAAGCGAAGCTTCCGGCTCAACAGAACACATCTCGTCAAGCGTGATACAGTGCCCGACCTCGGCTGCTGCGCGCCTCGTTCGGCCAACAATCACGAGTGCATTTTGCTCGGCCTCGCGCTTGCGCCGCGCGAGCCGGCCAAAATACCGCTCGTGATTGAGATCAGTTCTTCGTCGCCGAGTCTCCGGCCATTCCCCTCGTGAGCCAGATCAAGCAAACTGCAAAGACGACCGACGCCCAGATGGCCGAGGACATCAACGCAGCCAACCGGTGATTTGACCACGAGCGGACATCCGATCTCGTGTCGCAAAATGCGGAGCCTGCTCTATAAGTTTGGATTGGCCATCCCGCTCGATTTCCCGGACAGCATGAGGCCCCTGATGACCGAACAATTCAGCGGTAACGTTCCCTATATCGTCCGCCACACCGACCTTGATCGCGCCGAGAGTCCCATGGACAGCAGCGGAAGCTCCCCTCAGCTCCACCAAGACCACTCCACAAATAACTGGAAACAAAGGCGTTTTGAATGCCTTTGCCCGATTGGCCCCACTATAGGCCCCACTTTCGGCATGAGCTTTGGTGAGACGCGATGACGCACCAAGGCCTGCGCGGCGGTCTTCAAGTCTGATCATCGGGCGAGACTCCAGTGACCCTATTGACATGCGCCGCGTGTGCCCGGGTCGCCAAACCGCTGAATGCTGGTCTTGGGCCTATCCCCGCGTGTGCGGGGGAACCACATATCCCCGGCCCAGCCCTGGCCCTTCCAGGAGCCTATCCCCGCGTGTGCGGGGGAACCCCGGCCCTGCCCGTTGACGACGGCGACAACCTGGGCCTATCCCCGCGTGTGCGGGGGAACCCGGTTCGCCGCGATCGTCACCGAGACCTGATTGGGCCTATCCCCGCGTGTGCGGGGGAACCTCTCTCATCGTCGCCAGCATGATCGCCATGGCGGGCCTATCCCCGCGTGTGCGGGGGAACCGTGACGCCGAGCGCGGTTCCGCTCCAATTGCCGGGCCTATCCCCGCGTGTGCGGGGGAACCGAGTCATGGCGTCAGCCGGCCTTGTTCATGAGGGGCCTATCCCCGCGTGTGCGGGGGAACCGATGTCGCGCCCGTGGTCGTCGGCGTCCCGCCGGGCCTATCCCCGCGTGTGCGGGGGAACCTGATCGCGTCGCAAATCTACAAGGAGCGCACGGGGCCTATCCCCGCGTGTGCGGGGGAACCTGGTGCCCATGCGGACAATTCGGGTCAAATTCGGGCCTATCCCCGCGTGTGCGGGGGAACCCCCTGCGCAGGGCGGATATGTGCTCGCGGAGGGGGCCTATCCCCGCGTGTGCGGGGGAACCTGGGGGATTACCAGCGCAATTCAGAAGCGCGGGGGCCTATCCCCGCGTGTGCGGGGGAACCCGCCGGCTGAATAACCCAAGGACAATCTAAATGGGCCTATCCCCGCGTGTGCGGGGGAACCGGCTTGGCCCGTTTCGCCATTATTGATCGTCTGGGCCTATCCCCGCGTGTGCGGGGGAACCGACGGCGTCGGCGGCGAATTTTGCCTGATCAAGGGCCTATCCCCGCGTGTGCGGGGGAACCGCCAAGCCGGTGTTCGAGCTCGTCCAAAACCGGGGCCTATCCCCGCGTGTGCGGGGGAACCACATCCTCGCCGCACGCCCTGATTTCAGCTTTGGGCCTATCCCCGCGTGTGCGGGGGAACCTGTTGATGATCGACGTGATCGACGTCGGGTCCGGGCCTATCCCCGCGTGTGCGGGGGAACCGGACAGCCGCGCGGTTCCGCCAGACGAGAGTTGGGCCTATCCCCGCGTGTGCGGGGGAACCGTAAGCGTTTGTCGGCGGCTCAGCGGCCTCAGGGGCCTATCCCCGCGTGTGCGGGGGAACCTGGACCCGATTAGCACGCTGCTCTTTGGAACGGGGCCTATCCCCGCGTGTGCGGGGGAACCTAAGACCAGAGGCGGGAGCCAACTTGATCAGCGGGCCTATCCCCGCGTGTGCGGGGGAACCGTCACGAATTCAGCGATCATCAACTCTACATCGGGCCTATCCCCGCGTGTGCGGGGGAACCAGACGGGCAAGCAGGAAAACCTATCCTTCGATGGGCCTATCCCCGCGTGTGCGGGGGAACCGCAGCGGCGGATGCGTGGGGGGCAGCGGTTCGGGGCCTATCCCCGCGTGTGCGGGGGAACCGATGCGCCAGGCGCTCGGCATCGAGCTGGACCGGGCCTATCCCCGCGTGTGCGGGGGAACCACGATGGAGACCAGATCAGCGGCGACGGGAGCGGGCCTATCCCCGCGTGTGCGGGGGAACCTCTGACTCGGAAGTCATTGATTTGCTTGTAAACGATTTCAAACAGCGCGCCAACTATCCGTTGTTCGGCGAAAGGGGGCGGCGCACCAGAAGCATGGCGTCGTGGGCCACGATGTCCTTTGCCGGTTCACCGAGGGTCGCCAACCCTAGGCCGCCGTTCGCCGCGCTCTCGGCCCAGGTCATCACGATCGCGCCGCGCCGCAGGGTGGCGTGCCAATCCGACAGCACCCCCCAGATGCGGGCGCGAACGCCCGCGCTCATGCGCGGCTGGGCGTAGACGCCGGGCGCGAGCTCCAACATGGCGGAGGCGAGAAAGCCGCGGTAACGCGGTTCGACATCGCGGGTGATGACGACGACCATTGGCATCAATCAGGCTCCTGGACGGACTCGACGACTTCCTTTTCGACGCCCAGCAGCAATTTGATCCGATCGATCATGGTGGGGATGACGGATTTTTGCCGCATCAGAATCGCGGCGCGCCGTCGGGTCGCGCGCTCGATCGAGTCGCCGCTTTTGTCGGACTCCCTGACGGCCCCAAAAGCGATGTCGAGTACGACGTCGTGGCGATAGAGATCAGCGATGTCGAGTGGAAACGCCTGTCCTGAATCCTCATGAACAAAACCGAGTTGCGGGATGGCGCCGACCGCCGCGACGGCGACGCAGGCCGCCGCGCGCATGGCGGTCGCCGCATGGTTGATCGCCTGGTTGGGCAGATCGCCGGCGGTGGGGTTTTCGCGGTCGTAATTGCGCCCACGCCAGACGATGCCGTGGCGCTCGGCGGCGAGTTGATAGCTGCGCTTGATCCGCGCGCCCTCCTGCCCGCGCAAGACCTCGATGTCGCGGGTGCGGACGATTTCACCGAAGCGAATGGCGTACATGGCGCGCGCCACCTCCATGCGGCTTTCCGGGTCGGCCCAGAGCTTCACTTGCGCCCGCGCGACCTGCGAAGTGTCGGGCAGCAGGGGCGGCGCCGTGTAAAACCGCACCGCCCCTTCGCCGATGGCCGCCAGCGCGCAGCCATGGCGAGCCAGCAGGCGCAGCGCGTCGTGCGTGACGCTCGATCCCGGTCCGAGCAGGACGATGGAAACCGCCTGGTGCGGAATCTGGTAAGAACCCGCCGCGAGGTCGCCGCCGGCGGTGACGAAACGAAGACAGCCGTCTTCGACATCGAGCCGGCCGCGATCGAGCCAGACCAGCCCGTGCCGATCCGCATGGGGGATGCGCGCCTTTTCCAGTCCAAGCCGCCCCGACAGCATTTTTTTCCCCTCCTATCGCGCCGGACGCAACAGCAGCATGCCGTAGCCGAAGGCGGCATGGCGGCCGACGCCGCTCGCCAGTCGCGCGGAAAAGGCTGCGCCGTCCTCGACGGTGAGTGCGCCATGCCAGATCACATCCGGCCCTTCCCGCGAGGTCTTGCCCCTCACGACGGGACGCCGCTCGAAACGGATCAGGCGCGCCTCGTCGAGCGTCGCCGCCGCGCCGAGACGCTCGGCCAGCCAGGTGCGATAGACGTTTTCGCGCTCCACCGGATTTTCCGTCGGGCGTCCCTCGGGATGGCGCCGCAAGACCTCCGCCAGATAGGCGTCGATCTCCGCGCCTTTGGGGAAAACGCCCGCCGGCTTGAGCAGCCTTTTGGTCGGCCGCGCCCGCAGATCGAAGGCCAGACGCCGGCCTTTTCGCCAGGTGTCGGGCATTTCCTTCACGGCGAGACCAGCAAGACCGCAGACCGCCAGCGCGTCCGGTGTGGCGCATTCTCGCGCGGTTTGCCTGAGGTTGGTTTCGTCGCTGCGCGCATAGGCGTAAAGCGTCGCGCGCGCCGCCCCGGGTGCCGCCATCAGGCGAAAAGGCTGCGTCGCGCCTTTGCCAAAAGTTTCGGACAGCAGGTGATGCAGGGCGAGGCCTTCGTCGGCGCCGAAACCGCGCATCGCCGCCCATCGCCGCAGCGGCGCGAGGTCGAGCGGCAGGCTGATGAGATGAAGCGCGTTCATGCCGCCAACTCGGACGCGAAAACGGTTCCCTCGATAATGCGGCGCGTTCCGCCATGCAGGCCGGTGCGCCAGTTGCGCAGATCAGGCAGGTCAATCACGCGCCAAACATTTTCGCCGGCATCCGGTCCTTCGCCATGCGGCCAGAGCGCGCGCATCTTTTTCGGCTCGGCGTTGGGCTCCCCGGCGATGGCCCGCAAGGCGGAATAGGCGTCGGGCGCGGCGCCGCGGCCCGGCAGCAGCAGGGGCGTCGCGGGAAGACAGGGTTTGCGGCCAATGAACAGCGGCCGCGCCGGCCGCTCCAGCGCCGCCGCAAGCGCCTCGAGATCTGGATGCTTGTCTGTCGGGCGCAGCCGCAGGGCGACCATGATGCGGGCGTCCATGTGGTAGTCGCGGCGGCGGCGATGCGGATAGTTCGCCTCGGCGCGTCCCTCCAACGCGCCGCGCGTGGTCCAGCCCGGGCTTTTCTCCAGCCAGGCGTTCTGGACGTCGGTCAGCGGCGCCGTTTCATCGCCGCGATCCCGACGCGCCGCGAAAACCAGCCTGTCCTGCAAGCTCTGGATTTTTTCCCATTGGGTGCGTTCAAAACCCAGCGCATTGGCGAGCAGGCCGGCCAGCATGGATTGCGCCGGAAAATCGCGGGTGACGCCGATATGGTCGATGGCGACGCCGCCGAAGGCGAGCAGCGGCGCCTCCAGCCGAAGGATCAGCCAGTCATGCATCGGCAAGCTCCGCGACCTTGGCCTGCGCCCATTGGCCGAGCTCCGCGATCGAGCCGGCGGGCAAGCCGCCCAGTTGCACGTCGGACAGGTTCAGGCAGATGCGCCGCTCGCCCGTTGCATAGGCGTGGTCGAATTTGGCGAGTTGCTTGCCAAGCTGCGCCACGGCGGCGTCGAGATCGGGTCTGGACGGCTTGCGAAAGCTTTCGGCGAGGCTGCGCGGCTGGCGGTCGCCGGCCTCCAGCAGCATGAATCCGGCGCGGCCATAGGGCGCGGTGGAGCCGAGCTTGGCGCCGGGCGAGACTTCCGCGATGAGATGGACGAGGGAATCGACCACGCGTCCGGCGAGGTCCGTGTCGCCGCCGCAATTGGCGACCAGCGCCGGCAGGTCGATGACGACATAGCCGTAGAACAGGCCGGAGGTGAGTTCGGTTTCCTGGATCGTGTCGGCGCCGCTGTCGTCCTCGTCGCGCTTCAGATCGTCGACGGCGGTGAAATAATCGCTTTCGGATTCCTCGCCATGCACAGTGAAGGCGTGGGCGACGTGAACCGGGGCGTCGATGTTGGCGGCGGGATCGGAGGTCACCATGCGGCCGAACAGGGCGGCGACCAGGCCGCCAGGCAGCGCGGAATTTTCGCTCATCGCCTTGTAGGTCTTGGTCTTGGCCCATTCCGCCACCGCCTTCTTGGCGGCGGAGGCATCCGACGCTTCCGCCGCAAGCCGCTCCGCCTCGCGCGCCAGCCAATCCAGCTCCGGCCTGCCAAGCAGCAGGGTCTGGCGGCTTTTCTTGCCCTTGTCGGCCTTGTCGCCATAGACCAGTTTTTGGAACTCAGGCTCCAGCGCCGCGACAATGTCGTCGGCGAATCGTCCTTGCAGCGGCGCGATCACCTTTTCGGTGACGAGTTCGCGCGAGCGCACGGAATCCTCGTAGCCGCTCAGGTTTTTCAGCGCGTGCGGGTCCTCCGCCAGGCGCCAGTGGCGCTTGAGGCATTGCGACGAAATGCGCGTGCGCGACACGCCGCCATAGGTCAGGCGTTTGGCGAGCCCGGAATCGTCGCGGTTGAGCAGAGCGGCCGCGTAGGAATGCAGCGAATGGATTTGCAGGAAACGGGGCGCGGTCATTGAACGTCCTCTTTTTCGGCTTTGCGCGTGGCGGAATCGAGCCGGCGGTAATAGGCTTTCGCGATCTGCTGAAGGTTGCGCTCGACATCCTCGAACAGCAGCAGCGCGGCGATCTCCTTGCAGTTGACGCCGCTGGCGCGGTCGCGGCGGGCGGCCAGCATCCGGGCGAGACGGGTCAGAGCTTCGCCGCGCTGGTCGGCGGGCGTCGTCAGGAGGCGCGCCAGGCGGCTCTCCGAAACGACGGGTCGCGGATCGCCGCCGGCCGGGGGCCAGCTCGGATCGCCGCCGTCACAGAGCACGCGCCCGAGCTTTCGTTCGGGATCGTGCAGGCGGTCGGTTGGTTGGCGCTCGCCCTTGGGCGTGAGCAGCGCGAGGATATGAACGATGCGCATCCAGGCGGCGGCGGTCTCGTCGAGAAAACCGCATTCCGCCGCCAGGGCCCAATAGGGCAGCGGCCCGACGCCTCCGATGTCCATCCGACGAAGCTCGGCCAGCGCGCCGGCGTCGAGTCGCGGGAGGCGCTGCGATAAAAGGGCGATTGTCTCATCAAGCGGCATGGTCGGCGTCCTCGGCGGCGGCCTTTGCGAACAGGTCGGGAAAGTCGTGGCGGAGCCGGCCGGCAAAGGCGCTGCGCGCCCGCGCTTCCGCGCGCGGTCGGAACAGGCTGGCGCAAGGAACGGAAGAAATGGCGGCGTCGAACGCGGCTTCGGCATTTTTGAGGAGCGCGCGGCGGAATTCGGTTTGTTCGGCCTTCAGCGCCTCGGGGTCCTGCTGCTGCGCGGCGTCGCGCGCCCAGAGGTGATCGAAGAAAATGGCGTCCACAGCGCGGTCGAATGCGGCGCGGGCGGGGCCGGCGTGGCGATAATGGTCCTTCTTGATCTTGTCGCGGTCGCCGCCAGCCGCGACGATCGCTAGGGCATAGCCAAGCGCCTTGTCGAACATGTCTATGTCGCGCATCTGCGCCTGCGCCAATTCGAACAAGGCTTGCCGACGCGCCCCGAGCGTGTGCGCCTTGCGGCCGTGGAGCGGCAGGATGCGCGACTTGAAACCATCGGTCCGGCTGTTGCCGCGCGCCAGGGCCATGCAAACCAGGGCCATGGCGTCGCCGGCGCGCTCAAAAGGAGCCGGCGACGCCAAAACCGGCAAGGCCCAATCGCCGGAAAGCAGCAGCGCGGTCAGGCGGCTATAGTCGAAATCACCGTCGCCGAGCGTCAGGCTTTTGTTTTCGGTCCTGTGGACCGGCGCGAAAGGATCGCCCAAGGCGCCGTTGAAGGCTTTTGCGTCGATGCGCGTCGCTTTCGAGATGCCCTTGACGGCGGAAATCGTCTCACCATGGGCGGAAAGCCGGATTCGGCGGCAGATTTCGATGAACCAGATGTCGAGTTCGCGCAGGCGCAGTTGCTCGTCGTCCGGCCAGGGCGCAAGCCAGATCAGGCCAAGCCCGCCCGTTTCGGGATAGGAGATATGCGCGTTGCTCTGCAATTCGGCGTCGCGGGTTTCCAGCAAGGCGCGAACGTTGCGAAGAAACCAGGCGCCGAGGCGCGGCGTCATGGTTTTGCCGCCATCGGGGAGAGGCGCCAGCGTCACCAGGGGGCGTGACGATGAGCCGCCATTCATTCTGGCAATGCCGTAATTGGATCGCCCGCCATATCCCTCGCCCGTTTGCAGCGACACCAGCGCGAACACCCAGTCTTCCGCCGCCGCGTCCTGCGCCACCGCCTGTTTCAGATCGTGGTTTTTCGCGGTGATCAGCAGATCGAGCGCATCGGGCGTGGGAACCGCATTTTCCAGTTTGATCGCCTTTTCCAGTTTGATCGCCTTGGGAACCGGCGGCTGGAGAAAGGCGGGTTTTGACCAATCCTCGACGACGAGGCTCCAGGGCGCGTCATCGGCAAAATCCGGCGTCAGGCCGCGCAGCAGCTCGCGCCAATCGCTTTCGTCTCCTGGAATTTCGGTTCGGCCGCCGCGATGGAGCGCCAGCGCGCCGAGCTGCACGAGAAACATATGCCAGGCCGGCGCCTGATGCGGGCGCAAGGCGGGGAAACTTTCAACTTCGTCGCGGGCAAGCGCGGCGAGCACGCCGGGAAGGGAAAGCAGGCCGAACGGCGCGGCGGCAATCAGCGGCTGGGTGAGGAGATTCGTCGCATCGGTCATGGCTTGTCCTTGCTCAGCCCTCGGCGGTCGTAGACGAAACGGGAGCTGGCGCCGGCGGAGATGTGCAAGCCGCCCTCGATCGCTTCCGCCATCGGCGCCCCGGCGTCGATTCCGCGTGACCAATGCTCGGGCAGGGTGATGCTGCGAATAATCTGGCCGAACGGTCCTTCGATCGCCGCAAACTCCAGCCGCACCCCTTCGCCGCCCAGTCGGGTGCGGATTTTTTCCTCATCGGACACAAATTTGACCTCGGCGAAGGGCTGATCGACCGGCAGAACGATCCGCCTTGCCGCGCCGGCGTCGGCGATATCCTTGCCATAGACATCGTTCCAGTAGCGCGCCCAGGCCGCGCCCATTTCTACATTGAGCGCGTCGATCTTGTCGGTATGGGTGGCGCTTTCAACCAGCCAGCGGTTCATCGCAGGAATGGTCCATTGCGGATGCGACTGGACCAGCCGGCGCGTCAGTTCCAGGATGGAGAGATCGCGATAGACGCCCAGCAACACGCCATTGCTCACCCATCCACCCAGGCCATTCTCGAACGCCGGCGTGAGCAAGGCCGCTAACCCCTTCTCGGGCGTCAGCACGATGCAGCGCGGCTCGCCAAAACCTGTCGGTCGCGGCAAATCGTGGCGATGCAGGCGACCGATGCGCTGCAACAGCACATCCACCGGGCAGAGATCGGTCACCAGCAGATCGGCGTCGATATCGAGGCTTTGTTCCAGCGTCTGGGTGCCGATGACGATGACGCCGCCGTCTCGCCTTTTCTCTGAATCGGGCGAAAGCGCCTGCTCCACCGCTTCATCCAGCAAGGCGCGATCCTCCGGCGCGAAGCGGCTGTGGTGAAGCGCCGGTTCGCCGCCGACCTGAAGCAACAGGCCGTCTTGACCGTTCGCGCGAATGTCCGCCCAGGTCGCGACCGCCGCCGTCACCGTATTGCGAATGACCAGAACCCGGGCGCCTTGGGTCGCGGCTGTGATCGCCAGACGGGCCGCTTCTGCGGCGGCCATTGTGGGCGCCAATTCCATGGCGACCGTCTTTTCCCGTTGCGAGCCTTGCACGCCATGCGGCTGTGCGTCTCGCCGCCCCCAGATCGCCGGATAGGGCGCGGCGACGGCTCGCTCAAAATCCGGCGCGCTTCTTTCGCCCAGCCATTTGACCCGCGCCACGGAGCCGAGTGTGGCCGACATCAGCATCGCGTGTCCGCCGCGTCGCAGATGCATGTCGAGCAAATGCCCCTGGACTTCCGTCATGTAGCGGTCGGAAGCATGCACCTCGTCGATCACCAGAAAGCTGCGCGACAGGGCCGCCGCACGCAGATGCGCGTGCTTGACTTGCAAGGCGGCGAGCATGGCCTGATCGACCGTGCCAACGGCGATGGTCGCCGCCAGGCTGCGCTTGGCGCTCTCCGCCGCCCATCGCGACAAAAGCTTCTCTTCGTCTGGATTGTCGTCCCATCGCACGCGCCAGTCGGGCAACGATTGCCCCGGCGCATCACCCGCCTTGATGTAACCGGGAACCGCAAGCACGGCCTCGGGCGCGCCGGCGCCGAACAAACGCGCCATCGCTCTGTTCACACGCCCATGGATCTGAATGGCCGCTGCGCGGGTCGGCAGCGCGAAATAAAGCGCATCGACCAGCCCAGCCTCAAACAGTCGAGCGAACCGCCAAAGCGCCGCCTCGGTCTTGCCAGACCCGGTCTCGGCTTCGAGGATCACGAGACGATCATCGAGCGGATGTTCGGCTGCAAGTCGCTGTTGCAGGCGAGGCTCGCGCAAGCCCGTCAGGACGTCGAAGCGCGCGCGACCTTGCGCAGCGGCGTGAAAGGAGCGGGTATCGAGCCCGACGCGGCGGAAAGCTTCGCGCGCCAAATCTCGCGCCTTGACCATATAGGCCAGATCGAGCGCGTCCATATAAGCGAAATTGCGCCGGTCCGAGCCAAGCCAATCGGCCAAGGAAACCAGTCCGCAAAACAGATGGGGAAAGTCAGGCGTCGCAGGCAGCGGCGCCGAATCAAGCGCAAATGCGGCGGGAAACCACGCGCGCATCAATGTCCCGATTTCAGCGGAAGCGGTTTTCGCGTCATAGCCGGCGAAAGCGGCCCAACGCTCGCTCGCCTGGCTGGAGGAAGCGAACGGGCGGCCATGATGCGCCAGCGACGCGAAAAGGAGATGTTCATCGACGCCCCAGGAGATCAGCGCGTCCAGGTGCAAATTGAACGCAATTGGCGCCAGCGCCGCTTCCGAGAAAATCGCGCCCCCCTCCGCCACATGACCATGAAGGGGACCGCTCCATGATTTTCCAGGCCATCCCTTGGCTTGAAATCCAGGATGCAGCTTCCCGCAGTCGTGAAGAAAGGCGAGGACGGCGAGGCGAGCGACGGCTGTCTCGGCCAGACGCCCGCCGGCCGCGCGCTTCATTCTGTCGCGGATGACGGGCAAAGTGCAAAGAGTCTCGAAACAGGCGGCGACATCCGCCATGTGGTGCGAGAGGCGGTGGACGCCACCGTCTTGCGCTTTGCCCCAGGGAAAAGTAATTGCCCGTTGCTCAAACACTTGCGCCCTCGGAAGAGCTTGCGAATCATCGAAATTGAAACAAAGTCTATTCTAACACTCGTCCGCGTCGAACTGGAGCGGTTGATGGAAGCATCAGAACCGGTCAGCGCGTGAACGCCGCGCTTGGGCAGGATGCCGGCCAGGAGCTTCGTTTCGGCAGCTTCGCCATAGATGGTCCCTCCGTGTATTTTGCGCATGATCGTTTTCCTCTTGGGTTTGGGGATGAAGGTGATTGGTCAGGGCTTAACCGGAAGAGCGTTGCCCTGAAGCTGCTGCACAAGCAGGTGCAACGGGTTCTCGGCGCTACCCCGCTGCTTGTCGTAGCCAAGGAGCTTCGTCAGTTTGTCGAGCGCGCCGAGCTTGTCGTGCAGCTTCACGCGGATCGAGCCGCCGTCCTTCGTGAAGGTCTGCGCGACTTCGGCGACGGCGGATTGCTGCTCGCGGGTGAGCTCGCCCTTGTCGCAAACCGTGATGCCATCCGGTCCCCACTCGAAATAATCGCCAACGTTTGCGAACGCGATTTGCGCCAGTTCTTCGGCGATGCGATCCGCCGTGATTTCCGTGCGCTCGGAGCGGGTTTTCTGGGCTTTCGAGACGGCAGCGGCGATTTCAACTTTTTTCAACAGCCTCTCGCCGATTTGTCCCGCCGTCCTCGGGCTGTATCCGGCCCGAATAGCTGCCTGCGTTGCGTTCGCGTCGATGGCGTACTCCTCGACGAAGCGCTGCTGTTTAGGGGTGAGTTGCTTTTTCCGTTCCATATTCTCATCCTCTTCCTTCAGTGTCGGCTTTTGGCGATGGCGGAGCGCGCCGCGTCCACTTCAAGCCGCTCGGCGACGGCGTGGGCGGCGAGGGCCTGAGTGGTGATTTGGCAGTTGTGGCTCATAGCCGCGTAGCTCCCTGTTTGCTGATTTCTGGGATTGAGCAGACATGCCGGACATGCCGGACATATGTCCTTCGAGTCCGGGCCAAGAGCCGGACACGCCGGACATGGGGACATAGAATATGTCCCCCATGTCCGCTTCCGGATGGCTGTCCGGGTCATTTGGAAACTCATGGGTCGGCGTCCTTAAGAAGCCAAACCAGATGCTGCCGCCCAACCTCGCGTGAGGCCGTGAGGCGACGGCTCGACGCCCACTCCTCACCCCGCTTGAACGCTTTGCGCTTGGCGTCGCTGCGCGCCTTCTCGTCAGCGCCATCCGCCGCCCAAACGCGGTTGAACTCCTCGCGGATCGTCTCGCGATCGACGGCAGTGACTTCCGGCCCCTCTGTTCCGAACGGCCGCACCTTATGGCCCTTGTCGCCGATCACGACGCCGAGCGCGTCGAGATCGGCCTTGGCGTGACCTGGAGGCCCCTTCTCCTTCGGGCGCTTGACCGTTAGGACCGCGTCCTCCGGCTTGCCCGGCTCAACGTAGCAAGCGCCGAACGGGTCGCCGTCCTCATCCTCGCCGAGCTTCACGAACTGCAAACTGAACGGCGCGCTGCGAGCGCGGCGGATGCGAGGTTGCCGGCCGTGAATGCGGCAATGGTGGTGAAGCCCAGCATTTCCCGCAATGTCGCGGCGGTCGCAAAACCATGGTTTGAGAACTTGGTGTTCCCCCTCCGATAACCACTGAAATCAGTCTGTCCAAATTTCAGGACGGATGTTGTGGCAACGATCAAGAAGCGCGGTGAACACCAGCAGGCTTAGGCTCCGGACCCATAAATCGCTTGGCCTGAGCAGCGGGTTATGATTCAGGGCTTCCGAAAGGAAGCGGGCATGAATCGAGATCAGTTCTGGCTCACGGACGAGCAGTTTTCCAAGATCCAACCTCATCTTCCGACCGACACGCGCGGCAAGGAGCGGGTTGATGATCTCCGCGTGATCAGCGGTATCGTGCATGTGCTGAAATCTGGCGGGCGCTGGGTGGACGCGCCGCCGGATTACGGTCCTCGGAAGACGCTCTACAACCGTTTCGTCCGGTGGGCGGCGAAAGGCGTCTGGACGACGCTTTTCGAAGAGTTGGCGCGGGCCGGCGGGCCAGCCGCGGAAGTCCTGATCGACAGTTCTGCCGTGAAAGCTTCTGCCTCGCCGCGACCGTCAGCTACTGGTTATGAGTCCGGAGCCTAGTTTCGCCTGTATGGGCACCCCGCTCTCACCCAGACCTTCACACGCAAGAGCGACACTGTGGCGTGGGCGCGGCAGCACGAAGTCGATGTCGAGTGAGGAGATATCCGGAGCGACAGAACGTCGTTAAAGCGATTCGTCATGCACGACCTAGCGTTTACAAAAGTGACCACCAAGAGGCTTGGAGCACATGCTGAACGCTGTCGATGTCGTACATAGAGGACTGCTGCTCACAGCTCGCGCGCCATCCTCTCGAGCACTTGCTCGTTGTCGAGCGAGGGAGGTTCAGACGCGGCGCTGATCGCCAAGCGGCAGAGCGCCACGGAACCCAACACGGGATGATTCGCCCGAAGTTTCAGAGTGCGGGTCTCTCGGGCCAAGGCGACCATTGTCGCGAAAAAATTCACAGGTCCGTTGAGATCAATGCCCGCATTCCCAAGCGCTGCGGAACTTGTCCCCGGCGCGGTTCGATTCGCCGTCCAGACCAGCCCGTCGTCACGCTCGACCGTCACGGCCGCCGCGGCGCCGTCAGAGAACACCAAAGTTCCCGTCAGTCGCACGCAATCGACATCCTCGGGGGGCTGCGCCAGAACGGGGCCCCGCTGCCCGTCAATCCAAACGCCCAGATAGCAGACGCTGTCGTTGACCGTCGCTTCACACGCGATCTCCCGCCGCAGCAAGCGTTCCTCGCCCGCGTTAAGCGTCGGGTCGCGCAGCGATCGCCCACGTCCCGCCCAGTAGGTCAGGGTCACCATGCTGTGCGAACGGTCGCCCGTCATCGCCGGCTGACGTACGCTTTTCCCCTTTTCCAAGCCGCCAAGGAGACGCGCAATGTTCGTCTCGAGCGTGTACCGGCGCATCGATTCGGCATGCAATATTTCGACCTGCGCCAGGGCGGCGGAATATCCTTCCAGGATCGTCTCTGCGATCTTGCTTGCGGGCAATCGCCGTCCCATCCGCCGCCCCGAATGGTTGGTGCGCTCCGAGGCGTCCACGTCGCCAGACGACAACCACCCGGAACCGCCAAATCGATCGTAAACATAGACGGGACGGCGACGCGCCAACCCTTTTTGCACCGAGTGTCCGATGGTGACAATGGCGTCTGCGGCATCAATCAGAACCGCATCGACTTCACGCGGACGGGCCGTCAAGCCGATCACCTCGACCGAGATGCCCCGCTCAGAAAGAATCGTGGCTGCTTGCAGCAACTCGGGCGGGGGATGGTTTGAAACCACCAGCAGTCGTTTAAGCGAAATGGGAGCCGCCGAGCCTTGAAACCAACGCGATGGGATACTGTTTGGCAACACGAAAAATCGGTCCCGGGCGGTCGGCGACAACGATGGAAGCTGTGCCTGCCGGTTCTCCTCTGAATGAACCAGGATCGCATCCGCGAATTCGGTTCCCAGCGCCAGGGCTTCCAGAGGTTCATAGTGGGACAGGCTGGAAACCACCAGATAACGGAAGGCCAACTTGCGGACATGAACCGCCGCTCCCAAGAGCGGCCAGTGGTGGGCCCAGACCAAATCAGGTTGCTCGGGAAGCGCCTCCGTCCAGCCGTCCTCGAGCAAGTTGACGAACCGGATGCCCCTCTCTTGGGCGTCGAATACAATGTCTCCATCCACTGCATCCGTCAACACGCGAACATCTGTCGCGCCCGCCTCGAGAAAGAGGAGAGCAAGATCCCGAGTGACCACCTGGCTTCCGGCCCAATAGGAAAAATTTGTATTGGTCAGCAGAACCGTCTTCAAATTGAGATCGCGCAAGATACAGCGCAAAGTTTCCAACGGCGAAGAATCATCGGTTCCGGCAGCACCGTCGACACTTGCAGGGACTTCGATGCGGGTGACGCGCTGCTCGAAGCGCTGCCCGGCGATTTCGTCCAGCAGGTCTATCGCGCCCTCGCACCGCAGCAAGAAGAGCCGGTAGGCAAGCGCCAATTGAGACAACCGGTGGCCTCGGCGGCTTGTTCGCGAGCGACGCAACCAGCCCAGGGCTTGGGCGGGATCACGCTCCGCCCAGTTTCGGAGGAACGTGCGGAATTCTTCGTCGCCAGGTTGCCTTTCGCCGACCCGGAGCCACCAATGGGCTTCCAGGTCGTGCTCTCGGGCGGCGCCGTACGCGCGAGCGAACAGGGTATCGGGCCAATGATCCCCGCCGGGTCCACCGGAGGCCGGATAGAGCGAAGCCGCTTGATCCCATTGTCGAAGCCTGAGGAGCATCCGGATGAGTTCCTTGCGAAACCTCGGATGGCCAAAGCGGTCGAGATCGGAAGGGAAGCGCTCCATTCCGGTGCGGAACAGAGCCTCTGCGTCGGCATATTGTCCCTGGTCTCGAACGCGAATGGCTTCTGCGAAAAGGTCGTCGGCCCGCATCGTCGTCACCTTCAACTGCGCAGGCAGGAAATCTTCCAGCTGCGCCGACATGTCAACAGAGCTCCTCACTCGCCGGCGCGACGCGATGACGCGCGCCTTGTCTGCCGTCCGCCTGGGCCCGGCGGGTGCGGGAACGTCAGAGCCCGCCGCAGCGGCCCCGGCGCGACCGAGCCGGGGCGGGACGTGAACACCATCGACGGCCGGCGGGTCGGGCGATCTGTCCGAAGCGCAGATCACCGCGAGCAAGCGCGTCAGCTGTCGCGGCAGACAGCTGTCGCCGCCGTGGTCATGCGCCGCGCAATTCCTCTCGGCACGCCGCCTCGAACGGACGAAGCAGATCGAATTCGTCCGGATTTTCAGGCTTGGCGCCAAAATCCATGCACGGGTCGTAATAGGTTGCGATGATCTTGTCCAAGGCGAGCTCCGCCGCCGCCAGCGTGCCGTCCGACGCGAACAGGCGCAATTTGCCGAGCGCGGCATAGAGCGGCATGATCTTTTTCGGATCCTTCAAGGCGGTTTCGAGCAGGGCGTCGGCCATGACGGCGGAGGCCTGCTCGATGAATTCGAGGTAGATCCGCTCCAGGCGCGCCTGGTTGTTGGCGCGTTCCTTGACCTGAGCCTGATTGTGCTGGGTCAGCCAGGTCGTGACGATCGAGGCGAAGGCGCCGATCGCGGAGCCGAGCAGCGCGGAAATGGCGGTGAGCCAAGCAGCGTCCATGGTCTTGTCTCCTGCGCGAGACGTCTCCGGCTCAAGGAGCGGGAGCCGGGGTGGATCGACGGCGCAGGCCTTGCGGATCGGCCAGACGCATCGAAACGTCCGCTCGTCCCGGTGCGATCGTAGGCGAGCTTGGGCGTGGCTTCTGTTGTGCAAGGATTTATTCCATTGACTGACGCGTCGGTCAATAAATTTCGCTTGGCAGTCTGCAAAAAGCATTTTGCCGGGCAGCACGTACTGTTTCCACGCGCTGCCTCCAAGAAAATTTATCGTTCATTCACCGATACAAGCTAATAAAAAACAGGACATAACCTTCATTTACTCGCGTAATATGCTTACGTAACGTCACTAGACTGCGCAAAAAGAGAGCATATGCGCCAGAAAATGAGGCACAACATGAACACAGCACCGTATATGCGGATTTTGTTGAAGAAAAACAGATCGTCAGCCTTTTGCCACTCGACCGCCGCGCCGCGCGGAAAACCTTTGGCGCCCTCCCCCGTCATGGCGCGTCGCGCGCCCGCGAATTCAGAATCGTTCGGAAGCGCCTCATGCCCACGCCTGCCATGACCTCCTCCGCTCTCGCATGCGACGCGACGCCGGAGCCACATGGCGCCGCAAATCCGGCGTTTCTGCAGGACGTTCACGACCGGCTCGAACAGGCGCGTCGCGAGATCGAAAAGCGCTTCCTGAGCGCCGGCAGCGTGCTCATCGAGGCGCAGGAGCACATCCAGATCCTGATCCAGGCGCTCGATCGGATCTCGGGCGCGTTCAACGCCAAACGGGCCGATCAGACCATCGGCGCCTTGCAGGACGCGATCGCGCGGCTGCAAAGCCGGATTGGGCGCGAAACCCGCCGCTCCCAGGAGCTTGGCGCGGTGGCGCAGAAACTGGCGACGATCCAGGAGGAAGTCGCCCGCATCCGCAGCATTCTGGCCTATCTCGCGACCTGCGCGGTGTCGACGCGCGTCGCCGCCGCCGGCAATGACAAGTTCATGGCCTTCGCCAACGAGATCGCCAATTACGTCCGCAACGCCGAGCGCGAGGTTTTGGGCTTTTCGAAAAAAGTCGCGCAGATGGCGACCGAACTCGAGGGCCTCGACGCAGAGCACAAACGCGTGGTCGAAGTCGTGGGCGCCGGCGCCGGCGCCGCCGCGCCGCAGCTGATCGAGGCCGCGAAAACCATCGACCGCCACCGCGCCGATCTGGAAAAGCTGGCGAGCCGCGCCGCGCCGGTGATGCGCGCCGCGGGCGACAAATTCTCCGGCGCCCTGTCCGCGCTGCAAGTGGGCGATTCCACCCGCCAGCGGATCGAGCATGTGCAGGAGGCCATGCACATGCTGCTCGACATGATGCGGCGCGACCCGGAGGGCGCGCCCAGCGTCCCGGCCCTGCGCCTGTTCGACGTCCTGACCGCGGCGCTGTCGCAGGACTTCGACGTGGACGCCCGCAAGGTGGTCGACGCCTTGAAAGGCGTGGCCGGCGACGCCCGCGACATTTTCCAGCTGGTGCGCAATTTTTCCGGCGGCTCCGACCGCACCCATGACATCGTCGCCACGCGTCTCGGCGCCATGCGCGGGCTGGTCGCCGACATCGAGGAGGCGGACCGGCGCTCGAACGACGTCGACGCGACCATCCGGCGGCTTGCCGCGGAACTGCTCGACACCCGCGGCGACATCGGCAATTTGCGCCGCGTTCAGGGCGACATTCGCCTGCTCGCCATCAACGCCCATCTCCATGGCGCGCGCATGGGCGACCTCGGGCGCACCATTGCGGCGATCGCCACCGAGATCAACCTGGAAGGCGACAAGCTCGGCCGCAGCGCCAACATCATTCTGCAAACCCTCGCCGCGCTCATGGCCGCCGAGGAGGCGCACGCCGAAGAGGACGGGGATCTGGTCGCCGACCTCGACAAGGTCGGCGCGGCGCTCCAGGACATGGACCGCGAGGCCGGCGGCAGCGTCGATCTGATCGCGACTGAAGGCGAGACGATCGCGGAAGGCATCGAGGCGGCGGTGCGCGGCCTCGACTTCAGCGGACATTTGGGCGAACGCCTCGCGGCCTGCGCGGCGGACCTGCGGCGGGCCGCGGCCAACGCCAGGACCGTCGGCGGCGACCGCCCCGAGACGGCGGCGGCGTTTTCCGACGCGGCCTATGCGCGCTACACCATGCAAAGCGAGCGCGAGCTGCATTGCGCCGTGTTTCCGGAGGCGCGGGCGCAGGGCGAAAGCGGCGGCGCGCCGCAACGCCCCGCCCCGGCTTCGGGCGACGACCTCGACGATTGCTTCCTCTGAGCGTTGCGCGCGGACGCGCCGCGCCTGACGGCCCGAATAGTCTTTTTAAAATACAAGCTTAGTTCACGTAAAGAACAACGTAAGCATAGTTGCCAGCGTCATCTTTAACCACACGCCCATTTGAGACGAAAGAACACCCCAGGCTTCGTTCTGAATTAAGTCTATTTTCATTGAGCGCCAACAATACTGTCGCCTGTGTTCCCATCAATCGCATATGGCGGCTCGGAAATGAATTCTGGAAATGCAAGTGTCTGTCTTTCGGAGGATTTGACCATCCGGAACATTCAGAACGTCCAGCGCGACCTGCTGGAGCGCCTCGCCGGCCAGGACTCGCTTGAGCTGGTCGTCGAGGACGAGGCCAAGGTCGATCTGAGTTTCGTGCAACTGCTCATGGCGGCGCGCCCTTACGCGCAAAGCCAGGGCAAGACGGTGCGCCTCGCCCGTCCGGCCGCCGGCAATCTTCGCCGCGTGCTCGAACGCGCCGGCGCGCTGTCGCGTCCGACGCCCGACGCCGCCCGTTTCTGGCTTCACGAGGAGCACGCCTGATGAGCGCGAACATCCTGACCGTCGACGATTCCGCCTCCCTGCGCATGACGACGCGCCTCGCCCTGTCCGGCGCCGGCTACGCCGTGACGGAAGCCGTCGACGGGCTCGACGGTCTGGAAAAGGCCAAGACCCGCCGTTTCGACGCCATTCTCACCGACATCAACATGCCGCGCATGGACGGCTTGCGCATGATCGAGGAATTGCGCCGCCTGCCCAACCAGCTCGGCGTGCCCATCGTGTTCCTCACCACGGAATCCGACCCCGAGATGAAGGCCCGCGCCAAGGCGGCGGGCGCGACGGCCTGGCTGACCAAGCCCTTCGACGCCGCCCAGCTTCTGAAAGTCATGTCGAAGGTCTTGACCAAATGAGCGCGCTCGATCCCGTCGAAATCTTTCGTGTCGAAGCCGCCGAACTGCTCGAGCAGATCGAGCAGGGGCTGCTCGACCTCGATCAGCGGCTCGACGACCGCGAACAGATCGATTCCGTGTTCCGCGGCCTGCATACGCTGAAGGGCTCGGGCGCGATGTTCGGCTTCGACGCGCTCGCGGCCTTCACCCATCATTGCGAAACCGCCTTCGACCAGGTGCGCAAGGGCCATGCGCCGGCGACCCGCGAACTGGTGGCGGCGGTGCTCGCGGCCCGGGACCACATGCGGGCGCTGGTGGAAGATCCCAGCGGCGATTACGCCGGCCAGGAGACCGCTTTGCTCTCCCAGCTCCACGCGGCGATCCAAGTCGGCGCGATCCAAGTCGGGGCCACCCAAGCCGGCGCCACCCGAGTCGATGCGCCCCAGGCCGGCGCGAAGCCGCAAGCGACGCCGGAGCCGCCGCCCGCGACCGCGGATACCGCGGCGCGGCAATGGCGCATTCGCTTCGCCCTGCCGCCGAACGCGATGGTCAACGGGGTCAATCCCCTCGCCTATCTCGACGAGTTGCGCGAATTGGGCGCGTGCGAGGTCTCTATCGACGACAGCGCCGTGCCCCCGCTCGACCAGCTCGACCCCACCGCCCTGCATCTGCAATGGACGGTGCGCCTCGAGACCGAGCACGGCCGCTCCGAGATCGAGGACGTGTTCCTGTTCGTCGTCGACGACATGGTTCTGGAAATCGACGAAATGGGCGCCTGGCCGCTGGAGGCCTTGTCCCCCGCCCCCGCGCCGGTCGAAAGCAAAGCAGAAGCGCCGGCGACGCCGCAGCAAGCCGCCGCGCAACCCACCTCCCCCAAAACCGCCGCGCCGCAAGCGGCGGCGACGCCGCCCAAGACCGCGCGCCGCTCGGTCGAGAGCGTGCGCGTCCCCGCCGACCGGCTCGACGAACTGATGGACCGCGTCGGCGAATTGGTGATCGCCCAGTCCCGGCTGTCGCAGATCGCGGCGGCCGGCCTCAACGAGGAGCTGCGCGCCGTCAGCGAGGAGATCGAGAATCTCTCCAACGAATTGCGCGGCACCATGATGGTGCTGCGCATGGTTCCGGTCGGCACCCTGTTCGAGCGGTTCCGCAGGCTCGCCCATGATCTGCAGCGCGAGACCGGCAAGCAGATCGAGCTGGTGACCGAAGGCGAGAGCACCGAAATGGACAAGACGGTGATCGAGCGCCTCGCCGACCCGCTCGTCCACATCATCCGCAATTCCGCCGACCACGGCCTTGAGACGCCGGAAGAGCGGCAGGCCGCCGGCAAGCCCCCGGCCGGGCGCATCACCCTGGCGGCGCGCCAGTCCGGCGGCGAGGTGATCATTTCGGTCAGCGACGACGGGCGCGGGATCGACTGCGCCCGCGTGCGCGCCAAGGCCGAGGCCAACGGCCTGGTGGCGCCCGGACAGGTCCTGTCCGAGAAGGAAGCGCTGCACATGATCTTCCAGCCGGGTTTTTCGACCGCCGCCAAGGTGACAAACCTTTCGGGGCGCGGCGTGGGCATGGATGTGGTGAAAAAGACCATCGAATCCTTGCGCGGCGCCATCGACGTCGAGAGCTGGCCGGGCGAGGGCTCGGAAATCGGGCTGCGCATTCCGCTAACCCTGGCGATCATCGACGGCCTGCTGGTCCGCGTCGGCGGCGCCCGCTATGTCATCCCGCTGGCGGCGGTCGAGGAATGTCTCGAGCTTTCGCTTGAGGATGACGCAAAATCGCGCGGACGCAGCCTGCTGTCGCTGCGCGGCAGTCTGGTGCCGTTCCTGCGGCTGCGGGAGATCTTCCAGACGGGCTCGCCGCCCGATCCCCACCAGAAGGTCGTGGTGGTCGCGACCGGCGCCGAACGCGTCGGCCTCGTGGTCGACCAGATCATCGGCGACCACCAGACCGTGATCAAATCCATGTCGAAACTGCATGAGGACGTCGAGACCTTTTCGGGCGCGACCATCCTCGGCGACGGCAGCGTCGCCCTGATCCTCGACATCGTCAATCTCGTGGCCGTGCGCCAGGACCAGGAGGCGCAAATGCGCGCGATCGCATGACGACAGCGTTACGAACATCCACCGCCTGGGCGCAAGCCGACCAGATGGAGGCGCTCACCTTCGACGTCTCCGGCGAGACCTTTGCGCTCGAGGCCTCGATCGTGCGCGAAATCCTCGATCTTCTCCCGGAAACCAACGTGCCCGGCGCCCGCCCCTTCGTCGGCGCGCTGGTCAATTTCCGCGGCCGGATCATTCCGCTCGCCGACATTCGCTTCGCCTTCGGCATGGCGCGCGCCGAACCGACCATCGACAGCCGCATCATCGTCGTCGAGATCGAATTCGAGGGCGCGCCCTGCCTGGTCGGCCTGCGCGCCGACAAGGTCAACGAGGTGCGCACCCTCGCCAGGGAGAATGCCGAGCCGCCGCCGCGCGTCGGCATGAAATGGCGTCCCGAACTGGTCGAATGCCTGATCAAGCAGGACGGGGCGGTCATCATCTTCCCCGACCTGCAAGCCCTGTTCGACGCCGGCCGCAGCAAGCCGGACGGCGAAATCATCCGCTACCCCAAACCCTGAGCCAACACCGTCGCGAATTCGTTTGTAGAGGACCCCGTCATGCGTCTGACAATAAAACTCAAACTTGCGCTAGCCTTCGGCTTTCTCGTCGTCCTGATCGGCGGCATGGGAATGCTGGCGATCTCCAATCTCTCAGGGTTGCAGACCTCGATCACCAATCTGGTGCAAGGCCCGGCGAACGATCTCAACAACGTGCGCGGCCTCAGCACGGCCTTCCTCAACAGCGTGCGCCACGAGAAGAACATCGTCATCAGCACCGAGAAGGAGGACGTCGTCAAATTCCAGAAAATGGAGGCCAAGGCCTCCGAGGAAGTGGTCGCCTATTCCGCAAAGCTGAAGACCTCCAGCAATCCCGAAATCGCCAAGGATACGCGCGACATTGACGCGATGCTGGAGCAGCTGCTGCCCACCCGCAAGAAGATTGTGGACCTTGGCATCGAGAACACCGCCGAATCCAACGCCAAGGCGGCGGACCTGAGCCTGCACGTGGGCGCCGAGTTGAACAGCAAGATCATCACCGCCATCTCCGCCCTCTCGGACAAGGCCATCGCCGCCATGGCCGTGACCGCAGAGGCGACCAACCGTCAGTACGAAACCTCGCGCACGGTGCTTTTGTCCTTCATCGCCGTCGCCACCCTGTTCGCCATCGCCGTGGCGGTGTGGATGTCGCTCGGCATCGGGCGCGGCCTGCGCCGCGGCATCGAGACCGCGGAAGCCGTCGCCATCGGCGACCTGAACGCCAATGTCAGCTACAAGGCCAATGACGAGATCGGCGACCTCATGTCCGCCCTCGGCCGCATGACCTCCAACCTGCGCGCCACCGCCGCCGTCGCCGAAAAAATCGCCGACGGCGACCTGATGGTCTCGCCCAAGCCGCTCTCCGACAAGGATACGCTCGGCCTGTCGCTGACCCGGATGGTGGAGCGCCTGCGCGCCGTCGTCACCGACGCCCTGCTGGCCTCCAGCAATGTGTCGTCCGGCAGCGAGCAATTGTCCTCCGCCTCCGAACAGATCGCCCAGGGCGCGACGGAACAGGCCTCCGCCGCCGAGGAAGCTTCCGCCGCCATGGAGGAAATGGCCGCCAACATCAAGCAGAACGCCGACAATGCCGCGCAGACCGAGAAGATCGCGCGCCAGTCGTCCAAGGACGCCGAACTCTCCGGCGAGGCCGTGGTCCGCGCCGTGGAGGCGATGAGCACGATCGCGCAGAAGATCACCATCGTCCAGGAAATCGCCCGCCAGACCGACCTGCTCGCCCTCAATGCGGCGGTCGAAGCGGCGCGGGCCGGCGAACACGGCAAGGGTTTTGCGGTTGTCGCCTCGGAAGTGCGCAAGCTCGCGGAACGGTCGCAGGCCGCCGCCGCGGAAATCTCGGACATGTCCGGCGACACCGTGAAATCGGCGCAGGAAGCCGGCGAAATGCTGAACCGCCTGGTGCCCGACATCCGCAAGACCGCCGAACTGATTTCGGAAATCTCCGCCGCCTGCCGCGAACAGGACATCGGGGCCTCCCAGATCAACCAGGCCATCCAGCAGCTCGACCAGGTCACCCAGCAGAACGCCGGCGCCTCGGAAGAAATGTCCGCGACCTCGGTGGAGCTCGCCTCTCAGGCCGAAGAGCTGCAGAACTCGATCGCCTTCTTCAAGGTCGAGGCCGACAGCGAGCGCCGCGCCGTCATGGCTCAGGCCAAGGCCAGGGCCACCGGCTCCCAGCCGCGCGCCGCCTCGTCCCAGCCGCGTCCCGCGGCGGCGAAGAAGCCGGCGGCCGCCGCCGCCCAGCCGGTGCGCGCCCAGCAGGAACGCGTCAAGGGCTTTGCGCTTGACCTGTCGATGGGCGGGCGCGACGAGCACGACCACGACTTCCGCGAAAGCGCCTGACCATGAGCGCGCAGGACGACCTCCAACTCGTGACCTTCGCGCTCGATGCGGAATGCTTCGCGCTTCCCGTCCGCGTCGTGCGTGAAATCCTCGATCACGAACCCGCCTTCCGCATCCCCAACGGGCCGAACCATCTGCTCGGCCTGTGCAATGTGCGCGGACAGGGGGTCGCGGTGATCGACCTGCGCGCCAGGCTCGGCCTGCCCCCGACCGAGCCGACGTCCAACACCCGCGTGCTCGTGGTGGACATCGTGGTCGGCGCGCGCCCGCTGACGCTCGGCATCGTCGTCGACCGCGTCTTCGAAGTGACCTCGGCCCCCAGGGCCGAGATCGAGGCCGCCCCCGACATCGGGACGAGATGGGCGAGCGACTATATCGAGGGCGTGGTGCGCCGCGGCCAGAGTTTCGTCGTCATCATCGATCTCGCCCGCCTGCTGTCGGAAGGCGAGGCGGCGGCGCTCGAAGAGGCGCCCAGGAAAGGACGCGCCGCCTGACAGGCGGCGCTTTTCCAAGGAAAGGGACCACGTGATTCCAGCCATGGCCGAAGCCCAGGACGCGGACGACCGCCTGTCGCGCAGCGACTTCCGGCGTCTCTCCGAGTTCATCAACGCTTACAGCGGCATCAAAATGCCGGACAGCAAGCGGACCATGCTCGAGGGACGTCTGCGCCGTCGCCTGCGCGCCACGGGCTTCGTCAGCTTCGCCGAATATTGCGCGCATCTGTTCGACGGCGACGGGCTGGAGAGCGAGGCGGTCTTTCTGATCGACGCGGTCACCACCAACAAGACGGATTTCTTCCGCGAGCCCAAGCATTTCGACTTCATGGCCAAGACGGCGCTTCCCGAAATGCGCCGGCGCGGCCATACCAGCCTGCGCATCTGGAGCGCGGCCTGCTCGATCGGCGCGGAGCCCTATACGATCGCCATGGTCTGCGCCGATCACGCGGCCAAGGAGGGCGCGCTGAGCGCCTTCATTCTCGCCACGGATCTCAGCACCGATGTGTTGCGCGCCGCCCGGCACGGCGTCTTCCCGGCGGAGATGCTCGCGCCGGTGCCCCATGAAATGCGGCGGCGCTATGTGCGCTATGGCGCCCGCGACGGCTCCAAGGCGCGCATCGTTCCCGAGCTGCGCGCGATGGTCGGCTTCGCCCGGCTCAACCTGATGGATTCAGCCTATCCGGTCGGCGATCCCATGCAGATGATCTTCTGTCGCAATGTGCTGATCTATTTCGACAAGGAGACGCAATTGCGCGTGCTCGACCGCCTGTGCCGCCAGCTCGAACCCGGCGGCTACCTGTTCCTCGGCCATTCCGAAACGATCACCGGTTTCGATCTTCCCCTGCGCGCCCTCGGCGGCAGCATCCTGCAGAAAACATGAGGGTCCCATGGCGGCAAAACCCATTCGCGTGCTGATCGTCGACGATTCCGCCAGCGTCCGGCAGACGCTCACCCAGATCCTCTCGCACGACCCGGACATCGAGGTGATGGCGGCCGCCTCCGACCCCTATGTCGCGGCGCGCCGCATCATGGATGAGACGCCCGACGTGATCACGCTCGACGTCGAAATGCCGCATATGGACGGCATCACCTTCCTGAAGAAACTGATGGCGCAGCACCCGGTGCCGGTGGTGATGTGCTCCTCGCTGACCACGGACGGGTCGGAGACGCTGATGCAGGCGCTCGAAGCCGGCGCCGTCGATATTATCGTCAAGCCGAAGATCGCCGCCGCCGATGCGCTGGCGGAAAGCGCGGTGACGATTTGCGACGTCGTCAAGGCCGCCGCCAAGGCGCGCCCCCGCCCCGGCGGCGCGCGCAAGCCCGCGCGGGCCAGCGCGCCCTGCGCCGAGCCGGCGCCGAAACTGACCGCCGACGCCATGCTGCCGCCGGCGCGCCGCCCCGCCGGCGCCATGGCCAAGACAACGGAAATCGTGGCCTGCATCGGCGCCTCCACCGGCGGCACCGAGGCGCTGAAGGACTTTCTCATGGCGCTGCCCGCCAATGCGCCCGGCATCGTCATCGTCCAGCACATGCCGGAAAAATTCACAGCAGCCTTCGCCAAGCGTCTCGACGGACTTTGCGAGGTTTCGGTGAAAGAGGCGGAGGACGGCGACCCGGTGCTGCGCGGCCATGTGCTGATCGCGCCGGGCGGCCGCCACACGCTGCTGGAGCGCCGGGGCGCCCGCTATCACGTCAGCGTGCGCGAGGGGCCGCTGGTGTCGCGCCACCGCCCGTCGGTGGACGTGCTGTTCCGCTCCGCGGCCCGCGCGGCGGGCCCGAATGCGGTGGGCGTGATCATGACCGGCATGGGCGACGACGGCGCGCGCGGCATGCTCGAGATGAAGCAGGCGGGCGCCTTCACCATCGCCCAGGACGAAGCGAGCTGCGTGGTGTTCGGCATGCCGAAGGAAGCGATCAACCTGGGCGGCGTCGACCGTATCGTCGGCCTCGACGACATCGCGCACCAGGTGCTGTGGGCGCAGGCGCGCTCTTAAGTCGAATTTTACACGCACAGGCGAGAGCGCGTTCGGGGATCTGGCCCCGAACGCGCTCTCGCCTTATTCTAACCCCTGTTTGCGCGCGCCCCCAATGGGGGCGCTCCACCTGATTCAATGCCGCGGGCGAAAAGCGCTGGAAAAAGCCCCCGGATCGGCTGCGGCAAAAAACTGGTTGTCCGCGGCGGCCGCCGGCATCGCGCGAATTTCACTTTTGAGCTGCTTGAACACGTCGACGCAGGCGGGGTCGAACTGGCTGCCGGCGCCGGCGACGATCTCGGCGAAAGCGTCCTCGAACGGCATGCCGGCCTTGTAGGGACGCTCGGAGCACAGCGCGTCGAACACGTCGGCCACCGCGACGATGCGCGCCTCGATGGGAATATCCTCCCCGGAAAGCCCGGCGGGATAGCCGGAGCCGTCCCAGCGCTCGTGATGGCCGCCGATGATCGTCGCCGCCGCCTTGAGCACGTCCGTCACGCCATCGCGAACGATCCTGACGCCATGCTCGACATGCCGGCGCATGATCTCCGCTTCCTCGGGCGTGAGCACGCCCGTCTTTTGCAGGACCGTGTCGGGAATGCCGATCTTGCCGACATCGTGCAGGGCCGCCGCCAGATAGATCAGTTCGGCGCGCTCCCGGTCCAGCCCCAGGCCCAGCGCCAGCCGCCGGCTGATCGCGGCGACATTGGCGATATGCGACCCCATCCCGCCATCGCGCGCTTCCACGGCGAGCGCCAGCCGCCAGATGATTTCCATTTCCCGCAGGGCGAGATCGCGCATCGCGGTCTGCACGTCATTGGTCAGATAGGCGACCAGCCGGTCCTGCTTCTTCCGCGCCGTCCGCAAGGCCAGCATGTTGGCGATTCGCGCCCGGAACTCCACGGGATCGAAGGGCTTGTTGAGGAAATCGTTGACGCCCCCCGACAGCGCGCCCCTGCGAATTTCGCGATCACCCTCCGGGTGAGCATGATGATGGGAATGTCCCGGCAGGTTTCCAGCCGACGCAAATGCTTCAGCAGCTCGATCCCGTTCATTTCAGGCATCAGATAATCGATGATGATGAGGTCAAATTGGAACCCCTCGCATTGTTTGATCGCGTCCAGGGGGTTCCCACAGGTGTCGATCTGCAGACCCGGAATTTTTCGGATGGTGGTCTCCAGGATTGCGCGCATGGACTGGCTGTCATCGACCGCCAGGACGAAAAACTCCTCTTCGTTCCTGTTCAATTCTTCGATCTTGACGAGCATCTGCGCTTCCTCTCGGCCCGAATGCGATGTTCTGAATATGTATCGGCACATGAAAATGAATTCGGAGCAGTCCGCCATTATGCGCCACGAAGTATTAAAATTATCAATAGCCGTCTGAGACGCCAGGACGGGAATCTTTCCCTTTCTCTGGCGCCCTTTCGGTCTTCCAAATTCAATTATCAAATAACCAACACAATCAGACTCGACCAAAACTTCTTTACTCAGCGTTATATAAAGAATTTTTTATAGTAAAAACAGTCACAAAAGCAGCCAGTTACGGCAATCACGTAGTTGCCGGCGAACAACACCCCCCGCAATTCGATCCCGGAAGCCCCATCAGGATCAAATCTTTATTGTCAAGCCCGAAGGCGAGGTCTTACCAGTTACAGTGAATTTTGATTTGGAATTGGAGTGATTTCGATGCAGGAATTCGGAGGAGCAGGTCGCATCGGAGCAGGCGCCGCCTTCGCGGCGCTTTGCGTGACTCTCGGCTCGACGGCGGCGTCGGCGCAATCATGCGGAACCCAAGGCTATCCGCAAGTCATTGGCGGCGTGGTCGGCGCCTCCAACGCGCTCGGCGCGGTCATCGACACGGTGAACACCTCGTTCATCGCCCAGGGCAACGCCTTTGTCGGCGGCTTGCCGAACCCGGCGCCCGACCAAACCTCGGGAGGAACATGGGGCCGCGTGATCGGCGGCAACGTGGCGACCAACGCAACCGGAACCTTCAACGGAACGATTGGCGGCGCCCCGGCTCAGATCTCCTGCAATTCCAACGTCCGCCTGGGCTACGGCGGCTTCCAGCTGGGCCAGGACATCGCCCGGCTGAACATTGGCGGCGACGGCGGCTCCGTTCATATCGGGGTCACCGGCGGCGCGCTCGAAGCCAATGCCCAAGATCGCGGCGTCTCCAACTTCACCGGCAATTTCGAAGTCCCGTTCGCCGGCCTCTATGCGGCCTATATGAACGGCCCGTTCTTCGCCGACCTTCTGGTGCGCAGCGATTTCTACCAGACGAGCCTGACGTCGCCGGACGCCGCGCTGCAGAACCAGCGGCTGAACGGTCTCGCGGGCACCGTTTCGACCTCGGCCGGCTATCGCTTCGACCTCGGAAACAACTGGTTTGTCGAGCCGTCCGGCAGCTTCATCTACTCCAGGTTGACCCTCAACACGCTCAGCCTGCCCGGCGGGTTCGGGAACTCGAACAACCAGTTCTTCTTGCCGCCGGCGACGCTGTCCATGTCGCCCAACGAGAGCATTCTCGGTCGACTCGGCGCGCGCGTGGGAACGTCCATCAGCGCGCAGAACATAAATTGGCAGCCTTTTGCGACCGCGAGCGTCTGGCATGAATTCGCTGGCAACACGACGGCGACGTATGATGCTCCGGTTTCGCTGAACCCGCTTTCAGCGACAGGCGTGATCAGCAACAGCCGCATCCAGACCTACGGTCAGTTCAGCGCCGGCGTCGCCGCGCAGGCGGTTGGCTCACCTCTGGTTGGATATGCGCGTATCGATTATCGCACCGGTGGAAATATCGAGGCGATCGGCTTCAGCGGCGGCCTTCGCTACAACTTCGATCCGACATCCGGGCCTCTCAAGAGGGTCGGCGTCTTCAAGGGTCCTGAGCAGCCGGCGGCGGCTTACGACTGGAGCGGTTTCTATGTCGGCGCCCTTTCCGGCATGGGCTGGGGCCAAAACACCTGGAACTTCCCGGCGATCGGGACCGGAACGAGTCCCCGGAATGCGGGCGCGCTTCTCGGCGGCTCCGTCGGGTACAACCAGCAGTTCGGCGCCTGGGTCCTCGGCGTCGAAGGCGATGCGGCCGCCACCCATGCGAAGGGCGGCGCCGGCTGCATCAACAACTTCGCCAACTCGCAGTACTTGCCCTCGCAGAACTGCAACAACGACCAGACGTGGGTCGCGACGACGACGGGCAAGTTCGGCTATGCCTGGGATCGCGTGATGGCGTACGGCAAAGTGGGCGCCGCCTTTACCGAAACCAAGATCGACGTGTCCTGCAACGCGGACGCCAAGTTCTGGGGTCTCGGCTGCATGACGGCCGCCGGCTACGCCGCGCAGAATCTGGCGACGACCACAAGCCAGGCCGGCTGGACGGTTGGCGCCGGCTTCGAACTCGCGCTGACATCCGCCTGGTCGGCGAAGGCCGAATATGACTACATGAATTTCGGCTCCAGAAATGTGGTTCTGCCCGACGCTTCGGTGGTCAACTTCAAGCAAGCGTTCAACCAAGTGAAATTTGGCTTGAACTATCACTTCAACCACGAGGATGCGGTTGCGACCGCGCCGGCCGCCGCCCCGGTCGATTGGACCGGTCCCTATCTCGGCGTCGCGGTTGCGGACCGCTTGTCCTCCGCTCGGTGGGAGACACCATCGCTTGTGGCTGGAGCCATCCCGCCCGACCCGACCACAACGCCGGCGTCCTTCTATAGCGCCAATGCCCAGGCTCGACTCTCCGTCGGCTACGATTTGCAGGCGTCATCCCAATGGGTCGTCGGCATTGTCGGCGATGTGGGCAACGGCGACAGCAAGATGACCAGAGCCGGCATTCCGGGCGCCTTCGGCAATGGCGACAATGCGACCTACATCTACTTGCGCGGAATTGAGGCTGAAGGCGCCGACTCGACCAGCGTCAAGCTGGGATGGGATGGCGCGTTCCGCGGCAAGGTGGGCGTGCTCGTGACGCCGGCCGTCTTGGTCTATGGAACTGGCGGCGCCGCTTTCCAACAGGTGTCCGTATCGGCAAATTGCAACGGCTCGCCCGCTTCCTGGTGTGTTGGCGGTCCGCGCACCCAGACGTTCACTTCTGTTCGCTTGGGCTGGACGGCCGGTCTGGGCGTGGAAGCGCTGCTCACTGGAAATTGGGTGGGCAAGGCTGAAGCGCGCTATGCGGATTACGGCAACTACGCCAACAAGTTCTTCGCCGGAACGACTGACGAAGTCACGAGCAGCGTGCGGCCTCAGACCCTGACGGGACTGATCGGCGTCTCCTACAAGTTCGGGACGGAGCCCGCCGCCGTGGTGGCGAAGTACTGAGATCTGCGCAAACCTCGTCAAACGAACGCGGGCGGCCCAAGAGGCTGCCCGTTTGCTTTGGCGCCGGCTTCATGGATTCCCTTACGCCTTCCCTTTCGTGTATGAGTTGTCCACCCCATCGGTCTGGTCCACGAAGCGGATGACTCAAAACACTCCAAAACTCTCGCCCGGCGATCACGTCTTTCTCGTCGACGGGTCGAACTTCATTTTTCGCGCCTATTTCCAGTCGATCCGCCAGGACCAGAAATACAATTACCGCGCCGACCGCCTGCCCACCGGCGCGGTGCGGCTGTTCTGCGCCAAGCTGCTGCAATTCGTCCGCGAGGGCGCGGCGGGCATAAAACCCACCCATCTCGCCATCATTTTCGACAAGAGCGAGAACTCGTTCCGAAAAGAGATTTATCCGGAATACAAGGCCAACCGTTCGGCGCCGCCCGAAGATCTCGTGCCGCAATTCCCGCTGTTCCGCGCGGCCGTGCGCGCCTTCGGGCTCGAGCCGGTCGAGCAGGACGTTTACGAGGCCGACGATCTGATCGCCACCTATGCGCGGCAGGCGGCGGAAGCGGGGGCGGACGTCACCATCGTCTCCGCCGACAAGGATTTGATGCAGTTGGTTCGCCCCTGCGTCTCCATGTACGACCCCGCGTCAGGCGAGCGCGAGGAGCGCCGCATCGGGCGCGACGAGGTCGTCGCCTATTTTGGCGCGCCGCCGGAAAAGGTGGTCGACATCCAGGCGCTCGCCGGCGATTCCACCGACAATGTGCCGGGCGCGCCGGGAATCGGCGTCAAGACCGCCGCGCAACTGATCGGCGACTATGGCGATCTCGACACGCTGCTCGCCCGCGCCGGCGAGATCAAGCAGAACAAGCGCCGTGAAACCCTCACCAATCCAGAGGTCGTCGAAAAGGTCCGGCTGTCGAAAAAGCTGGTCGCTTTGGTCGACGATGTCGCGGTGACGACGCCGCTGTCGGACCTGCGCTTGCAGCAGCCCGACGGCAAGACCCTGGTCGCCTTCCTCAAGGCGATGGAATTCACTACCATCACCCGCCGCGTCGCCGAAATGTTCGAAGTCGATGCGGGCGCCATCGACCCCGACCCCGCCTTTGTCGGCCCCGGCGGCTGGCGCGGCCGCGACGGCGCGGTTTTTGAGCGCCCTGCCCCGGAGCCGGCCGAACCCAAGGCGACGGCGGACATTGCCGGTCCGCAGGCGCTCGCCATCGCGCGCAGCAATGCGGCGAAAATCCCGGTCGAACGCGACAAATATGTTTGCCTGTCGTCGCTCGATCAGGTGCGGGCCTGGGTGGAGGCCGCGCTCGAAGCCGGCTTCGTCTGCTTCGACACCGAAACCGATTCGCTCGACGCCATGCAGGCCAATCTGGTCGGCATTTCGCTGGCGCTCGGTCCCAACCGCGCCTGCTACATCCCATTCGGCCACAAGGCCGGCGCCGAAGACCTGTTCGGCGCCGATTTTTTGCCGGACCAACTGCCGCTGCGCGACACGCTCGACCTGCTCAAACCGCTGCTGACCGCGCCGTCGGTGATCAAGATCGCGCAGAACGTCAAATATGACTGGCTGGTGCTGGCCCAGCACGGCATCGAGGTCGCGCCGGTCCAGGACACAATGCTCGCCTCCTACACGCTCGACGCCGGTCTCAACGGCCACGGCATGGACGAGCTGTCGCTCAAATTTTTGGAACATCGCCCCATCCAGTTCGGCGAGGTCGCCGGTCAGGGCAAAAGTTTTATCGGTTTTGCGCGGGTCGCGCTCGACAAGGCCACGGAATATTCCGCCGAGGACGCGGATGTCACGCTTCGGCTTTGGAACGTGTTGCAGCCCCGTCTCGCCGCGGAAGGCATGACCAGCGTTTACGAGACCCTGGAGCGGCCCATGCCGCTGGTGCTGGCCAAAATGGAGCGGCGCGGCATCTGTGTCGACCGCGCCATCCTGTCGCGTCTCTCCGGCGAATTCGCCCAGGACATGGCGCGGCTGGAGGCGGAGGCGCATGTAATGGCGGGCGAGGCCTTCAATCTCGGCTCGCCCAAGCAGGTCGGCGACATTCTGTTTGGCAAATTCGGCCTGCCCGGGGCGAAAAAGACTGCGACAGGCGCCTGGTCCACCTCGGCCAGCGTGCTCGACGATCTCGCCGAACAAGGCAACGAACTCGCGCGCAAATTGCTGGACTGGCGGCAGGTGCAGAAACTGCGCTCGACCTATGCGGAAAACCTGCCGCGCTATATCAATCCCCTGACAGGGCGCGTTCATACCTCTTACGCGCTGGCGGCGACCTCGACCGGGCGGCTGTCGTCGTCCGAACCCAATCTGCAAAACATTCCGGTGCGCAACGAGGCCGGCCGCAAGATCCGCCGCGCCTTCATCGCCGCGCCCGGACAAAAATTGATTTCGGCGGATTATTCGCAGATCGAGCTGCGGCTGCTCGCCCATATCGCCGACATTCCCCAGCTCAAACAGGCTTTTGCCGAGGGGCAGGACATTCACGCGCGCACCGCGTCGGAGATTTTTGGCGTGCCCGTCGAGGGCATGCCGGGCGAAATCCGCCGGCGCGCCAAAGCGATCAATTTCGGCATCGTCTATGGCATTTCCGCCTTCGGCCTCGCCAACCAGCTCGGCATTTCCCGCGAGGAGGCCGGCGCCTATATCAAACTCTATTTCGAGCGTTTTCCCGGCATCCGCGCCTATATGGACCGCACGAAAAAGCTGTGCCGCGACCAGGGCTTTGTCAGCACCCTGTTCGGGCGCAAATGCCATTATCCGCGCATTACGGCGAGCAATGCATCGGAGCGCGCCTTCAACGAGCGCGCCGCGATCAACGCGCCGATCCAGGGTGCGGCGGCCGACATCATCCGCCGCGCGATGATCCGCATGGACGACGCGCTCGCCGCCGCAAAACTTTCGGCGCAAATGCTGTTGCAGGTGCATGACGAACTGGTGTTCGAGGCGCCCGCGGCCGAGGTCGAGGCGACGATAAAAGTGGTGCGAAAAGTGATGGAGGGCGCGGCGCTGCCGGCGGCGGACCTGTCCGTTCCCTTGCTGGTGGAGGCGCGAGCCGCCGACAACTGGGACGAGGCGCACTAACTTTAAGCGCGCTGGCCCAAATGCCAGGCCATGGTCCGCGAAATGGCTTCGTCCAGCGGGATGGTGACCTTCAGGCCGAGCTCGCTCCGGGCGCGCAAAATGTCGGGCGCATAATGGTTGATCGGATTGGAGGCGTCGGCGCGTCCAGCGATGGTCACGCCGCAGGGCCTCGGCGCCGCCGCCGCCACCGTTTCGGCCAACGTCTTGATGCTGACCGCCTGATCCGAGCCGACATTATAGGCGCGACCTGAGCAGCCGCGCGCCAGCAGCGCGAACATCCAGACGCAAAGATCGACGGAATGCAGGTAGGAGCGCACCGCCGTCCCGTCGCCGCCAACCCGCACCGGACCGCCGTTCAGCGCGTCGCGCAAAAAATTGCCGATGGCGAAATGGGCGTCGAGCGGCAGAAGCGGCCCGACCAGCGTGAAAATGCGCGCCACGGGAATTTCAATCCCATCGCGCGCCGCGGAAAGCGCGCACAAAAGCTCCGCCATGCGCTTGGCCTCGGCATAGGCATAATAGGGATCGAGGCAGTCGGGCGCGCTGGTCGCGGTTTCCTCGATGAGGCTGACGCCCGGGGGAAACCGGCCATAGACCGCGCCCGAACTCATCAGCAGCATGCGCTTGGCGCCGGAGTCGCGCGCCAGTTCCAGCGTGCGCCGCGTGCCCTCGACGATCGTGTCGATCATGCCGAGGGGATTGTCGCGGTTGAGCTGGGCGCTGGCGTCGGCGGCGCCGGCGATGACGATGTCATAGCGGCCCTCGACCGCAGCCACGCGCACATCGCCCTGAACCAGCGTGATCCCAGGCGCCGCGGCCAGATGCGGCAAGCGTTCGGCAAATTTCTGGGGGTCGCGCGACAGCGCGACGACGCGCGCCCCAAGACCGAGGCGCGCATTGGCCGCGACGATGATTTCCAGCATCGTCGCGCCGATGAAGCCGGTGCCGCCGGTCATATAGATCGAGCGTCCCCGCAACGTCTCGAGATCAGCGGCTGCGGCCGCCAAAACCTCGTCGATGTCGCGGGCCAGCACCTTATTCGCCGCCGCTGTCCTTCAGGCTGCCCGGCTGCGGCATGGAGATGATGTTGTAGCCGGCGTCGACATAATGGATTTCGCCGGTCACGCCGGCCGACAGGTCGGACAGCAGATAGAGCGCGGAACCGCCGACATCCTCGATGGTGACGGTGCGGCGCAGCGGCGCGTGCTCGCGCTGGAAATTGAACATGAAGCGCGCGTCGGCGATGCCGGCGCCAGCCAAGGTGCGGATCGGCCCGGCGGAAATGGCGTTGACGCGCACCCCCTGCTCGCCGAGATCAGAGGCGAGATAGCGCACACTGGCCTCAAGCGCCGCCTTGGCCACGCCCATCACATTGTAATTGGGCATCACCCGGGTGGAGCCGCCATAGGTCAAGGTCAGCAGCGAACCGCCGAGCGTCATCAGCTTTTGCGCGCGCTGGGCGACTTCGGTGAAGGAATAGGCGGAGATCACCATGGTGCGCGAAAAATTCTCGCGCGTGGTGGCGTCGATATAGCGGCCCTTCAGCTCGTTCTTGTCGGAGAAGCCGATGGCGTGGACGACAAAATCCAGCGCGCCCCATTCCTTCTCCAGCGCGGCGAACACGGCGTCGAGGCTGGCGATGTCCTCGACGTCGCAGGGCAGAATCAGTTTCGACCCCACGCTTTCGGCGAGCGGCGCGACGCGCTTGCCCAGCGCCTCGCCCTGATAGGTGAAGGCGAGCTGCGCGCCTTCGGCGGCGAGCGCCTGGGCGATGCCCCAGGCGATGGAATGACTGTTGGCGACGCCCATGATCAGGCCGCGCTTGCCGGTCATCAGTCCCTTGGCGGAAACGGTCATCCGGAAACCTCAGGCGTCGACGTGCTTGAAAATCAGCGTGGCGTTGGTGCCGCCAAAGCCGAACGAATTGGACAGCACCGCGCCGAGCTGCTTGCCGTCCTGCCGCGCGCGAACAATGTTCATGTCCGCGAAGGCCGGATCGAGATTGACGATATTGGCGCTTTCGCAGATGAACCCGTTCTGCTGCATCAGCAGCGAGTAGATCGCCTCCTGCACGCCGGCCGCGCCCAGCGAATGGCCGGTGAGCGACTTGGTCGCCGAAATCGGCGGACACTTGTCCGCGCCGAACACCTTTCGCAGCGCCTCGATCTCCTTGGCGTCGCCGACCGGCGTCGCCGTGGCGTGCGGATTGATGTAGTCGATCGGGATTTTGCAGGTTTCCAGCGCCATGCGCATGCAGCGCTCGGCGCCCTCGCCCGAGGGGGCGACCATGTCGTGGCCATCCGAGGTCAGGCCGTAACCGGCGAGTTCGGCGTAAATCTTCGCGCCGCGCGCCTTGGCCCGCTCATATTCCTCGAGCACCAGCACGCCGGCGCCGCCGGCGATGACAAAACCGTCGCGATCCGCGTCATAGGCGCGCGACGCCTTTTCCGGCGTGTCGTTATAAGCGGAGGACATCGCGCCCATGGCGTCGAACAGGACGGAGAGCGTCCAGTCCAGCTCTTCGCAGCCGCCAGCGAACATCACGTCCTGCTTGCCATATTGAATCATTTCCGCGGCATTGCCGATGCAATGCGAGGAGGTCGCGCAAGCCGAGGAGATCGAATAGTTCACCCCCTTGATCTTGAACCAGGTGGCGAGCGTCGCCGAGGCCGTCGACGACATGCTTTTCGGCACGGCGAAGGGGCCGACGCGCTTGGGACCTTTGGTCCGGGTGATGTCGGCGCATTCCACCACCGTGCGGGTGGACGGACCGCCCGAACCCATGATGATGCCGGTGCGCGGGTTGGAAATGTCGCCCAGCTCCAGGCCGGAATCGGCGATGGCCTGCTCCATGGCGACATGGTTCCAGCCGGTGCCGTCGGCGTGGAAGCGCATGGCGCGGCGGTCGACCACATCGGCCGGATTCAGCTTGGGCGCGCCGTGAACCTGGCAGCGAAAGCCGAGTTCGGCATATTTTTCCGCCCGCACGATGCCCGACCGGGCCTCGCGCAACGAGGTGAGAACTTCCCCCGCATTGTCGCCAATGGAGGAGACAATGCCCAAACCCGTGACGACGACGCGCCTCATGCTCAAAACTCCCGCGCCCCCGGCGCATATTTGCGCCACTCGGGCGAACATTGCCCCACTGGCCTGAAGATCAGGCTCGCCCGAAGGTCAGACGGCCGGCTGAAACAGGCCGACGCGCATGTCCTTGACTTCATAGATGCGCTTGCCGTCGGCTTCGAGCCAGCCATCAGCGATGCCCAGCTTGAGCTTGCCCTTCATGACGCGCTTGAAGTCGACGCCATAGACCACCTTCTTGACGGTCGGCAACACCTGGTCGGCGAATTTCACCTCGCCGACGCCGAGCGCGCGGCCGCGGCCGGGCAGGCCGAGCCAGCCGAGAAAGAAACCGGTGAGCTGCCAGAGCGCATCGAGGCCGAGGCAGCCAGGCATGACGGGATCGCCCTGGAAATGGCAGCCGAAGAACCAAAGATCGGGCTTGATGTCGAATTCGGCGCGGACATGGCCCTTGCCATTGGCGCCGCCCTCTTCGGTGATCTCGACAATGCGGTCGAACATCAGCATGGGCGGCAGCGGCAATTGCGCATTGCCGGGGCCGAACAATTCGCCGCGCCCGCAGGAGAGCAGGTCCTCATAATCGAAACTGTTGCGCCGTTCGCCCATCTTAGGCCGTTCCCCCGGTTGCCTTGCGGCTTTCGCCGCGATTCAGAAACCGCGCCTTCTAACATAGCGCAAACGGCGCCGAAAGACTGTGCGTCATGGGCAAGCTGACGCAGCCCGCCTCGGTTGTCGCCGCGCCGGCAAAATCCTATATTGAGCGCGACATCGCGGGGGTTTTAGGACATATGGAGAAATCACAAGCATCCGCGAAATCCCGCGCCGCGCGCAAAAGCGGCGACCAGAGCGGCGATTTGAGCAGTGATCTGAGCGGCTGCCCGTTGCATGATCTGCGCGAAAAGCTCGACGCCGCGGGCCTGCGGCCGACCAAGCAGCGCATGCGCCTGGGCTGGCTGCTGTTCGGGCGCGGCGACCGCCACGTCACCGCGGAAAAACTGTTCGAGGAAGCGCAGGCGGCGGGCGCCCATGTGTCGCTGGCCACCGTCTATAACACGCTCAACCAGTTCAAATCCGCCGGGATGCTGCGCGAGGTGACGATCGACGGGACCCGCACCTATTTCGACACCAATATTGACGACCATCAGCATTTCCTCACCGAGGAGGCGCATCTTCTGGTTGATCTCCCCAAGGAGCTGATCGACTTCCGCGCCCTTCCCGAGCCGCCCGAAGGCATGGAGATCGCGCGCATCGACGTGGTGGTGCGGCTGCGCCGGAAGGACGCCGCCCCCTCCAACTGACGCGCGCAACACACGACCGGCGGTCGCCCCAGGCGTTGCGGCGCGACTGTGGCCCAAGCGCACATCCCGACAAAATTTTCGTGGGCGCCAAAACCCGCGGTTGGCCGATCTCCATTGTTTTTCGTCGGTTAGGCGCAAAATGCGCTGGGGAAGCGCATCGGTATGCGCTTGACTCGCCTCCTGGCAGGCTCCGAATCGAGGCAAAATTCACGGACGTATTTTTTTTCGCACCGGACGCGGTTTCAGTTTTTGCTCTGACTCATCGGCATCCCGGGCGCCTCCGTCCAAGGTAGAAATCGCGCCGCCCGGCGCCGCCGTTGCGCCGCCCAAAAATCGTAGTTTGGCCATTGCACGGCCAACCGCTGGCGTGTATCGTCGGGCATCAGGTTAAGAATAATGTATAAATCGGACTTAACCACGAAAAGACTAACTATAGAATGTTCGATAAATAAATTAATTGACGCCGATACCTGCCCCAGCGATAAGCGTTGCTCGTTGGCGCGAAATGATAAAATTTCGGTTGCTTTTTTTGGGCGAATTTGTTACTAGATAAATGCGTTTTTGTCCAAGAAACCACGTGACCGGAGCAGCGCTGTGCCTCTCTAAATGTCTTCGATGTCGCGCCTGACGGTCTGGCGATCCAAATCGCCAGAAGTATGCGTTCGCGTTCCCAACGGTCGTGAATTCGACAAAACAAGAAAATCGACAACGAAAACCCGGCAAAAGACAAGAAGACAAGAAATGTCAAAAGCGAACACTCAGAAAGCTCTGAACGGCGACGCCTATTCACGCGCGGATGAATTGGTGAAATTCTGCACGGTGCTGCGGGCTGAACTGGGTGACGCCATCTATTCGTCCTGGTTCACCCGCCTTGAGCTTGACCGTATCGCCGACGGCTGCGCCTATCTGTCCGTCCCGACCAAGTTCCTGAAGAGCTGGATCTGCGCGCATTATTACGAAAAGCTCCGGGCGATCGCCGTGGCGCAATTGCCTGGCGTTTCCGAGATCTGCCTGTCCGTGCGCAGCGCCTCGTTCAGCGTCGTCGCCGCCGAAACCGAGCCTGCGACCGAGGCCCGCGCCGCCCCCCGGGGCCCCGCGCCCGTCGCGGCCGCGCCGCGCGAGGTTTCAGGCGCTGGCGTCGAGACCTCGGCGCTCGACACGCGCATGACCTTCGCGAGCTTCCTGGTCAGCAAGTCCAACCAGCTGGCCTTTTCCGCCGCCCAGGAAATCAGCCGGTCCTCGTCGATCTACAATCCGCTCTACATCCATGCCGGCGTCGGCCTCGGCAAGACGCATCTGGTCCAGGCCATCGCCCAGGCCGCGACGGCGGCGGGGCGCAACGCGCTCTATCTCACCGCCGAAAAGTTCATGTACAGCTTCGTTTCGGCGCTGAAGTCGCAGAATTCCCTGTCCTTCAAGGATTCCCTGCGCGGCATCGACCTCCTCATTGTCGACGACGTGCAATTCCTGCAGGGCAAGGCGGTTCAGCAGGAGTTCTGCCACACGATCAACGCGCTGATCGACAATGGGCGCCAGGTGGTCATCGCCTGCGACCGCGTGCCGAACGATCTGGAAAATCTCGACGAGCGGATCCGCTCGCGGCTCGCTGGCGGCCTGTGCGTCGAAATCCATCCACTGGACGAGGAGTTGCGGCTGCGGATCGTCGAGGCGCGCATCGCCGCCACCCAGATCGTGCAGCCGAGCTTCGAGGTCGCGCCCTCCGTCGTCTCCATGGTGGCGAGCATGATCCGCACCAATGGCCGCGACCTCGACGGCGCCGTCAACCGCCTGCTGGCCCACACCACGCTGGTCGGCTCCGTCCTGACGGTCGAACAGGCGGAAAACGCCATCCGCGACCTGATCCGCCACCGCGAAGCCAAGCGCATCAAGATCGAAGACATTCAGAAGCTGGTGGCGACCCATTTCAATGTGAGCCGCGCCGACATCCTGTCCTCGCGCCGCACCGCCAATGTGGTGAAGCCGCGCCAGATCGCCATGTATCTGGCGAAAATCCTGACGCCGCGCTCGCTTCCGGAGATCGGCCGGCGCTTTGGCGGCCGCGATCACACTACCGTCCTGCATGCGGTGCGCAAGATCGACGCGCTGGTGGCGAAGGACGGCGCGCTCAAGCGCGAGCTGGAGCTGCTGAAGCAATTGCTCGAGGATTGAGGCCGAGGCCACCGCATCAAAAAAGTCCGGCGAACCAGAAGTTCGCCGGACTTTTTTTATCCGTTCAGGCCTTCAGGCGCTCAATCGCCCACGGTGTCGACATTGTAGACGTCGTCGCGGAAATGCACGGTGCCGTCGGCCGAGGCCCAGCCGGTCATATAGACCCAGATCACCGGCACGGGCGCGGTCAGCTTGACGTCCTCGCGCGCGCCGGTCTTGATCCGGTCCTGGATCAGCTGGCCGGTCCAGACGCCGCCGTTCGGCGCGGGCGTCTCGCGCAGCAGCCAGGCGGCGAGATCGTAGACGCCCTGCACGCGCACGCAGCCATGCGACAGGAAGCGGTAATCATTGGCGAACAGGTTGCGCGACGGCGTGTCGTGCATATAGACCGCGTCGGGATTGGGCATGGCGATGCGGATCAGGCCGAGCGAATTGCCGGCGCCGGAATCCTGCCGCAGCGTGTAATTCTTGGCCTGCTCGGAATTCCAGTTGATCGAGCCGGGATTGATTTCCTGGCCCTTGTTGTTGAGGATTCGGATTCTTGCGCGCGACAGATAATTGGGCTGGGAGCGCATTTTCGGAATGATCTCGTTCTTGATGATCGATTCCGGTACGGTCCAGGTCGGGTTGAGATTGACGGCGACGATTTTCGCCGAGATCTGCGGCGAATGATGGTCGGGGCCGCCGACGATCGCCACATAACGATGCGCGACATGGCCATTTTCCACGGCGTCCACGGCGGTCGAAGGCAGGTTGACCACCACATATTTGTCGCCGAAGGGGAAGGACAGGCCGGCGAGCCTGTTGGCCGAGGAGGCCAATTGCTTGAAGCGCATGCGCGCCGGCACGTTCAGCGCCTTGAGCGTGGCGCCCGCGACCACGCCGGTCTGGCGCAGGCCGTTGCGGAATTGGAAACGCTTGATCCCGGCGGTGAGCGCCGGGCTCCAATTGGTCCCGCTCGCCTCGGCGCCGACCAGATCGCCCTCGAGCGACAGCCGCTTGCGCAGCGCGGCGACGGCAGGGCCCTTGGCGCCGGGCGAAAGCGCCGAAACACTCGGCCAGCCGCCGGCGTCGGCGATCGCCGCATAGCGTTCGGAGGCCAGCGCCGTGGCGAAGAAGGTCTCGGGCTGCAGCACCGGCGTCGGATCGTCCGACAGGGCCATTTCGCGCGGCGGCGCCACCGGCTTGGGCTTTGGCTTCGGCGCGGGCGCAGGCGTCGCGCTCGCGGCCGGCGCGGGCGTCGCCGCGGGATCGGCGGGCGCTGGCGCGGATGCGGCCGGCGCGGGAGACACGGGGGCTGGCGCCGAGCTGGAAGGCGCGGGGCTGGCCGGCGCGGGGCTTGCGGGCGCAGGACTCGCCGGCGCCGGGCTTGCGGGCGTGGGACTTGCTGACGTGGGACTTGCGGGCGCGGCGGGCGGCGTCTGAAGGGTCGGCGCCGGCGACAGCGGGCTCGGCTCCGCGACCTGCGCGGTCGCCTCCAGCGGAACGGCCAGGGCCGCCAAGGTCAACAGTCCCATCCAGCCAATGCGCATAATCGCCAATCCCGATCCTTCCAAACCTTAATGTTCAGCTTAAAGCCGCTGCCGCGCGGAACACCAGATGTTTGTCGCGCGCAAAAACCTTTCCGGCGCCGCTGTGACCTTTTTGCGGCGGCGCCTTGCCGCAAGATGACGGAAATTTCATGCAGAAGCGGTCTTTGCTTTGTCGCAGCCCGAGCACATATTCCATGCGTCCGGCCCAGCGCCGACGACAACCAAGGAATAAAGCGTCATGCCTATGTCGCCCGAAGAACGTCAGATGCTGACCCAATTGTTCGAACGCGTGCGCAGCCAGGCCGGCGCGCCGCGCGAACAAGATGCGGAAGCATTGATCGCGGACGCCGTCCGCGCCCAGCCCTACGCCCCCTATCTCCTCGCCCAGGCCGTCCTGGTCCAGGAACAGGCGCTCAAGGGCGCCGACCAGAGGATTCGCGAGCTCGAGAGCCGTCTCGCCCAGGCCGAACAGGCGGCTCAGGCCGCGCAGGAGCAGCCGCGCAGCGGCGGCTTCCTCGGGGGCCTGTTCGGCGGCGCCGGCGCTCCCGCGCCGCGCCAGGCCCCGCCCTCGCCGTGGGGCCAGGCCAATCAGCCTGCGCCCCCGCCGCAGCAGGGCGGCCCCTGGGGCCAGCAGGCCCCGCAGCAGCCCGGGCCCTGGGGCGGCGCACCTCAGGCCCAGGGCGGCGGCAACAGTTTTCTTAAGGGCGCGCTCGGCGCGGCGGCCGGCGTCGCCGGCGGCGTGCTGCTCGCGGACACGCTGAAGGGCGTGTTCGGCGGCGGTCACGGCGGCGGAGCGGGCGGTCTTGGCGCCGGCGGGTTTGGCAATGCCGGACTCGGCGGCGGCGGCGAGACCATCGTCAACAATTATTACGGCGACGACCAGCAGCGCGGCGGCGGCAATGACCCGGACCCCGGCTATCAGGACGCCGACTACCAGGACGACGGCTATTCCGGCGACGACAGTTACGACGCCTGATCCCAGACAATCGCCGTCCCGCGCCCGCGCGGGACGGCCCGGACATAATAACCACATGTGGTGAAGAGGGCCGTTTCGAACCATGGCCTCGAAACGCAAGCCTTAATCATCGACTCAAGCCGCCCCACGCGCCCCCGTGGGGCGGCTTTTCAATGAGACGGTCAGACGGACGCGAACTCGCGAACGGGCAAGGCCAGCAGGTGCGCCACGGTGAGCGGCGCCTCCGACGCCAGCGACAGGCGCGCCATATTGCGCTTGCGAAACCGCTCGTCCGCCGTCACTTCGCGGCCGACCCAGGGCGGAAGCGGAACGCGCTGGTCGGCATGGGCGAGTTCGATCTCCGCAATGGCGATGCCGGCCAGACGCTTCTCATAGAGATCGACCGCCCATTCGAAACCGGCGTGCACCACGCGATAGCGCAATTTCTCCACCACCATGTCGCCGCACATGGTCGCCAACATCATCTCGGCGTCGGCGGGCGGAATGCAATATTCGAACTCCCAGCGCGCGAGGCCGACGGAATTGGTCTTCACGGCCAGCGAGGCCTGCCTCTCCCCCAGCCGCACGCGAACCTTGCCGCCGCCGGACTCGCTGACCAGGCCGTCGCGCAAGCGTTCAACGCCCAGCGCCTCGTCACGCCAGCCCTCGTTCCGAAGCAGGAATTTGCGTTCGATCTCGATGTTCATGCAACAGGCTCGGGCCACCGGAGTAGTCTGGGATTGATAAACTGTATTGCCGAGGGTTTCAATGGGTTGACGCAGTATCGCGGGATCACGCGAAACCGGCGCATACGCCTTTTGGTCATTTTATAGTCACCCTGCCCGCTTTCCATGCCGCCTGATCGCAGCCGGGAGGCGAAGGCGGGGGAAAACGCCCCTGTGTCATCAATCTGTGATCTTCGTCAGGAATTTTAAGGATTCCGCTCGGCGCCCGCGCCATCCTCCTTGCCCCCGATGCGCGCGGCCTGCGAAACTCGGCGCCACGACCGCGACCGGTCGCGCCGGAGGACGCATGCCGAAAATCCTGATCGACGCCGACGCCTGTCCGGTGAAGGACGAATGCTACAAGGTCGCCGCCCGGCACGATCTCAAGGTGTTCGTCGTCGCCAATCGGCTGCTGCAGGCGCCGCGCCACCCGATGATCGAGCGCGTCCTCGTGCCGCAGGGGCCGGATGCGGCCGACGACTGGATCGCCGAGCGCGCCGAACCCGGAACCATCGTGGTGACCGCGGACATTCCGCTGGCGGCGCGCTGCGTCAAGGCGGGCGCCTTCGTCGTCGCGCCCAATGGCAAGGTTTTCGACGACGCCTCGATCGGCATGGCGCTGGCCATGCGCGACCTGATGGAGGATTTGCGCGCCACGGGCGCCGTGTCGGGCGGACCCAAGGGGTTTTCGCCGCGCGACCGCTCGGCCTTCCTCTCGGCGCTGGAGCGCGGCGTCCAGCAGGCGCGCCGGCGCCAAGACTAGCGTGTCAGCGCCTGAGCGCGTCAGCGCCCGACCTTGCGGGCGTTGCGGTGGCCGTAGACGAAATAAAAGCCCATGCCCAGCACCAGCCAGAGCAGCAGCCGCGCCCAGGTTTCCCAGGGCAGGCCGGCCATCAAGCCGAGGCAGGCGACCACGCCGAGAGTCGGCAGCGCCGGCGAGCCGGGCACGCGGAACGGGCGCGGGGTCTCCGGATGGCTGTGGCGCAGATACATGACGGCGACGCAGACCAGCGCGAAGGCGGCGAGCGTGCCGATGCTCACCATTTCGCCGAGCACGTCGATGGGGAACACGGCGGCGATGGTCGCGACGATGAGGCCGATCAGCCCCTGGCTCAGGGCGGGCGTGCGCGAGCGCGCGCTGATCCGGCCGAAAAAGCCCGGCAGCAAGCCGTCCTTGGCCATGGCGAACATGATGCGCGCCTGGCCGAACAGCAGCACCAGAATGACCGTGGTCAGGCCGGCGAGCGCCGCGAATTTCACCACCACCGCCAGCCAGGGCAGGCCGATGGCGTCGATCACCGCCGAAATCGGATCGGGCCGGTCGAGTTTTTCAAACGGCACGACGCCGGTCAGCACCGCGGAGACCCCGATATAAAGCGCGGTGCAGATGGTGAGCGAAGCGATCAGGCCGATCGGAATGGTGCGCCGCGGCTCGTGCGCCTCCTGCGCCGCCGTCGACACCGCGTCAAAGCCTATGTAAGCGAAAAACACCACGGCGGCCCCGCGTAAAACCCCGCTCCAGCCGAAATGGCCGAATTCCCCGGCATTTTCCGGTAAAAAGGGCGTCCAGTTGGCGGGGACGACATGCAGCCCGCCGGCGACGATCACCACCGCCACCACGGCGAGCTTGAAGCCGACCATGACATTGTTAACCCGCGCGGATTCGCGGGTGCCGAGCATGAGCAGGCCGGTGATGACCAGCACCACCGCCGCCGCCGGCGCGTTGAACAGCCCGGTGGCGGTCGCCGCGCCGGGCGCGTCCAATAGTCGAAGGACGGCCCCGGACGGCGCCGTCAGCTCGGCCGGCAGATGCAGCCCGAGGCTCGCCAGCAGGCTCGTCAGATAACCCGACCATCCCACCGCGACGGTCGCCGCGCCCATGGCGTATTCCAGCACCAGATCCCAGCCGATGACCCAGGCGAAAATCTCACCGAGCGCGATATAGACATAGGAATAGGTGCTGCCGGAAACAGGGATCAGCGCCGCCAGCTCCGCATAGCACAGCGCGACAATGGCGCAGGCGAGACCGGCGAGCGCGAAGGACAGGATGACGGCGGGCCCGGCATAGCGCGCCGCCGCCGCGCCGGTGAGGACGAAAATGCCGGCGCCGATGATCGCCCCCACGCCGAGCGCCGTCAGCGAGAACGGCCCGAGGCTCCTGCGAAAGGTTTCGTTGGGCGCGTCGCCATTGGCGTCATCAATGGTTTTTCGCGTGAGATAGCTCTGGGTCAAGGCGGCCTCGCCGATGTCTTCCGGCGTCATCGTATGTGCGCCGCGAAGGACCATCAAGCCGGCGCGCGCTCAAAGGATGCGCATATCCCGTGCAAAAGCCTAATTCGACAGCGCGGCGGGCGCCTCGGCGGGGCCTGGGCTCTGCGGCGGCGGCGCCGCGGCCAGGTCCTTGCGCCGCCGTTCGATGGCGCGGCGCGCGTGATCGATCGCCAGGGTCGTGATCGGCGCCTGCGCGACATCGGCCGTCCCGGCGGTCATATGATTGACGCAGATACGGATCAACTCGTCGAGTTCGTCGTCCAGCCGCTCCAATTCCGCGCTGTCGGCCCGGCGCGCCGCGTCGGCGATGACCAGCAGCTGGTAGGCCTGCTGCTCGACATCCACCAGCTTGCGGTTGCGCCACCGACTCCACCCGAGGGCGATCAGCGATCCCAACAGGCTCGCGGGAATGCCGATCACGTAGAGATATTGCTGGAGCGCATCGAGCAGGCTCTGGTCGCCGCTGCTGAGATAGGCGGAGAAGCCGGGATGGATCGGCAGGACCGGACTGGTGTCGTCGGCGTCGGGCGTTTCAATCTGGCTGGCCAGCGGATCGGCCGTGATCAGTTTTTCCTTGGTGTTGAGCACGGCGCGGCCGATCAGGCCCGCGACCACATTGAGCATGGTTTCGGGAACGACCAGCCGGTAGGTCACGGCGAGGCAGGTGGTGGAATCGTCGGGAGTCGGCGGCTTGCCCTTGAACGCGCCCTCGGGAACGTCGATGGATTCGAAACCGGGAAAACGCTTGACGATCGCGTCGGCCTGATCGATCGCCAGCAGATCGGGCGCGGCCTTGGTCGCCCGGTAGATCGAGGCGGCGACCGCAACGGCGTCGCCGGGCCCGATCGGCCCCACGGCGAGCGCCGCCGACGCCTGTTTGCGATGGATGGCCGGACCGATCGCGTCGACGGGGAGGAAGAGGCGCTTCACCTTGTCCGGCGCAATGTCGAAATAGGTGAGGATGGCGTCGAGCGCCTTTGAATTGTTCTCCTGCGTCGGCCCCTGCGGAATCGCCACGGTCTTGCCGACGAGTTTCGAGACATCGTCGATCGGCGATCCATCCGGCAGGAAAATGGCGAGAACGTCGCGGCGCATGATGGCGATGGTGCGCCCATTGGTCGGGGGCGACACGTCGCTGCGCACCAACGCGAGATCGACCTTGCCGTTCTCCATCGCCTGGGCGCTCTCGGCGAGGCTGCTGACGGGAACGAAGTCGAAGCGCACGCGCGGATGTTTGGCGGTCAGAACCTTGGCGAAAGCCCCGACGAAGCGGTTCGCCGGGGTTCCCGACACGCCCGTGGTGATGCGCAGCGTCGCCTGGGGCGACCAGACATAGAGCGCGGAAAGAATCACGCCGGCGATGAGCAGCAGCCCCGCCGCCGCCAGGGCGACCGGCCGGAAACGGAACAAGCCAAACATGCGCGTCTCCTTTCGCCTGAGCATGGACGCGCTTCGTTAAGAACGCGTCGAAGTCCAAAGCGAAGGATTACGCGGCGAGGTCGGCGACCACGGCGTCCAGCACCGGAAATCCTTCTGAAGTCACGCGGATGCGGCCCTGGCGGGTATATTCGACCATGCCATGGGCGATCAGGTCGGCGACGCGCGAGGCTTCGAAACGCTTGCCCGTCAGGGTTTGGAAGCGCGCGGGATCGATGCCCTCGGCGAGCCGCAGGCCCATCAGCAGGAATTCGTCGCCCTGCGCTTCGGTCGAAAGCGCCTCGTCCTCGATGAGTCCGTTTCCCTCGGCTTCGACCACGGTAAGCCACATTTCCGGATGCGGCTCGGTGGCCTGGGCGCGCCGGCCGCCGCGCGCCGAAACGATGCGGCCATGGGCGCCGGGGCCGACGCCGGCATATTCGCCATAGCGCCAGTAGATCAGATTGTGGCGGCTCTCGCAGCCGGGCCGCGCGTGATTGGAGATTTCATAAGCGGGCATTCCCGCCTTCTCCGTCAATTCCTGGGTCACGTCCCACAAAGCGCGGGCGGCGTCGGGCGTGGGCGTTTTCAGCTTGCCCGCCTCGAACAGCCGCTCGAACATCGTGTCGGGCTCGATGGTGAGCTGATAGAGCGACAAATGTTCGGGCGCGCGCCTCAAGGCCTCGGTGAGTTCGGCGGCCCAGGCCTGCGGGCTCTGGCCGGGCCGAGCGTAAATCAGGTCGAACGAAGCGCGCGAAAAAGTCTTGGTGGCGACATCGAGCGCGCGCATCGCCTCGTCGACGCTGTGCATCCGCCCCAGCATCTTCAGATCGGCGTCGTTGAGGGCCTGCACGCCCACGGAGACGCGATTGACCCCGGCCGCCCGATAGCCGGCGAATCGGCTGGCCTCGACGCTGGTCGGATTGGCCTCCAGGGTGATTTCCGCCTGGGGATCGAGCTTCCAGTTCTTTCCGATCGCCTCGATGATCCGCGCGACGGTGTCGGGCGACATCAGCGAAGGCGTGCCGCCGCCAAAAAAGATCGAGCGCACCACGCGCCCCTTGGTCAGGGCGGCGCGATGTTTCAGCTCGATGAGAATCGCGTTGAGATAGCGGTCTTCCTCGTAGGAGCCGCGCCGCACATGGCTGTTGAAGTCGCAATAGGGGCATTTGGCCAGACAGAAGGGCCAATGGACGTAAACGCCGAATCCGGGGTCCTGAGGTGCGATCGAAGCCATGCCGTCTTATGCCATGGAGCGCCGCCCCGGTCACGCGCAGGCTTTACGAATTGTTCACCTTGCTTGCGAAGGGGTTAACGCGATCGGTGAGACGCCCATGGGCCGCCCTCGCCCTTCGAGACGGCGCTTCGCGCCTCCTCAGAGGCTGTGACTTAATCTCTGTCCCTTCGCTTGTCTGATGAGTTGGGTGTGGGGACAACCAGCGTGCTTGCGGGGTCCCTCTTGTC
>NZ_JAOQNX010000031.1 GCF_025961575.1 Rhodoblastus acidophilus | reverse complement strand
GGCCGGAGACATGACCGCACCCGAAATGTTCATACCACGCCAAGAAAACCCTTGATCTAGGGGCGCCGTCCAGACAGGACAGGAACGAATTGCGCTCCGAAATCGCGCATTTTCTGAAAGGCGCGGCGCGCAATTCGATCCAGTCCCCTGCGCAAATTTGGGAACTTTTTCTCGCCTCAAAACTTTCGCAGCTTCATCGTCGCTGAAACGAGAAGAAGGTTTCAATGGATACTGCGCGCCGCTGGCTGGACGCGGCCCTGCAAAATCCCGCCGCCGTCGCCCTGTTTCTCGATTTCGACGGAACGCTGGTGGAGATCGCCGCAACCCCCGACGGGGCCGCGGCGCCGGAGGCGCTGGCGCGCGTGCTGGAGCGGGCGTCGGCCGCGCTGTCCGGCGCGCTGGCGCTGGTGAGCGGGCGCCGGATCGCCGATCTCGACTTGCGTCTCGCGCCGTTTCGCGGCGCGGCGGCCGGGGTCCACGGGGCCGAAATGCGGCTCGATCCCGCTCATCCGATCAAGGCCGGCGAAAAGCTCGACGCGCGCGTGCGCGACGATGTCGCGGAGCTCACCGGGAACGATCCGCGCCTGCTGCTCGAGGACAAGGGTCACGCCATCGCCGTGCATTACCGGCTCGCCGAACAGGTCGGGCCGGAACTCGAACGCCGCCTTGAGCATTATGTCCGCGACACCGATGGCCTGCGCGTGCAGCCGGGCCGAAAAGTGGTCGAAATCCTTGGCGACGCCGTGACCAAAGGCGACGCTGTCAGGCGGTTCATGCGCGAAAAGCCATTTGTCGGGCGCCGGCCGATCATGATCGGCGACGACCGGAGCGACGTCTCCGCCTTCGACGCCTGCGCGGCGCTCGGAGGCGTTGGATTGCGGGTCGCCGGCGAATTCTTTCACGCCGACGAGGCGAATTTCGCTTCGCCCGAAGATGTGCGCCATTGGCTCGGCGCGTTCTCCCTTGTCTCGCCGGAGCTGCGCCGATGACGATCCGTCCTTCGCTCGATCTCGCCGTGATCGGCAACGGCAATATCGCCGCACTTGTGGATCGTTCCGGCGCGCTGGTGTGGATGTGCTGGCCAAGGCTCGACGGCGATCCCGTGTTTTGCGCGCTGATCGATGGCGAAAGCCCCTCGGACGGCTATTTTTCCATCGCCTTCGACGAGACGGAGACGACCACTTTCGAGCAATCCTATCTGCGCAACACCGCCATCGTGCGCACGGTGGTCAGGTCGGAATCGGGCGCGGCCTTCGCCATCACCGATTTCGCGCCGCGGTTTCCGCGTTTCGAGCGCCTGTTCCATCCGCCGACGGTGATCCGCCGGGTCGAGCCTCTGTCCGGCCTGTGCCGCATCCGCATCAAATTGCGGCCGCGCATGTCGTCGGGCGCGCTGCGGCCGCGCCCGATCGTCGGCAGCAACCACATGCGCTTCGCCGCCGAGGGCGGGTCGATCCGGCTGTCCACGGATGCGCCGGTCTCCTATATCGTCACCGAAGGCGCCTTCATCCTGTCGCGGCCGATCACGCTGATCCTGCACGCCGACGAACCGCTCGCCGATTCCATTCCCCGCGTCGGACGCGAATTCTTCGACAAGACCAGCGAATATTGGCAGGGCTGGACGCGCCAGCTCAACGTGCCCTACGAGTGGCAGGAGGAGGTGATCCGCGCCGCCATCACCCTGCAATTGTGCGCCTTTGAAGAATCCGGCGCCATTGTCGCGGCGCTCACCACCTCCATGCCCGAGGCGCCCGACGAGCAGCGCAATTGGGACTACCGCTTCTGCTGGATTCGCGACGCCTATTTCACCGTGCTCGCGCTCAACCGCGTCGGCGCCACCGCGACCATGGAGCGGTTCATCCATTACGTCACCAATGTCATCGCCATGGAGCAGGGGCCGAACCTGAAGCCGGTCTATGCCATCCTCCCCGAAATGACGCTGGAGGAGCGGATCGCCAAAAGTCTCGCGGGATATCGCGGCCATGGTCCGGTGCGCATCGGCAATGCCGCCGTCGACCAGATTCAGCATGACGTCTATGGCAGCGTCATCCTGGCGGCCTCGCAAATGTTTTTCGATGAGCGTCTGCCGACCAAGGGCGACGAGGCGCTGTTCGCCATGCTGGAGCCGCTGGGCATGCGCGCGCTGGCCCTGGCTTTGGTTCCCGACGCCGGCATTTGGGAATATCGCGATACGCTGTCGGTCCACACTTATTCCGCGGCGATGTGCTGGGTGGCCTGCGACCGTCTGGCGCGCATCGCGACAAAACTTGGTCTGCACGACCGCGCCCACAATTGGCGCGCCTCGGCCGATGGCTTGAAGGACGAAATACTTCAGCGCGCCTGGAGCGACGAGGCCGGCTGCTTTACCGGCCGGCTCGACTCCACTCACATCGACGCCAGTTCGCTGCTGCTCGCGGAACTCGGGCTGGTCAAGCCTGACGACCCGCGCTTCATCGCCACCGTCGAACGCATCGGCAATCTCTTGGGCGCGAGAGGTTATCTGTTCCGTTATGCGGCGAAGGACGATTTCGGCGAGCCCTCCACCGCCTTCACCATCTGCTCCTTCTGGTATGTCGAGGCGCTCGCCGCCATCGGACGCTGCGACGAGGCGCGCAAGCTGTTCGAGAAAGTTCTGGCGCGGCGCAATCATGTCGGATTGCTGTCCGAAGACATCGACCCCGACACCGGCGAACTCTGGGGCAATTTCCCGCAAACCTATTCGCTGGTCGGCATCATCCTGTGCGCGATGCGGCTGTCGAAAAGCTGGGAGGCGGCGCGATGACGGACGTCGCCCCTCCGGCGAAAAACCTGCGCCGGCAGATTGGCGGCGTGCTGAGGAGTCCGAAGGCGGTCTACGCCATTCTCGCCGGTTTTGCCGGCGTCATTGTGGTGCTGGCCTTGAGCTCGCTGGCCTCGCTGATCATCGACGGCTGGGTTCAGCGCGATCTCGACTTGCGCTCCGCCTTTGTCTTCCGCGCGCTGAGCGACAAGGCCGCGCATGCCGGCATGAGCGACCCCCAGGCTTTTTCGAACCAAATGCAGAAGACGGCTGACGAGGAGCGCATCTACGGCCTCGCCTTCTGCACGCGCGACGGCAAGCTGGCGCTCGCCACCCCCGCCATTCCGCAGTCGCTGGATTGCGCGGAATTCGCCAATTCGCGCGCCAGCGAAGGGGTGACCATCAAGACCGACGGCGCCAACGTCCGCTTCAACCGCTTCGCGCTCAATCTCGGCGGCATGCCCGGGCAATTGCTGGTCGCGCAAAATCTCGACGAGGCGCGCAACGGCCAGCGCGACGCGCTCACCTATGTCACAGCGGCGCTGGCCGCCACCGCCTTCGGCTTTGGATTTTTGACCGTGCTGATGGTTTCGGCTTTGCGGCGCAGCTGGATGTCGTCTCTGCGCGGCGCCATCGCCGAGAGTTTTCCGCGTACGCCCGAACAGGCGCCGGTGCACACCAGCGAGGGGCCAGCGGACCGGCGCATCAACGCGCTGCTCGGCGATTTGCGCGTGCGACGCAAATTCGTCCACGGGATTTATGTGCGCTGGTCGCCGGAAAGCCTACGGCAATTGCTGCTCGATCAATTGCCGGACGCGCAGGTGATGATCGTCTCCAACCGCGAGCCCTATATCCACAATCGGGTGAATGGCGAAATCCAGTTGCAGCTTCCGGCGAGCGGGCTGGTGTCGGCGCTGGAGCCGGTGATGCGCGCCTGCCGCGGCGTGTGGATCGCCCATGGCGGCGGCTCCGCCGACCGCGACACCGTCGACCGGCATTCGCGGCTGATGGTTCCGCCCGACGATCCCACTTATTCCTTGCGCCGCGTGTGGCTCTCGGAGGAGGAGCAGGACGGCTATTACTATGGCCTCGCCAATGAGGGGCTTTGGCCTCTGTGCCACATCGCCTTCATCCGCCCGATTTTTCGCGAGCAGGATTGGGCCATGTATCGCGCGGTGAACCAGCGTTTTGCCGATGTGGTGGTGGAGGAGGCGACCTGCGAAAATCCGATCGTGCTGGTGCAGGATTATCATTTCGCCTTGCTGCCGCGCATGATCCGCAATGCGCTGCCCAAGGCGACCATCGTCACCTTCTGGCATATTCCCTGGCCCAACGCCGAAACCTTCTCGATCTGCCCCTGGCGCGAGGAAATTCTGGATGGGCTGCTCGGCTCGTCGATCCTTGGCTTTCACACCCAGTTTCACTGCAACAATTTCTTCGATTCCGTCGACCGTTTTATTGAGAGCCGCATCGACCATGAGAATTCGCAAGTGTCGTTCGGCGGCCGCGAGACTCTGGTGCGGCCCTATCCGATTTCCATCGAATGGCCGCCGCGCGGCTTGCTCAATCAGCCCTCCGTCGAGCAGTGCCGCATCAATGTGCGCGAACGCTTTGGCCTCGCCCTCGACACCAAGATCGCGGTGGGGGTGGAGCGGTTCGATTACACCAAAGGCATTTTGGATCGCATGCGCGCCGTCGACGATTTGCTGACCCTGTCGCCGCATTGGAGGGAAAAATTCGTCCTGATCCAGGTGGCGGCGCCGACGCGTTCGAAACTCGAAGCCTATTCCGCGCTCGAGACTGAGGCGCACGCGCTCGCCGACGAGATCAATGCGAAATATGCGCGCAACGGTTGGAAGCCGATTCTGCTGCTGGTGCGCCACCACGAGCCGCCCGAAGTGTTCGAACTGTTTCGCGCCGCCGACGCCTGCGTCGTCTCCAGTCTGCATGACGGGATGAACCTCGTGGCGAAAGAATTTATTGCCGCGCGCGACGACGAGCGCGGCGTGCTGATCCTGTCGAGCTTTGCCGGCGCGGCTTACGAATTGCCGGAGGCGCTGATCGTCAATCCCTACGACACGCATCAGATGGCCAAGGCCTACGAGCGCGCCATGACCATGAGCGAGGAGGAACAGGCCAGCCGCATGCAGATCATGGTGGCGCAGATCAGCGAGCGCAACGTTTACAGATGGGCGGCGCAGATGCTGTTCGACGCGTCGTGGCTGCGGCGGCGGGAGAAGATCGTGCCGAGCGATAATTTGTGAAGCCGCAGACGAGGGGACTGGATCGCATTGCGCGCTCATGCCGTCGTCTCGGCGGAAAAGTCGAGGCGCGCAATTCGATCCAGTTCCCTTCATTCTCCCCCGCACAGGCGATAGCCGACGCCGGCCTCGGTCTGGATCAGGCGCGGCGCATCCGGCGAGGGTTCGATCTTGGCGCGCAATTGGCCGACGAACACGCGCAAATATTGCGTGTCCTCGACATGGGCGGGACCCCAGACCTGCGCCAGGATTTGCCGGTGCGTGACCACTTTTCCGGCATGGCGCACCAACACCGCCAGCAGGTCGAACTCTTTTGGAGTCAGCTTGACGCTCGCCCCCTCGCGGCTGACCAGCCGGCGCTCGAGATCGACGCTGAGACCGCCCGCGTCGAAGCGCAAAATTTCCTTTTCGTTGCGTGCGGCGTGGCGCAGCGCCGCGCGCAGCCGCGCCATGAACTCGCCAATGGCGAACGGTTTTTCCACGTAATCGTCCGCGCCCAGGTCGAGAGCCGCGATCTTTTCGGCTTCGCGGTCCCGCGCCGACAGCACGATCACCGGCGCCTGCGAAAACTGGCGGGCCTGCTCCAAAACCTCCTTGCCGTCCATGTCGGGGAGGCCGAGGTCGAGCACGATCAGGTCGGGCGCGCCCGTGGCGATCAGATGCAGCGCCTGCCGGCCGTTTTCCGCCGTGAGCACGTCATAGCCGCTGGCGGCGAGCGCGGGTTTCAAAAACCTTTGGATGGGGGCCTCGTCGTCGACCACCAGAATGCGCTTGTTCATGGCTCCGCCTTCATCCGGACGGCGGGGAAGCGCAGCAGGATGCGGGTTCCGCGCCGGCGCGCCGCCGGGCTTTGCGCCTCGATCGTTCCGCCCATGGAGTCCACCAGTCCCTTGCAGATCGACAGACCCAGGCCGGTGCCGGCCTTGCGTCCGTCGGGGCGGCCGCCGCGATAGAATTTTTCGAAAATGCGCTGGAGATCGGCGGGCTTTATGCCTGGCCCATCGTCGGTGACGCTGATCACCACCGTTTCTCCCTCCTGTCGCGCGTGAAGAACCGCGCCGGCCTCGCCGCCATATTTATGCGCGTTGTCGAGCAGGTTGAACAGGACCTGTTGCAGCATCTGCGCGTCGGCGCGGATGAACGGCAGATCGGGGGCGACGCTGGCGCCGATGCGGAAATTGGCAAAGACCTTTTTAGCGCGCTCGGCGGCGGCGCGCACGATTTCGGCGGGTTCGACAAAGTCGTGGCGCAGCTTTAACGCGCCGGATTCGATGCGCGACATGTCCAGCAGATTGGCGACGAAGCGCGAGAGCCGCGCCGACTCCTCCTCGATTGAAGCAAGCAGGTCGTCGCGGTCGTTTTCCGGCATTTGTGCGCCGAACTGGCGCAAGGTGGTGACGGCGCCGGTGATCGAGGCGAGCGGCGTGCGCAGGTCGTGCGACAGCGACGACAGCAGCGTCGACCGCAGCTTGTCATTGTCCTCGAGAGCGGCGGCGCGCACCGCCTCGCCGATCAGCAGCGAGCGGTCAATGGCCAGAGCGATCTGGTCGAGCAGCGCGGCCAGTTCGCGCTCCTGTTCCGGGGCGAGCGGATGGTCGGGGTCTTGCGGGGTGAAGCCGCACACCCCGACCGCGCCGCGCGGGCTCGACAGCGGCCGGAACTGCATGGGGAGATTGGGCAGCGTGCCGGTGCGCCAGCCGGAAATCTCCTGCTTGTCGAACGCCCATTGCGCGGCGCTGGTCTCGCCGGGGGAGAGTTCGCGGTCGGGCGGCCATGTCGTGCGCAACTGAAGTTCGCCATCCCTCGGCAACAGCACGGCGGCCGCGCCAAAAACCTTTTGCAGATGGGTGGCGGAGGCCCAGAGCACGTCGTCGAGTCGCGCCGCGCCGGCGAGCTTTCGTGAAAAATCGTAGAGCGCGGCGAGGTCATGGGCGCGTCGCCCGGCCGCCGTCGCCTGTTCGCGGGCGCGGCCCGCCAGCGAGCCCGTGAGCACGGCCACCACCAGAAACACCAGCAGCGACAGCACTTCCTGCGGCTTGGCGATGGTGAAGGTGTGCAGCGGCGGAATGAAGAAGAAATTGTAAGCGAAGAAGGAAACCAAGGAGGCGATGACCGCCGAGGACGGGCCGAAGCTCGCGGCGCAGGCGAGCACCGCCAGCAGGAACACCATATAGACGTCGGACAGGTCGAGCGCGGCCTCCAGGCCGGCGCCGAGGCCCACGGCCACAGCCACGGCGGCCAAGGCGGCGACGAATCCGGGCCAGATGTTTTTATGTGAGCCCAGGGCGACGCTGGGTTTCGCCCGCGGCGCTTCGGGGGTGTTGACCACGTGCAGCGCAATGTCGGGCGCTTGCGCGGCCAGCGCGGCGACGAAGCCCGATCCCGTCAGGCGTCGCCACAGGGTTGTGCGCGGCCGCCCGACGACAATCTGCGTGACGTTCTCGCGGCGGGCGAAGCGCAAGACCTCGGCGACGCCGTCGCGCGCGATCATCCGCCGGGTTTCGCCGCCGAGACGCTCCGCGAGCCGCAGCGCCGCATCGAGCCGGGTGAGCCGGGCGGGGTCCTCGGAGGCCCCGTCGGGCGCTTCGACATGGACCGCGATCCAGGCGGCGTTGAGCTGGGTGGCGAGCCGCGCGGCGGCGCCCACCACATTCTCCGCGGTTTCGTCGTCGCCGATGCAGACGAGCAGATGTTCCGAGGTTTCCCACGGCCCTTCGATGGCGTTCTGGCGCAGCCAGGCGACCATCTGGTCGTCGACCCGGTCGGCGGTGCGCCGCAGGGCGATTTCGCGCAAGGCGGTGAGATTGCCGGGCGTAAAAAATTTCTGCGTGGCGCGCTTCGCCGTTTCGGGCAGATAGACCTTGCCGTCGTGCAGGCGCTGGATCAGTTCGGCCGGCGTGATGTCGACCAGCACGACATCATGCGCCCGTTGCAGCACGCTGTCGGGCACGGTCTCGCGCACGGTGACGCCGGTGACGCGGCTGACCACATCGGCGAGGCTTTCGAGATGCTGGATGTTGAGCGCCGTCCAGACGTTGATGCGCGCGTCCAGCAAATCCTCGACATCCTGCCAGCGCTTGGGATGGCGGCTGTCGGGCGGGTTGGAATGGGCGAGTTCGTCGACCACGATCAGGGCCGGCTTGCGGGCGAGCGCGGCGTCGAGGTCGAATTCCTCGATGACGCGGCCGCGATAGTCGATTTTTTTGCGCGGCAGGGTTTCTAACCCTTCCGCCAGCGCCGCCGTCTCGACGCGGCCGTGGGTTTCGACGAGACCGATGACGACGTCGCGCCCCTCGTCCTTGAGACGGCGGGCGTTCTGCAACATGGCGTAGGTTTTTCCCACGCCAGGCGCCGCCCCGAGAAAAACTTTGAGGCGCCCGCGCCGCTCCTCTGCCGTCAGCGCCAGCAGCGCGTCCGGATCGGGGCGGCGGTCTCGTGTGGTTTCGCTCATGCCTTAGTGTAGCGCATCGAGCGCCAGATTCAGCGCCAGAACATTTACGCGGGGTTCGCCGATGAAGCCGAGCCAGGGCCGGCTGATCTGCGTCTCGACCAGGGCGCGGAGCTTTTGGGGGGCGACGCCCCGCGCCCTGGCGACGCGCTCGACCTGCGCGAGCGCATTTTTTGGGGACATGTCGGGGTCGAGGCCCGAAGCGGAGGTGGTGAGCGCGTCGGCGGGAAGCGGGGCTTGCCAGCCTTCGGCGCGCTTGGCTTGCGCGGCCGCGCTCACCCTTTCGATCAGGGTTTTGGAGGTCGGGCCAAGGTTGGAGCCCGAGGAATTGGCGGCGTTATAGGGCGCGTCCACGGTCTTGCTGGAATCCGCCGGGTCCGGCGTGCTGGTCGCGGAGGGGCGCGGCTGGAAATAGCGGTCGGAGGCGAAATTCTGGCCGATCAGGGAGGAGCCGACGATTGTGTTGTCGCGGATCACGAGGCTGCCATTGGCCTGGTTGGGAAACAGCAGCGCGGCGAGACCGGTGACGGCGTAGGGATAGGCGAGCCCGGTCAGCGCCGTGAACAGCAGCAGCAGGACCAGGGCGGGGCGAAGATGTTGGGTCATGGGTTCTCTCTCGAATGTTAGGCGTGAGGCCCTCCTAAGGAGGGCGGCCGTCAGGCGAGGTTGAGCGCCGTCACCGCGACGTCGATCAGTTTGATCCCGACGAAGGGCGCCGCCAGGCCGCCGAGGCCGTAGACCAGCAGATTGCGCCGCAGCAGCGACGCCGCGCCCACCGCCCGGTAGGACACGCCCTTCAGCGCCAGCGGGATCAGCGCGATGATGATGATGGCGTTGAAGATCACAGCGGACAGGATCGCCGATTGCGGCGAGGCCAGATGCATCACGTTCAGCGCGCCCAATTCGGGATAGGCGGCGACGAACAGGGCGGGAAGGATGGCGAAATATTTCGCCACATCATTGGCGATGGAGAAGGTGGTGAGCGCGCCGCGCGTCATCAGCAATTGTTTGCCGATCTCCACGACCTCGATGAGTTTCGTGGGGTCGCTGTCGAGGTCGACCATATTGCCGGCCTCGCGCGCGGCCTGCGTCCCCGACTGCATGGCGACGCCGACATCGGCCTGGGCCAGCGCCGGCGCGTCATTGGTGCCGTCGCCGCACATGGCGACGAGGCGGCCGCCGGTCTGCTCTTTTCTGATGAAGTTCAGCTTGTCCTCGGGCGTGGCCTCCGCCAGAAAATCGTCGACGCCGGCCTCGGTGGCGATGGCCGCTGCGGTGAGCGGATTGTCGCCGGTGATCATCACCGTCTTGATGCCCATGGCGCGCAAGGCGGCGAAACGCGCCTTGATGCCGGGCTTGACCACGTCCTTGAGGTGGATCAGGCCGAGCAATTCGCTTTCTGTGAACGCCACCGCGTCGGCGCCGACGGCATGCGCCTGCACGTTGCGGGTTTCGACCACAGCGAGCGGCGTGCCGCCGGACCGGCTGATGCGATCCACGGCGGCGCGGAACTCCGGCGGCGCCTGCTCGGACGACAGGCCGGCGAATTTCAGCACGGAATCCACCGCGCCCTTGCGCAGGCTTTTCGTTGAGAGGTCGAGGCCGGAGAGGCGGGTCTGGGCGGCGAAAGGGATGGCGCGCGCGTCAAAAACCTCGGGTTCCGCCAGACCGAAATCGCCCTTCGCCAGCGCGACGATCGAGCGGCCTTCGGGCGTCTCGTCGGCGAGGCTGGCGAGCAGCGCCGCTTCGGCGAGACGGCGGGAGTCGACGCCGGGCAGGGCGACGAATTCGCTGGCCATGCGATTGCCAAAGGTGATGGTGCCGGTCTTGTCGAGCAGCAGCGTGTCGACGTCGCCGGCCGCCTCGACGGCGCGGCCCGAGGTCGCCAGCACGTTGAAGCGCACCAGGCGGTTCATCCCGGCTATGCCGATCGCCGAGAGCAGGCCGCCGATGGTGGTGGGGATCAGCGTGACCAGCAGCGCCACCAGCACCACCACGGAGGGAACGGCGCCGGAATAGGCGGCGAGCCCGTAGAGCGTGACCACCGCGATGAGAAAAATCAGGGTGAGGCCGGCGAGCAGAACGGACAAAGCGAGTTCGTTCGGCGTCTTCTGTCGCTCGGCGCCCTCCACCAAGGCGATCATGCGGTCGACAAATGTTTCGCCGGGTTGGGCGGTGACGCGCACCTTGATCCAGTCGGACAGCACGGTGGTGCCGCCGGTCACGGCCGAGCGGTCGCCGCCGGCTTCGCGGATCACCGCGGCGGATTCGCCGGTGATCGCGCTTTCGTTGACGGAGGCCACGCCTTCGACGATCTCGCCGTCGGAGGGGATGATGTCGCCGGCTTCCACCAGCACCACATCGCCGGGGTTCAGGCTGAGCGCGTTGACGTTTTCGATGACGCCGTCGAGGTGGTCGCGTCCCTGCGGGTCGATCAGCCGCTTCGCCATCGTGTCGCTGCGGGAGGCGCGCAGCGCCGCCGCTTGCGCCTTGCCGCGCCCTTCGGCGATGGCCTCGGCGAAAGTGGCGAACAGCACTGTGAACCACAGCCAGGCGGCGATCTGGCCGGAGAAGAACGGCGAGCCTGTTGCGCTGAAATAGTCGCGCAGCCACAGGAGCGTCACCAGCGCCGCGACCACTTCGGTGACGAAGATCACCGGATTGCGCATGAGGGTTTTGGGGTTCAATTTCCGCACGGAATCGGCGGCCGCCTCGATCAGCAAAGCGGGATCGAACAGCAGCGTGCGGCGGGTTTTAAATTTGGCGGACATGGACGGCTCCTAGAAGGTTTTTCCGGCGAGCATCAGGACGTGCTCGACGATCGGGCCGAGGGCGAGGGCGGGGAAGAATTGCAGGCCGCCGACGATGAAGATGACGCCGACCAGCAGGCCGACGAACAGCGGGCCGTCGGTCGGAAAGGTCCCGGCGCTGGGCGCGGCCTTCTTCTTGGCGGCGAGCGAGCCGGCCATCGCCATCACCGGGATGACATAGCCGAAGCGCCCCAAAATCATTGAGATGGCGGTGGTGACGTTCCACCAGGGCGTGTTGGCGTTGAGGCCGGCGAAAGCGGAGCCGTTGTTGCCGGCCGCTGACGTATAGGTGTAGAGGATTTCGGAAAGGCCGTGCGGGCCGGCGTTGGCGAGGCTCGCCAGGGCGCTGGGCAGCACGGCGGCGACCGCGGAAAATCCGAGGATCGCCAGCGGCAGGATCAGCACCGCGAGCATGGCCAGCTTGATCTCGCGCGCCTCGATTTTTTTCCCTAGAAATTCCGGGGTGCGGCCCACCATCAGGCCGGCGATGAACACGGCGAGCACGGCGAAGACGACGAGCCCGTAAAGGCCGGAGCCGACGCCGCCCGGCAGCACTTCGCCGAGCTGGATCAGGAACAGCGGGACGAAGCCGCCCAGCGGCGTCAGGGAATCATGCATGGCGTTGACCGCGCCGCAGGACAGGCCGGTGGTGACCGCAACATAGAGGGCGGTAAGGGCCTGGCCGAAGCGCAGCTCCTTGCCTTCGAGATTGCCTTGCGCGGGATCGAGGCCGAGCGCCGCGAGCAGCGGATTGCCGGCGGTTTCGGCGGCATAGACCAGCGCGACGCCCGACAGCAGGATCACGCCGACCGCGCCGAGAAGCGCCCAGCCCTGACGTTCCGCGCCAACCGCCTTGCCGAACATCACCAGCAGCGCCGCCGAAACTGTCAGCATCGACCAGATCTGCAAAATGTTGGCGAAGGCGTTGGGGTTTTCAAAGGGGTGCGCGGCATTGGCGTTGAAGAAGCCGCCGCCATTGGTCCCCAATTGCTTGATCGCCTCCTGGCTCGCCACCGGGCCCAGCGCGATGGTTTGCTTCGCGCCTTCCAGCGTGGCGGCGTCCACCGCGCCGGCGAAGGTTTGCGGCGCGCCGGTCGCGACGAAAGCGAGCGCGACCAGGAGCGACAGCGGCAGCAGCACGTAGAGCGTGGCGCGGGTGAGATCGACCCAGAAATTGCCGAGCGTCGCCGCCGCGCCGCGCGAAAAGGCGCGGGTGACGGCCAAAGCGAGGGCGATGCCCGTCGCGGCCGACAGGAAATTATGCACGGCGAGGCCGGCCATTTGCGAGAAATGGCTCATGGTGGTTTCGCCGCCATAGGCCTGCCAGTTGGTGTTGGTGAGGAAGCTGATCGCCGTGTTGAAGGCGAGGTCGGGCGGGACGCCTTCAAAACCTTGCGGGTTTAGCGGCAGCCAGGCTTGCAGGCGCAGGATCGCGTAGAGCGAGGCGAAACCCAGCGCGGAAAACATCAGCATGGCCCCCGTATAGGCCAGCCAGCCCTGCTCCTTCTCGGGCGAAACGCCGGCGAGCCAGTAAAAACCGCGCTCCACCGGGCCGAGCGCCACCGAGGCGAGGGTGCGCCGGCCGTCGAACACGGCTGCCATATAGAGGCCGAGCGGCCGCGCGGCGATGAGGACGAGGCCGATGACGAGGGCGATTTGCAGCCATCCGTTGATGGTCATGGCGATGCTCCTAAAAACGTTCGGGCTTGAGCAGCGCTATGACGAGATAGACGCCAAGCCCGAGGGCGACGAGGAGACCGGCGAGGGGTTCGAACATGGCTTCGCCTCACGCGCGCGTCAGCGCATGGGCGTAAACCGCCATGGCGCCGATCAGGCCGAGGCCGAGGAGGGAGAAGAGAAGGTCAGACATGGGGTCGCTCCTGATGATGGAGCGAGGGTGGCGCTGAACGACGTAAGACTTCGATGCCGAAGGCGGGGCTGCGAATAAAGGAATGGTAAAGGCGGCTTGGCGCAAGCTTGGCCGGTTAGCTTGAGGCTCTGTCCTGTTTCTCTCCCCGACGATTGGACGGATTTGACGCTCGCCCCGGATGTACGGGCGGGCGTTTTTTCTGAGGGTCAGGCGTCGGGTGTTTTGCAGGGCGCGTCCCAGAGCGCGATGGCGGACTGAAGTTCGCGGATCGCCAGCCTGATGTGCTCGATCTCCGGGGAGACGCCGCCTTCGGACGTGTGGTTGTGCCGCAGTTCGGCCTGGGCATAATGCAAGTCGATGAACGCGCGTTCGATCGCCGCCTGAAGCTTCTCACGCATGGCGCCTCCGTGGATCCGAAGGACTATAGAGTCGGATGCGCGTCCGGCTTCAACCAACCAAGCGGTTGAAATTCGTAAACAATTCCTTTCCGGGCTTTGGTGAGCGCCGAGGCGCGCCCGCTCAAGCCACGGTTTTTTGCGCGCGCGCCGGCTGGAGTTCGATGGCGCGGACGCAGGCGTTGGCGAGCTCGCGTCCGCGCGCGTCCATGCCGGTCCAGCAGGCCTCGCGGCCGCGCGGGTCGATCTCGACCAGCTTGACCCCCGCCGGCGCGACGGCGCCGTCGCGGGCGACGCCGCGCAAATGGCCGTCGAACGGAGCGCGGATGGGAAAGCCGTCGTGGCGGCCGATGACGAAGTTTTTCGGAACCCACATGCCGACATCCATCGGCGTGCGCCAGACGCCGTCGCGGTCGGAATAGACGAAGCGCTCGCGCCCGACCCCGCCGAGTTCGCGCGCCTTGCCGTCGGCGGGCTCCGTTTCGCCGGAGGTCAGGACGGTGCCGGCGTGGGCCGGTCGGGTTTCTATGGCGATGTCGCAATTCACGCCGACAGCGAATTTCGGCCCCATGCCGATGGTGAGCCGCGCGAGGCGGCGGAAGTCCGGCGTGATCCGGTCCTTTTGCAGGCGCGCGTCGACCAGAATGTCGGCGCCGCGATAGGCGAGCAATTCGCCCAGGGACAAAGGCGTGACCGCCACGCGCGCCCGGCGCGCCAGCACGCCGGCGATTTCCATGAGATGTTCCGCCCGTTCCCCGACGACGCCGCCGACGGTGACGGGATCGTCATAGAGCGCGTCATGGAACGCCATGCCGCGCCGGATCACGGGAGGGAATGGGTCGTGGACCATGGCCACGCCATAGCCGGCGCCGGTGAGGGCGACGGCGACCGCCGAGGCGATTTCGCTGGTCCCCATCACGACCGCGAGCCGCAGGGTTTGGAAACCGTAGAGAGCGTGGGTGTTCATGGGGTCCTCTCAGGCGGCGCGGGGTTGCGCGAACATGTCGTTCCACCAGGCTTCGAGCGCCTCTGGCTCAGGCGCGATCTCCTCGGCGAGATCGCCGGCGAAGCGGAAAAAATCTTCGCGCAGGATTGGGTGCAGCGTGGTGACGATGGGAATGCCGCCTTCCAGCGCGCTGATGAAGGCGTCGCGCAGGCCGCCGCCGCCGGCCTCGAGCTTGCCGAACTTGCTGAGCGCGACGAGGTCCGCGCCGCCCGCGATCGCGCGCTGGGCTTTGGCGCAGGCCAGCGCCACACCGCCGGGATCGAGATTGCAGGCGGTGGAGCCCGGCCCGAGATTTTGGGAGATGTTTGTGCGCGCGCCCGTGGCGAGATCGATGAGAGCCAGCGCCCCGCAGGCGCCCGCGCCGGGGTCGCGCGCCTCGATCACGCCGGCGAGGCGAAGGCCCTCGCGCCGGCGGCGCTGGATGAAATCGCGCAGCAACAGGCGCTTTTCCGCGCTGTCCGCGGCGGCGATCGCGACAATGGTGGCTCTGGACGTCATCGAAAACTCCTTGTCGCCGATGTGCGGCGCAAGAAGCGGGCCAGAGGGGAAAGGAGGCGAAAAGCGTTATTTACTCGAAGTTCATATTCAAGTGTGATTAGGCCTTTTGGCGTGATGCTGTGTCATGTGTCGCACAAAATGTCTGTAATCGTCCGACCAGATGATGTCAGGTCAGCAGCGCGCGCCAAGCGTCGGCTGTCCGCTGCGCGCCCAGTTTTTCGAGGAAGGCGCCGGCTTGTTCCAGACGCTCCGCGCCTTGCGGCGACAGGGCTTCGCCGAGTCCAAAACTTTCGCCGCGCACGCACAACAAAAAGCTCGGCGGCGGTTCGGCCTTTTCGACCTGGCGAAAAACGTCGAGCACGGATTGTGGCGGCAGGGCGTGGCTGGTGTGGGTCAGGCCGCCGCTGGGAAAGATTTCCTTGAATTGGAACGGGGCCGGCGTGTCGCGGCCGGCGTCGAGGAACAGCGCGAGCTCGGCGCCGCGCAGGTCCAGGGCGTGTTCGATCTGGAGCTGGAAATCCTCGATGCAGGTCGTGCCGGGCCAGGCGGCCTGTTCCAGGCGGCGCAGCAGCAGCGGGCCAAAGGCGTCGTCGCCGCGCGATTCATTGCCCCAACCGAAAATGACGAGATGCATGTGAGACCAGCAAATTGGCCGTCATGGCCGGGCTTGTCCCGGCCATCCACGCCGGGCCCTGAGACGATAATCTGTCTGGAGTGATGGGCGACCGCATAAAGGTGCGTGTCTTCGCTCATCAACCGACATGCGGGGCGGCGTGGATGCCCGGGACAAGCCCGGGCATGACGGTGGTCTTGTTACCCCATATTCTTGCTGGCGCGATGCACCAGCGCGCCGTCGGCGTCCAGCAATTCCACTTGCAGCGGCATCTGGCCGATGGCGTGGGTGGCGCAGGACAGGCAGGGATCGTAGGCGCGGATCGCCACTTCGATGTGGTTGAGAAGACCTTCGGTGATCTCGCGGCCGGTCAGATACTGCGTCGCCACGGTGCGGATCGCCTCATTCATCGCCTGGTTGTTGTTGGTGGTCGAGACGATCAGGTTGCAATATTTGACGAGATCGTCCTCGCCGACGCGGTAATGGTGGAACAGGGTTCCACGCGGCGCCTCGATCACGCCGACCGCCTCTTCGCGCCGATCCCCCTTGTCCGACATCAGGTCGGTTCCGATGATATCGGGGTCGTCGAGCAATTGACCCACCACTTCCACCGCATGCAGCGCCTCGATCATGCGCGCCCAATGGAAGAACAGGGTTCCGTGGACCGGCTTGCCTTCGCCCATCGCGATCAGGTTCTGGCGCTCGGCCTCGGCCAATTCGCTGGGAATGCGGTCGCAGACCTGCACGCGGGCCAATGGTCCCACCTTGTACCAGCCGTTTTCAGCCCCCAGCGATTTGATGTGCGGGAACTTCATGTAGGACCAGGACTTGACCTCTTCCTGCAAGACCTCGTTGTACTTCGAATAGTCGACGTGATCGAAGATCTCCGCGCCTTTGGCGTCGCGGGCGCGCAGACCGCCATGATAAAGGTCCATTTCGCCGGCGGAATTGACAAAACCCATCATGTTCGATGGGAACTCGCCGAAACGATTGTAAAAATTGGGATTGGTCAGATGCAGTTTCTCCAGCATCTTGACCGCGCCGCGCGCCCATTCGGTCATTTTGGGAATGTCGCGGCGCAAGGTGTCGCGCTCCTCGACCGTCAAGGTCTTGTTGACGCCGCCGGGAATGGCGCCGGTGCCGTGCACGCGCTTGCCGGCGGTCATGCGGATGACCTCCTGGCCGAATTTGCGCAGCAGCACGCCCTGAGTGGCGATCTCAGGATGATCCGTAGCGACGCCGACAATATTGCGGCGGGTCGGTTCGGAATCAAAGCCGAGCAGCAGGTCGGGCGAGGCGAGATGGAAGAAATGCACGGCGTGCGATTGCACCATCTGCCCGTAATGCATGAGCCGGCGCAGTTTTTCCGCCGTCGGCGTCAGCGTGGAATAGCCGGCGATCAGGTCCATCGCCTTGACGGCGGCGAGATGGTGGCTGACCGGGCAGATGCCGCAGAGGCGCTGCACCGCGACGGGAACCTCCCAATAGGGGCGGCCCTCGATGAAGATTTCGAAGCCGCGGAACTCGACAATGTGCAGGCGGACCTGATGGATCCTGTTGTCGGCGTCGAGCAGCAGCGTGACCTTGCCATGGCCCTCGACCCGGGTGACGGGATCGATGGCGATGCGGCGCAACGTTTCCGGCCTTTCGGCGGTTTCCAGAGCGGACATTTGAGCCTCAATCGAAACGGAAGGATTGATAGTCCAGACGGGGCATGCGCCCGCTGATCAGATCGGTCAGATATTTCCAAAGGGCGTCGCCCGAGGGCGGGCAGCCCGGAATGAAATAGTCGACGCGGACGATTTCGTTGAGCGGATAGACCTTGTCCAGCAGCAGCGGCAGTTCGGGATCATCGGGGACGCGGGTCTGCGCGCCCGGCATGTCGCAATAGCAGCGCTCCAGAATGTCGCCGACGTCGAAGCGGTTGCGCTGGGCCGGCAGGCCGCCGGTGATGGCGCAGGCGCCGACCGCCACCAGCATCTTGCAGTTCTTGCGCAATTCCCGGAGGACGTGGACGTTTTCGGAATTGCACACCGCGCCCTCGATCAGCGCGATGTCGCAGGGGCCGCACTCCTTGATGTCGGTGATCGGCGATTTGTCGAAATCGACGAGTTTCGCCAGCTCCAGCAGGCGCTCGTCAATGTCGAGCAGCGACATGTGGCAGCCAAAACAGCCCGACAATGATGCTGTCGCGACTTTCAGCTTTTTCATGGGAGGACGCATGTTCATGTCACACTTCCTCCTTCACGCCAAAACTCTGGCTGATCGGGGCGTTGTCGTAGAGCCGCGCGCCGATCGGCTTTTTGAACCCTTGGCCCTTGGGCAGCAGCGCGCCCACGGGGCACACCTCCGCCGCCTTGTCGCCCTTGGCGAACGTGCTGTCGCCCAGCTTTCCGCTCGGCGAATTCACCACCAGATGCGAATTGCGGCCGCGGCCGGCGAGGCCGAACACGTCCTTGCCGTCAACATCGCGGCTGGCGCGCACGCACAGCTCGCAATTGATGCAGCGGTTGCGGTCGAGGAAGAAATCGGGATGCGAGGCGTCGACTTCACGCGGCTGAAAAAAGTGCGTGAAATGGTCGTTGAACATTTCGAGGTCGTAGGCGAGCGCCTGCAATTTGCAATTGCCGCTCTTCTCGCAGCCCGGGCAAAAATGGTTGCCCTCGACGAACAGCATTTGCAGCAGCGTGCGCCGGCGATGGTTGAGGTCGGGCGTGTCGGACTGCACTTCGAGTCCCGGCAGGGCTTTCATCGCGCAGGACGAGCCGGTGCGGTTGTTGACCACGACAATGCACAATTTGCAGGAGCCGTGCGGCTTGAATTCCGGGCTGAAGCACAGATGCGGAATGAAATGGCCCGCCTTCAGCGCCGCCTGCAGGATGGTCTCGCCGGGCTCGAAGCGGATCGGCTCGCCGTCCAGATTGAAGGTGTTGGGAATGTCGGTCACGCGTCAGCTCCTTCGGCGAGATGGGCGTCCAGATGGGCGTTGGCGTCGTCGCGCGCGGAGACTTCGCGCGCCCGGGCGAGGGCCGCGTCAAGGTCGAAGCCCGGCTCGAAGTCGCGCTTGATCAGGCGGCGGTCGAAGGCGGTCGGGAATTTCTTCATAATGTCCTGGAGCGCATTGGTCGCGGCGCTGCCCAGGCCGCAATGGCTCGACGTGCTCATCAGCTGCGAAATGCGGGTGAGTTCGTTGAACTCGTAGCGGGCGCCATGGCCTGAGTGGATTTTCTCCATGATGCGCGCGACCAGCGCCGAGCCGACGCGGCAGGGGGTGCAGAAGCCGCAGGATTCGTGTTCGAAGAAATGCGCGTAATTGAGCGCGGCTTCGAAGAGGTCGCGATTGTTGCCGAACACCATGAACGAGCCGGAGGTCGGCACGTCTTCAAACGCGATGCGGCGGCCGAATTCCTGCGGCGTCAGGCACTGGCCCGCCGCGCCAGAAATCTGCACCGCAATGGCGTCATAGGCGCCGGCGTCCTCCAGAACCTGGGAAACGCGCACGCCGAACGGATATTCGTAGAGGCCGGGGCGCTCGACATCGCCCGAGACCGAAATGATTTTGGTGCCCGCGGATTGGCGCGTGCCGGTGCCGGCATAGGCGAGGCCGCCGTGCAGCGCCACTTCCGTGACCTTGCACAGGGTCTCGACATTGTTGACCACGGTCGGCTTGTTCTTATAGCCGCAGGTGACCGGGAAGGGCGGTCTGATGCGCGGGTGGCCCGGCTTGCCCTCGAGCGATTCGATCAGCGCGGTTTCCTCGCCGCAGACATAGGCGCCGGCGCCCATGTGGATGACAATGTCGAAGTCAAAACCGGGCACGCCGCAAATGCTCATGCCGAGCAGGCGGTTGCGGCGCATTTCGCTGAGCTTGGCCTCGAGCGGGGCGCGCAAATAGGTGTATTCGCCGCGCAGATAGACGAGGCCTTTGCGGGCGCCGGTGACATAGCCGGCGATGGCCATGCCTTCGAACACGCGTTCCGAAAAACTTTGCAGCAGCACGCGGTCCTTGAACGTGCCGGGCTCGCCCTCGTCGGCGTTGCAGACGATATAGCGTTCGTCGCCGGGGGCGTCGCGGCAGGCTTCCCATTTCACGGCGGTGGTGAAACCGGCGCCGCCGCGGCCGCGCAGGTTGGACTTGCGCATTTCCGCCATCATGCCGGTGGGCCCGCAGGCGATCGCGGCGCGCAAGGCCTCGCCGGGGGCATAGGCCGAGCCGAGCAGCATGTCGGCGCGCTCGATATTGTCCTCGACGCGGAAATAATGGGCCGGCCAGTTGGCGAGGGGCGCTTTGGCGCGGATCAAGTCGCAGATTTCGTCGATGCGGCGCAGCGTCAGCTTGGTGATGGCGCGGTTGTTGACGAGAATCGCCGGGCCCTGGTCGCACATGCCGGTGCATGAGGTCTTGCCGACGCTGACCAGGCCGTCCTCGGAGACCACGCCGCGCTTCAGCTTCAGGCGCTTGAGCATATGCGCCATCAGCGCGGGGGAGCCGGCCATGCGGTCGGTGATGTTGTGCGAGAACAGCACGCGATATTTGCCGCGCGGCGTGTCGTAGAGGTGGGTGTAGAACTGCACCACCTTGGCGACGCGGGTGACCGGGAGGTCGAGGCTTCTGGCGATAAAACCCTGGGTCGCCGGCGAGAGCCAGTCGAGCGCGTTTTGCGCCTCGATCAGGATTTGCAGGAGATTGCCGGGGTCGCCGTTGAATCGCGCGATGATCGGCTCAAGAATTTCGGGTTCAACAATGGCTTCCGTCATGGGCGCACCCTGTTTTCCGCGCGGATTGGTCGCAGGACTTGCGGCGACGCGCCGCAGATGACGGAAGATAAGCGGCTGTGACAATTCCAAGACTTGATGAGGATCAAATCGGCGCGCCGCGCGTGTCATATGTTGGGACTAGAAGCCTGATTTCCATATTTTACCCGCGGCGGCGCGGTTTGTGGCCTTGTGTGGAAACATAGCTTCCGCTGAGGGAAGCCATGTTTCCACATCATGGCGATGGGAGGCGTTTAGCCTTTGTTTGGCTTCCATTTTATCGAACAGCCGATGGACGGCGTCTGATCCGGCGGGACCTTGTTGTTTCCAGAGATCGCCCGCATCGCCTCGACCAGCTCGCGCCGCGCGCCAGCGGGCGGCGGGCTGGTGCGGCCCTCGTCGAGGCGGCCGCGGTATTTGAGTTTCCGGTCCGCGCCATAGCCGAAAAAATCCGGGGTGCAGACCGCGTCATAGGCGCGCGCCACGGCTTGCGTTTCGTCATGGAGATAGGGGAAGGGCAGGGCGTGCCTTTCCGCGAAGCGTTTCATGTTGGGGAAGGAATCGTCGGGATAGGTCGCCGCATCATTGGCGCAGATCGCGGCGAAGCCGACGCCTTCCGCCCTCAGCGTGCGCGCGTCGGCGGCGAGGCGGTCGATGATGGCGAGCACATAGGGGCAATGGTTGCAGATGAAAACGATCACCGTTCCCTTTTCGCCCGCGACATCGGCGAAGGTGTAAGTGCGGCCATCGACGCCGGGCAGGCAAAAATCCGGCGCGGGGAGATCGAAGGCGATGTTTTCGGGGCTGGCGGCCATTCTGGACATTCCGTTTTCACCGCCCCCTGGCGGCGTTCCGCTAAGAGTGGGTCTTTGCCGAATCAGAATCAAAGGAAAAACTCTGCGAGACCGCGGCGAGAGTCCGCGCGCCTTGGCGGCGCGTCTATTTGATGTGGATCAATTAAGGTCGAAGGACCAATGGTTTGATCCGCAATTCTCGTGGATTTGTTCTTGCGGATGAACCTCTTGCGCGCATTTCACTTGGGCAGGCCTTGGTTTCGTGGCAAACTTAAGCTTCACGAGATTGAAGGGGCTGCCGGTGAGCAACAGCGATGACCCTAACGTGACTGAATTGATCGAAATCAATCTCTTGTTTGCTCAGATGGAGCTTTCGCTCGGCGCCGGCGATGAAGTCGCGACCCTGCGCGCGCTCGATCACATCATGGAAGCGCTGAAACTCTTGCGCGACGAAATGCCCGGCGTCTTGCCGGAGCGCGCGGAAAGCGGCGAGCAGCCCGACTTCGCGTGACAGTGAGTCGGATAGATTATGAGCCCGTTCGTGACACGGGCTCAAACTTTGCGCAGGGCGGACGTTCCACGGCAGACTGCTGAAAACCCGTGGCCCGCCCCCGCTCTTCGAGACGACCGCCATGGCGGGCTCCTCAGGGCGAGGGCTACTCGATTATTTTATATGAAGAAAATCCCTCATGGCGCGCAAGCGGCCGAGCCTGTCGAAGCATCGAACCCTGGCCATCGGAAGGGACTCGTTTAGCAGCCTGTTCTAGAGGCCGCCGACATAGCGAATGGGCTGGCCGTCCGAGACCCTGATGCTGAAGGCCAGCGGCGCCTGCGTCTCGTCCGAGGCGGTCTGAACCGCCGTCCGCTCCAGCGGCGACGCCTTCGGCGCGCTGAAGGCGAGCAAGCGTTCGCGCAGGCTCTTGTCGAAGGTCTTGGACGCCGGCGCGAATTTCCGCTGGTCGGCGTCGAGCACCACCACGCCCGCGCGGGTCACCACCGCGTCACCCGGTTGCAGGGTGGGGTCGTGCTTCAGCAGATAGGTGAGCGCCTCCTTGGTGGCGCCCGGCGCTGTCGAGTTGAAAAGCTGCGTGAATTCAGCGCTTTTCAGATAATCCGTGGCGATCGCGTCGCCGTGACTGACGACGACTCTGACGTGGTTGCGGATGGTGAAGCCTGATGACGCCTTGGCCGCCTTGGCGCGGCGCGGCGGGGCCGCGCGATAGGGCGCGCTCGCCCCGGCCCCGTCGGTTCGCGACGGCGGAAAGCCGAACAAATCTTCCCAGAAATTCGTCGCGCTGGCCGGCGCGCTCATGACGACAAGCGCGCTCATGGAAAAAAACGCGCCAGCAATCGAGACCACGCTTTTTGACAGACCGCCCATGTTCCACCTCATCCGCGATGGGGCTGAATCAAGGCCCCGCCCGGGCCTGAACGAAATCTTGCCCGCGCGGGTCCTCGAGACAAGGCGGAATCGGCCGCGTCGCGGTCACGATGTGGTGAGGCCGCTCAGTCGTCGTCCTCGTCGGCGCGTTTGGCTTTGGTCTCCTCGGTCAGCAGCGCTTGCGCGCCCACGACCACCAGCGCCTGGCCCTTGGGCCAGGAAGGGACCGCGTAGCCGCCGTCGGCGGTGGGCGTCGCCTCGTCGCCCAGACCTCGTCGCTCGAAGCGGTCGGCGCCGGCTTTGACGTAAATCCACGGTTTTCCCGCCTGCCAGACCACGGAGGCGGCTTTGATCGCGACGGCTTGGCGCGGCGGGCCTTTCGGCATCGCGGCGACCACGGAGGCGCCGGTCAGGGCGGCGGGTTGCGTCGGCATGAGGTAGAAAAAGCTGGGGCCGGCGAGCCGAGACTCCGCCTGGGTCGCCGGCGAGAGCAGGCGCGCCTCGACAGGTTCGCCGCCGGAAAGACTCAGGGTCGCGCGCGGCGGCGGCGGCAGGTCGGCGGGAAGGGTGAGCTGCACGAGCATGGACTTGCGCAGGGCGAGCTCTTCGGCCAGCGTGGATTGCGTCGCCAAAGCCTCGCCCAATTGGGCGCCCCAATCCTGAATGGCTTGGGTTCGCAACGCTCGGAGCTGCTCCCTTGCCGTCTCGACCGCGGCGCCTTCGATCCTGAGCGCGGCTTCGGCAATCTCGGCCTGGGAGGCCGCCGATGGCATGACCTTTTGCAGGTCGCGGGCGCGCGTCGCGGCGGCGCGCGCCGCGTCAAACTTGATCTCCGCCGTTCTGACCTGCTGTTGCGCCGCGCCGATGGCGTTGAACAGGCTCGTGAACCCGTCCAGCGGCTTGATCAGGCCGTAGGCGCGCGCCTGCGGCTGGTCGGTCGTCTCGGCGGGCGGCTCCGCGACAATGCCGCCGCGCTCCTGGTCGTCGTCATCGACGATGACCACGGCGGCGACGCCGGCTGGCGGGGCGGGGGGCGCTTCAACTTTCGCTTCGGCTTTTGGCGCGGGGGGCGTGCGCTCCCGCGTGAACAGATAGGCGGCGGCGAGCCCCGCGACGCACAGGACAATGACGACGATGCGTCCCTTCGTCTTCGCCTGCGTCTGCAAATCCGCTCCCTGAGTTTTCGAACCTATAGCGCGCTGTCGCGTGGCGCTTCAACAGCGGGGTCGATGGAGATCCGCGGCAGGCCGTCGCCGACAAGCGTCGCCAGCGCGGCCTGCCCGTCCAGCAGGGTCTGCTCCAGCTCCAGCGCTTCGCGCTCCAATGTGAACAAGGTGAGCTGCGTTTCCTGCCAGGAGCGATCGTCGAGCAGATTTTTGCCGTGGGCGGCCTCGGCTTGCGCGGCGAAGGCCCGCGCTGCGCGCAGTCGGCCCTTGAGGCCGGCGAGCTGGCGTTCGGCCAGCGCCTGCTCCGACAGCAGGGCGGTGATTTCGTTCGTGGTCGCGGCCAGCCGCGCCTCGAATTCCTGCCGCAGCGCGTCGCGCGTCGCGCTTTCCCGGGCGATCGCCGCCTCGTTGCGATCGAAAATCGGCAGCTCCAGCGTCGCTTGCGGGCCGATGGTGAACAGGCCGTTATTGTCGCGCCCGCCCGCGAGTCCAAAGGTCACATTCGGGAATTGCGCGAGCACGGCCTGGCGCAGGCGCGCATCCTGCGATTGGTAGCCGTAGCGCAGCGCGATCAGGTCGGGCCGCCGCTCCGCCAGATTTTGCAAGGCGTCGCGCACGCGCGCGGCGTTCAGCGGCGGCGCGGCGGCGCCCGCCGGCGACAGCGGCGCGTCGGGGGCGCGGCCCAGCAGCGCGTTCAGCTGGTGGCGGCGGGCAAGTTGCGCGCGCAAAAGTTCGTTTTCGAGTTTTTGCGCTTCCGCCGCCGCCCTCAGGTCAGGTGAGAGCAGGGCGGAGGGGGCGTTGCCCTGGTTCATCGCCGCGCTGGCGCGGGCGAAACGCGCCTCCACAAGTTTGCGCGTGCGCGAAATCAGGGCTTGCGCGCGTTCGCCCAGCGCGAGGTCGACGAAGAGACGGCGCGCGGCGCCGATCGTCTGCCATTCCCGCCAGCACAGGGCGGCGTCGAGCTCCGCCGCCGCATTGGCAGCGGCCTCGATTTTCGCGGGACGCAGCACCAGGGATTTGAGGTCTTGCGACAGGCCGAGGCCGTAACCGTTCACGCCATCGCCGCCGCCGACGAAAAAGGGCGCGGACACGCTGAGCTGCGGATTGGGCAGCGCGCCCGCCTGCGCAAGCTGCGCGTGGGCGACGCCCAGTCTTGCGCGGGCGGCGCGCAGATCGGGATTGTGCTCCAGAACCAGCCGGTCGAGGTCGGCAAAACTGAGGCGGCCGCCTTTTTGCAGCTCCGCCGGGCTTGGCGCGACGGCGGTGAGGGTCAGCGGGCGCGCACTATAGGACTCGCACCCGGCGAGGCCGCCAAGGCAGAGACCGGCCAGCGCCGCGATGAAAACAGGTCTCGTCATCCGCCCGGCCGGTTCAGGGTGATGAACAAAGCGTTAACCCGAACGCGCAGGACAAGGCAAGACGCCGCATCTGCGGCGCGTGTTCCTTAGCACAATTGCGAGGCCTGGCGCGGCGTTCAAGACTGCGCGCGTCTCGAGGGGAGCCGCCTTTGCGCGCATGGCCAATCATAATTCGTCTGCTGTTCATGCTGTTCGCGGCCGGTCCCGCGCGCGCCGCCGAGGCGGTCGACGTCGCGCTGATCGTGTCCGTGGATGTCTCGGGCTCCGTGGACGACAGGCGCTTCGCCCTTCAGATGGACGGCGTGGCCAAGGCGCTCGAGGATTCCGGCGTGCTCGCCGCGATTCTCGGCGGCCCGCACAAGCGAATCGCCTTCACCCTCGTGCAATGGTCGGATCGGGCGCGGGAGGGCGTTCCCTGGATTGTGATCGGTTCGCGGGCCGATGCGGCGGAGGTCGCCGCGCGAATCCGACGGCTGCAGAGGCCGGCGGGCGAATTCACCTGTGTCGCCGAAATGATGAAACATGTTTTGGAGGAGACGCTTCCCGACCTGCCGCTGCGCGCGGGAAAACTGGTCATGGATGTGTCCGGCGACGGCGTTGACAATTGCGACGGCGACGCCGCCACGGCCGAGATGCGCAACGCCCTGCTCGCGACCGGCATGACCATCAATGGCTTGCCGGTGAACGAGGGCGATCCCGCCGCGCCGGTCGGGGCGGGGGCCTATCGCGCCCCTGGCCGGCCGTTTCAGCCGCGCGAACTGCCCACCGATCCGGTGACGCTCGACTCCTGGTACCGCAAGAATGTCATCGGCGGACCCGGCGCCTTCATTCTCCCGGCGAAGGGTTATGAGGATTTCAGCCGGGCGATCCGGCTGAAATTCATCGCCGAGATCAGCGACCGGCGCTTCGCGCCCGCGCGATTTGCGGAGCGGTCGACAAATCAGACGTCGCCGTAAGCCGCCATCACGATCGCCGCTTGCGCGCTGCTCATCGCTTGCAGCTGGGTGGCGGTGAAGGCCAAGGCCTGTTCGGTGCTGAGGCCCGCGAGTTCGGCCGTGGTCAGGCCGGGGACCGCCTGGGCCGAAATCGCCGCGAGGTCGGACGCGCTCAAGGCGTCGAAACTCGCCGTCGACATCGCGCCGATCTGGCTCGAGGTCAGCGCCGCCGCCTGATCGGGCGTGAGCACGGCCGCCTGCGCCGTGGTCAGCGCCGCGATCTCGGCGGAGGACATGGCGCCGATCTGGCCGGCGCCAAGGCCTGAAACCTGAAGCGTCGTCAGCGCGGCGACCTGACTGCTCTTCAGGCCGACAATGGCGCTCAGCGACAGCGCGCTGACCTGCGTGTCTGACAGCGCGCCCAGCGCCGAGGCTGAGAAATGCGGCAATTGCCACCAGCCCAACGCCGAAACCTGGCTGGTGCTCAGCGCGGCGGCCTGGTCGCTGTTCAGCACGCCGATCTGCCCCGCGGCCAGCGCCCCGACATCGGCGGAGGACAGCGACTGGATCTGCCACGACGACAGCGTCGCGATGTCGGCCGTGCTCATCGCGCCGATCGCCGACGGCGACAGCGCCTGAAGCTGGTCGAAGGTGAGGGCGGCGGTCTGGTCGGTGGTCAGCGCCGCGACCTGAGCATTGGTCAGGCCGGAGACGGCCGCGGTCGACAGCGCCGCGATCTGAACCGTGCCCATGACGGCGATGGCGGCCGAGCCGAGGGCCGCGGCCTGGGCCGCGTTGAGGACGCCAATCTGTTCGGCGCTGAGCGCATGCGCCTCGTCCGTGGTCAGCGCGGCGAGCTGGCGCGTGGTGAGCGCCGCGACCTGATCGGCGCTCAGCGCGGCGATATTGCTCGCGCCCAGCGCGGCGATCTGGTCGGTTCCGAGCGCGGCGATGCTGCTCGTGCTCAGCAGCGCGATCTGCGCATTGGAGAGCGCGGCGACCTCGGCGGTCGACATGCCGTTGATTTGCGTCGCCAGCAGCGCGGAGCGCTGGCTGTCGTTGAGCGCCGCGTTCTGGTCGGCGGTCATCGCCGCGATTTGCGTTGCGGTGAGGGCGGCGGTCTGCGCGCTGGTCAAAGCGGCGACCACCTCCAGGTTCAGCGCGGCGACCTGCGTGGTGGAGAGGAGGGCGATGGTGGCGGTCGCGAGCGCCGAGAATTGCGCGGAGGACAGGCTGGCGATGTCGGCGGCGCCGAGCGCGGCGACTTGCGCCGTCGCCAGCGCGGCGACCTGCGTCGCGGCGAGCGCGGCGGTTTGGTCCGCGGTCAAGGCGGCGATTTGCGCCGTGGTCAGGCCGGAGATCGCCGCATTGGACAGAGCGGCGATCCGGTCGGGCTGGAGCGCGGCGAGGGCGCCGGAGCTGAGGGCGCCGGCTTGCGCCGAGCTCAGCGCATGGACCTGGCTGGTGCCCAAAGCCTGCGCCTCGTTCAGGGTCAGCGCGGCGATCTGGTCGGTGGTGAGCGCCGCCGTCTGGCCGTTGTTGAGCGAGGCGACGACATCGAGGTTGAGGGCGGCGACCTGGGCCGTGGTCAGCGCCGCGACCTTGGCGGCGGACAGGCCGGCGACCTGCCCGCTCGACAGGAAGGCGACGGCTTCCGTGCCGATGGCGCCGATCTGCGTCGTCGTCAGCGCCGCCAGCTGGGTGGAGCCGAGCGCCATGGCCTGATCGAGGGTCAGCGCGGCGACCTGGCTGGTGGTCAGCCCGACCATGGCCGTATTGGACAGGGCGGCGATCTGGGCGGTTTGCAGCAGCGCAAGCGAATCCGAGCCCAGCGCCGCGGCCTGGGCCGCGCTCAGCGCATGAATCTGGGAGGTTCCGAGCGCCAGGGTCTGGTCCGGGTTCAGCGCGTCGACCTGGGCGGTGGTCAGCCCGGCGATGGCGGCGTTGGACAGGGCGGCGACCTGACCGGCGAGCAGCACGGAGATTTGCGCCGTGCCCAGCGCCGCGGCCTGCGCGCCGCCGAACGCATTCAGCTGCGCCGTGCCCAGCGCTTGCGTCTCGCCCGTGGTCAGCGCGGCGATCTGCGTCGTGCCGAGGGCGGCCGCCTGGCGGGTGCTGAGCGCGGCGATCACATCCGTGGTCAGCGCCACGATCTGCGCGGTCGACAGGGCGGTCATTCTCGAGGCGGCGAGGCCTGCGAATTGCGCGGAGGACAGCAGCGCGACATCGGCGGTCTCGAGGGCGCGGACTTGCGCCGCCGAGAGCGACCCGACCTGCGCGGAGCTGAGCGCCACCGTCTGATCCGTGGTCAAGGCGACGACCTGGGCCGTGGTCAGCGCCGCGACTTTGGCGGCGGACAGGCCGGCGATCTGCGCGGTCGAAAGCAGCGCCACGGTCTCCGTGCGCAGCGCGCCGATCTGCGCCGGCGTGAGCGCCGCAAATTGCGCCGAGCCGAGCGCCATCGCCTGATCGGTGCTGAGCGCGGCGATTTCCGCTGCGCTCAGTCGGGGAATGGCGGCGGTGGACAGCGCGGCGATCTGCGCGGTCTGCAGCACGGCGATGTTCGCCGAGCCGAGCGCGGCGACCTGGGCGCCGCTGAGGGCGTGAAGCTGCGCGGTCCCGAGCGCCTGCGCCTCGCTCGTGGTCATGGCCGCGAGCTGGGCGGCGGTGAGCGCCGCCGCCTGGCGCGTGGTCAGGGCCGCGACATCGTCCGAGCCGAGGCTGGCGATCTGGGCGGAATTGAGCGCCGCGACGGCGCTCGCGCTCAAGGCCGCGATCTCCGCGGTCGAGAAGGTCGCGAGGTCGGCGGTGTTCATCGCCCGCATCTGGAAGGCCGAAAGCGCTTGCGCCTGCGAGGAGGTGAAGGCGGCGGCCTGGTCGGTGCTCAGCGCGGCCATCTGCGCCGCGGTGAGCCCGGCGATCTGGCTGTTGCTCAGGGCGGCGATGACATCGGTGGAGAGCGCGGCGATCTGCGCCGTGCTCATGGCGGAAAATTTGACCGCGGCGAGGCCGGCGACATCCGAGGACGACAGCAGCGAGATATCGGCTGTGGACAGGGCCCGGACCTGCGCCGCCGAGAGCGCCGCGACCTGCGCGGAGCCCAAGGCCGCCGCCTGTGCGGTGGTCAGGGCGACGATCTGCGCGGTGGTCATCGCGGCGATCTTGGCGACCGAAAAGCTGGCGACGCTGGCCGTCGACAGCAGCGCGACCGAGGCGGTGGACAGCGAGCGCAATTGCGTCGGCGTCAGCGCCGTCCATTGCGCGGCGCCGAGCGCGCTCGTCTGGTCGGTGCTCAGCCCGGCGATTTCGTCCGCGCTCAGACGGGCGATGGCCGCCGTCGACAGGGCGGCGATCTGGTCGGTCGACAGCTGGGCGATATTGGCGGAGCCCAGATAGGCGATCTGCGCGGCGCCCATGGCGGCGAGCTGGGCGGCTCCCAGCGCGTGGACCTGATCCGAGGTCATGGCGGAGGTTTGGGCCATGTTGAGCGCAGCTGTCTGCCGCGTGCTCAAGGCGGCGACGCCCGCGGAGCCAAGCGCGACGACCTGCGCCGAGGTCAGCGCGGACACCACGCTGGCGCCGAGCGCCGCGACCTGGGCGGTGGAGAGCGCGGCGATGTCGTCCGTGCTCATCGCGCGGATCTGACCGATCGAAAGCGCTTGAATCTGGGAGGTTCCGAGCGCGGCGGTCTGTTCCGTGCTCAAGGCGCCGATCTCGGCGATGGACAGCGCCGCGATCTGCGCGCTTTTCAGGCCCGCGACCTCATCGGTGGTCAGGGCCTTGGTCTGCGCGGCCGTCAGTCCGGTGATCGCCGCGATCGAGACGGCGCTGATCTGCGGCGCGGAGAAAGCCGCGATCTGCTGGGTTCCGAAAGCCGCCATCTGCGCGCGCGTCAGGGCGGAGGCCTGGCTGGTCGTCAGGCTCGCGACATCGTCGGTGGTCAGGCTGGCGATGGTTGCGGTGGAAAGCGCCGCGATCCTGGCGTTCGAAAGGTTAGAAACAAGAGTCATTGTCGCGCTGTGCTCGTCGGGCGCGCAATTCACCGAAGCGCGGCGGGCGCGATGCTCATCGTCCAGCCCCGGGTCGGCGCCCGCCGCGCCGGCGATTCCGGGGCGCCCCGGGCGGCGTCCGAACATGCAACCCATGATTGTATTGTTCTGAAGTCTTAATAAAGGGTTAAGCGGACGCTTATGCTTGTTCAGGGTTTGGTTTTTCTGGCGTCGGCGGCCCGGCGGGCCTCACCAAATCTTGATCGCCGCCTGGATGCGCCGGCATGGAAAAACGCTTTTTCCGCCGCCAGATGGAGGCGAGGAGGCGTCCATGGCTCTGCACATCAACGAGATCGCGCCGGATTTTCGCCAAAACTCCACCCAAGGGCCGATTCATTTTCATCAATGGGCCGGCGCGTCCTGGGTCGTGCTGTTCTCGCATCCCAAGGATTTTACTCCCGTCTGCACGACCGAACTCGGGGCCGTCGGCAAATTTTCGCAAGAATTCGCCCGGCGCGGCGTCAAGGTGATCGGGCTGTCCGTCGATCCGCTCGGCGATCACGAGCGCTGGGCGCGCGACATCGAGGAGACCCAAGGGGTCCGGCCCGATTTTCCCATCCTCGCCGACGCCGATTTTTCCGTCGCCAAGCTCTACGACATGCTGCCCGCGGCAATTTCCGGCGATCCCTCAAAACGCTCGCCCGCCGACAACCAGACGGTTCGAAATGTCTTTGTCATCGATCCCGACAAGAAGATTCGACTGGTGATGATCTATCCGATGGCGGTCGGCCGCAATTTTCCCGAGATTTTGCGCGCCATCGACGCCTTGCAGCTCAGCGACGCGCATAAGGTGGCGACGCCGGCCGACTGGAAGCCCGGCGACGACGTGATCATCCAGAACAGCATTTCGGACGAAGAGGCGCGCAGCCGCTTTCCCCGGGGTTTTGACAAGATCAAGCCATATCTGCGGATGACGCCCCAGCCCTGAGGGGAGGCGGTCTTGCGCTTTGTCCGGCTGGTCGCGCTGAGCCTGCTGCTTCCCGGCGTCGCGGCGGCGCAGGGCATGATGTCGGGCGTGGACCTTTCGACCCCCGCCTTCACCGCCGCCGAATTTTCTCGCGCCCAGGTTGAGGCGAAAATTGCGCAAGGGGGCCCCGTTGATCTCTCCGACACCAGTTTGAACGGGCTCGATCTCTCCGGCCTTGACCTGTCCGGCGCCAATCTGCGGGCGGCGCGGCTCAATCACGCCCGGCTGCGCGGGACAAAACTCGCGGGCGCGACGCTCGATCAAGCCTGGCTGCTGAAGGCCGATTTGACCGGCGCCGATTTGAGCGGCGCCAAAATGTTCGCGACCCAGGCGATGGGGGCCATTTTTGACCGCGCCGATTTTTTGCGCGCACGGCTTGCCGGGGATTTTTCCAACGCCAGTTTTCGGGGCGCCGATTTCTCCGGCGCCGACGCCTCGGCCGATATGCGCAACCAATCCATGGGGCTGATGCATGCGGTGATGCGCTCGGCCGATCTCTCCGGCGCCAAGGCGATCCGCGCCGATTTTTCCCGCGTCGACCTGCAATTCGCCACTCTGAGCCACGCCGATTTTTCCGGCGCCGATCTGTTTCGCGCCGACGCCTCGGGCGCCGATCTGCGCGGCGCCGTTTTCGCCGGCGCCCGAACCGACGAAATGGACATTTCGGGCGCGCGGGTCGATGCGGAGATTGGCGGCGCTGTCAACGCCGACCGGGCGCGGCGGGAGTGAGCGCGTCACGCGTTCATCAAGCAAAAACGCGTTGGAAACTCACAAAAAAACGTGATTCCGCATCAAGCGTGGCAATCAAGTTTCGAACACTTTCCGCCCCTAGTTCAATCGCCCCGCCCTCGCGGCGTCGAGAGAAAGAGGAAAGATCGTCATGATGCATTCCGAACACTCGCAGCAAAATCCCCTGTTCCAAAACCCCCAAATTCTGCAGAGCCTCGTGCAGGCCTTGGCGCAGCAGCAGAGCCCGCAGGGTTTCGGGCAGGGGACATTCGGGCAGGGAAATCTTGGGCAGCCCGGCCTTGGGCAGGGCGCTTATGGCGGCTTCGGCCAAGGCGGTTACGGACAGGGCATGTACGGCCAGAGCGGGTTCGGCCAAAGCGGATGGGGGCAACAGCGTCAGCTCAGCCCGATGGACGTCAGCGCCATCCTGCAACAGATCGCGCCGGTTCTGCCGCAGCTCATCGCCCAGGCGCAACAGAGTCAGTTCCAGCCGATGGCGGCGTTTGGCGGCGGATTCGGCGGCCAGCAGCGCACCTTGTCGCACCATGAGGTGAACGAGATCGTGCGGCAGATCCTCCCGGCCGTCCTGCAATCCACGCAACAAGGCGGTTTCTCCGGACAGCAGGGGTGGGGCCAGCAGGGCTGGGGCGGCCAGGGAACGTTCGGTCTCGGCGCCTATGGCGCCGGGCAGCAAAATCCCTTCCAGCAGACGGGCTGGCAGCAGAACGCGCATCAGCAGCGCCAAGGGGCTCAAGTGTCGCAGCAGGACATTCAGGAGATTGCGCGGCAGGTCGCCGAGGCGGTTTCGCAGTCAACCGGACAACAACGTCCGTTCTGACCGGCGGGGGCGGGGCCTTGAGGCCCCGTCCCATCCGTTGCGTCCCCTGTCGAAAGGAGCATCAAAATGCCTCGTCCAAATACCGAGTCCGGCGCACAACAGCAGCCGCCGCGTCAGATGGAGCGTCCGCACGAGGATTTGCGCGAATTGACGGCGGTGCTGCAGGACATTGTGCCGATTCTCGATCGCATCCAGACCCGCTCGCCGCAGGTCGGCGCCCTCGGGCTGTTCGGCCACGCCTCGGTGGAGACGCTGGCGGCGGTGGCGCTGGTCAGCGACCTCGGCGCGGACAGTTTGCGGCGGCTCACCGCTTATCTCGACGCCCACGCGGAAGACTGCCCCGGTCTCGAACAATGTGCGCCCGTGGTCGCCGCCGCGGCGCGCGCGCTGGCGGCGCGGGATTATGCGCAAGCCTTCACCTTGGTGTTCGACGCCTATCGGACCATCACAATGATGCGTCTGGAAGACAATGCGCTGCCAGCCCCGGGATCCGTCACGCCGCGCCTGTCGAGCGAGCGGCGGTCGCAGGGCGACGGCGCGCCGCCGCATTGACCTGTTGCATCGGGCACACGCTAAGTTGATTCTTTGTCTTCGCGTCATGGCGATATTTGGCATGGCGCTTGCTCAATCTCTGGTTGCTGTATAACAATACAGTGACTGGAGGTTTTGAGTGCTTCCATTAGCGGGAATTCCGGTTGGTCCCGGCTTTTTCGCGCCGCTCTGCGCGGCGCGCGGCGTGACGCACGCGTCCGGTCCGCAGAGCGCCGGCCGCAGCGACCGTCGCCACGCCGACGCATTGCGGCGCGCGCTGCTGCATGTCGCCCATTCGCGCCAAAGCGATCAGATCAAGGCCGGCCTGGCCGGGCTGCTGCTGCTGTGCGCCAGCCAGTCGCGCGGCGGCGGTCGGGCGGCGGAAGACATCTGGCGGGCCATGCGGACGGCGTCGCTGCAGCCGCGCGAGGCGTTGCGCGGCTTTGGCGCGCGACCGCTGCAAGTCGTCGAGGCGCCGGCTCTTTACGCGATCCTGCTGGTCATTTGCCGGCGCGCCGGGCTGCGCCGGGTTCCCGAACTCTACCTGTTGCCTTTTTCCGGCATGAACGCCTATGCGCTCGGCGATGCCGAGACCGCCTGCATTTCTGTGACCGGCGACCTGTTGCGCGGCCTGTCGCGGCAGGAGATCGCCGGCATTTTCGCGCATGAGGTCGCGCATATCCTGCACTGCGACGGCGACGCCATGAACTGGGCGGCCATGGTGCAGCAGGCCATTATCGAACTGGCGTCGCGTTCGGGCTCACGCCTGCTCGCCCATGCGCCGCTGCTGGCGCGGCTTTTGACCTCGGCGCTGTCGCGGGTGCGCGAACACGCCGCCGATCTGCGCGCGCTCGACCTGATCGAGGACCGCGGCGCTCTGGTGGACGCCTTGTGCAAGCTGGAGGTTTTTCACACGGGACGCGCGCCGGCCCCGCCGCCGATGGGGGCCTACGGATCAACAGCGCTCAACAGCCACCCCGAAACCTGGGAGCGGATCGCGCATCTGTCGTAAATTCAGCGGGCGCGCAAAACATATTCCTTCAACAGGTATCTTAAGCCGCGGCTCCAGCTTTCGTCCGTATTGCCGCGAATGTCGGCGCTGCCGGCCTTCACCACTTGGCCCGTCTCGACATCCTCGATGCGGATGTTGAGGTTGAGGATCAAATTACTCACCTTTTGCGCCCAGGCGACCACGGCATATTTGGCGCCGGCCTTTTTCGCCAGATCAAGCTCGCAGCCGTTGCAATCGTGGATGTCGCGCACCGCGGAAAAATCGGCGGCGATGGGGGCGAGGTCGACCGGCTGGTATTGGCCCGACTCCGCCAGCGCCTTGGTCAGCGCCGCGTCCATGGTTTTCAAGCGCTCGGTTTCCGCCGGGGAGGTGGGTTCGGGTGAGGAATTGATGAAGACGGCGGGAAACACGGCTGTCGGCGCCGCCTGGGCGGACAGGGGCAGGGCGGCGACGATCGCCAGGACCGCGTGGCTGATGCGCATGTGTTCTCCCAAGGCCTAAACGCTCATCCCCAGAGTTTCGCCTCCGGCGGATAGAGGACGGAGCCGTCCACTTTCAAACCTTCCGGCCGATCCTGCGCCAGCAGCAGCGGCCCGTCGAGGTCGACGAATCGCGCGCGCGAAGAAAGCAGCAGGGCGGGCGCCATCGCCAGCGACGAGGCCACCATGCAGCCGACGAACAGCCCGAACCCCAATCTTTCCGCTTCGTCGGCCAAAGCCAGCGCCTCGGTGAGGCCGCCGGTCTTGTCGAGCTTGATGTTGATGAGGTCGTAGCGGTCGCGCAGCGCGGCAAGACCGGCGCGGTCGTGGACGCTCTCGTCGGCGCAGACCGGGACCGGGCGCCTGCTCGCCAAGGCTGCGTCCGCGCCGGCGGGCAGGGGCTGTTCGATCAGCGCGACGCCTGTTTCTTCGCAAGCGGCGAAAAATTCAGGCAAGTCCTCGGGGCGCCAGGCCTCGTTGGCGTCAGCGATCAGTTCGGACTCCGGCGCCGCCGCGCGCACGGCGCGCAGCCGCGCGGGATCGCCGGCGCCCGCTAGCTTCACTTTTAATACCGGGCGTTCCGACGCTTCGCGCGCCGCGCGCGCCATCTCCTCCGGCGTTCCCACCGAGAGGGTGTAGGCGGTGACGCAAGGCGAGAGGCGCGACAAACCAGCCATTTGCCAGGCGGGGACCCCGGTGAGCTTGGCCTCGAGGTCCCACAAAGCGCAATCCAGCGCATTGCGGGCGGCGCCGGGCGGCAGCAGATTTTGCAGGGCGAACCGGTCGGCGCCCGCCTCCAGCGCCGCCCGGGCGCCCTCGATTTGCGCCAGCACGCTGTCGACGCTCTCGCCATAGCGGGCATAGGGCGTGCATTCGCCGCGCCCGCGAAAAATCCCCTGAGTGATCTCGGCGACCACCACGCGCGCTTCCGTCTTGGCGCCGCGCGAGATCACAAAAGGCTTTGTTAACGTAAAATTTTGCGGGGCGGCGTAAAGTCGGCGGGTGGGGGTCATGCGCGCTTTCGGTCGACCGCTTTGCCAACAGGCGGCGGCTTGATGTATGGGAGCGCTCAGCAAACCAGAGTCGCGGGAAATGTCAAAGCCGCCTAATCCGCCCGAATTTTCGGTGGAAACCGATGGGACCGAGGCCCGCGTGTTTTTGCGCGGGGCTTGGACCATCTCTGCCTCGCGCGCTCTGGAGCAGGCGGCGCTCAACCTCGCGGCCGCGGCGGGACAAGCGCGCAGCGCCCGAATCGATTTTTCCGGATTGAGCCGTCTCGACACCGCCGGCGCCTGGCTGATCGACAAGGCGCGCCAGCAAATGGTCGCCGCCGGCGTGGCGGCGGAGTTCGAGGCGGTCGGGCCGGAAGACGCCATCCTGCTGCGCGAGGCGGCGTTCCGGCGGTTCGAGGCGGACAAGCCGCCCCGCTCCAATCCGCTGATGGACATGCTGGTGGCGCTGGGCGTGTGGACCGCCTGGATGGGCGGCCAGATCATGGGCTTCGTCTCCTTTCTCGGCGAATTGGCGCTGACGGCGCTGAAAGTTCTGGTGCGGCCCTCCGCCATGCGGCCGACCTCGATGGTGTTCCACCTCGAAAATTTCGCCCTGCGCGCGGTGCCGATCATCGCCACCATGAATTTTCTCGTCGGCTGCATCGTGGCGCAGCAGGGGATTTTCCAATTGCGCCGCTTCGGCGCCTCGACCTACGCCACCGACATGCTGGGCATTCTGGTGCTGCGCGAAATGGGCGTGCTGCTGACCTCGATCATGATCGCGGGCCGCACGGGCTCGGCGATCACCGCCGAACTCGGCTCGATGAAAATGCGCGAGGAGGTCGACGCGCTCAAGGTGATGGGCGTTTCGCCCATGGAAGTGCTGGTGATGCCGCGCATGATGGCGCTGATCATCGCCCTGCCGCTGCTCACCGTGATCGGCGATCTCTCCGCTCTGTTCGGCGGCATGATCACCTCCTATCTCTACAATGGCGTGAGCCCGCAGGTGTTCGCCGAGCGCCTGCAATACGCCATCGGCATGCACACTTATCTCGCCGGCCTGATCAAGGCGCCGTTCATGGCGCTGGTGATCGGCATGATCGCCACAATCGAAGGGTTTAAAGTCGAGGGCTCCGCGGAATCCTTGGGGCGCAGGGTGACGGCGTCCGTGGTCAATTCGATTTTCATGGTAATCTTCCTCGATGGACTCTTCGCCATTTTCTTCGCCGCCATCCGCTACTAAAGCGGGCGGCGCGCCGATCATCCGCGTGCGCGGGCTGGACGTGGCCTTTGGCGCAAAACAGGTCTTGAAGGGCCTCGATCTCGATGTCGCGCCCGGCGAAGTCCTGGGGTTTGTCGGCGGCTCCGGCCAGGGCAAGTCGGTGCTCACCCGCACCATTCTCGGCCTCAACCGCAAGCAGGCCGGGACCATCGAGGTGTTTGGCGAAAATCTCGATCGCCTGTCGCCGCGCGGCCATCGCGCGCTGGAGCGGCGCTGGGGCGTGATGTTCCAGGGCGGCGCGCTGTTTTCCAGCCTCACGGTCCGGCAAAACATTCAGGCGCCGATGCGGGAGTATCTGAAACTCTCGCAAGGCCTGATGGACGAACTGGCGTCGCTGAAACTCAAGCTTGTCGGGCTGCCCCAGGACGCCGCCGACAAATTTCCCTCGCAATTGTCGGGCGGCATGATCAAGCGCGCGGCCCTGGCGCGGGCGCTGGCGCTCGATCCCGAACTGCTGTTCCTGGACGAGCCGACCTCCGGGCTCGATCCGATCGGCGCCGCCGACTTTGATGACCTGATTGCCACACTCCAGAAAACATTGGGCCTGACCGTGTTCATGGTCACCCATGATCTCGACAGCCTCACTTCGATATGCGACACAATCGCAGCCTTGGCCGATGGCCGGGTGATCGCTCACGGGCCGCTTTCCGCCATGATCGCCTCCGACCACCCGTGGTTGCGGGCTTATTTCCATGGCAAGAGGGCGCGAGCGGTCGTGACTGCGGATGAACTTTCGGGTGAGAGCGGCCTGGATGAGCCAGCCTTGACCGGCGACAGGAGCTGACGCGCATGGAGACGCGCGCCAATTACGCCCTGATGGGGCTGTTCACGCTGGCGGTGATCCTCGGCGGCTTCGGCTTCGCCTGGTGGTTCGCCAGCTCCGGCAAGACCACGGCCATGCGGAGCTACCAGGTCTATTTCACCGGCTCGGTCTCCGGCCTGTCCACCGGCGCCTATGTCCTGTTCAACGGCTTGCGCGTCGGCGAGGTGCGCGATCTCGGCCTGCGGCCCGACGATCCCAGCAAGGTCTATGCGGTCATCGAGGTGGACGCGCGCACGCCGGTGAAGGCCGACACCAGGGCCCAGCTCGAATATACCGGCCTCACCGGCGTCGCCTCGGTGGCGCTGCTCGGCGGCGCCGCGGACGCGAAGCCGCTGGCGCCGAACTCCGTGATCGACGGGGCGCCCTCGCAAATGCAGGATCTGATGTCCGCGGCGCAGCGCCTCGCCGGCAGGATCGACCTGTTCGTCGAAAAGGCGAACCAGCTCGTCGACGCGAATTCCGACAATCTCACCGCGACCGTCAAGAACGTGCAGGCGATGACCGCCTCGCTCTCCGAGGCCTCCGACGGCATTCGCAACGTCGTCAAGGCGGTCGACACGGCAAAACTGAACTCCATGCTCAGCAATGCCGACAGCGCCATCGCCAAGCTCAACGGCCTGCTCGGCTCGGGCGGCGGCAAGACCGTGCTCACCGACATTTCCGACGCCGCCAAGAGCATGCGCAAGCTGGCGGATTCCCTGGCCGATTTCTCGAGGAACGGCCTGAAGCAATATGAGAGCCTGGCCATCGACGGCCGCCGCACGCTGGAAAGCGTGGACCGGGCGGCGCGGCGGCTGGAAAAGGACCCGCAAAGCCTGCTGTTCGGCCCCAAGGAGCCGCTTCCGGAATATCGTGGACGGTGAATTTTTGCGCGCGCGACTTCTCTTTCTGATCCTGGCGCTCGCGGTCGCGGGCTGCGCCGGCACGCCCAAAACCTATGACCTGAGCGCAGCGCCCGGCCGCGCCCTGGCGCGGGGAACGTTGGGGCTGGACATCGTGCGCGTCGAGCCGCCGTTCGACGGCGACGCCATCGTGATCCGCACCGCCGACGGGCTGGAGCGCCTTCCCGACGCGCAATGGGCGGACGGCCTGCCGCGCCTCGCCCGCAGCCGCGTGGTCGAAAGCCTGGAAAATGTCGGATGGCGGGTCGGCGACCTCGGCGGCGTCCGTCTGCGCGTGGAAATCCGGCGCTTCGAGATCGATTCTTTGACGCGCGAGGCGCGGGTCGAACTGGCGGCGCAATTCGCCGGGGGCGGCGCGCGCGTGTTTGCGGCGAGCGAACCCGTGGCCGAAATTTCCGGCGCGCAGCCCGCCGCGGCGCTCGACCGCGCTTTTGCTCGCGTGCTCGGCGAACTCGCGCGTTGGAGCGTGGCGGCGCGCTAAAAATTTGTGGACCGCTCCGGCCCTTCGAGACGCCCGCTCACGCGGGATCCTCAGGGTGATGTGTTGATCGAGCAGGCCGCGAATCCGCTTGCTGAACTTGTGCGCGCTTCGGCGGCCCAAAACCTTCGATGCGAAAAGAAAACGCCCGCCGGGGGGAGGAGCCGGCGGGCGCATCTGCGATACGGGGGGATGCCCCACTCCCGATCGCTGGGAGAACTTATCCAAACGTCATCTCGTTTGGTCACGCGATATTGATTGCACATGAACCATTTGCAAACCCCTATTTTTTGCATTGCAGCATTGCGTTGTTTGCATGAGCGTACGTGCGTTGGGACGGAACGCATTGCGCCCCCTGAATGAGCAGAAGCTGGAAAAATCCAGCTTGCGCAATGCGATCCAGTCCCCGGTTCAGGCGCGTCTTTGCTGGGCTTCTTTCAAGAAACGGCCGGTGTGCGACGCCTTGGCCTTCATGATCGCCTCGGGCGGGCCCTCCGCGACAATGGTCCCGCCGCCGTCTCCGCCTTCCGGGCCCATGTCGATCACCCAATCGGCCGTCTTCACCACGTCGAGATTGTGCTCGATCACGACCACGCTATTGCCCTGCTCGACCAGTTCGTGCAGCACTTCCAGAAGTTTCCGGACATCGTGGAAATGCAGGCCGGTGGTCGGCTCGTCGAGAATGTAGAGCGTGCGCCCCGTGGAGCGCCGCGACAGCTCCTTCGACAATTTGACGCGCTGGGCCTCGCCGCCGGACAGGGTGGTGGCCTGCTGGCCGACCTTCACATAGTCGAGGCCGACGCGCGACAGCGTTTTCATCTTGTCGCGGATCGACGGCACCGCCTTGAACAATTCGCCGGCTTCCTCGACGGTCATGTCGAGCACATCGGCGATGCTCTTGTCCTTGTAGCGGACTTCCAGGGTTTCGCGGTCGTAGCGCTTGCCCTTGCAGACGTCGCAGGTGACGTAGACGTCCGGCAAGAAGTGCATTTCGATCTTGATCACGCCGTCGCCCTGGCAGGCCTCGCAGCGGCCGCCCTTGACATTGAAGGAGAAGCGGCCGGGCCCGTAGCCCCTGGTCTTGGCCTCGGGCAGGTTGGCGAACCAGTCGCGGATGGGGGTGAAGGCGCCGATATAGGTGGCCGGGTTGGAGCGCGGCGTGCGGCCGATCGGCGACTGGTCGATGTCGATGACCTTGTCGATATGCTCCAGCCCCTCCAATTTGTCGAAGGGGGCGGGGTGCTCCAGCGCGCCGTTGAGCCGCCGCGCCACCGCCTTGTAGAGCGTGTCGATGATCAGGGTGGACTTGCCGCCGCCGGACACCCCGGTGATGCAGGTGAACATTCCGAGCGGGATTTCGACATCCACATTGCGAAGGTTGTTGCCGCGCGCGCCAAACAGTTTCAGCACCCGCTCCGGGTCGGGCTTGCGGCGTTTCTTGGGGGTGGCGACCTGCTTGCGGCCGGTCAAATAATCGCCGGTGAGGGAGTTTGGGTCGGCCATGATCTGGTCGGGCGTGCCCTGCGACACGATCTTGCCGCCATGCACGCCCGCGCCCGGCCCCACGTCCACCACATAATCGGCGAGCAGGATGGCGTCCTCGTCATGTTCGACCACGATCACGGAATTGCCGAGGTCGCGCAGCCGTTTCAGCGTTTCCAGCAGCCGGGCGTTGTCGCGCTGGTGCAGGCCGATGGAGGGCTCGTCGAGCACATAGAGCACGCCGGTGAGCCCCGAGCCGATCTGCGAGGCCAGACGGATGCGCTGGCTCTCGCCGCCCGACAGGGTGCCGGAATTGCGCGACAGGGTCAGGTAGTCGAGCCCGACATCCACCAAAAATCTCAGGCGTTCGTCGATCTCGCGCAGGATGCGGGCGGCGATTTCGTTGCGCTTGCTGTCGAGTTTTTCGGGAAGGTTCGAAAAGAATTTTTGCGCGTCGCGGACCGAAAGTTCCGAGATTTCGCCGATATGCCTGTGGTCGACCTTGACCGCCAGCGCTTCGGGCTTGAGGCGGAAGCCGGAACAGGCGTTGCAGGGCTTGGCCGTCATGTAGCGGCCGATTTCCTCGCGCGCCCAGTCGCTTTCGGTCTCGAGAAAGCGGCGCTCGAGGTTGCGGATCACGCCTTCGAACGGTTTTTTCACCTCATAGGCGCGGTTGCCGTCCGAATATTGGAACAGAATCTCCTGGTCGCCGGTGCCGTAGAGAATCATTTTTTGGGCGATGGGGGAGAGTTTCGACCAGCGGTCCTCCACCCGGAACTTGAAGGCGCGGCCCAGGGCTTCCAGCGTCTGGCCATAATAGGGCGAGGGGGATTTGGCCCAGGGGGCGATGGCGCCCTTTTTCAGCGTCAGTTCGGGATTGGGAACGATCAGGTCGGCGTCCACCTTCTGCTCAAAGCCAATGCCGCCGCATTTCGGGCAGGCGCCGAACGGATTGTTGAAGGAAAACAGCCGCGGTTCGATCTCGGGGATGGAAAAGCCGGAGACCGGGCAGGAGAATTTGGAGGAGAAGACAATTGCGCCCTTGCCTTCCTCGGCGAATTCGACGACCGCAATGCCGTCGGCCAATTCCAGCGCGGTTTCAAAACTTTCGGCGAGGCGGGCGGAAATATCGGCGCGCACCACGATGCGGTCCACGACCACGTCAATGTCGTGCTTGAGTTTTTTGTCGAGCGCCGGGGCGTCGGCGATGTCGTAGAACTGGCCGTCGATTTTTACGCGCTGAAAACCGCGTTTCTGGAACTCGGCGATTTCCTTGCGATATTCGCCTTTTCGGCCGCGCACCACCGGCGCCAGCAGGTACAGGCGGCTGCGCTCGGGCAAGGCGAGCACGCGGTCGACCATCTGGCTGACCGTCTGGCTCTCGATGGGCAGGCCGGTGGCCGGCGAATAGGGAATGCCGGCGCGCGCCCAGAGCAGGCGCATGTAATCGTGGATTTCTGTGACCGTGCCCACCGTGGAGCGCGGGTTTTTCGACGTGGTCTTCTGCTCGATGGAAATGGCTGGCGAAAGGCCGTCGATATGGTCGATGTCCGGCTTCTGCATCATTTCCAGGAATTGCCGGGCATAGGCCGAGAGGCTCTCGACATAGCGGCGCTGGCCCTCGGCATAGATGGTGTCGAAGGCGAGCGACGACTTGCCCGAGCCGGACAGGCCGGTGAACACCACCAGTTTGTCGCGCGGAATGGTCAGGTCGACGTTTTTGAGATTGTGCTCGCGCGCGCCGCGCAACGAGATCACCCGGCCCTCGCCGATGCGCAGCGCCACTTGCTCCGGCGTTTCGGCGGCTGCGGCGGCCGGCTTGGGCTTGCGGGCGGGGGCTTTCTTCTTCGACGTCTGGTCCATTGTTCCTTCCGGCGGCTGTGCTCGCCTATTTAACCCGAGCGCGGGTTTTTTCCACCCGCTCTCAACGGCCCGCCTCGTGGCGGCGCGTGAATCCTGGTGGTATAAACCCTGAGGGATTCGAGGGGACGCCAACATGCTTTCCACGCCGAGAGCGCCAGTTTCCTGGGGGGAACTGATCGACAAAATCACCATTCTGGAAATCAAGGCGGACGAAATCGACGATTCCGTCGCCGTCGCCCATGTGCGCGAGGAATTGCGGCTGCTGCGCGAGATCGAAGCGGAGGCGCAGGCGGCTACGGGCGAGCTGGCGGAGCTGAAAAGCGCCTTGAAAGCGGTGAATCTGGCTCTGTGGCGGATCGAGGATGACATTCGCGACAAGGAGCGCGCCAAGAGTTTTGACGGCGCCTTCATCGACCTCGCCCGGTCGGTCTATCAGCGCAACGACGAGCGGGCGAGACTGAAAAAGCGGATCAACGAGGTCACGGGCTCGCACATCGTCGAGCAAAAAAGCTACGCGGCCTATTGAGACCATGGCCGTGACCCTGGCCTCTTGGCAGGCTTTCGCCGTCGCTTCGGCGTTTTTCGCCGGCCTCACCGCCATTTTCGGCAAGCTCGGCGTCGAGGGCCTCAATTCCAATCTCGCCACGCTGATTCGGACCGTGGTGATTTTCTTCGTCACCGCCGCCATCGTCACCTGGCGGCAGGAATGGCTGTGGCCTGCGGGGGCGAGGCTGCGCCCGGTCGCCTTCCTGCTGCTGTCCGGAATCGCGACCGGTCTGTCGTGGCTGTTCTACTATCGCGCGCTGCAAATGGCGCCGGCCTCGCTGGTCGCGCCCATCGATAAGCTCAGCGTCGTCTTCGCCATCGTGCTGGCGCTGGTTTTTTTGGGGGAGCCGCTGACGCCGCGACTCGCGATCGGCGGCGCGTTGGTGGTCGCTGGCGTGCTCGTCCTGGCGTGGCCGGCGGGCGGGTAATTCACGCGATTTAGTGCAGCGTCTGCAGGATCTCGCGGGCGATGTCGGTCAGTTCGCTCTTGCTGTTGGGTTTGACAAAAGTCTTTGTCGCCCCGAGCGCCATAGCGGCGGAATGGACGGCCTGGTTCGCCGTGGTCGTCAGCACGAAGACCGGCAGTTCGCCGAAGCCGAGCGATTGCCGCAGGGCCTTGAGGGCGCTCATGCCGTCGAGTTTCGGCATGTTCAGATCAAGGATCACGGCGACGGGCAGGTCCGCGAGCATGCGTTTCAGCGACACCAGGGCCAGGGCGTCCGCGCCATTGTCGACGCTGCCGCATTCGATCTCCGCGCCGGTCTCCCAGCTCACCCGCCGAAGGACGCTCATCATCAGGAACACGTCGTCGTCGTCGTCATCCACGATGAGAATAAACGGTGACTTTTCTTCAATTGCGCAATCGAACATTGGGTTAGCCTTCGATTGAAAAAAGTCGAACGTGGTCGCGGCCGATTTGCAACCTGTGTTTTGTGCCTGACCTTAGGGAAAAGCGCAAATGCAGAGTTGTGCGCGAGATGGGGATGGCCTGTAAACCAAATTGCAAGCTTGCAAGGGGCGGCGAAGCCGCTGGGCCGGGGCGAAACAGGCCTTGAAAAAGAAAGGGACCGCCCGGGCGGAGCGGTCCAAGTCTGGGAGGAAACGCCCATGGAAATGGGCATCTGCGACGTGAAGTCACGTTCTCCTTATAGCAGGGCGGCGGACTCGGCTGATTGATCCATCGCAATCGGCGGCTGGACGGGGCTGCGCGGATTGTCGCAGGCGTCGCGCCGCGCGATCACTCGTGGTCCTCGTCGCCGTGGTGGTGGTGATGGTGGCGGTCATGGTCATGCGGCATGGCGGCGAGGGTGACGGGATCGAACTTGCCGTGCAGGCGCTCGCCGCGCTCGTTGGCGGCGTGCACCAGATAGCAGCCGTCCTCGACGCGGATGGCGATCTCGCGCCAGCCCTCGGCTTCCAGCTTTTTCTGAAAGGTTTCGCGCGGCTGCCAGTCCGACAGCGGCGCCGAACACCAGGTGTCGGCCAAGGCGACGCGAAAACCTGCGACGTCGAGACCTGCGACCACGACCAGAACTGCCGCCAGGGGGACGCGCATCAAAAAATCCTTTCTGCCGCGGCAGGCTAGCCCCGCGATCTGACATTGACCTGAACGGGCGCGCGCGAAACCGCCTCCGCTTTATAGTAGATTTGCGCCTGGATTGGAGGGGGACATGCGTATCTTGCTGGTCGAAGACGATGGCGTGCTGGGCGCGGCGGTGCGCGACCAGGCGGTCGCCGACGGCCATTCCGTCGACTGGGCGCTGCGGCTCTCCGACGCGCGCGAGGCGCTTCTGTCCGCGCCCTATGATCTCGTGCTGCTCGACCTGATGCTGCCCGACGGGCGCGGCCTCGATTTTCTCAAAAGTCGGCGGCAGGCCGGAGACGTGACCCCGGTGGTCGTGCTGACCGCCCTCGACCAGATTTCCGACCGCATCGACGCGCTCGACGCCGGCGCCGACGATTATCTGATCAAACCCTTCGACCTCTACGAACTCTCCGCGCGCATCCGCGCGGTGTCGCGCCGCTATTCCGGCAATCCCAATCCGCTGGTCGTGCTCGGCGACCTCGAAATCGATCTCGCCAATTGCTCGATCCGCCGCGGCGGAAAATCGATCCAGCTGACCCGGCGCGAATGGTCTTTGTTCGAAACTTTTGTCCAGCGTCCGAACCAGCTGATGTCGAAAGCGCAATTGGAGGATCGGCTCTATTCCTTCGACTCCGAGGTCGAGAGCAACACGATCGAGGTCTATATCGGCCGGCTCCGGCGCAAGCTCGGGGCGCAGGTGGTCGAGACCGTGCGCGGCCTGGGATATCGCCTGGGCAAGGCGGAGGCGCGGTGAGGGAGGGATGGAGCCTGCGGCGGCGCCTCGCTCTGGCGCTCACCGGCGCGGTGACGCTGCTTTGGCTCGCCGGCGCGGCGGCGGCGGGGTTCGTGCTCCAGCGCGAGACCGACGACCTGTTCGACGGCGCCTTGCGCGAGGTCGCCGAGCGCGTGCTGCCGCTCGCCTATGCCGAACTTTTGGCGCGCGAGACCACGGAAGCGCAGAGAGTCGCGCCGGTCGGGAAAAAGGCCGAATATATCGCCTATGTCGTGCGCGACGGCGCCGGAAAAGTGCTGTTGCACTCGACCGACGCCGATCTGTCCAAATTTCCGGAGCATCCGCCGTCCGGGTTTTTCTCCACGCAAAGCTTGCGCGGCTATTCCGTGTCGGGGGTCAAGGGGACGATTTCCGTCACCGCGGCCGAAGCGCTTGACCATCGCCGCAGCGCGGTGCGGCGCTCGCTCGCGGCGCTGATGGGGCCGCTGCTCGCCGTCGCCCCGGCCGTTCTCGCCGCCGTCTGGATTTTCGTCACCCTCGCGCTGAAACCGATCGAACGGTTCCGCGCCGAGCTGGAAAGCCGGGGGCGCGGCAATCTCGCGCCGCTTGGCGACGCCAATCTGCCGCGCGAGGTCGCGCCGGTCGCCGGCGCCGTGAACGCGCTGATGTCGCGGCTGAGCGACGCGCTGCAGGCGGAGCGCAGTTTCGCCGCCAACAGCGCTCATGAATTGCGCACGCCCATCGCCGCCGCGCTCGCCCAGGCGCAAAGGCTGACGGCCGAACTTTCCGACGAGGCCCCGCGCGAACGGGCGCGCGCCATTGCCGCGGCGTTGCGCCGGCTGGCGCGGCTGTCGGAAAAACTGCTGCAACTGGCCAAGGCCGAAGGCGGCGGCCTGGTCGCGCCCTCGGCCAAACCGCTGGCCCCTGTGTTGCGTCTGGTGATCGACGAGATGGCCGACCATGATCGGGATTTGGCGCTCGATGTGGAGGACGCCGGCCCGGTTTCCGATCTCGATCCCGACGCTTTCGCCGTGCTCGCCCGCAACCTGATCGAGAACGCCATCAAGCATGGCGATCCCGAAGCGGCCATCGCCATCCGGCTGACGCCTGACCGGCTGGACGTCGTCAATCGCGGCGCCGTCGTGCCGCCGGAAAAACTCAAACTGTTGATGCGGCCTTTCGAGCGCGGACCGACGCGCGCGGAAGGTTCGGGACTGGGGCTCGCCATCGCCGCCTCGATCTGCCGGGGCGCTGGGTTGCGGCTCGAATTGGCCTCGCCGGCGCCGGGGGCCGAGGACGGTTTTTCCGCTTGCGTGCGCTTTCCCGGCTGACGGCAAGCTGAACGGGTTTTTGAGCCGGTTTCAGGTCGCCGTCAGGCGAGGCCGCGATTTTGCTCTCATCGCAAATCGAGAGCCCAAACTATGACGAAAAGAATTTTTGCCGTCGCCGCGCTGCTGATGACGACGGCTTGCCTTCCGAGCTTCGCCGCCTCCGTCGCGGCGCCGGCCGTTGCCGCAGCCGACAGGCCGTCCGCTGTTCGCCTGGCTTTTTTTGACGATTGGGGCGGCGAGCATCGCCGTCATCGCCACCACCATGATGACGATGATGACGATGACGAGGGCGAGCACCACGGCCGTCACCATGGCGAACATCATGCCGAGCGCGGCGGACAAAAAGGTCCGGCGAACCCCAATGCGGCCAATGCGCCGGTTCCGGACAATGGCGTTTTCAAATCCCGGCCCAAGGTCGACGTGCAGTGACAAGGAGACGTCTCATGAAACGCGCGCTCCCCGCACTCGCCGCGACGGCGGTTTTCGTTGTTCCCACCCTGGCGCAGGCGCGAAACGTCACGCTGGAAACCACCCTGAAACCCTATGGCGGCAATGGCGCCTATGTCGCGCTCTACCTCACCGACGCCGCAGGCAAATATAAGGGCACGCTGTGGATGGCGGGCGAAAAGTCCAAATATTACCGCCATCTCTCGGATTGGGCGCGCGCCTCGGGCGCCCGGCCGGCCGAGATCGACGGTATCACCGGCGCCAGCGTCGGCTCCGGCAAGACTCTGAAAATCAGCGTCGATCTCGCCGATGCGCTGATCGACGCCGGTTACAAAATTCATGTCGACACCTCTGTGGAGGACGGCATGGACAATCCGTCCGAAGTGGTCGCGCCGCTCGACACTGCTTCGTCGGGTAAAATTTTAGCCGGCGACGGCTATGTCAAATCTTTCAAGGTGACGTTCTGATGCGCAGGCTCCACGCCGTCGCGGCGGCTGCGGTCGCGCTGCTGCTGATTGTCGTCGCGTCGACCGGCGCGCTGCTGTCGCTCCAGCCGGCGCTCAATCGCGTCGCTTATCCCGCTGTTACACCCGGGGTGAGCGTCGCCCAGCTCGCCGATGCGGTGGCGGCGCGCCACGTCCGCGTGGACGCGATCCGCATCGGTCGCGACGGCGCGGCGACGGCGACGTTCAATGATGGGGCGGGCCGCGAGACCGAGGTGATCGATCCGCGCAGCGGCGCTGGGCTTGGGGCCTACACGCCGTCGGCTTTCTTCCGCTTTGTCGCCGATCTGCACCGCTCGTTGCTGATGGGCGAGGGCGGCCGGGTGGCGGTGGCGCTCACGGCGCTCGGGCTGTTGGCTCTGTGCCTCAGCGGCTTCGCGCTGCTGGCGCGCAGTTTGGGGGGCGCTGCAAAAATGTTTCGGCCGATCCGCGGCGACCGGACGCGTCGGCTGCATGGCGAGATCGGCCGTTTCGCGCTGACCGGACTGCTGGTCTCGTCATTGACCGGGGCGCTTCTCGCGGCGATCACATTCGATCTCATTCCGTCGTCGGACCGCGCGGCTCCCGATGTTTCCGCCAGCGGCGGAAAGCCTGCGCCGATCCGCGCCTTGAGCGGTTTGGCTGCGGTCGATGTCGTCGATCTGAAGGCTCTAAAATTCGCTGGCGCTTCCGGCGTGTTTCAGATGCGCTCCGACGCGGGCGAGGCGACCGTCGACGCCGCGAATGGCGCCGTGCTGTCTTTCGTCGAGACGGCGCCCGAGGGGCGGATGGAGCAATGGGCTTTGGCGCTGCACGGCGCCCATGGGCTCTGGGCCTTCGCCCTGATGCTCGGCCTCTGCTCGGCGGGCGCGCCGGTGCTTGGCGCCACCGGCTTCCTGCTGTGGCGGCGCCGGCGCGGCCATGGCGTCGGCGTGCAGGAGAATGCGCCTGCGGAAGACGCCGACACGATTGTTTTTGTCGGCAGCGAAAACAACGCGACTTGGGGTTTTGCCAGGGCGCTGGCGCGCGCGCTTGCGGGCGAAAATTTTCGCGTCCATGTCGCCGCGATGAACGAGGTGGGGCCATGCCATGTGCGCGCAAAGCGCTGGCTGGTGCTGACCTCGACCTATGGCGATGGCGCCGCGCCGGCTTCCGCGCAAAAATTCCTGGAGCGGCTGGCGCGGCTCGAGGGGCGAATTCCCGTCGCGGTGCTTGGCTTTGGCGATCGCAATTTCCCGCAGTTTTGTGGCTATGCGCAGCGCGTCGCCGAGATGTTTGACGAACGGGGCTGGGCATCGCTGTTGCCGATGAAGCGGATCGACCGGCGCTCGCCGCAGGAATTCGCACAATGGGCGCGCGGCCTCGGCGACGCGCTCGGATGCGCGCTGGTCGTCGAGCACATCGCCGAGCGTCCGGGGACGCAGGAGCTGGAGCTGATCGGCCGCGACCTCTACGGCGAGGCGGTCGGCGCGCCCGTGGCGATCCTGCGCTTCGCCGCGCCGGACCTTCCGGACTTCGAGGCCGGCGATCTCCTCGCCGTGCAGCCGCCGGACGGCGACATGCCGCGGTTCTATTCGCTGGCCTCGTCGACGCGCGACGGCATGGCGGAAATCTGCGTGCGCCTGCAACACGGCGGCTTGTGCTCGACCTTTTTGCATGGCCTCGCGCCAGGCGACCGCATCGCGGCTTTCGTCCGGCACAATCCGGCGTTCCGGCCGGCGCAGGGTGTTGCGCCGCTGATCCTGATCGGCGCCGGCGCCGGGATCGCGCCGCTCGCCGGTTTTGTCCGGGCCAACCGTGACGGTCGCCCCGTGCATCTCTATTGGGGCGGCCGCTCGCCCGCCTCAGATTTTTTATATGAGCATGAATTGGCGCAAAGCCTCGCGGAACGGCGGCTGACCTGTTTTCGCCCCGCTTTTTCGCGATGCGAGGGCGCGCCCGCCTATGTGCAGGACCGCGTCGCCGCCGATGCGCACAGTCTGCGCGCGCTGATCGCCGAAGAAGCGCAAATTCTGGTGTGTGGCGGGCGCGACATGGCCCAGGCGGTGCGCGAGACGCTGGATCGGATCGTGCGGCCGCTGGGGCTCGATCTCGCCACGCTCAGATCGCACGGGAGGTATCTCGAAGATGTCTTTTGACGCGCAACGCCGCGCGCTGAACGGCCCGGCCATGGGCGCGCGCTGGGTCGGCGGTTTTTTACGCGCCGGAAAATTTTGACGACCGTCCGCTGGCTTCGGCCCTGCACGAAGCGGTCGAAGCCGTCGAATTGCAAATGTCGGCGTGGCGGCCGGATTCCGATATCGAGCGTTTCAACCGCGCGCCCCCTGGCGTGTGGTGTGATCTTCCCAAAAATCTGCTGACCGTGCTGGAGGCGGCGATGGAGATTGGCGCGCTGTCCGACGGCGCCTTCGACATTGGCGTCGGCGATCTCGTCAAGGCCTGGGGGCTCGGGGCCGGCTCGCGCACGCCCGAGGCGGACAAGCCGATCGGCTATAAAGCGCCTACCCTGCAGATCGACAGGAGAGGGTTGAGGGCGCGCAAATTTTCGCGGCAGCGGCTCGATCTCTCCGGCATCGCCAAGGGGTTTGGCGTCGATGAACTTGCGCGGGTGATGCGCGCGTTCGGCCTTTCCTCCTGGCTGGTCGGCATCGACGGGGAGATGCGCGCGTGCGGGCAAAAGGCGGATGGACGGCCCTGGGCGGTCGGCCACGAACGGCCCGGGCGCGCCGCGCGCGAATTGATGGGCGTGATTGAACTGAAAAATTGCGCCGTCGCGACATCGGGCAATTACCGGCATGTCGTCGAGGCGGAGGGCCGCTTGCTGTCCCACACCATTGATCCCGCGCGCGGTGCGCCCTTGGTTAACGATCTCGCCAGCGTCAGCGTGCTCGCGGACAGCGCCATGGTCGCGGACGCCTGGGCGACGGCGCTGATGGTGCGCGGCGTCGAGGCGGGCGTGACGCTCGCGCGGCGCATGGGGCTCGAGGCGATCTTCGTCACTGGCGCAGGCGATCTGGTGACGGCGGGGGCGCGCGCGGCTTGAAGCTGGACGTGTTGTTTATCCGGCATAAAGACAAATCTCACTTTTTCCTCCGATGCTGCGGCGCTTCATGCAAAATGCGCCCATGGCGTTTCGGGGAGAGGACAAATGGGGGATTGCAAGGCGGCGACCCCGCTGGGTTCGGTGATCGCGGTGCGCGGCTCGCGCGCATCGGTCGGCCTGCTGGCGCCGGCGCAGGCAGACCGCGCCACGCGCGTCACCGTCGGAAAATACCTCGGCATCCACACGGGAACATCGCTGATCATCGGCGTGGTCGCGGATGTGTCGCTGCGTACCGAACCCGTCTCCCGCGATGAGAATTTCATCACCGTCGCCGTGCTCGACGTGATCGGCGAAATCCAGAATTTGACGGCCGCGCCGCGCTTTTTCCGCGGCGTCACCGATTATCCCGCGATCGGCGACCGGGTTGTCGGCATTGGCGCCGACGAATTGCGGCTGATTTTCAACATTTCGCGGCCCACGGTGATCGAGATCGGGCATTTGCAGCAGGATGCGTCGATCCCGGCCTTCATCGACGTCAATGAAATGCTGACCAAGCATTTCGCCGTGCTCGGGACCACCGGCGTGGGCAAATCGAGCGGCGTCGCCCTGATCCTCAACCAGGCGCTGGCGGCGCGGCCCGACCTGCGCATCCTCGTCCTCGACGTGCATAACGAATATCGCCAGTGTTTCGGCGACAAGGCGCAGGCTTTGAGCCCGCGCAATATGAAGCTGCCGTTCTGGCTGTTCAATTTCGAGGAAATCGTCGACATTTTTTTCGGCGCCCGTCCGGGCCTCGAAGACGAGGTCGACCTGCTCGCGGAAATCATCCCGCAGGCGAAGGCCGCCTATACGAAACTCACGGCCTCGCCGGGCCGGCTGGCGCTCAAGCGGTCCGACGCGCCCGATGTGCGCTACACCGTCGACATTCCGCTGCCCTACCGGATCGCCGATCTGATCGCTTTGCTCGACGCCCGCATGGGCAAGCTGGAAAACCGCTCGTCGCGGATGCTCTATCAAAAGCTGATCACGCGCATCGAGACCGTGAGCAGCGATCCGCGCTACGCCTTCATTTTCGAGCGCGCCAATGTCGGCGGCGACACGATGGCGGAGATATTGGGGACCATTTTCCGCCAGCCGCACAATGGCGTGCCGATCACGATTTTCCAGCTCGCCGGCTTCCCTTCCGAAGTGGTCGACGCCGTTGTCTCGGTCGTGGCGCGCATGGCCTTCGATCTGGGATTGTGGAGCGATGGCGCGAGCCCGCTGCTGCTCGTCTGCGAGGAAGCGCATCGCTACATGTCCTGCGACGATTCCGTCGGCTTCGGTCCGACGCGGCGGGCGATTTCGCGCATCGCCAAGGAAGGCCGCAAATATGGCGTGCATCTTGGTCTGATCTCGCAGCGGCCGGCGGAGCTCGACCCGACCATCCTGTCGCAGTGCAACACCTTGTTTGCGATGCGCATGACCAATGAGCGCGACCATGCGCTGCTGCGCTCGGCGGTCGCCGACACCGCCGTCGATTTCCTCAATTTCCTGCCGTCGCTCGGCGCCGGCGAAGTCTTCGCCTTCGGCGAGGGCGTCGCCCTGCCGACGCGGCTCAGGTTTAAGGAATTGCCGGCGAATCTGTTGCCGCGGAACGAGACCTTGAGCGCCGAGGCGGGCGAGGCCGATCTTGGCCAAGGCGCCCTGGCCGCGGTGGTCGACCGTTGGCGCGGCGTCAGCGCCAGGGGCGGCGCGTCCCAAACTTTGTCCGATGGCTTTGCGCCGCTTTCGGGCGCCGCGCACGGCTGAGCGTCAGCGGGAGCGCCGGCTGGCGACGCGCCTTTGCGGCGCGCGGCCGGCGGTCCGGCCTTCCGTGCGCCGCTTCGGCGCGGGCTCGTCGAACATCAGCGGCCGCGCGTAGTAAAAACCCTGAACATAGCGGATGCGCGTCGAGCTCTTGAGATAGAGCAGCTCTTCGAAACTTTCGACGCCTTCGGCGATCACCGTCATGCCCAGCGCGGCGCCGAGCGATTCAATGGCGCGCAACACGATCTGGCTGCGCGGCCGCTCGTGGATCTTGGTGATGAAGGAGCGGTCGACCTTCAGCTCGTCGGCGGTGATGTCGGCGAGCGCCGACAGCGAGGAATAGCCCGTGCCGAAATCGTCGATCGACACGCGCACGCCGATCTGGCGCAGCATCGGCACGATCTGCGACTGGAAGCGGTTTTTCGCGACAAAGGCGTCTTCGGTGACCTCGACGACGAAACGTTCGGGGCTGCCGCTGCGCTCGAGCAGATCGGCGACCGAGCCCATGAAATCGAGATCGGCCGCCTGTTTGGCCGGGATGTTGACGCTGATCGTCGCCCGCGCGCCAAAAGCTTCGGTGATCGCGTCGATCGAGGCCGTGGCCTCCTCGAGGATCAGATGGGTGACCTCGTCCATCAGGCCCAGTTCGGTGGCGAGCGGGATGAAGGCGCCGGGCCCGTGCGCCTCGCCGTCCTCGTCGATCAGGCGCACCAAAGCCTCGACGCCGTAAACCTCCTCGGTGGCGATGTCGACCTTGGGCTGGAAGGCGCAGCGAAACAGGCGGTCCTTGATGGCGAGGCGCAGGCGCTGCTCGGCAAGGACCCGCTCGGTCTCCGTCTCGTGCCATTCCTGGCGGAACAAAGCCGCGCCGCCTGCGCCGGCGCGCTTGATCTGGCCCATGGCGCGGTCGGCGTTGCGCCGCAGCGTCTCGAAGTCCGCCCCATGCTCGGGGAAAAGCGCGACCCCGATCGAGGCGGAGGAGAAGATTTCGAAGCCGTCGAGGATGAACGGGTCTCTCAGGGCCTCGGCCAGGGCGTCGATCCGATCGAGATCCGCCTCGCGCAGCATCAGCAGGAACTCGTCGGCGCCGGCGCGGGCGAGCACGTCGCCCTCGCCGACAACGCGCCGAATCCGTTCGCTCGCCTTGACCAGGAAGGAATCGCCGAGTTCGCGGCCATAATGATCGTTGATCTGCTTGAAGCCGTCGATGTCGAGGACGACGAAGGCGAAGCACGCGTCAGTCCGCGTCAGCGCCTGCGCGACGCGCTGCTCGAACAGGGTCCGGTTCGGCAGTCCCGTGAGGTCGTCGTAATGGGCGCGCCGGACGAGCTGGTCTTCGCTGCGCTTTCGTTCGGTGATGTCGAGGAAGACCGAGAGGCTCAGCGCGCGTTCGTCGCGGACCAGCGGTTTTTGCACGGTCAGGAAGGTGCGGCCGGAGGCTTCGACTTCGTCGCCGCCAAGAGGCGAGGCGACGTGATCGTCGACATGCGCCTCCAGGCCCGATCGCCAGGCCGCCGCATTGGCGAACAGCAGCGCGCCATCTTCGTCCTTGACGATGACGCCCGCCGGCATCTGGTCGATGATCTCGGCGAGCAAGGACGCGTCTTCCGCGCAATCGTCTGGTCTTGTGCCCGCAGTCATTGTTCCAGCCCAGGCGAACGCGGCGGCGGTCGAAAGCACTTCGATCGGGCGTTTCGGCGTTTACGTGGCGACACATTGGCGCGCTATCGTAAACAGATGTTTAATTTGCGCGCGGCGTCGCCGTCGCAGCTCGGCAGACTGGTGACCCAAGGCGAACCGGCGCCTTGGCCGGGCGCCTCTCAATTTTTTGTGTGTTTTCATTCCCTCCGGGGCGGCCTAGGCGTTAATCACCATGTGAAACAACGTGCTGAACCCATGTGTCCGTCTCTCGCCGCCGTCGTGCGCGATCCCGCGCGCATCGCCGCCCTGCATGCGACCGGACTGCTCGACAGCCCGCGCGAACGCGCTTTCGACCGGCTCGCCGATCTCGCGCGGCGGGCGCTGGGCGCGCCCGCCGTGCTCGTGTCGCTGGTCGACGCGGAGCGCCAGTTCTTCAAGAGCAGTTCGGGCCTCCCGGAGCCCTGGGCGTCGCGCCGCGAGACGCCCCTGTCCCACTCCTTTTGCCAGCATGTCGTCGCCTCCGGCGAAGCCCTGGCGGTCGAGGATGCGCGCGAACATCCGGCGCTGCGGCAAAATCTGGCGATCCGCGACCTGCATGTGATCGCCTATCTCGGCATTCCGCTGCTGACGCCGGACGGTCAGCGTGTGGGCAGCTTTTGCGCCATCGACACCAAGCCAAAGGTCTGGACGCCCGACGAGATCGCCATCATGCGCGACCTCGCGGATTCCGTGATGCATGAGATCGCGGTGCGGCAGATGACCAATGGGGCCTTGCGGCAAAGCGAGGAGGAGCTGCGGCGCAGCAATGTCGAGCTGCGCCTGGCCATGCGGGATGCGGCCCAGGCGCGCCGGCAGGCCGAAGAGACCGCCGTCGCGCTGCGCGAAAGCAATTCCCGTCTGGAGAAGGCGCTCGATGTCGAGACCGTCGGCGTGATGTTCTGGGACGTCGCCACCGGCCGGCTGACCGACGCGAACGACACCTTTCTGACCATGATGGGCTATAGCCGCGACGATATCGCGCGGGGCGAACTGACCTGGCAGAATCTCACGCCGCCGGAATTTTACGAAACGAGCTTCGCCGAACTGAGGAATTTCGAGGCGACCGGCCATATCGGTCCCTATGAGAAAGAATATTTGCGCAAGGATGGCGGACGGCTGTGGCTGCTGATCGCCGGCAGCTCGCTCGGCGGGGCTTGTTGCGTCGAGTTCTGCGTCGACATTTCCGGCCGGAAGCAGGCGGAGGCGGCGCTGATGAGCCTTAACGCCACGCTCGAGCAGCGCATTCGCGCGGCCGTTGGCGAGCGCGAGGCGGCGCTGACTCGGCTGGCCCAGGCGCAAAAACTCACCGCGCTCGGCGAACTCGCCGGCGGCGTCGCCCATGACTTCAACAATATCGCCCAGGCGATCACCGGCGGCGCCAGCATGATCGGACGCTACGCCGAAAACCCGGAGCGCGTGCGCCATTTCGCCGAGATGATCGCCGAGGCCGGCGCGCGCGCCGGGTCGATCACACGCCGGCTGCTGTCTTTCGCCCGGCGCGGCGACTTGAGGCCAAACGCCGTCGCGCTGAAGCCGCTGCTCGAAAGCTTGCGCGACCTGCTCGCGCAGACGCTCGGCGCCAATCTCGCGCTTCAGGTCGAGGTCGAACCGGACTTGCCGCCGGTGTTTGTCGACAAGGGGCAATTGGAGACCGCTCTGGTCAATCTCGCCACCAATGCGCGCGACGCCATTGCGGGCGCCGGCGTGATCGCTTTCGCCGCGCGGCGGTCGCCGGGGCCGGATATGGGACTGGCTTCGGGCGATTATGTGATGGTCACGGTCGCGGACACCGGCGTGGGGATGGACGCCGCCACGCTCGACCGGGCGATGGAGCCGTTCTTCACCACCAAGCCGCATGGCAAGGGCACGGGGCTCGGCCTGCCCATGGCGCGCGGTTTCGCCGAGCAGTCCGGGGGCGCGCTGCAGGTGCAGAGCGCCCCCGGGGATGGCGCGACCGTGTCGATCTGGCTGCCCGTCGCCCAGAGCGCGCCGGTCGCGTCGAAACCGGGCGAGGGCGTCGTGAAAAAGGATGGGACGCGGCGCGTTCTGCTGGTCGATGATGAGGACGCCGTGCGCGAAGTGCTCAAGGGCGAACTCGAGCATGCCGGCTACCAGGTGGCGGAAGCCTCCGGCGCGGCCATGGCGCTGGCTGCGCTCGACGCCGGCGAACAGGTGGACCTGCTGGTGTCGGATCTGTCCATGCCTGGCATGGACGGCATGACGCTCATTCGCGCCGCGCAGGAGAGGCGCAAGCGCCTGCCCACCATCCTGCTCACCGGCTATGTCGGCGACGCCGCCGCTTTGGCGATCGGCAGCCAGGCGCGCGGATCCGTCTGCCTGCTGCGCAAGCCGATCACCGGCTCCGAACTCGCGGATCGCGTCGCGGCCATTCTGGAACAGCCGGGGACCTCCTGATCAGTCGAGCATCAGCATTTCCGGACGGAACAGCTCGCGCTTGTCGACGACGTTTCCGGCGAGGACGAACACGCCGTCGCCCGTGTAATGCAGCGTCTCCGGATGTTTCGGCGCGCGCGCCACATGCGCTTTCACCACCTCGAAAATGAAGAAATTATATTTGTCGACCAGCGCGTCGTCGTGCAGGCGACATTCGAAGCTCGCGTGGCATTCCTTGATCAGGGGCGCGCCGACCTGCGCCGCCGCCTCCGGCGTCAGGCCGAAATGCGCGAATTTGTCCACCTCCGCGCCCGAGCAATTGCCGATGCCGACCACGGCGTCGACGAGTTTCGAGGTCGGCAGGTTGATGACGCATTCGCCGCTCTTGCGGATCATGTGAAAGCTGTGATTGCCGACCGAGATGACGCAACCGATCAGCGAGGGGGCGAATTCCATCATTGTGTGCCAGCCCAGGGTCATGATGTTGGTCTTGTCGCGCCAGCGCGAGGTGACCAGGACGATCGGCCCGGGCTCCAGATAGCGCCTGACCCTGTGCACCGGAAAATCTTGCTTGGCTGTCATCGCCGCTCTCTCGCGTTTGGCGCGAAGGCGCCTGCGGCGCCCTGGGACGGCTGCGGGCGGTCCCTATGAAGCCCCTGCGGCCGCAGCCGTTCCGGCGCCGCCCGCATTTTTGTGCGCGCGAGATGCATCGGTATGTCACCTCTTGGCGTCGCCCGAGACGCGGTCGATCATCCTCTTGACCGCCAGCATTTGCCGGCCCTTCTTCAGCGCATAATTGGCGTCGTCATAGCCCCACCAGTCCCAGCAGCCGAGCGGGTTGCCGAGCAGCGTCGAGGAGGTCGCCTGCGGGTAGAGCACGATCATGTCATTGGCGTCGGCCCAGCCGTTGAACCCGGCGTGATCGACGTAGCGCCGACCGAAATTGTGATAGAAAGGATAGCTGAAATTCCAATAGCTGTGGCTCTGGAACTGATTGCAGCCATGAAAGCTCACATGCAGCTTGCAGGCGCGGCCGCCATCGGCGCAGGACGCGGGCACGTAAGCCCAGCCGTCCTCGGACAGGCTGTGGTCGCCGGGGTTTTTGAGGAATTCGGACTGGTCGAACTGGAGGAAGCTCCCGCCCAGCTTTTGCCCGCTCGGCGGCTTCAGTTCGCCGTGGATCCATTGGAGCAGTTCGCCCGCGGCGTCATAGTTGCAAGAGTTTAGAAACGGGTCGATTTCGGTGTCGCAGGGATTGCCATAGGACCGAGTCGGCATGCCGTGCCCGGCCTTGAGGTCCTTGGTGTAGGCGATCTGCGCGGGTTCGACGAAGGCGCCGTAATAGGCCGCCAGTGCGTCCATTTTCGCCTGCGGAACCAGTTTGTCCTGCGTTCCCGAAAACATCCAGACGCGATGGCGCTTCATCTGGCCGGGGTCGTCGATTTCGTCTTTCGCGGCGTTGGCCCGGGTCTTCTCGACGAGTTTGCCAACGTCGATCTGCTCGGTCGCGCAGCCGAAGATGCAGGTGCAGACGCGGGTCGCCCTGGTCGCGCCGCCCTCGGCGCAATCATAGGGGCCGCCGGCGATCACCCCGACGCCCCGGATCAGGGAGGCGTAGGCGACGCCGAACTGGACGGTCATTTCCGCGCCGGAGGACAGGCCGGAGATGGAAATCTGCGCGGGGTCGATCCGGTATTGGGGCAGGCGGGCGTATTGCGCCTGCGCCGCTGCCGGAAGCACTGAAAGCAGAAACGTTGCAATGAGAGGCAGGCGTCTTTGCGTGACCGGCATGTGCGTCTCCTCCTGGTGTCGCCCGCCTTCAACGCCGAACCGGGCGTGGGGGCGCCGCCGCCCGCGCGCCCGGTGATGAAGCGGCAAGGCGCCCTGTCCCTCTCCCCGCTCAAGCGGGGCGAGGGGACGCGCCGAGACGCCGTAATGCAAACGGCATGTTGGAGGTCTTTGTCGGTGCTGAACATTCGTATTTTTGCGGGGAGGCGACGGCGTTGCGCCGAGATGCTAAACCCGCCGACACGCCGAACAGGAAGGGAGCGCCGCCATGAACCAAGACGCCATCGCGCCGGAGCCGGCCGCGCCGGTTTGGCTTTATGATGGGCTTTGCGTGTTCTGTTCGCGCTGGGTTTTGTTTGTCCTGCGCCGGGAGGAGGCGCCGCTCATTCGCTTCGTCGCCTTCCAGTCGGAGGAGGGGCGGGCGCTCGCCGCGCGCCATGGGATCGATCCCGATGCGACCGATTCGTTCCTTTTCGTCGTCGACGGCAAGGCTTTGGAAAAATCCGATGGGGTCGCGGCGGTATGCGCGCGCCTGCGCCGGCCCTGGTCTTACGCGGCGCTGATCGCCGTGCTGCCCCGCGCCCTGCGCGACTGGGGCTATGATCTGGTGGCGCGCAACCGTCATCTGCTGACGGGACAGCGCGCCTTCTGCATGACGCCGCCGCCGGAGTGGCGCGCCCGCGTCGTGCCCCCGCAAGCCTGATCCAAGGGCGGCGCGGAGGTCAGCCGGCGGTTCGCTCGTCCGTCGGCGCGCCGCCTTTCGCGCCGGCCCTCTCCGCGCGGATCTGCCGCAGCGCTTCCTGGATGTGTTTGAAAGCTCGCGTCGCCGCGCCCGGCTGGCTTTTTCCAAGCGTCAGGTCTAATTGAGCAAACATCAAGTTGATTTCGATCAACTCGATTGTGTTTCCCCCGGTTTTCATCTCCGACTCCTGAAGTTGAGGCATTGCCGCAAATTTCAGCTTTTCACCAAAAATCGTGCAATTTGAATGCCATAATTTGCGGAATGCATTTGCGCAAAAGCTGGAAAGACCACCAAAGTACGAGGCGAGGGCCGATAGGTGCGGATTTTGCCCAAGTAAAAGCGCTGGCTTGTCCATAGGCGCGAGGCGCCGTAACGCTAAATGGCGTTTCATCCAGGCTGCGCTGGCGATCAGCGAAGGGAATGTCGACGATGTCCGATGCGAATCCGGTCGATACTTTCGTCGGCGCCCGTTTGCGAGAACGGCGCATGCAGCGCGGGCTTCCCCTCAACGCCCTGGCGGCTCGGACAGATGTCACCGCCATGCGCCTCCTGTGTTTCGAGGAAGGGCGGGAGCGGATCCCGGCCAAAGTCATGCTCGCCTTTTGTCGCGTCCTCGATATTCAGCCGGCCTATTTTTTCGAATGGGCGGCGATGGATGAGACCAGTCCGCGCGGCGGTTGCGAACCGCTGCGCCTGCATTCCTCGGGATCTCGCCGCCGTTTTTGACCGCGCATTTCAGCCGCCGCAGGCGCCGCAGCAGGTTCCTTGCTCGGCGCTGCTCGTGCGCCGCGCCTGAACCGGCGGGCAGGGAACGTCGCCATAGGAGCAGAACACGCAATCCTGCCCCGGTTTGGCGCGAAGCACGGTCCCGCAGCCCTTGCATTGATAGGAATCGACGATCCGGTCCGTCGGCATGAGTTCGATCGCCTGATAATAACAGGTCGGGCATTTGAGGGTCGACAGCGTGTCCATGATGTTCGCCTTTTGAATTCGTTGCGCTTTTCTAGCCTGTTGCCGCGGCTTGACGTTGTGGGCGCGCAAACTGCCGTCGATCAGACGGAGCGGCTGAACGTCCGTTCGCTCGAGCCCAGATGCGCGTCGAAGGCCGAGGCGACCGCGCGCACCAGCACGCGCGAATCCTCCGCGACGCGGACGACATCGCCGTCCAGGCGGACCACGCCGTCGGCGACCAGGGTTTGCAAGCGTGGGGCGGCGCGCATCAAAACGTCCGGCCGGGTCTTGTGGCGCGCGCCGATTTGCGAGAGGTCGACCTCGAAATCGCACATCAGCCGCTCGATCAGCTCGGCGCGCATGCGGTCGTCCGCCGTCATTTCATAGCCCTTGGCGGTCGGGAGTTCGCCGCCGAGCACGCGTTGCGCGTGACGGCCCAGCACCACTTCGTTTTGGACAAAACCTTGGGGCAGTCGGCTGATGGCGGAGGCGCCGAAGCCAAGCAGGATGTCGCAGGGATCGGTGGTGTAGCCCTGAAAATTGCGGTGCAGCGCGCCGTCCCTTTGCGCGCGAACCAGCTCGTCCTCGGGCAGGGCGAAATGATCGAGGCCGATCCGCGCATAGCCGGCGGCGACCAGGGCGCTGGCGATGGCTTCGGCTTGCTCCAGGCGCGCGGCGGCGTCGGGGAGGGCGGCTTCGTCGATTTTGCGCTGGTGCTTCTTGAACGATGGCAGATGCGCATAGCCGAACACCGCGAATCGGTCGGGGCGCAGGGCGACGCAGCGTTCGACCGTCTCGATGCAGGAGTCCAGGGTCTGGTGGGGGAGGCCGTAGATCAGGTCGAAATTGACGCCGCGCACGCCCGCGGCGCGCAGGCCTTCGGTCGCCGCCGCCGTTTGCTCCACGGTCTGGACGCGGTTGATCGCCTTCTGCACTTTGGCGTCGAAACTCTGCACGCCGAGGCTGGCGCGGGTGACGCCGCAGCCGCCCAGCGCCGCGATCATGGCGGGAGACAAGCGCCTGGGGTCGATCTCGACGGCGATTTCGGCGTCGGCGCCGATGTCGAATTTTTGCCGCAGCAGCGCGATGAGGCCGCTGAATTCTTCCGGCGTGATGATGGTCGGCGTCCCCCCGCCGAAATGCACGTGTTTGATCGCGAGGTTTTGGGCGAGCTTTTGCCGGACCAGTCCGATTTCCTCGCGCAGGACGGTGAGATAATCGGCGATCGGCTGGTCGCGCTGGGCGACCGTGGTGTGGCAGCCGCAATACCAGCACATCGACCGGCAGAAGGGGACGTGAAGGTAGAGCGAGGCCGTCGCGTCGGGGGCGATGGAGGACAGCCATGCGGCATGGCGGGCGGCGGGGATTTCGGTGAAATTGGGCGCGGTGGGATAGCTGGTGTAGCGCGGCAGCCGCTCCTCGTAGTGATCGCTCAAGCGCATGTTCATGGAAACCTCCCGTTGCCTGGGGGAATCCGGTGATGGGGTGGACGGCGCCCCGAAGCGGCATCGATGTGCCATGATGGTCGTCGGTGAAACTCCCGTCAGATGAGGCGCCGTCCATGGGCAA
>NZ_JAOQNX010000030.1 GCF_025961575.1 Rhodoblastus acidophilus | reverse complement strand
ACTTGCCCATGGACGGCGCCTCATCTGACGGGAGTTTCACCGACGACCATCATGGCACATCGATGCCGCTTCGGGGCGCCGTCCACCCCATCACCAGCAGCCGCCAGCCCCACCCCTCAATGCGCCGCCGCCGGCTCCCCCGCCATGAACTGCGCCTTGGCCAGCGCCGCGAACCGCCCGCCCTGCGCCACCAATTCGTCAAAACTCCCGGTTTCGACGATCCGCCCCTGCTCGAACACCAGAATGCGATCGGCGCTGCGGATGGTGGCGAGACGATGGGCGATGACAAAGGTTGTGCGCCCCTGGGTCGCCGCCTCCAGCGCCGCCTGGAGCTGTTTTTCCGTGGCGGCGTCGAGCGCCGAGGTCGCCTCGTCGAACACCAGGATCGGCGGGTCTTTGAGCAGCGCGCGGGCGATGGAAACGCGCTGGCGCTCGCCGCCCGACAGCGACCGCCCGCGCTCGCCCACAAGCGTCTTCACCCCATCCACCTGCCGCGAGACAAACTCGCTGGCCTGGGCGCGCGACAGCGCCAGCTCGATCTCCTCCTTGGTGGCGTCGATCTTGCCGACCCGCAGATTCTCCTCGATGGTGCGGGCGAACAGCATGGGCTCCTGGAACACCACACCGATATTGCGGCGCAGAGCCGAAAGCTTCATGTCGCGAATATCGATCCCGTCGATGCGAATGGCGCCGGAACTGGGGTCCATGGCGCGATGCAGCAGGCTGAGCGTGGTCGATTTCCCCGAGCCCGTCGCCCCCACCAAAGCCACGGTCTCGCCCGGCTTCACGGTGAAAGAGATGTCATCCACCGCAATGCGCCGGGGATCATAAGCAAAGCTGACGCGGTCAAAACTGACTTCGCCGCGCAGCCGCCCGGGATCGATCGCGCCCGGCTTGTCGGCAATGGCCGGCGACGTGTCCATAATATCGAAAAATTCGCGGATTTTCGGCGCCTGCATGAACAGGCTGTTGATGAAGCCGACCACGCCTTCGAGCCGGGCGATCAGCATGGTGGCGAAATTCATGAAGGTGACGATCTCGCCGATGCTGGCGAGCTTGTGCAGGTGCAGCCAGACGCCGACCAAAAAGATCGCCACCAGCGACAAGGTCGAGGCGGCGCGCGTCGCCACGGCGGCGAGCGCCCACCAGGACAGCACCGGCATTTGCGCCGACAGCACCAGCCGGATGATGTCCTGAAGCCCGCGCGATTCATTCTCGATGCGCGTGAACGACTGGATCACCGGCAGATTGCCGAGCACATCCGAGGCCCGCTCGGCCAACTGGGCGTTATAAACCTCGACATTGGCCTGCAGGCCATGGGTGCGGCGGATGACGAAAGCGGTGAGCCCGCCGAAAAAGGCGACGAGCACGACCAGAATGAGCCCGAGCCGCCAGTTGAGGAACAAAGTGCCGGGCAGCAGCACGAACAGAGCGACCATCGAGGCGCAGTTCTCGCGAAAGAACGACAGCCAGATGAAGAACATGCCATTGGCCGCGTCGAGCATCACCTTCAACAGCCGCCCGGAATGGGTGGAGGTGTGAAAGCTCAGCGGCAATTCCAAAATATGGTCGAAATAATCGGCCATCACCCCGAGCCGCCGGCGATGCGCCAGCCGGTCGGAATGCAGCGCCACGGTGACGGCGGCGATGATGGAGAACAGCCCGAACCCGACCCAGGCGATCACCAGGGGCTGAAGGCTCAGCCAGGCGGCCGACGCGCCGAGCGCATCGAGCCGCGTCATGGCGTCGATGATGCGCCCGAACAAAACGGGCTCGACGAATTGCGCGCCGGCGAGCGCCAGATTGGCGACCACCAGCGTGATCGCGAGATTTTTCTCCGGCGCGAGCTGGCGCAGGATGCGCCCATAAGTCTTCATCATCGACATCGGCCCACCTCAGGCGGAGCAAAACTCACTCATTGGACAGCGCGGAGCCGCCGAGCATGCCCAAAATGCCGCCGACCACGCCCGACTCGACCTTAGCGCCAGCCGGAATCGCCGCCGCCCCCGGGCATGTGCCGGGCGATTTCCTCGGCGAGATTCATGATCGGCATGCTCTGCAAGGCGACATGGCCCGGACCGGTGAGGGTCGCGAGAAACAACCCCTCGCCGCCAAACAGGATGTTTTTAAACCCTTTGACCATCTGAATATCAAAAGTGATGCTCGGGTCCATGATGCCGACATGGCCGGCATTGACCAGCAGCCGCTCGCCCGGCGCCAGGTCGCGCTCGACCACCTCGCCGGAGAGATCGAGGAACACGGTTCCGGGCCCCGTCACCTTCTGCAGCACGAACCCCTCGCCGCCAAACAGTCCAGCGCCGAACCGCTGCTGCCAGGCGATTTCCAGCTGCACGGATTTTTCCGCGACCAGAAACGTCTCTTTCCGGCAGATCAGCGACTGTCCCGGCTGCAAGACGATGGGCAAGATCGCGCCGGGAAAGCGCGGCGCAAAGGCGACATGCCCGTTTCCGCGCGCGGTGAATTCGGTGATGAAGAACGATCCGCCGCCGAGCGACCGCATGACTCCAGACAAGAATCCGCCGCCGGTATGGGTGTCCATTTCGACGAGATCGTTCATCCAGCACATGCAGCTGGTCTGGCTAAAAACGGTTTCGCCGGGATCGAGGTCGATCTCGACCGTCTGCATCATGGTCCCCGAAATTTTGTAACGCATGACCCCCTCCCCTCGCTTGTGCAGCCGAGATCGCGAGCACTCAGGATCGCCTCCCTTCTCCCCTTGCGGGAGAAGGTGGCGCGCGCAGCGCGCCGGATGAGGGGTTCCGCCTTTCCAAACGCTCGATTCAGCTATGATTCACCGCCCCCTCACGCCTCCCCGACCGGTTCGGCATGGCCGACGACGCGCAGCAGATGCGGCATTTTCTCACGCAAAGCGCGCTCGATCTCTTCCAGCGCCTCATGGGTGGCGGTCACCGACAGGGCCGGGCAGACATGGGCGTGAAAATTCACGACAAGCCCCTCCGCTGTGGCGCGGGCGCGCACGGCATGCACGTCGGTCACCCCCTCCTTGCCTTCAGCCGCCTGTTTCAACGCGGCGGTGATGGCCTGGAGCGTCGCGGGGTCGGATTCATGACCGATCAGCTTATGCGCCTGCAAAGGCTCGATATGGCTCTCGACCTCGATATAGGGCCCGATCTCGTCGCGAATGTCGTTTTCGAGCGCCGTCGCAATGGCGTGCGCCTCGGCCGTGGGCAGCGAGCCCTCCACCTCCAGATCGAAAGCGATGCAGTCGCGGTCGCCGAGATGGTGGACGAAAATGTGATGCACCGGCAGTTTTTTGCGCGCCGCGATCATCACGATGCGCTCGGCCAGGGTCTCGTCGTCGAGCGCGCGCGGGGCGGAGGACACGGTCGCCTCGGTCTCCGGCGAAACCTCGGAAATTTTCGCCCGCACCGCCGCCTCGATCTCGGCGACCCGCTCCAGCGGCAGCGACCGCGCCACGGCGATGAACACCTCGCCCAGAATTTTCGGCCCGTTGGGCCGCAGCTTGATGTTTTCGACGGCCACGACGCCCGGAACCAGAACAATCTCGCCACGCAATTTTTCCGCGAGGCCGTCGGGCGCGCGGTCGAGCAGCGTGCCCAGCGTTTCGCCGCCGAGCCGGAACCCCGCAAAACCGATGAACAGCGCCACACCCATGGCGGCGAGCGCATCGCCCTGGACAAAACCATAATGATTGGCGATCAGCCCGATCAGCACCAGCACGGAGCCGATCAGGTCGCTGGCGAAATGCATGGCGTCGGCGGCCAGCGCATGGCTGCCGGTTTTCTTGGCGACAGAACTGAGGGTGAGATAGCGTCCGCTGTCCGCCAGGATCGAGACGATCAGCACGCCGAACACCCACCAGGAGGAGTCGATGGCCTCCGGCCCCTCGCGCAGCCGCTCGGCGGCGGTGAACAGGACATAGATCGCCAGACCCGCCAGCAGCCCGGTCTCGAACAAGGCCGACAGCGATTCGTATTTGCCGTGGCCGTAATGGTGCTTGTCGTCGGCGGGCTTGTTGGCCTGGCGCACCGCGAAATAGGTGAGGATGGTGGCGCCGGTGTCGATGGCGTTATGCGCGGCTTCCGACAGCAGCGCCAGCGAGCCGGAGGCCATCCCGGCCGCCGCCTTGCCGAGCGTCAGAACAGCGCTGACGGCCACCGAGCTGAGCGCGACCTGCTCCTTGAGCGCGGCGTTATCGGTCACGTGACCTCCTGAAAGACAGGCCCCTGAAGTAGCAGAACCGCGGCGTCCGCGGCAAGGCGAGCGATGCAGCCAAACGCGTCCCCAAATGTTACAGCGCAAGACGCGCTTGCGCCGCCACAATCCAGACTTGCTTGATTCCATGACCCAAGCTTGACAATTCAGACCCACGCCGCCGTTCAACAGGAAAATTCGCCATGCGTTATCTGCACACCATGATCCGCGTCGCCGACCTCGAAGCGGCGCTCGATTTCTTCGTCAAAAAGCTCGGCATGGTCGAAATCCGCCGCGTCAGCAACGAAAAGGGGCGCTTCACGCTGGTGTTCCTCGCCGCCGACGAGGATGTCGGCCGCGGCGCGGGCGCGAGCTCGCCCTTGGTGGAGCTGACCTACAACTGGGACCCGGAAACCTATACGGGCGGACGCAATTTCGGCCATCTCGCCTATGAGGTCGAAAACATCTACGCCACGTGCGAGAAGCTGGACAAAGCCGGCGTGACGATCAACCGCCCGCCGCGCGACGGCCGCATGGCCTTCATCCGCACCCCCGACGGCATTTCGATTGAATTGCTGCAAAAGGGCGAGGCGCTGCCGCCGCAAGAGCCCTGGGCGAGCGCGGCGAATGTGGGAAGCTGGTAGCAAGCGACGCGCCGTTCGCCAGGCAAGAGGTCTCCAAAGTCAGCGCACCGCCGGCGAGCCGCCTTCGCCCGATTGGGCGCCGAGCGCGTGATTTTAACCGCGGTTTCAGGCGCCCATGGGCGCGCCGACCGGGCGCGAAACAACAAAGCTCACGGGAATGTGATTCGGGCCCGGAGGGGGCGCGGGTTATCCTAAGGTCGCAATCCAATATGTTCGTGCCCAGCGTGCGACGCCCGGCTTCCGGTCGGGCGAACCTCTTCAACCTGGACGGAGACATTGATGGACTCCAGCGAATTGTTCCGCTCCTGCGCCAACGAACATGTCGCCGCCGCCGCCCTGATGTCGCTCGGCGGCGCGCTGGTGGAGCGGATCGACCGCGCCGCGCTCCCCATTGGCGTCACCCGCGGCGCCTTTGTCGCGAATCTTCTGGCGGAATATGATCGCAAGGCCTCGCCTGAACTGCGCAAGCAACTCGTTCGCGCCATGAGCCGCGCGCAAATGCCGATTCTCGCGGGCCTGCGCCACGTCCTGCAGGTCGCATTGCGCGGCGCCTTCGAGCCCGCGCCGCGGCGGGCCTCTTATTGTCGCTGGCGTCCCCCGGTGTTGAACTGGGCGGCGGAATCCGCGTCGTTGGCGCGCGAGGATTTGCGCCGCGTGCTCCACTGAATCCGCGATGGCTTGAAAACACGGCCCCGCGCGCGCATATGGCCTCTTCTTGAGAGCGGGTCCAAAGCCCGGCGAAGGAGAGGCCATTGCCCGATTTTCATGCTTTGTTGATGCATTTTGGTCCCTGGGCGGTGTTCTTTTTGGTTGCGCTGGAAAGTTCCGGCATTCCGCTGCCCGGCGAAACCAGCCTCATCACCGCCGCGGTGCTCGCCGGAAGCAGCCAGCAGGGCTCGGTCGCGGAAATCATCGCGCTGGCGGCGGCCGGAGCCATTGTCGGCGACAATATCGGCTTTTGGGTCGGCCGCACCTTCGGCCTGCGCCTGCTCCTCACCCATGGAGCGAAAATCGGCCTCGACGAGGATCGCCTCCGCCTCGGCCAATATCTGTTCCAGCGCTATGGCGGGGCCATCGTGTTTTTCGGCCGGTTCGTCGCGGTGCTGCGCGCCTTCGCCGCCGTCCTGGCTGGCGCAAACAAGCTGTCTCCCCTGCGCTTCTTCCTGTTCAACGCCGCCGGCGGCGTCACCTGGGCCTGCCTGTTCGGCCTGGGCGGCTATTTCCTCGGCGCGGAGTTCCACCGCATCGCCGGGCCGTTCGCCCTGGCCGCGCTGGCGCTGGCGGTTGCCGGCTTCATCTTGTTCAGCCGATACCTGCGCCAGCATGAGGCGAGGCTGATCGCCCAGGCCAAGGCGGCGCTGCCCGGGCCGCTCGGCCTCGCGACGCAGCCGGGCCGGTGATTCCGTGCTGATCGAGACGCTCAAGCCGCTGATCGCGCAGCACGCCTATGTCGTCGTGTTCGGCATTGTCGCGTTGGAGAGCGCTGGCGTTCCGCTGCCCGGCGAGACCGCGCTGGTGCTCGCCGCCGTCTTCGCCGGCGCCACCGGCCTCATCGACATCAAACTGGTGATCCTGCTCGCCGCCGCCGGCGCCATCCTCGGCGACAATCTCGGCTTCATGGCGGGGCGGCGCTATGGCCTGCCGCTGCTGTTGAACTATGGACATCGAATCGGCCTGCACGACGACCGCATCAAGCTCGGCCAATATTTATTCGCCCATCACGGCGCGAAAATCGTGTTTTTCGGCCGGTTCATCGCGCTATTGCGGATTTTCGCCGCCTTCCTGGCGGGGGTGAACCGCTACCACTGGGGCCAGTTCCTGTACTACAACGCCAGCGGCGGCATCGTCTGGGCTTTGGTGTTCGGCCTCGGCGGCTACGCGTTTGGCGAAGCTTTCGAACATTTCGCCGGCCCAATCGGCCGAATCACCTTGGGCCTCGCCTTGGTCGGCGCAGCCGCGCTTTGGTGGCTGATCCACACCCAGGAGAACAAGCTGATCGCGCGCGCCGTCGAGGCCTATCCCGGACCGCTGCGCGGCGACGAATGGACTACAGCGCCGCCCGTAAATCCTTCGCCACCTGATCCGGCGGCCGGTCGAGATTGACGCTGCGTACGAATTTTCCATCGCGGTCCATCAGATAGATCACCGCGCTGTGGTCCATGGAATAATCCCCCGACGGCGTGGGGACTTTGCGCGCATAGACGCGATAGGCGGCGAGCATGGCGTCGACTTCGGCGCGGTCGCCGGACAGGCCGATCACGCGCGGGTCGAAATCCCCGGCATAATCCGCCATGCGCTCGGGCGTGTCGCGCTCGGGATCGACAGTCACAAACAAAGCCTTGATCCGCGCCTCCGGTCCAAGCTCTTTGAAAACCTGCGCAATTTTCGTCAGCGTGAGCGGGCAGACGTCGGGACAATGGGTGTAGCCGAAGAAGACCAGGAACGGCGCCCCGCGCAGATCGGCCTCGGTGACGGTCTTGCCGCCGCCGGTGTGCAAGCGGAACGGGCCGCCGATCGCGACGGCGGTCGACGCGGGCTGCTGGGCGAGCAGGGTCAGGCCGACGGCGGAAATGCCCAGGACGACGAAGGCGCCGGCCAGCATCAGCGGCAGGGCGCGGGATTTTTTGGAAGTCGGTTCGGAAGCCATCACAAACAGGTCCAGGCGGCGTTAAGCGCATTGACGAACACAAGCGGCCCGTAGAGCGCCCACAAGACCAGGGCCAGAACAACAAGGGCGGCGACCGTCAGGCCGCCGCCCCAGACCAGAAATCTTGCTTGCGCCATGCGGTCCTAGATGGCGCTGTTCCCGGCAAAAGTCCAGGTCAGGCGCCGGCGACCGGATCGGGCAGCGCCTTCGCCCCGTGCGCCGCCGCGCCGGCCTTGACCTCGTCCGGAACCGGAATCCGGAACCAGGCGAGGTAAAGCGCGGGCAGGAACAGCAGGGTCAACACCGTGCCGACGATAATGCCGCCCATCATCGCATAGGCCATCGGACCCCAGAAGATCTCGCGCGAGATCGGGATCAGCGCCAGAGTGGCGGCGGCCGCCGTCAGCATGATCGGCCGCATGCGGTGCTGGGTCGCCTCGCGCACCGCATCCCAGGCGGGTTTCCCCTCCTTGAGCAGGGTCTCGATCTGGATGATCAGGATCACCGAATTGCGGATGAGGATGCCGATCAGAGCGAGCACGCCGAGGATGGCGACGAAGCCCATGGGCTTGTGGCTGACGAGCAGCGCCGCGGACACGCCGATCAATGCGAGCGGCGCCACCGCGAACACCAGGAACAGCCGGCTGAAGCTCTGCAGCTGGATCATCAATATGCTCGCCATGACGAAGATCATCACCGGGAACACGGCGTTGATCGGGCCTTGCGACTTGGCGCTTTCCTCGACCGCGCCGCCGACCTGGACCTGATAGCCGGCGGGCAGCGCCTCGGTGAATTTCTTCACCTCCGGCGCAAGCTGCTGCACCACGGTCGCCGGCTGGACGTCGCCGTTGACGGCGATTTTCAGCGTCACCGTGGGCAGGCGCGCGCGCCGCCAGATGGTCGGCTGCTCCAGCGCGAAATCGACGCTGGCCACCGCCGCGAGCGGCACCGAAGTCCCCGCCGTTCCCGGCAATTGCAGGTTTTGCAAGGTGTCGACGGAGGCGCGCTCGCCGCCCTTGGCGCGGGCGATGACGTTGACGAGATAGATGTCGTCGCGCACTTGCGTGACCACGGCGCCATTGACCACGCTGTTGAGCGCGGTGGCGATGTCCTGCGAGGACACGCCGAGCGAGCGCGCCTTGTCCTGGAGCACATTGACCTTGATCACGCGCGCCGGCTCGCCCCAGTCGAAGGTGACATCGCCGAGATTGGGGTTTTTGGCGACGATATTGGCGAGTTCGCGCGATTTCTCACGCACGCCCTGAATGTCGGGACCGCTCAGCCGGTACTGCACCGGCCGCCCGACCGGCGGGCCGATGTCGAGCAGATGGATGAAGGCGTCGGTGCCCGGGAAGGTGTCGCGCAGCCAATCGCGGTATTTGCCGATCAGACGGTCGCGCGCCTCGACATTCTTGGTGAGGATCACCGTCTGGCCGAAGGCGGCATTGGCGGGCTGCACGTCGAAGGACAGCACGAAGCGCTTGGCGCCTTCGCCGACATAGCTCGAATAGAGCACGATATCCGGCTCGCCGTTCAGCATTTCCGCTTCGAAGCGCTTGATCTGCGCATCGGTCTCGGCGATCGACGAATTCTGCGGCAGATTCCAGTCGACGATCAGCTCGGGCCGGTCCGAGGACGGGAAAAACTGCTGCTGGACAAAACCCATGCCGAACAAAGCCAGGGCGAAGGCGCCGAGCGTCGCCCCGATGGTCACCCAGCGCCGGCGCATGCAGAAGTCCAGCGCGTGGTCGAAGCCGCGCGCGAAAAATCCCTTGCCGGTCTCGTGATGGCCTTTCATCGTCTTGGGCAGGAGGGTGACGCCGAGCAGCGGGGTGAACAGCACGGCCACCAGCCAGGAGACGATCAGCGCCACCGAAATGACGACGAAGAGGGTGAAGGTGAATTCGCCCGCCGCGCTGTCGTTCAGGCCCACGGGAATGAAGCCCGCGGCCGTGACCAGCGTGCCCGTGAGCATGGGGAAGGCCGTGCTGGTGTAGACGTAGGTCGCCGCTTTTCGCAGATTGTCGCCCAGTTCGAGCCGCGCCACCATCATTTCGACGGCGATCATGGCGTCGTCGACCAGCAGGCCCAGGGCGATGATCAGCGCGCCCAGCGAAATGCGCTGCAAGGAAATATGGGTCTCGCGCATGAACAGGAAGGTGATCGCCAGCACCAGCGGAATGGCGATAGCGACGACCAGACCGGCGCGCCATCCCAGGCTGACGAAGGAAATGGCGAGCACGATCACCACGGCTTCAAACAGGCCGCGGGTAAACCCGGACACCGCCTCTTCCACCACCTGGGGCTGGTCGGAGACGCGAAACACATCGACGCCGATCGGCAGGTTCGCCTTGATCGTGTCGAGCTGCTTGTCGAGCGCCGCGCCGAATTCGAGCAGATTGGCGCCCGCCTTCATGCCGATCGCCAGCCCAATGGCGGGCTGGCCATTGAAGCGGAACAGATTTGTGGGCGGATCGACATAGCCGCGGCGAATGGTGGCGACGTCGCTCAGACGGAAATAACGGTCGTTGACGCGCAGGTTGATGGCGCGCAGATCGTCTTCCGAGGTGAACTGACCGGTGACCCGGACGAAAATCTGTTCGGGCCCGGCCTGCACCGCGCCGGAGGGCGTCACCGCGTTTTGCGCGGCGAGCGTGTTCATCACCTGCTGGAAGTCGACGCCCATGGCGGCGGTCTGCCGGGTCGAGAATTCGAGGAAGATCACCTCATCCTGCGCGCCGATCAGGTCGACGCGGCCGACATTGGGCGTGGTCAGGATTTTCGCCCGCGCGTCCTCGACCTGGTCGCGCAACTGCCGATGGGTGAGGCCGTCAGCGGTGAAGGCGAAAATATTGCCATAGACGTCGCCGAAGCGGTCGTTGAAGAACGGCCCCTGCACCCCGCTGGGAAAATCCTTCTTGATGTCGGCGATCATGTTGCGCACGCGCACCCAGGTCGGCTCGACATCCTTGGCCTTGGTGGTCTGCAGCAGGTTGACGAAGACGATGGTGTCGCCGGCCGTGGTGATCGAGCGGGTGTAGTCGAGCGATTCCAGCTCTTCCATCTTGCGCTCGATGCGCTCGGTCACCTGATTGGCGACCTCCTCGGCGGTGGCGCCCGGCCATTTGGCCTGGATCACCATGGTCTTGATGGTGAAGTTCGGATCTTCCTCGCGGCCCAGGCTCAGATAGGCGAAGGTCCCGGCGATCACGAAGACGATCATGAAATACCAGATCAGCGAGCGCCGATCGAGCGCCCAGTCCGAAAGATTGAACTTGCTCACGGCTGCACGCTCCCAAAAAGTCTCACTTGCTGGCCTTCCCTCAGCCGATGCACCCCGGCGACGACCACGCGTTCGCCGCCCTTGAGGCCGCCGCGCACCAGAAAGCGGCCGTCGCGCTCGGGCGCGACCTCGATGTCCTGCGTCGACACTTTCATGGTCTGGGGATCGACGATGAACACCCGCGTCCTGTCCCCCTCCTGCAACAAGGCCGAGGCGGGCAGACGGATCAGCGGATTCCCGTCGGAGGCGACCCGCGCGGAAATGGTCGATCCCAGCCGGAAGGCCGGGGGCGGCGACTCCAACGCGATCTTCAGGCGGCGCGAGCGCGTGGCGGCGTCGGATTCCGGCGCGATCTCGCGCAGGGTCCCCTTGGCGGAGACCGAGGGGTCGATCTGCAGCGCGACATTGAACTTGTCGCCGAGCGAAAAGGCGTCGATCACCGCTTCCGGCGCATCGATCACCGCATCGCGGCGGGTGGGTTCCGCCAGCGTGACCACCGCCTGTCCCGGCGCCACGGTCTGGCCGATCTCGGCCGAGGTCGCGGTGACAATGCCGGAATATTCGGCCTTGAGCACCGTATAGGACAATTGCTCCTTGGCCTTGACCAGGGACGCTTCGGCCTGCTGCATCGCCGCCTGCGCCGAGGCGCGCGCCTGTTCGGCGGTGTCGAAGGCGGCCTGCGAGGCGGTTTTTTTCGCCAGCAGCGCGCTTTGCCGCGCTTCCGTTGAGGCGGCGTTGTCGAACTGGGCGCGGGCGCTCGCCAAGGTCGCTGCGGCGGCGCGCGCCGCCGCCTCATAGGCGGTGGGGTCGAGCGCCGCGATGATCTGGCCGGCCTCGACGCGGTCGCCGGCTTTCACCGGGCGCGAAATGATCCGGCCGAGCACGCGGAAGCTCAGCGCGCTCTGGGTCTGCGGCTGGACCACGCCGGAAAAGGCGGTGTCGAAGGCCGGCGCCGGCTTGGCGATCACGGTCATGGCCGGGCGCGGCGGCTCGGCCTTCTGCGCCTCGGGCTTGCCGCATCCGGCGAGCAGGCTCAAGCCGAGCAAGGCGGCGATGGGGAAAGGCTTCATTTCAGCGCCTCCTCGTTCTGGATGCGCACCAGCTGATCCTCGCGCAAGAACTTGCCGCCCTCGGTGACGACGAATTCGCCGGGCTTGACCCCGTCCTTCAGCACCACATGCTCGCTTTCATAGACGGCGACCGTCACCGGGCGCAGGGAGGTGCGTCCGCTGGCGGGATCGACGACCCAGACGGCCGGCTTGCCGGCGCTGCTGGTGAGCGCCGTCCACGGCAGCACCACGACATTGGGCATGACCCAGCGCGCGCGGCCGGTGATGGCGGCGCCCAAGGGGAATTTGTTCTGATCCGCGTCGATCTGGACTTTCGCCTGGATCGTGCCGGTCTTGGCGTCGATCACCGGAGAGACCTCGCGAATATGGCCTGATGCGGTGACCTCGGGATCGGCGATCAGCGCGAGATCGACGCGATTGCTGTCCGGCGGATGGGAAAAGGGCGTTTCGTAGAGCGCGAAGACGGCGTCGCGCGGGCCGTCCTCGGCAAAGGAGAACGCCGACTGCGCCGACTGCGCCACCTGACCGACCTCGATGTTGCGCGCCGTGATGATCCCGGCATGGCCGGCGACCAGATTTGTGTAGGACAGCGCATCCTGGGCTGTCGCCACCTGCGCCTTGGCGGCGTCGAGCGAGCCCTGCGCGCCGCGCAGGGTCTGGTCGGCGAGCTCATAGGCGGCCTGGGTGGTGAACCCGCTGGCGAGCAGGCTCTTTTGCCGGTCATAAGTGGCCTTGGCCTGGCGCCAGCTCGCCTCGGCGCCGGCGAGCCCGGCCTGGGCGGAATTGAGATCGGCCTGCTGTTCGGAAGGATCGAGCCGCGCCAGCACGGCGTCGGCCTCGACATGCTGCCCGACGTCGCCGGTGCGTTCGATGACGCGGCCGGAGATGCGGAACGAGAGCTCGGTCTGCACGCGCGCCCGCACGGCGCCGGACAGGACGAGATCGCGCTCGCGGGTTTCGAGCTGGACCTTTTGCGCCACCACATTGAGCGGCGGATGGGTTTTGGACTTCGCGCCCTCGCCGCAGCCCGAAAGCGCGATCATCAGCGCGAGGGCGCCTGCGGCGGCATAGGGGCCGGAACGCAAAGGAGGTTTACGCGGGCCAGAGGTCATCAGCACCCCGTGAAAAAGAGCTGGAGATTTTCGTCGCTCAATGCAATATTATTGACTGACCGGAAAGTCAATAATTCATGAGGGCGTCGCGTGTTCAAATGTGAGGGGTTCCGCCGCCGGCGAAAGGCGGAGCGTCCCGGAGAGATTCTGGACGCCGCATTCGAGGCCTTCGCGCAGGGCGGCTATGCCGCGACCCGCCTGGAGGACGTGGCGGCGCGCGCCGGCGTGACCAAGGGCACGATCTACGTCTATTTCCCCACCAAGGAAAAACTGTTCGAAGACATGGTGCGCAGCCATTCCGCCGGCCTGCTCGCCGACGCCGACAGTTTCGTCGCGGGGATCAAGGGCGAGACCGACGAGAAATTGCGGGCGCTGCTGCATTTTCTCTACGGCCGCTGCGTCGAGGACAAGCGCGGGCGCGAGATGCTGCGGTTCATGATCGCCGAGGGCAAGCATTTTCCCCAGCTGGTCGCCGAGCATTACCGCGATTTCGTCGTCCCCCTGCTCGGCCTGGTCTCGACGATGCTGGACGAAGGGATGGCGACCGGGAAATTCCGCGCCGACCTCTCGCTCGAAACCGTGCGGATCGTGGTCGCGCCGACGCTGTTCCTCGGCGTGGTCAGGCTGATTTTCGGCGATGCGCCGCCCGTCGACGAAGAAGCCTATGTCGCCGCCCATATCGACCTCACGCTCAAGGGACTGATGGCGGACCCGCCTCAAGCGTCTTTATGCGCGGCGACCCCCGTCCGGGGTAAAAGACATTCGTAAAAATCAAGACATGCGCGTTCGCTGAAGCGGCCTTCACCGAACGCGCTTTTCACGCCTATTTCGCCGGCGCGATCTCCAGCAGCTTGTAGGTCTTGCCCTCGAGGGCGAAGTCGACCTTGTCGCCGACCTTCAACCCCTTGAGCAGGGCGGCCGGCTTGGCTTCGAATTGCATTTCCATGGCGTCCATCAGCCCGGGAATGTCCTCATGGGCGATGGTGACGAAACCGGCGTCGGCGTTCAGCCGGGTGATCTTGCCTTTGCCATGAAAAATTTTCTGCGCGGCGGCCTGGGCGACAACCACCCGCTTCTGGCCCAATTCCTGGGCGCTGGCCGGGAAAATCCCCGCGCACAGGGCGGCGGCGGCGAGCAAAACAACACATTTTTTCATGGTGGGAACGCCTTCTGAGGAATCACCTGCATTATCTGCTTGCGAAGGCGCAAAGAGCGCAACCGCAAATATTTGAAAATCGCGCCTTCGATCACGACCCGAGAACGCCATGACCCAAACCTTGCGCCTGTGCGGCCTGCGCTTTCGCCAGGGCGAACCCGTGCGAATCGCCGTTTCCCTGATCGCCCGGATCGACGACCACAGCTGGCGCGCGCGCCTCAGCCCAGCCAGCGCGTTCGAAACCGGCGACCGGCTGCGTTTCGGCGAGGCCTCGGAAAGCATGGCCTGCCTGCTCGGCTTCCTCGACGCCGACATCATCCAAAAGACCGGCGACGAGGCGGTGCTGGCCTTTCATTTCACCGGCGCCGCGCTCGACGACGCCTTGGCGCGGTTCCGTCAGAGCTAAGAGGGCGCGCCGCAGCGGAGGAGGAGACGCGGCGGCGCGCCCGTTCGCCGCCAGAGCTGGTCCGATGAACCTGCTCCAGCAGTTCCAAAGGAGCCCTCGCCCTGAGGAGCCCGCCGCGGCGGGCGTCTCGAAGGGCGGGGCGGTCCACGGGCTTCAGCAGCCTGCGGCGAAACGCGGGAACAAAATATTGTTCTCGATGTGGATGTGCTCCATCACATCGTCGGACAGCTTTCGGCAGCCGTTATAGAGGGCCCGCCAGGAGCCGCAGCTTCCGATCGGCGGCGCGAAATCCGACGTCAGCGCCGCGAGCGCCGCCAGGGTCTCCCCATGTTCGTCGTGCTCGGCGCGCATCACGTCGATGGGGCCGAACAGCAGCGACGAACCCTCGCGCATCGTCGGAAACAGGATATTTTCCTCCTTCTGCATATGCACGGTCAGTTCGCGGAGCATGCCTTCGAGCAGATCGGCCAGTCCCGCCGGCGCCTCGGGATGATCGGCGTGGACCCGCTCGACGCGCTTCGCCAATTGGATCAGCTCCGGCAGCTCCCGGCGATGCGCCTGGTGATAACGCGCAAGGATATGATCGATCAGCGCGCCCGTCTCTTCCGGCAGATCGGCCGGCTGAGCGACGAGCGCCGAAAGGTTTTGCTCGATCTCCGCGACATTGAGCCCGCGCTTGGCCGCAGCCGCCGCGAGCGAAATCGACCCGCCGCAGCAATAGTCGAGCTTCAGCTTGCGGAACACGGCCGTCGCGCCCGGCAGGGTGACGGCGATCTCCCCGATCGGGGTTTCCGCAAAATTCGACCGCACATCCACATCCGCCATGGTCCCGCTCCCTGTGTTGCGGCTTTGTCGCCCGAGACCCCGCCGGCTTCGTTGCGCGCGCGCAACCAACGGGGCCGAACGGCGCTTTAAAAGGGCGCAACCCTTTTGGAGGTTTTGCCGTGGACACGGACGCTCTTGCGCGCGGCCTGCTGGCGAGCGAAGGCGACGCCATGCTCGCGGTCGACCGCGATGGTGTGATACGAATCTGGAATCCGGGCGCGGTCCGAATCTTCGGTTTCTCGCAAGCGGAGGCGGTGGGCGCGCCGCTCGACCTGATCATCCCGGAAAATCTGCGCGCCCGCCACAACGAGGGTTTTGCCAAGGTGATGGTCACAGGACACACGCGCTACGGCTCGGGCGACCTGCTCGCCGTGCCCGCCATGACCCGCAGCGGCCGGCGCATTTCCGTCGAGTTCACCATCATGATGCTGCACGATTCGAAAGGCGCGCGCGACGGCATGGCGGCGATCCTGCGCGACGTCACGCAAAAATTCGAGGAGACCCGCTCCTTACGCAAGCGGATCGCCGAACTGCAAGCCGGCGCGCATGGCTGAGCCCGGGTTTCGCCAGCGCGCCGCCGGCCTCGCGCGCCTGCTGCGGGAAAACACGCGACCCGGCCGCCCCGTGGTCGCGGTCACGGCCTCGTCGGAAGCCTTGGCCACGGCGGCTTGCGCGGCCTTTGCTCTTGACGCGCCATTCTTCCCGCTCGACCCCAAACTGCCCGAAGCCATCACCAAAAACCTCCTCGACCAGATCGGCGACTGTCTGGTCATCGGCGAGGGGCAAGACATTTCGACCGAAGCGATCCTGGCCGCCGAACCCGGCGCCGCGCCAGAATTTTCGCCCCCGCGCGGCCCCGCCCTGCTGATCGCCACCAGCGGCTCCTCGGGCAGCCCCAAGATCGTCGTGCTCACCGGCGCGGCGCTCGCCGCCTCGGCGGCGGCCTCCGCCAAAAACACGCCGCTTGGCCCCGGCGAAAGCTGGCTGGCCTGCCTGCCGCTGTTCCACATCGGCGGCTTTTCCATCCTGACGCGCTGCGCCCGCGCCGGCGCCACAGCGGCGCTGCACCAGGGTTTTGACCCCGAGCGGGTTCACCACGCCCTGGTCAACGAGCGCATCACCCATGTGTCGCTCACGCCGACCATGCTCGCGCAAGTGCTGGCCCTGCAAAAACCCGCGCCGACCACCCTGCGCCACGCGCTCCTCGGCGGCGCGGCCCTGCCGACCGAACTGGCGCATCGCGCCGCCGAGGCGGGCTGGCCGATCCAGCCGACCTACGGCATGAGCGAGACCTGCGCCCAGATCGCCACCCTCCCAAACCTGCCGCCCGACTGGCGCACGGGCCGGGTCGGACGCCCGCTCGACGGCGCCGAAATCGCCCTTGCCGAAGACGGCCGGCTGAAAGTGCGCGGCCCCATGCTCATGCACGGCTATGCGAATGCAAACTTTTCGCCCGGCGACGGGCTTGTGGACGGCTGGTTCACCACAAGTGATCTCGCGAAAATTTCGCCCGAGGGCGAACTGACGATCCTCGGCCGCGCCGACGAAACCATCGTCAGCGGCGGCAAGAAAATTCATCCGGCGGCGGTGGAATTTTTGCTGGCGCAATGTCCGGGGATCGAGACGGTCGTGGTCGCCGGCCGGCCCGATCCGGTCTGGGGCGAAATCGTCACGGCGGTGTTTTGTGGCCCAGCCTCGACCGAAGACATGCTGGCCTGGTGCCGCGACCATGTCGCCAGCCCGTTTCGCCCCCGCGCGGCGGTGCGGCTGGACTCCCCACCCCTGCTCGCCAACGGCAAGCCCGACCGGCTAAAACTGCGCGAACTCGCCCGAAGGCGCGAGCCCGAGACCGGGCTGATCGGCTAGCTCCAAAACCCCTTCGCGCAAGCAAAGCGGCGTCGCGACATCGCGCGCGAGCCATGAACCCGTCGCCAGACCATGGACCTGCCCGGGCGCGACGACGGCGGCAAGTTGCGCGGCGGCGGCCACGCCGATGGCCGAATCGACCACGGAGGTGATCACCACCTCAAAACCAGCGGCGGCGGCGGCTTCGGCCAGACCCAAGGCCGCGCGAAAACCGCCGAAGCGCGCCGGTTTCATCACCAGCCGACGCACGGCGCGCGCGGCGAACAATTGTTCCGGTCCGAGCTCGAACAGGGATTCGTCCACGGCAAGCGCAAAGGCGTAGCGATCCTGCAACCCCCGCAACTTTTCGAGCGTGGGGTCCGAAATCGGCTCTTCGACGCCGTCGATGGGCAAATCCGCGACGGCATCAAGAAAAGCTTGGGCCTCCGCCGCGGCCCAGGCGCGGTTCGCGTCAAGGCGAAACCGCGCGCCAGCCCCCAGCGCACGCAACCGCCGCGCCTCCTCCCGCCAGTCGCCGACGCCCACCTTGATTTTTAAAACAGAAAATCCGTCAGAGAGCGCCGCCGCAACCCGGCCGGCGCAACCATCGTCAAGCGCGCCCACCGCCGCATTGACGGCGACGCGCCGCAGGGGCTTCGCCCCCAAAGCTTGATGAATCGGCAACCCGCGCTGGCGCGCCAAAAGGTCGAGCAGAGCGGTTTCCACCGCCCAGCGCGCCTGCGCGTTATCGATCGCCGAAATCCCGGCAAAAGCGGCGTCCAAGGTCGCGCCACCCAAACCATCCGCGGCCGCCTCCAAAGCCGCAAACGCCCGCGAAAAACCGGCCTCGCCCGAACTCGGCAGCGGCGCGCAATCGCCCCAGCCGACAAAACCCTGGGACAACACGCCGATCAGCATCCCCCGGCGCTCCGCCAAACTGGCGCTGGCGGCGCGCCAAACCCGCTTCAGCGGCAGCGCATAGGGACGAAGAACGACGCGGTCGAGCCTCACGGACGCCGCGTGTATTTGGAAAAATCAGGCGGACGCTTTTCCACAAAAGCGTTGCGGCCCTCCTGCCCCTCCTGGGTCATGTAGAACAGCGCGGTGGCGTTGCCCGCCAGCTCCTGCACGCCAGCGAGTCCGTCGCTGTCGGCGTTGAACCCGGCTTTGAGCACGCGCAGGGCAGTCGGAGAATGGCGCAGCATTTCGCGGCACCATTGCATGGTCTCTTCCTCCAGCCGCTCCAGCGGCACGACGGTGTTGACGAGGCCCATCTCCAGCGCTTCCTGAGCATCGTACTGCCGGCACAAAAACCAGATTTCCTTGGCCTTTTTCAAGCCAACGGCGCGCGACATCAGGCCCGCGCCGAACCCGGCGTCAAAACTGCCGACTTTCGGCCCGGTCTGGCCGAAGCGGGCGTTTTCGGCGGCGATGGTGAGGTCGCAGACGAGATGCAGCACATGGCCGCCGCCAATGGCCCAGCCGGCGACCATGGCCACCACCGGCTTGGGCAGCGTGCGGATCATGCGCTGCAGGTCGAGCGCGTTCAAATGGTTGACGCCATGGGAATCGCGATAGCCGCCATCCTCGCCACGAATTTTCTGGTCGCCGCCCGAGCAAAACGCTTTGTCGCCGGCGCCGGTGAGGATGATCACGCCAACCTCGGGGTCGAGCCGCGCCAGATGCAGCGCCGTCATCATCTCGTCCAGGGTTTCAGGACGGAACGCATTGTGCCGCTCCGGGCGGTTGATGGTGATCCGCGCGACGCCCTCGGCCTTGTCGTAAAGAATGTCCTCAAAACGCTGATCGGAAGCAGGGCGCCAGTCGATGGGCGAAGAAGTCACGAACAAAACTCCGGTTGGCAGGATGCGAAGAAGGAGCGGCAGCGGGCGAGGCTGAAAGCGCGGTCGATGGCGACATGGACAATCAGGCCGCCGACAGCGAGATTTTCCAGAACCGCCGCCACCGCCGCATTGGTGGTGTCCGCCCTGATGTAGCGCAGACCGAACCCGGCGGCCAGCGCCGCCGGCTTGTAAGCCTGCGCCGCGGTCCAGGCCTGCTCGAACTCCGGCAGCGCGGCCTGGGGAAGATGATCGAAAATGCCGCCGCCGCCATTGTCGAGCAGCAGCACGGTCAGGCGCCGGCCGCGCATCAGCGACAGCGCATTGACGTCGTGCAGAAAGGCGAGGTCGCCGACCACGGCGACGGCGGGCCCGAGCGCGCTGGCGATGCCCAGCGCGGTCGAAAGATTGCCGTCAATGCCGGAAAGCCCGCGATTGCCGAAAATTCTCAAGCCATGGGCGCCGCGCCCCGAAAACCATTCGGCCGAGCGAATGGCAAGGGAATTCGCCAGAAACACCGGCGCGCCCTCCGGCAGCAATTGCAGCAGCAGCCGCAAAACCCCGCCCTCGAAGGCGATGGTGTCGGAGCAGGCGGCGTCGGCGGCGGTCGCGGCGAGCGCATCGGCCTCGGCCAGGGACACGCCCCATTCCGGGGGCGACGGGTGGCCGCGAAGACTGGCGCAAACCGCCGCCACATCCGCCTGCACAAAATGCGTCGCGACGCGGTCGGGATCGGCGAAGCGCCCGTGCGGGGAAACCACGATCTGGGGGACGCCGCGCCGCTGGCGCAACCAGTCAGCGGTGGCGCGGCAGACGGGGGTTCCGCCGAAGCGCAGCGCCCAGTCGAAGGGCGGGGCGCGGCGGGCGACGGCGTCGGGATGGGCGAGCACGCCGGCCTCCTCGCCCGCGCCAAAGCGCAGGCCCGAAAGCAGGTCGGCGAACACGGGCGCATCGAGCCGGCGCGACAGGTCCAAAATCGCGGCGCGCGCCTCGGCGTCCAGCGCGTCGGGACCGCAGACGATCACCCCTTTGCCGACCAGCAGCGCGTCGAGACGTTCGATCAGCCCCGGATCGGGCGCGAGACGCCCGGCGCAGACCAGCGGCCCCGCGGCGACCGGCAAGGGCGTCTCGCCCATCGGCGTCAGCGGCTCGCGCAGCGGAACATTGACATGGACCGGCCCGGCCAGGGGAAAGCGGCTGGCCTCAAAAATCCGCGCGGCGAAAGCGGGCAGCCAGTCGAGTCGCGGCTCCGGCGGCGGCAGCGCGCGAAAGGCGCGGACGTGGACGCCGAACAAAGCGTTCTGATCCATGGTCTGGTTCGCGCCACACTCCAGCAATTCCGGAGGCCGATCGGCCGACAGCAGGATCAAGGGCGCGCGCCCCATATCGGCTTCGACCACGGCCGGCGCCCAATTGGCGATGGCCGAGCCGGAGGTGGCTATCAGCGCCACCGGACAATTTTCGGCCTTGGCGAGGCCGAGCGCGAAAAACCCCGCGGAGCGCTCGTCCACCACCAGGTCGACGGCAAGATCGGGATGGCGCAAAGCGGCCAGCGTCAGCGGCGTCGAGCGCGACCCCGGCGACGCCACCACGCGCCTGAGACCGGCGCGCGCAAAACCGTCGAGCAAGGCCTGCGCCCACTCGAATCCCAGCCGGGCCGGATCGCTCATGGGCCGCCGTCGCCCAATATGTCCAGGAAAGTGGTGAGCTTGAGTTCGGTCTCGGCCCATTCGGCGTCGGGATCGGATTCGGCCATGATGCCGCCGCCGGCCCAGAGCCGCGCCTCGCGGCCCTCGATTTCGGCGCAGCGCAGCACGACGGCCGCTTCGCCGTCGCCCTCGGCGTCGATCCAGCCGGCGAGGCCGGTATAAAACCCGTCCCGGCGCTCCTCGGTCTCGCGCAGAAAGGCGCGCGCGGGCGCCTTGGGCCAGCCGAGCACGGCGGGGGTGGGATGCAGCGCCGCCACGGCGTCGAGCAAATCAAACCCGTCCCGCAAGCGCCCGGTCACCGGCGTCCACAAATGCTGCAACCGCCGCAGCCGCATCAGATCGGGCTCAGGCGCGTGCAAAACCTCGTCGCAGATGTCGCGCAGGGCGCCGGCGATCGACTGAACGACCACCGCATGTTCGCGGCGCTCCTTGGCCGAGGCGCGCAGGCCCTCGGCGGCGCGGTCGTCTTCGGCCCGCCCCGGAAAACGCGGCGCGGTGCCCGCGAGCGCATGGCTGACCAGGGCGTCGCCGCGCTTGACCGCCAGAAGTTCCGGGGTGGCGGCGAGCACGCAGCCGCGGTGGCTCGGCAGTTTGACGACCCGGCCCTCGGCGCAGTTTTGCGCCATGCGCCGCGCCAGCGCGTCGGTGTCGACCGGCGCGCGCAGGGTGACGATGCGCTTGCGCGCCAGCACCACCTTGTCGAATTTCTTCGCCCGAATCGCCTGGGTCGCGGCGCGGACCCGGGCGCGCCATTCGTCGCGGCCGGGCAAATCCTCCTCGCGCTCCACCTTGCCGTGCGCCTCCTTGCCGGCCGGCGCGGTGAGGGCGTGAAAACGCTCGGCCCATTGGCCCGCAAGCGCGGTCACAGGCCGGGAATCGCGAAAACCCGTCAGAATCAGGGCGCAGCGGCCGCCATCGCGGCGCATCAACAAAAGTTCGGGAAGGCTGAGGCGCGCCGCCCCGCCAACCGGGGCGGGAGGCGCGGTGAAGAAGGCGAGCGGGCGGGCGCCATCGCCGAGGCGGGTCCAGCGACGGCTGGCGGCGCGCCACCGGTCGACGCTCATGTCGCCGAATCCCGCGACCGCGCCAGCGCCCAGAATCTCGTCGCCGGGCGCGATCCACAGACGGTCGGCGCGGCCATTGCGGGCGAGATCGAACAGCGGTTCGGGCAGGTCCAGGGTCAGGCTCAGCAGGCTGCCGCCCGGCGCCGCCGCCACGCGCTCCATCCACGGCGACAGAGCCGCGTCGAGCCAATCGCCGGGCGCGGCCCGGTGATCAGGTTTCGAACGAAGGGCGACAATTCCCAAGCCGGCGCTCCTGCGATGCCAAATCGAATAGCCTAATTGTGCGCCAATTTCGATCTTTCTTTCTTGATCGGTGACAAAGACGCCGCTTCCATTCTCGCATAGCTGCGTTTGCGCCGAAGTGCGCATGGAGACCCAGATGACCGGAACGCCCGACAACAGCTTTGGCTTTCGCGCCGTCGAGCCCGACGAGCGGCGGGCGCGGATTCGCCGCGTCTTCACCGGCGTCGCCCCGCGCTACGACCTGATGAACGACCTGATGTCCTTCGGCCTGCACCGGCTGTGGAAGCGCTGGCTGGTCGAAGCGGTCGCGCCGCAGCCGGGCCAGACCATTGTCGATCTCGCCGGCGGCACCGGCGATGTCGCGGTCGCGCTCGCCGCCCCCGACCGCTGCGTCACGGTCTGCGATCCCAGCACCGCCATGATGCTGGCCGGCCGTGACCGCGTGCTGCCCTATGTGGATTGGGTGGCGGGCGAGGCCGAGGCCCTGCCCTTCGCCGACAATTCCCTGGACAGCCTCACCATTTCCTTCGGCATCCGCAACGTCACCCGGCTGCGCGACGCGCTGACCGAGATGCACCGGGTCTTGAAGCCCGGCGGCAAGCTGTTCTGTCTGGAATTCTCCAAGCCGCACTTCTGGCTGGCCCCGGCCTATAATCTGTTTTCCTTCCAGGTCATTCCGCGTCTCGGGGCCTTGGTCGCCAACCAGCCCGAAGCCTACGCCTATCTGGTGGAATCGATTCGCCGTTTCCCCGATCAGGAGGAGCTGGCGAGCCTGTTCCGCGAAGCCGGGTTTGCGCGCGTAAACTATCGCAACTTCAGCTTCGGCATCGTCGCCCTGCACATTGGCGAAAAATAATCAGACGAGCGCGCCGACCGACAGCAGCAGCGAGAACAAAGCCTGGGTCTGCGCCGTGCGCGCGAGCACCGCGTTGAGGCCGGGGCCCGGCTGTTCCCGGAACAGCCGCCTCACCTGGAGAAAGGCGAGCGGCAAAGCGCCGAGCGCCAGCAGCAGCGGCGCGTGCGCAGCGGCGCGGACCAAAGGCGCTAGCAGGACGAAGGGCGAAAACATCATCGCGGCGAACAGCCAGCGAGACAGTCTTGGCCCCGCGACGATCGCCAGGGTGCGCCGCCCGACCCGCGCATCCCCAGCGGCATCGCGAAAATTGTTGACCATGAGCACGCCGGCGGCGAACAGGCCAACAGCCAGGCCCGCGAGCACGGCGACCAGCGACAGCGTCCCGGCGCACAACCAATAGGTTCCGCCCACCGCGCCCAGCCCAAAAAAGGCGATGACGAAAAGCTCGCCATAGGGCGAATAGGAGATCGGCCAGGGACCGCCGGTATAGGCCCAGCCACAAAAAATCGAGGCGATCCCCAACAACAGGATCGGCCAGCCGCCGGCGCCGATGAGAAAAAGCCCGCCGACCGCGGCCAAGGCGAAAAAACCATAGGCGGCGCGCTTGATCGCCTCGGGCGTCAGCAATCCGCTGGCGGCGGCGCGCACCGGCCCCAGCCGGTCCGGCCCGTCGCCGCCGCGCTCAAAATCCTTGGCGTCGTTGAACAGATTGGTGGCGATCTGGATGAAGGCGGCCGAAAGAGCGGCGACCAGCACCGCGGCCAGATGGGTCTTGTGCTCCACGCGCCAGGAAAGGGCGGCGCCGGCCAGGACGGGGGCGAGCGCCATGGTCAGCGTGCGCGGACGCATCGCGCCGATCCATGTGGACAGGGTCGGCGCCGAGGCCGGTGTGCTGACGGTCATCGATCAAAACCTCTCCGCCGGCCCGAACAATTTTGCCGCGCGCTGCTCGAAGGCGGCAAGCACCTGCCGCTCGACTTCCGCCGCCCCCACGGAGGCGACGAGATTGAGCATGTGCGATTCAAAATCCAGCGCCACATCGCAGGACAGGCGGCATCCCGCCCGCTCCGGGAGGAAACGCCAGATCATGGAAAAGCAGCGCCAGGGGCCATCGCGCGAGACTATGACGAGTTCGCCCGGAGGTTTCAACTCGGCGCGGGTTTCGAAGACATGGCGCAACGGACCGAAGCCAAAGACATTTTCGACGCGAAGCCTGCCGCCGTCGCGCGCGACGATCCGCGCCGCCCGGCAGCCCGGCACGAAGGACGGGTAGGATTCGATGTCGGAGGCGAGGCCAAAAAGCTGTTCGGGGGAATAGCGCGGATAAAAGCGCAGGATTCGGCGCTTCAAAGCCATGGACGCCGATCCCGGCGACGGGCGCGGACGCCTTGCGTGTCGGTGTCGCGCAAGCGATCCGGAAGAACCATGCCCATAGAGAACCACAGATGAGCCCGCGTCTGGGAAGGGCGGGGGCGTTCCACGTCTTTTTCAGAAGCCTGTTTAACCCCGTTCCGGATATTTTTCGACGACTTCGACGAATTCCTCGAAATGGGCGACGAACGCGTCGGTCACGTCGGGATCGAAGCGCCGGCCGCGGTCCGCGGCGATGATGTCGCGGGCTTCGTCGAGCGAAAACGGCTCCTTGTAGGGACGCCGAGAAATCAGCGCGTCGAACACGTCAGCCAGCGCCACCAGCCGCGCCGAAACCGGAATGGCGTCGCCGCCGAGTCCGTCGGGATAACCGCCGCCGTCCCATCGCTCGTGATGCGACCGGGCGATCTCCTTGGTGACGGACAGAAAGGGCGCGGAACGCCCGAGTTCGCGCTCGACCTGCTCGATCGCGTCCCAGCCCAGCCGCGCATGGCTCTTCATCACCTCGCATTCCTCGGCCTCGAGCGGACCCGCCTTGAGCAGGATGCGATCGGGAATGCCGACCTTGCCGAGATCGTGGAGCGGCGCCGACTGGACCAGCACGTCGATATAGTCGTTGGTGAGCGTGTCCTTGAACCGATGGTGCTCGCGAAGCAATCGGGCCAGCAGCCAGACGAAGTCCTGGACGCGTTCGCAATGCTGACCCGTGGCGTTGTCGCGCATTCCCGACATATGCGCCAGAATGCGGATGGCGGAGGCGTGCGTCAGGTCGTTGTCGGCCTCGAAGCGCAAAAGATTCGCCTTGAGCTGGTCGTTCTGCGTCCGCAGGAATTCGCGGGCCTGCCACGCCTCGATCTGCGCGCGCACCCGCGCCTTGAGCACATTGGGCTTGATCGGCTTGGCGATATAGTCGGAGGCGCCGAGCTCAAAGGCATGCTCCTCGTTGACCGAATCGGTGAGCGAGGTCAGCAGCACCACGGGAATATCCCGGGTCAGCGGATTTTCCTTCAACCGCGCGAGAGTGGCGTAGCCATCGACATCCGGCATCATGACATCCAGCAGGATGAGATGCGGCTGCGGGCGCCGTGTGGCGATGTCGAGCCCAGCCAGTCCGTCCCGGGCGGCGAGGACCCTGTAGTCCTCGCTCAGCAGCGCGCCCAGCGTATCCAGGATTTCCGGAGAATCGTCGATCAGGAGAACTGTGAATTTTTGTTTAACCGTCATCGCGCCACGTTGTCCCACCCCAGCCCGACGCGCCTCAGCCTCCGCCGAAGCGGGCGAAATCATCCCCGATCGCGTGGCAAGTTACAAGGGCGGTCACGTTAACAGGTCGGTTAACGTGACGTTAACGGCGCCCCGCCCGTCAATAACCGACCCCAATGACAAAGATCGGCGGAACCGGCCTCACCGGCGCCGCCGGCCGATCGGCTTCGACCCGGGCATGTCCGGCCATCAAGGCGACACGGCGGAGCTGGCGTTGCGGGCCGAGACATTGCGCGGCGGACGGGCGCGCCTCGGCCTTGATCTCACTCGACGCGACCGGCTGGAGATCGTCGGAAAGCGCCTTCGGCACGAGGGCGAGCGCCGGATCGGCCGGCAAACTCTCCGCCCCCGCGGCGCCGGCGAGACTCAGACCCGCAGAAACCGCGAGCCCGAAAGCCAGATTCGATTTCATGCCGTCCATCCTGTTCGCAAGAACAATGATTTCGCCTGAAAAATGCCCCACGCCCCATCACGAAGAATTATTCTAGCAAAATCGCGAAAAAAATCATCAACATCTCCGCAAATATGCTGAACTCGGATTGCTCTTCAGCAAATCACACCCGCGCTCGAGAAGAAAAGGAAAAAGAACAAAAACTACGGCGACGTGAACAGCCCGACATAGCCGATGCGCAGATCCTGCCGCTCCGCCTGGGACAGCAGCTCGAGGAAACGGCTGGCGTTGAGCCGGCGCCCGGATCGTTTCACCAGCCGTTCCAACTCATCGAGGCGCTGGTTCGCCGAGATCGCGACGATCAGATCGGCGCCATAGGGCTCGCGCACCGACAGGGAGACGGAATATTGGCCGTCGTCGCGCCGCGGCGGATCAGAGCCGAGCGGATAGAGCAATTGCGCGGCACCGGCGCCGGCGAGGTCGAACAACAGCAGATAGCGCCCGCTGAGCTGGCCGATCTCGACCTCGACGCGCGATCCCTTGCGATGCAGGTCGTCGCCGGGCAGCAGGCGGATGTCTTGCACATGCAGCGCCGCCGCCCGTTTCAGCGCCTTGAGCAGGACGGTGCGCTCCACGACCCCGGCGAGTTCGCTCACGGATATGTCGCGAGCGATGATGTCCGGTCCCGCGAGCACGTCCCGCGTGACCGGGTCCCAAACGAGGTCCGGGTCGTCGCTGGGCGCGACCAGCGCGACGGAGACGAGTTTCGGCAGGTCGGTCAACGGATCGTTGCGCCCGTCAAGGGCCGCCAGCGTGACCACCAGCGGGGCTGCGCGTTTGGCCGATCGGGAGGCGTCCGGCGGCGGCGCCGGGCGCGCCGATCCGGACCCGTCAGGCGCGGCCACGCCGCGGGTGACGACAGGCTCGCGCTCGGACGCGTCGCGCGGCGAAAGCTCCACGACCTGGCGCTGGTCGCTCAATTGGTGGACGACCTGGCGCACATAGGGAAAGATCGCGTTCATGCCGAGCCGACCATCGCCGGCCGACCCTTCGATCGCCCGCGCAAAGGCGTAGGACAGAGCGCCGCGGGGGCCGACGCCGGGAATGTTCAATTCCGGCGCCCGCAACGGCTTGTCGACCGCCGCAAGAACGAACGAACGGGCAAAGCTCGCCCGTGCGGCAAAGGCGTCGTCATGGCCGGCGACGACCCGCATCGCGTCGCCGACCGGCGCATAGCTCATGCAGCGATAGGCGATCGCGCCGGCGCGCGGGTCGACGGGGCGGGCGAGTTCGCCGCCGAAACAAGTGTCGGCGACAAACACGGCGCGGCCGCCCGCGGCCTCGATCCTGCGGATGTAATGGTTGAATTCGGCCTCGACGATCTTCTCCGAGGCAAGACCGGGATCGCGAGGATCGAAGGCCTGCAAGAGAAAAACGGGGTCGAGGCCATCCGCCTGCGATCCCTTGAAGCGCTCGGGCTCCGCGGCGCCCATGCCGGCGATGGCGATGAAGACGGTCTCGCCGCGCTGCGCGCCGCTCACCAGCTTTTCAAAGGCGTCGATGACAACGTCCCGGCGCGCCTCCCGATCCGTGAGCACGCGAATATGGGCGACGCCAGTGGCGCGCAGGGCCTGCGCAATGTCACGCGCATCGGCGACCGCGCCCCGGAGTTTGGGAACATGCGCGTAATCATCGACGCCGATCACCAGCGCCCGGCCCGCCGCAGCGGCAGGCGGCGTGAAAATCGCCCCTGCCGCCAGCAGGCCAATCGCAAGCCGGATCATTCGCAGCTTTGGCATGAGGTCACGCTCCAGCGACAAGGTAAAGCGGAAAACCCTCCCCCGCCAGTGACCCCAACGCCGCGACACGGGAGCCAATTGACCGGCCCGGGCGGTTCGCGTAATTTTCAACCATTGTCGCGATCGAGAGCGGGCCAATGGGCCGACGCATCACGAGCCTTTTGTTTTCCGCGCTTTTCGCGCCCGGCGCGCTTTTTCTGTCTGAAATCGCGGGACGCCCAGCCTTCGCAGTGAGCGGGCGGTTGCGATCCCTGTCCATCGACGCAGCCCTCGCCCCCACCATCGAGCCCCCAGCGGACTTCTGAGCCAACACAGGAACGAGAAAAGAGGCGAGCGATGAAAAACGGAGCGACGCTTGTCCTGGCGCTGGCATGGGCGCTGCCGATGTCTCCAGCCGCGGCCGAAGGCGGCGGCGAGGCGACGCCGCTGTCGGTGAGCGTCCGCGCGGCAAAGCCGATGTGTTTCACCGATATGGTGCGCGCGACCGGAACCATCGGCGCGGCTCAGACCGCTGACGCCGGAGCGTCCCGCGAAGGAATGAAGCTCACGGAGCTGCTGGTCGAACCCTTGCAGCGCGTCGCCGCGAACCAGATCCTGGCGCGCCTCACCCCCCTGGATGGCTCGCCCGCGTCGGAAGACGTGCGCAGCCCGGCGTCCGGCCTTGTGATGAGCGCGCCCTCGGCGACGGGCGCGCCGGTCAGCAGCCGCCAGGGCCCGCTGTTTCGGATCGCGGTCCGCGGCGAACTCGAACTTCGCTCCGACGTTTCGGCCCAGGACGTGGCCAAGCTGAAGCTCGGCCAAACCGCGACCATCTATCCCGTCGGCGGCCCTCCCCTATCCGGCAAGCTCGCGATGATCCTGCCAAACCTGAATCCGGCCAGGCAATCAGGCCAGGTTCTGATCAAGATCCTGTCGGAGGGCGACGCCCGCGTCGGGACTTTTGCGCGCGCGGAAATCGCCGCGGGCGAGCGCTGCGGCGTGGGGACCCCTTATTCGGCAGTCAGTTACGAGGCCGACGGAACCATCGTCTTCGTGGTCGCCAACAAGCGCGTCGAAGGCCGCCTGGTTTCGCTGGGGATGATTTCCGGCGACGACGTCGAAGTGACCTCGGGACTAAAGGAAGGCGAGCTCGTCGTATTGCGCTCCGCCGCCTTCGTCCGCGATGGAGAATTGGTGACCGCGATCCAGGTGGAATAGGGTTTTATCCCTATAAAACAATTGAGTAGCCCTCGCCTTGAGGAGCCCGCCTGGGCGGGCGTCTCGAAGGGCGGGGGCGGCCCACGGCTTTTCGCAGCCTGCGCCAGCTCGTCTAGAACCCGGCGCCCATGATCGCGGCAGGGCGACCGCTGGACGCGCTCGGACCGGACGGCCGGGACGCCGGGCGGGCCTGATGGGCGGGACGGGCGGCGTGATGAACGGGCTCGGGCCTTGAAACCACCGGCCTTTTGCGGTGGACGGGAGCAGGCTCGGGCGCCTCCTCGCGGACCGCATGGCTCTTGCGCCGCACGGGCGCTGGGCGCTCTTCTTCGCGCTCGACCACGGGATGGCGCCGCGGGGGCTTTTGCGGCTCTTCCACCACAGCCGGCGCGTCCGAATGGCAGACAATGGCCGCTTCGCCCTTGAGCGCGCCGACCACGCCGTCATCCACCGCGATTTCGTCGGGCTTGGCGCCCTTGGCGCTCCAATATTGCTTGAGCGAGCTCTTGATCTTGCCGTTGAACGCGCCGTCGACAGCGCCGCTGTAACAGCCGATGCGCTGCAATTCGATCTGCGCGGTCTTGACCTGCTCGGGCGTATTGACCGGCGGCGTCGCCAACCGGACGGCGTCGGCGACGGAGTCGCGCAGCCGGTCGCAGCGCAACCGCGCCTGGAACGCCTTCAGATCGCGAAAAACCTCCTCCTTGGCCTGCAATCGCGCGTGCAAGCGCTGGAAATCTTTGTTGTCGGCGGCGCAATCCGCCTCGATCCTGGCGTTTTCCGCCTCGAGCCGCGCGATTTTCTCCGCCGCCTTGGCCTTGGCGTCGCCGCAGGCCGCCGAGGCGGCGAACAGCTTCAGGCCATTGAAGTCGCTCTCCGAGATCTTGCGCAAGGCGCGATTCTCGTCGCGGCAGGCCTGCTCCTGGGCCTTGAGGATCGACTCGAGCGCGGAATCGATCGCCGCCGCCAGCCCGGGACACTGGGCCTGCGCGCGGAAGCTCCTCAAATCCTCGGTTTTCTTGTCGCCGGCGAGCCGCGCAAGCGTCGCCCTTTCCCCCAGGCAAAGCTCGGCCTGACGCTGTTTCTCCGCCGCCTCCGCCGCCTGGCGGCGGTTGTCTTCTTCAAGTTTGGCGATGCGGACGCGCTCCTTCTCGACGCGCGCCTGCTCGGCGATCTGTTCGGCGCGGCGCTTCTCGGCCAAAGCCGCCACCTCGCGTTCTTCCTGCGCGATCCGGGCCTTTTCGCGCGCTTCGGCCTCCAGCCGCTCGGCCACGATGCGCTTGCGCTCCCGCTCGTCGGCCGCCTGCCGCTCCTTCGCCCGACGCTCAGCGTCGAGACGCTCGGCCTCCAGCCGCTTTTTCTCGGCCGCCTCCGCCTGGGCCGCTTCGGCCGCGCGACGCGCGACTTCCGCCTTTTCCGCGGCGATCCGCTGCTGCTCGAGCCGTTCGGCGGCCGCTTTCGCCTCGGCGTCCCGGGCGGCGGCGAGCTGCTCAGCTTGGCGCTTCTGCGCGTCCAGCCGCGCCAATTCGCGCGCTTCGGCCTCCTTTTGCTCGCGGTCCCGCCGTTCCGAGTCCAGGCGCTCCTTTTCGCGCTGCAAGGCGGCCATGCGTTCGGTCTGGTCGCGCTCCCGCTGCTGGCGCCGCCGTTCCGCCTCCTCCGCGGCGACGCGGTCCGCCTCCCGCTGACGCAACTGCTTCAGTTCGGCTTCGAGCCGATCGATTTCCTTGCGCTTCTGCTCGTCGGCGCGGGCGCTTTCGATGACATAGAGCCGGTTCTGCGCCTCGCGCGCGAAAGGCGAGGCGGGGAACCTGGCGATGAAATCCCGCAATTCGGCTTCGGAGGGGGCGCCGCCCAGGCGCCGCCAGGCCTGCGAATCGTCTTCCCTCAGATTGAGGTAGAAATCCTGGAGCAGCGAAATCGACAATTCCGGCCTCTGCTTGCCGCCGGTCTGCTCGTAGACGTCCTGGGCGACGCGGCGAAACAGCGTGGCGATTTCGAGATTCGGCTCGGCCAGCCGGCGGTTCAACGCCCCGGAGAACGGACTGTTTCGTCCCGAACCGTCCTGGGCGACGGCGTCGGCCTGGGTCGCATAGGCGACCACCATGCCCTCGGCGCGATCGAGGCGCGCGAGGCCGCGCGTGGCCGTGGCCGAGCGGGTCAATCCGGCGGTGCGCACCAGTCTGTCCGACAGCGGATTGTTGCGGCAGGCGTCGAGCACCAGGATCTTGACCCCCGGCGCCGCGTCGAGCGCGTCGCGAACCCGCTCGATCGCCAAAGTATTGTATTTAAGACTGACTTCGTCCTCGAGATTGGCGTCGATCGGCAGCAGATAATTCTGTCCCTTGTGCTGGAGCCCATGTCCCGCAAAGAAGAACAGCGCGGTGTCGGCGCCGCTCACCTTCCTCTCGAATTCCTCGAGCGCGGCCGCCATGCCGCGCTCATCGGCGTTGATCCGGTAGATGACGTCGAAATGCAGCGTGCGCAGGGTCGCGGCTATGTCCTGGGCGTCGTTTTCCGGATTGCCGAGCGTCGCGACATGCGCATAGGCGGAATTGCCGATCACCAGGGCCACGCGCTTGTCGGCAAGAGCCGGATGCGCGAACGCCCCGAACAGGGCGACGCAGATCAACAGCAGAATTTTTCGGCCAAAGTTCATCGGACGGCTTCTGCCTGAAAGCGCTCAATCAATTGCGTGGGTAAAATACACCCAAATCGGCGCGCGGAAAAGCGCGGTTACTACCGCGTCATCAACGCCGACAAAAGATGAAGCCCGGTTCGCGGTGCCAGAGACAATAAAATGAAATTTTTTCCGCCAATTCAGAAGCTTAAACCAGCGTTTCCGCAATAGGCGTCACAAAGATATTCTAGACAACTACTTTTGTGCGCAATAAGCTGACGCCGGTGGGTCACGCCTCGGTGCAACGAAAATGCGCAGCTTACGTCCGCTTGGAGCTCTCGTCGCCTTGGCGACGTCGTTCGCGCCCGCGTCTTTATCGGCCGTTGAGACCGCCCCGCGCGGCGTCGCCCTCCTGGTGGCGAATTCGACCTATCCGGACAGCGACGACACGCTCGCCGCGCCGCTCGGCGAAGCCAAGAGGATCGGCGATGCGTTGCGCGCGCGCAATTATGTCGTCGAAGAGGTCGACAACGCGACCAAGAGCGCCCTGCAAGCGAGCATAGACCGGTTTGTGTCGGCGATCCGCCCGGGCGCGCCGGCGCTCGTCTTCTTCGCCGGCTACGGCCTGCAGGTGGATCACAAGAACTATATCGTTCCGACGGACGCCCGCATCTGGAAGGAATCGGATGTGGCGCGCGACGGCGTGGCCATATCCGACATTCTGGCGCGCGCCGGCGAGAAACACGTCGGGGAGCGCATGGTCCTGCTCGATGCGGCGCGACGCAATCCGTTCGAACGCCGGTTCCGCAGCTATTCGGCGGGGCTGGCGCCGGCCAATCCGGCCGAAAAGGACGTGTTCGTCTATTCCATCGGGCCGGGTTCGGTGCTGTCGAGCGCCGCAGGCGAGGGCGACGCCTTCGGCGCCGAAATCGCCGCGGCGATCCGCAAGCAGAATGTCTCGGTGGTGCAGGCCTTCGAAGCCGCCCGCGATGTGCTGGCGAAAAAGTCCGACAACCATGCGACGCCCGCGATTTTTGCCGGAACCGGGGTCAAGGTCAGCTTCGACCCCAATGCGACGTTCGCAGCCCAAACTCCGGCGACAGCCGAGACCGCGCCCGAGAAAAAGCCGGAAAAGTCAAAGCAGGTTGTCGAGGCCGCGATTGCGGACGGACCGGCCGCGACCGCAGTCGCCGTCAAGCCGGTCGAAGCCGTGGCGCCGGCCAACCAGGAGGACGCGGTTCGCCCCTACAGCGAGGCGGAAGGGAAACGCAAGGCCCAGTTGGACTCGCTGATCGCGGCCAATGCGCGCGACGCGCAATCGCTGTTCGATCGCGGCGTCCTGCTCGCCCAGCACGGCGATTACGCGCAGGCGCTCGCCGACTTCGATCGCGTCGTGGCGCTCGAACCCGACAATCCCAAGGCGCTGAACAACAGTTGCTGGCTGCGGGCCATTCGCAACGAGCTGCAAAAAGCCGCGGCGGCGTGCGACGCGTTGCTGAAGACCTTCGCGGAAACCTTGGACAGCCGGGCGCTGATCCATCTCAAGCTGGGCGAATACACGCTCGCGATCCAGGATTATTCCGAAGCCATACGCATGAAGGATCGCTTTGCCTCCGCGCTCTATGGCCGCGGCATCGCAAAGCTGCGCTCCGGAGAACAGGCCGGCGCCGACAAGGACTTTCAGGCCGCCCTCGCAATCGATCCGAACATTGAACAGGAGTACATCAGCTACGGGCTGAGATGAGACCCGCATTCATGAAGCTGAATTGGCAGATGGAGGGTTCCATGCGTAAGAGTTTTCATGGTCTCTTGGCGAGCGTTGCAATTGCAGCAACGGTTTGGTCAATGCCAGGCGCCTTCGTCGCCCCGGCCTTTGCGCAGCAAACGACGACGGAAGACATCATCAAGGCGCTGACGCCGGTGAAGACGCGCAGCCTGTCGACCTCGTCCTCCGCGGCGGTCGAGCGGGAGGAGAGCTTCATCAACTCGGTTCGCACCAAGCAACAGGCGCTGTCGCCCTCCGAGCGCGACAAGATGACCGAGGTGATCGTCGACAAGCCCTCCGGCGATCTCCTGATCGCGTTCGGCTACAATTCGGATGTCATCAAGGGCGATTCGGTGCAGCTCGCCGACGCCCTTGGCCGCGCCCTGAGCAGTCCGGACATGAAGGGCAGCACCTTCCTGATCGCCGGCCACACCGACGCCAAGGGCTCGAACCAATCGAACCTGTTGCTGTCCGAGCGGCGCGCCCAGGCGGTCAAAACCTATCTGGTCAAGCATTTCGCCCTTAATCCCGCCGATCTCATCACCGTCGGCTATGGCAAGACGCGCCTGAAGAACAAGGATCAACCCGAGGCCGCGGAGAACCGGCGGGTCGAAGTCGTGAACATCATGTCGAAAACCGCGGGGCGGTGATGACAGGGGATCGCGGCGCGCAATCCTGCGCCCATCGTGAAAGGCGCGCGGCGGCGCTGTTTCTCGCAAGCGTTGCGCTTCTCGCGCCGCCGGCGGGGAGCCGCGCCGGCGAATTGGAGGCGGACAGGCCGAGCGTCATCACCGTCGAGCGCGTCTGTTATGACGTGTCGATCCGCGTTTCGGGCTTCGTCGTCGCGCGCGCGGAAACGGGGGCGAGCCTGGAAAGCCCGGGCTATCGCGTCACCGAAGTCCTGGTGAACGCCGGAGACGGCGTCGAACCGGGCGAGGAGCTTTTGCGCGCAAGGCTCGAAGGCCCACCGCCCGCCGCGCCGGCGCAGACCAGCTTGCGTTCGCCCGTGAAGGGCATTGTCACCGTCGTCAACGCCCGGGTCGGGGACATCGTCGGCCGCAATCCCTCCCCGTCGCCCGACGCGGTGCAATTCCGAATTGCGCTCGGTCCCGATCTCGACGTCTTCGCCGAGGTGCCGAGCCTTTACGCGCTGCGGTTCAAGAAGGGGCTCGCCGCCCAGATCCTGCGACCGGACCAGCCGCCGATTTCAGGCGTCGTGCAGGCGCCGGCGTCCGTGGTCGATCCCGCAACGCAAATGGCTCACGCCCGCATCGCGATCCCGCGCGGCGACGGACTGAAGGCGGGGCAGTTCGTCAGCGCCGATGTGCGGCTTGCCGATCGCTGTGGCCTGATCCTGCCGCTGTCAGCCGTTCGGTTCAAGCGCGACAAAGCCTTTGTGAAAGTCATCACCGGATCGGGGCCGGTCGAACGGCAAGTGCGCTACGCCGCGCCGGACCGGGGCCGCATTGAAATTCTTGATGGTCTTCGGTCAGGCGATCGCGTCGTCGCGTTCGAATAGGCGGAGAGCATCGGTCCAATTTTTGGGACTGCAGAGGACGCTCGCCCATGGGTTTCAAGGTCTCCTCTTACGCCATCGCCAAACCCTTTCCGTCGCTGGTCTTTTCCCTGGTCCTGCTGTTCCTCGGCTGGACGAGCTTCAACCGGCTGCCGATCACAAGGCTTCCCAACGCCGACATTCCCGTGATTTCGGTGGTCGTCTCGCAATTCGGCGCCTCTCCAAACGAGATCGAAACCCAGGTCACACGGCCGATCGAAGACGCGGTGTCCGGTGTCGAGGGCGTCCGGCACATCATGTCGTCGATCACGGACGGCCTGTCGATCACCACCATCCAGTTCCGCCTCGAAACCCAATCCGACCGGGCGCTCAACGACATCAAGGACGCGGTCACCAGGGTCAAGCCGGAACTCCCGCAAAACGCGCAAGACCCGCTGATCCAGCGCGTCGATGTCGTCGGCCTGCCGATCGTCACCTATGCGGCGTCCTCGCCCAACAAGACCAATGTCGAGATCTCGGCCTTCATGCGCGACGTCAAACGGTCTCTGCAGGAGATCAAGGGCGTCGCGCAGATCGAGCTGATCGGCGACGTCTCGCGCGAAATCCGCGTGTCCCTGGACCCCGATCGCCTGCAAGCCTTCGGTCTCACGGCGATCGACGTCAGCCGAAGGCTGCGCGGCACGAATGTCACCGTCGCCGGCGGGCGCGCCGACGTCGGCGGCCGCGACCAGGCGCTGCGCACCATCGCCTCCGCCCAGACCGTCGAACAGCTCAGGGGCGTCATGCTCGCGCTGCCGAGCGGCGGCATGGTCCAGCTCGCCGATCTCGGCGATGTCTCGGAAGCGATCGGCGAGCGCCGCAATTTCGCCCGACTGGACGGCGCCCCCGTGGTCGCGCTCGGCATCAAGCGCTCGGCCGGCGCCAGCGATGTCGTGGTGACCAAGGAGGTGCAAAAGCGGGTCGACGCGCTGCGGGCGGACCATCCGGACTTCAATCTGCGCCAGATCGACACTTCGGTCGATTTCACACGCGGCAATTACGACGCGGCGATCCACACGCTGTTCGAAGGCGCCGCCCTCGCGGTGCTGGTCGTCGGGCTGTTCCTGCGCGACCTCCGCGCCACGTTGATCGTCGCGCTTTCTCTGCCCCTGTCGATCTTTCCGGCGTTCTGGGCGATGGACCTGCTGGGCTTCTCGCTCAATCTCGTCAGCTTCCTGGCGATCACGCTCAGCACCGGCATTATCGTCGACGATTCCATCGTCGAAATCGAAAATATCGCGCGCCACATGAGCGCCGGAAAGTCCGCGCGGATCGCCGCGGGCGAAGCGGCCGACGAGATCGGGCTCGCGGTGATCGCGATCAGCCTGACGATCATCGCCATTTTCACGCCGGCGAGCTTCATGTCGGGCATAGCCGGGCAGTTCTTCAAGCAATTCGGCATCACCGTCGCCGTCCAGGTGTTCTTCTCGCTGCTGGCGGCGCGCTTTGTCACCCCGATGCTCGCCGCCTATCTGATGCGGCCGCGTCCGAGCCGCGAAGAGGAGGCGAGCGGGCCGGTGGCGCGGGCCTACAAGCGTTTCGTTTATGGATCGATCCGCATGTATCCGCTGGTCATCGTCGTCGGGCTGCTCTGCTTTGCCGCCTCGGTGGCCAGCATCGGCCTGCTCTCCAAGGGGTTCCTGCCGGTTCAGGATACGTCGCGCTCCGTGATGGCCGTCGAACTGCCGCCCGGCTCACAATTGTCGGAAACAGAAGACGTCACCAACCACATCACCCGCGTCATTCGGGAGCTGCCGGAGGTGCGGACCGTCTTCGTCAATGGCGGCGGCATCGAGTATCGGCGCGCGCAGCTGATCATCAACTACACGCCGAAAGCCGACCGCAAGATCACCCAGCGCAATCGGGAGCAGGAGATCAGCCGGCGCTTGCGCCAGGTTCCGGACATTCGCCACTACTTCGTCGATGAAAACGGCCTGCGCGCGGTGTCTCTGGTGGTGCGGGGCAATGATCCGCGCAATGTGGTGAACGTCGCCAACGAGCTCGCCAGCCAGATGCGCCGAATTCCCGGCGTCGCCAATGTGATCTCGGGCACGACGCTGGAGCGGCCCGAGATCGAAATCCGGCCGCGCCTCGATCTCGCCGCGCGCCTCGGCGTGGCCCCCGAAATCCTGGCCCAATCGATTCGCGTCGCCACCATCGGCGATGTCGGGCCCGCCCTCGCCCGATTCAGCGACGGGACTGACACGGTTCCGATCCGCGTGCTGCTCGACGACCAGTCCCGCAGCAATCTGACGACGCTGAAGAACCTGCAAATTCCCGGAGGGCGCAACGATTTCATCGCGCTCGGCGCCATCGCCGACCTGAATTTCCGCCAGGGGCCGTCGAACATCAGCCGGTCCGACCGCCGAAGGGAAGCGACGGTCGCCGCGGACCTCTCCGGCAATGCCGCGCTCGGCGACGTGCTCGCGGAAATTGACAAATTGCCGGTGATGAAGAGCCTGCCGCCGGGAACGACGGTCGGGCAATCGGGCGACGCGGAAAGCCTCAACGAGCTCTCGGACGGATTCTCGCAGGCCATGATCGCGGGGCTGATCGTGGTCTATGCGGTGCTGGTGCTGTTGTTCGGCAGTTTCCTGCAGCCGATCACGATCCTGTTCTCGCTTCCGCTGTCGATCGGCGGCGCGGTGCTGGCGCTCGCCTTGTCGGGCAACCAGCTGACGACGCCGGTGTGGATCGGCATTCTGATGCTGATGGGCATTGTCACCAAAAATGCGATCATGGTGGTCCAGTTCGCCCTGGAAGCGATCGAGAGCGGCGTCCCCCGACGCGAGGCGATCGCCCAGGCGAGCCTCAAGCGGGTGCGGCCGATCATCATGACCACGGTGGCGATGGTGGCGGGCATGCTGCCCAGCGCCTTCGCCTTCGGCATCGGCGGCGAGTTCCGCTCGCCCATGGCGATCGCTGTGATCGGCGGTTTGATCTTCTCGACGCTGCTGTCGCTGATTTTCGTCCCCGCCACCTTCCTGGCGGTGGCGAATCTGACCGATCTGCTCAAGCGCCTGCTGAGAATCCAGGACGCCGACGCCGATCAGGCCCCCGCGCCTCCCCAGACGCAACCGGCGCGCGCCGTCAGCGGCCCTGATGACTGAAATGCGCGCCCCAGGACGCGGGCGCGTCGGCGCGCCGGCCGGCGCCGTCGGGGGCCGCGGCGCGCAACGCCGGCTGTGACGCGACGCATCCGACGAGATACCAGAGCAACCCGGCCGTCTTCAGCGAGTAGAGCGAGTTGCTGATGGTCAGCAGCGCCAGGATGTAGACGGCGACGAAGACGCGAAAGCGCCATTCCTCGTCATTTTTGGCGGGATAGAGGACGAACAGGCCCCAGAGTCCGACGACCCCGATCAAGCCGGTTTTCGTCAGCAAATAAGTATAGCCGGAATCCGAGACGAAGCGCGTCACCGGCACGAAGGCCAGGACCTCCGACAGGTCGAGCCCCGACAACATCTGACCGGACACCAGCAAGCGGCCGCCCAGACCGTTGTCCCAGGGCGTGTTCTCGTTGAGAATTCCGACGATCGCCAGAAGCCACAGCGCGAAAAACGGCGCGAGCAGCATGGGAACGCGCCCGATATATTTCGCGGCGGGAAAAACCACGAAGCAGCTCAGCGACACCATCAAGCCAAAGCGCGCGTCGGCCAGCACAAAGATCGCGACCACCGGCAGCAATTTCGCCAGCATCGCCAGCGGACGCCTGAAATTGCGCAGGACCGTCCAGGAAAAGGCGATGGCCCCGAAATTTCCGACGGACACCGGCTCAAGAAACACCGAGGACACGCGATGGTCGCCGAGAAACGGCAACAGGCTGCGGCCCTCCGGACGAATGCCGCTGGCGAAAAGATGGGTTCCCGTCGTGTCCGAGGCGGCCGCGTTGACGGTGCCGCGCGACACATAATAGGCGAAAATGTCGATGAATTTTAGATATTGGGTGAGGAAGAAGAATTCGCACAAGCCGACCAGGAGCACGATCCAGACGCAGATCGCGACCAGACGGTCGCCCATCGCGGGGTCGCCAAGCCGCCGTCCGACAAAGACGAAAACGATCGGAATCAGCACGTCGCGAACCGACTTCATGTCGAAAGCGCCCTGCATGGAGGCGAGAAAGACAGAGTAGGACAAATAGGCGGCGAGCACCGCATAGAGCGGCGGGTTGTCGCGCAACACCAGGAGCAATGCGGAGCCGATCAGCATGACTTCGGCGCCCATGACGAGCCCGGCGTTGACGCTGAACAGCTTCGTATTGACGAAACACAGAACGAAATTGAAGCACAGCGAGGCGACGACCAGAGCGGCGGCGAACAAAGCGGCGGGCGCCGCCTTCGCCGGCTCCGCCAGTTGCGAAGCTTCGCCGGCCGCGACGGTCATGCGCGCAGGGCCTCCCGCACGATCACGGTTCCCGCGATCTTCTCGACCTCCGGGCTGAACGCCCTGGACAGATCGACCAGGGAGCGCGGCTGCACCGTGGCGCCGTCGAGCAGCAGCACGATCGCGTCGGCCAGGCCCGCATAAGGCAGGGCGAAGGAGGCCGTGGCGGCGCTGATCAGGACGAGCTGCGCATCGCCCTCGAGATGGGGCGCGAGCGCGGCGCGGATCTGCCGGGCGCTCGGCCCGCGGCGGAACAGCCCCTTGGTCATGCGAAGAGACGCGAGCGCAAGTCCGTCGGGCGCGTCGGCGTGATCGGGGCCGTGAGCGTCGCCGGTCAGGCGTTCCTTTTTCAGCCGCCAATCTTCCATGGCCGCGCTGGAATCGAGATCGCCGTCGACCAAGGTCACGCGCTGGCCGTCAACGCAAGCCGTCGCGGCGAGATCGAAGGCGAACTGCGTCCGGCGCGGATCGTGCTCGAGCCCCCAGATCAGAATGACGCGCGGCCGCTCCGGCGACAGCGAGTCGATCAGCGGCGCGAGGATGCGGCGCATCTGGCGCGCAAGCCTCTGGCCGGGTGGCCCGTCCCCCTCCTCCAGCATCGCCGGCGACAGTTCGGCGAGCACGGGAACGCTGAGCAATCGATCGACGCCCGCTTCCGAGCCGCCGGCGCCGGCGCCGTAGAGGTCGCGCGCATAGCCCAGGGCGGAGCCGACGCCAATGCCGAAAATCAGCGCGCCGCCCAGGATCAGCAGCAAGGACGGTCCCGACGTCTTGGGATTGGGCACGGCCTCGCTGATGATGGTCGAGGTGGAATCATTGACCTTTTGTTTCTCGTCGAGCTCCTTGGCGCGGGAAACCAGCGACTCGTAGAGGGTCCGGTACGTATCAAGATTGCGCGTGAGCGCGTTCAACTCGACGACGGCGTCCCGCATTTCATAGGACTTGTCCTCCAGCTTGGTGAGGACCGCGTGCAGGGCGTCTTCCTTGTTCTTGGCCTGGCGATAAGCGCTGGAGGCATTCTGCACGACGTGGGCGATCTCCTGCTGGATTTGAACTTGCATCCCCTTGATCTGCTGGCGTAATTCGATGGCGCTGGGATGCCGCGGTCCATATTGGGCGTCGGAGGCGTCTTTCCGCTGCAGCAAGGCGGCGTATTGCGTGCGCAAACTGGTCAAGACCGGCGATAGTGCGGCGCCCGTCAAGGAATAGGCGTCGCCCGACGACTTCTCGACACGTTTCACTTCCTCGTAATAGGCCAGCCGATCGGCGGCTTGCGTTCGGGCAAGGCCGAGTTGGTGATTGGCGTCGCTGATCTGTTGCTCGATGGTCAGTCGGCCATCGAAGGTCGAAAGATCATGGTCGGCTTTGAAGCGGGTCACCTGGGCTTCCGCTTTCCGGATTTTTTCGGCCAGCTGGTCCGCCTGCTCGACGAGCGCCTGGCTCGCGCGCTGCGCCGCCTGGTTGCGCGAGATATTCTGCTTTTCTAGGAATGTGCGCGCGATGGCGTTGGCGATGCGCGCGGAAAGCTCGGGGTTGCCCGTGGTCACGATCACGTCGAGAATATAGGCGCGTTCGCCCCGGGAGACTTCGACCGCGTTGCTCAATTGAGTGATCGCCGCCTCTCTGCGCTCCTCCGGCGTCAGCTTCAGGCCGAACAGCGCCCGGATGCGCCCCGGCGGCAGGAAGCGTGGGTCGCTGTCGAGATGCTCGCTGTCGACCACGGCGCCGAGCACCGTCCGCGACAGCAGGAAATAGCGCTGGGTTTCGAGATCGAGCAACAGACCGTCGCTGCCCTGGGCCGCCGCCGCGTCGCTCCTGGAAATGGGAATGCCGCGAGGGTCGACCACCAATTCGGCCATGGAGCGATAACGCGCCGGCGCGAGCGCATAGAAGGTCAACCCCAGGATCAGGGCGGCGCCCGCCGAAACGATGATCCATCGGGCATTGCGCTTCACAAAGGCGATGAGACTGGAAAGCTCAAACCGGTCCTGAACCGTGTCGCCGAAAGGCAGAGTTCTGAGTCCGCCCATCTCCGAAAGGCTCCTTGTGCAATCGGCTTCCGCTCACGCTCCTTTTTCGCGCGCGAACAATGGCGGATATTTCGGAGCAAGTGTGCGACGAACTGCTTAAGATTTTTCTAACCATACCAGCTCAACGCCCGGCGCCGCCTTCATTTGGCGCCGGGCGATGCGCAGGAAGTCGTGGAGAGCGCCTGGTCTGTCCTGTGCGCCAGCAGCACCCGCGTCTGCGGCCGATCCACGCCCGCGCGCGGCTCGGCCGAAAGCGGGCAGTCCGGGCTACACCAGGCAGACCAAAGCAGGGCGCGGGCGCCTCCTCGCAAGGTTCAAATCGGGATCGGCTTCTGCAGGCCGCGAGAGGAGGCTTCGACACATTCGCGATAGAGCTCGAGATAGGTCCGCGCGACCTGAGGCCAGGCATAGCCCTCGGAAATTTTGATGAGATCGTCGCGCATGTGTGGCGCCCCCGCCAGGTCGACGAAGGCGGCGCGGATCGCCTCGGCGCTCGCCATGGGATCGGTGTAGTCGCAGATGCGGACGCCGCCGCGCCGCGCGGCAAAACTTCGAAACGCTTCGTTGCCGTGAACCACGGGAAGCAGGCCTGCGCTCAAGGCCTCGACGAGAACGATGCCAAAACCTTCGTAGTCCGATGCGCTGACAAAAAGGCTCGCACGCGACATCAAACGCGCGATGGCGGCATTGTCGGCGCCGACATGGACCGTCACCCGCTGCTCGAGCCCGCGCGCGGCAATCTCGCGGCGCAAATCTTCGCGGGTCCAGTCGGACTCCATCCCGACAATATCGAGGCGCCAATCCTCCCCGTCCCGAACAAGCTGGCGGAACGACTCCAGCAGGAGATCGAGTTTCTTGTTGAGTGAAAAGCGCCCGATGGTCAGCAGCGATCGCGAGGGAAGCGGGCTGGCGGCGCCCTTGAATTTTTCAATATCGACGCCGTTTTCAATGAGCCGCGCATTGCGCGGCGCAATCGCGCTGAACGTCTCGAAGTCGCTGAGGCTGCTGGCGACGACCGCGCGATAGGCCGATGCGGTCAGGCGTGTGATCGTGTGGAACCAGATGCGTTTGAGCAGCGTGTGCTTCGCCGTGTGGAAGAAGCCGCCATGCGTCGTCGCCACAATGGGGCATTGCCGCAGCCCCCGGGTGAGCGCGACGAAGTCGAAGAAGAAATCCACGGCATGGACATGGATGAGATCGGCGCCGGCCAATTGGCCGAGCACTTGCGGCGCAATGGGATAACGCGTTGATCCGTAAAACGGAATGCGAACGATCTCGACGCCCTCATGCGTCTCCATCGGGGCAAGCTTCAGGCCGCGCCGCGAAAAACTCTCGTCGAGCGTCACCACCCGAACGCTGGCGCCGGCGAGGCGCTGCTCGCGCGCCAGGCGGGCGACAAATTCCTCGAGCCCGCCGACGAGCGGCCAGTACTGTCGCACCACATGGATGATTTTCATGCTTTTCACAGCCGGGATGAGAAGGTTTTGCCGGAAGTGAAACAGACGAAAATCTAGATTCTCCTAACTGCATCCCTGAAAACAGCCTGCGTGTCCCGCCATTCGGCCGCCTTGCAGCGGTCCCAACGGGCTGCTGGCGAGGTCGTCCCAAGCTGACCTGAAATGACTTGGGGGCGCGGGCGCTCCTGGATGCTTGCGCCAAATCGGCGCCGAACTGCGCCAAAGCAATCCATCTGCGGCTTTGGCGCCGCTTGCACCCTGGCGGCAAGAGCTTCGGTCTCCAAGACCCAGATCGTCCCGAGACAGCGCTCGACAACTCAAACAGGGTGTTTCCATGGCGAATGCCGCCGGACTGACAACGTTCGATCGAGTTGCAAGCTATGTTGCGCAGCCGTCCGAGAGCGAAGGCGACAGCTTCGACCTTGGTCCGATGCGCGTTCAGCGCTTGACCTTGGACGCAGCGCTCGACAAGGTCGAAGCGGGCATGAACCAGGCCGAGCCCTGTCTTGTGGCGTTTTGCAACACGAATTCCACCAACCACGCCTATGCCAATCCCACCTATCGCGCCGCTCTGTCCAAGATGCTGGTGCTCAACGACGGAATCGGCATCGAGCTGATGGCCCGATTGACGAGCGGACGCGGCTTTCCCGCCAATTTGAACGGCACCGACTTCATCCCGCACTTCCTGCAGTCGCAACGCCGGCCGCTGCGCATCTTCCTGCTTGGCGCAAAGCCGGACGTCGTCGAAAAAGCGGCGAAGACATTCGCGGCGCAATTTCCAAGGCACAGAATCGTCGGCTATCGCGACGGCTATTTCGACACTCACGACGAACAGGCCGTCGTCGCGGAAATCGCCGCCCTGCGTCCGGACGTCCTGCTCGTCGCCATGGGCAACCCGTGGCAGGAGCTGTTCATGGACCGGCACGCAAAGGACCTGAACTGCCGCCTGGTTTTCGGCGTCGGCGCGCTGTTCGATTACGTCTCGCAGGCGACCCCTCGCGCTCCGGTGTGGCTGCGGCGCGCGCGGCTCGAATGGGCGTTCAGACTTGCGCACGAGCCGAGACGCCTGCTGCGCCGCTATACCATCGACATCTTGGTCTTCGCCTGGTCCGTCCTCAAGTTTCGCGCGCAACCGTCGCGTGAGCTGATCTGAAGACTGGCCGCGCGGCGTCCTGGGAACGCAGCGCGGTCAGACGACGGCTGTGTCCTCATAATGCTCCGGCGTGAGCAGGCGATCGGTCACGTCGCCCCAGGTGAGAAACCGCCGCTTGGCGATGTGCGGCATGGCGATCGCGGCCAGCATGGCTTTGTTGACGGAGTCGCGATCCGCCGCATCGTAGCCGATGCGCATAGCATTGCCTCCGACAACGTTCTGCGGACAAATCGTGGGAAGACCGAACAGCTCATATTGCATCAGCTTCATCGACGTGTCGGCGAGATAATAGGGCGCCTCGCCGCGATAGGGCGCGATGCCGAAGGTCGCGTGTTTGATGTAACGCAAGGTTTCGCGATGGGGCATCTCATCATAGACGAGAACATTGCCAGGCCTTTCGGAGAGCCATGTGTCGCCGGACCCGATGACATGGAACGTGATGTCCGGCCTCAGCTCCGCGGCGGACCGGATCAGCTCCCGATCGAACAGCATCGAGCCCACGGAAACCGCATTCAGCTCGGCGGTGTAGGGAGTTGGGTCGGCCTGATCCTTGATCGCGGGGTCGATCCCATGCGGCGTGTAGAACACGCGCGCGCTCATGGGAAACTCATCGCGCAGCAGCCGCGACGGCACGCTGACGCTGGTGAGGTCCGGCGCGACCCTTTGCAGAATCGCGTCGGGGTAGCTCGCGGAATTGATCGTCTTCATCGCATCGGAAGCGAGATAGATCGTCTCGGCCTCCGGGTTGAGCTGCTCGACGAGATCGAAGAAGATAATGGCGTATCCGCTTTCGAAGATGATCGTCGTCGCTTCCTGGATCCATGTCTTGAAGATATCGGGCGCCGCGCTCTGGTAGATGCGGAAAAGCAAATTTTCGACCGGCCGCAAGGCCTTTACGCGCGTGTTGAACGCGTGAACCGGCGTTTTCCAAAGATAACAATCGACGCCGTTGATGGTCTCGACCTTGTTGGCGCGGTCGTAGAGATCGTGTCGCGGATCAGGACGGAACCGCGTTATTTCCGAAAATCTCAAAGAAAAGAATCGGATCGTCCCACGTTTCGCCAATTCATCGGCAATGAAATGCACATTGGCTTTGCGTCGTGAACGATAGTCATGCGCGCTGATGAGAAGGAAGTTCTTCTTCATGCATCTCTTCATGTGTGCTGAAATGAACTGGACCCGAGTCGTAGCCAGAATCCCGTCGCGCCGCATCAAAAAAATGGGTGGCGTGATCTCAAGGGCCCGGGGGCGCCCGCGGCTCCCCAAGCCCTAAGGTCATGCGCGCGCGCCAGGCGCCGCGGGACGAATCTTTAAAATATTCGTCGATCTTAAAAATTTAGCGATACGAAACAATCGTTTTATGCCGCCAGTTCTAAAAAAATAAGAAGCCGCCGCAAGACTATTTCATTCGATTGAATCGGTAATTTACTACGATATTTGGATTTGCTTGCCGGCATAACCAAGCGGCATATCATCGCAGCATATTACCTTTGTTCCCTTGCCATAATTTAGGATTGCGCATGTGTGGCATCGCCGGACTGCTGGGGCAAAGTTCTGATCCTGACGCAATGGAAGTGGCGCAGCGCATGGCGTCCGCCCTCGCGCATCGCGGCCCGGACGGCTGCGGCGTGCATGTCGACGGCCGAGTCGCGCTCGGCCACACCAGGCTCAGTATCATCGATCTCGCCGGAGGCCAGCAGCCCCTGCGCGACGAAACCGGCGATCTCGCCATCAGCTTCAACGGCGAAATTTTCAACTACGTCGAAATCCGCGACGCGCTCGTCGCGGCGGGCGCGCGGTTTCGCACCAAGTCCGACACGGAAGTCATTCTCGAACTTTATCGCGCCAAGGGCGAGGCCTGCGTCGAAGATTTGAATGGCGATTTCGCCTTCGCGCTCTGGGACCGGCGCCGGCAAAAACTGATGCTGGCGCGCGACCGCATGGGCGTGCGGCCGCTCTACTGGACGCGCGCGAAAAACCGCCTCTATTTCGCCTCCGAAGTGAAGGCGCTGCTGGCCACCGGCGCGGTCGAGGCGCGCCCCGACCCCATCGGCCTGGATCAATTGTTCACGCTGTGGGGCGCGATTGCGCCGCGCACCCTGTTCAAGGACATCCAGCAGCTTCCGCCCGGCCATCTGATGATCGCCACGCCGGACACGGTCGAAATCCGCCGTTACTGGCGCCTGTCCTTTCCGACCGCCGCCGAGGACGCCACAGTGCGCGTCGACGAGGCGGCGCGCGCCGAGGAATTGCGCGCCCTCCTCGCCGACGCCACGCGCATCCGGCTGCGCTCCGACGTTCCCGTCGGCGCCTATCTGAGCGGCGGCCTCGATTCCGCCATCACCGCCACGCTCGCCTCCGACATCGTCGCGCAGCGGCTCAAAACCTTTTCCGTGACCTTTGAAAGCGGCGAGTTCGACGAGAGCGCGTTCCAGGCGCAAATGGCGGAGGCGCTGGGAACGGCGCACGCCTCCATCGCCTGCGAAAAAAACGCAATCGCGACCATGTTCCCCCACGTGATCGGCGCCATCGAGCAGCCCGTGTTGCGCACCGCGCCGGCGCCGCTCCACCAGCTCGCCGATTTCGTCCACCAGAGCGGTTTCAAGGTCGTGCTCACCGGCGAAGGCGCCGACGAGGTGTTCGCCGGCTACGACATTTTCCGCGAAGCCAAGGTGCGCGGTTTTTGTGCGCGCCAGCCGGATTCGGCTTGGCGACCCCTGCTGTTCGGAAAACTCTACCCCTGGCTGCCCGGCCTCCAGGCGCAGAGCCCGGCGTACCTAAAAGCCTTTTTCGGCATGGCGCTCGATCGCGTCAACGATCCGCTGTTCTCGCATCTGCCGCGGTTCGACAACACGGCCAAGGCCAAAGTCTTTTTTTCGGGCGACCTCAAGGCGGCGCTGAAAAACTATGACGCGCTCGCCGAATTGCGCGCCGATCTGCCCGCCGAATTCATGAACTGGACGCCGCTGGCGCGCGCCCAATATCTCGAAACGACCTATCTGCTGCCGGGCTATATCCTCTCCGCGCAGGGCGACCGGGTCGCCATGGCCCATGGCGTCGAGGGCCGTTTCCCCTTCCTCGATCACCGCGTGGTCGAATTCGGAGCCCGCCTCCCCTCGCGCCTGAAACTCAAGGGGCTGCGCGAAAAACACATTTTGCGCGAGAGTTTTGCGCATCGCCTGCCCGCCGCCATCGGCAGCCGGCCGAAACAACCCTATCGCGCCCCGGACAGCGCCTCCTTCTTCGGAGCGGATGCGCCGGCTTATGTCGCCGAGCTTCTGTCGCCCGACGCGATCGCGTCGGCCGGCCTGTTCGACGTGGGCGCGGTGACAAAACTGGCGCGCAAATGCGCCGGCGGCGGCGCCCCGCGTTTTCGCGACAATACCGCGCTGGTTGGCGTGCTCTCGGGACAGCTTTGGAATGAGCAATTCTTCGGCGGGGCCGCGCAACGGCGCGCCCCGGCGGCCTGATGGGAGAAAGACATGATTGAAAAAGACATTCGCAACTTCATCGCCCAGGATCTGCTGTTCGTCGACGACATCAGCGATATGGCCGGCGATCAGTCCATGCTTCAGGCCGGCATGATCGATTCGACCGGCGTGCTCGAACTCGTCGCCTTCCTCGAAAGCCATTTCGACATCACCGTCGCCGACGCCGACGTCGTCCCAGAAAATCTCGACACGATCGACGCCCTCGCCGCCTTCGTCACGCGGAAGAAGGGGCTGGCCGCGGCCGCCTGAAGGAGCGAACCCATGCGCGTCGAACATTTTCTGGAATGCAGCGCGCGGGCCTGGCCCGAAAAAGTCGCCCTGGTCGAGGGCGACAAAAGACTGACGTTTCGCGCGCTCGACGAGGCCGCCGGCAATCTCGCCGCCACCCTGGTCGGAAACGGAGTGGCGCGCGGCGACCGCGTCGTCATCTTCGCCGACAATTGCTGGGAGGCGGTGGTCGGCCTGTTCGGCGCGCTGAAAGCCGGCGCGGTGTTCTGCATGGTCCATCCCTCGACCAAGGCGGAAAAACTGCGCTTCATCCTTGACGATTGCAGGCCAACCGCGGTGATCACCCTGGGCCGCCTGCTGGCGATGACGCGCGAGGCGCTCGGCGAGCAGACCTTTGTCAAGACCCTGCTGGTCGTCGGCGCCAAGGCCGAGCTTCGGCCGGGGGAAACCGCCTTCGCCGACGCCCTGACGCCAAGGGACCGCCCTCTCGACCGGCCCCTGCCGGTCCCGGGCATCGCCTGCGACCTGGCCATGCTGCTGTTCACCTCGGGCTCGACGGGCTTCCCGAAGGGCGTGATGATGACGCATCAGAATATGACGGCGATCGCCGAGTCCATTGTCGCCTATCTCGGCAATACAGCCGAGGACGTCCTCCTCAACGTCCTGCCGATCTCGTTCGGCTATGGTCTTTACCAGATCCTGACGGCGGCCAAGGTCGGCGCGACCGTGGTGCTGGAGAAGTCCTTCGCCTTTCCGCAGCGCGCCCTCGACCTGATCCGCGACGAGGGCGTCACCGGCTTTCCCCTCGTCCCGACCATGGCCGCGCTGATCCTGCAAATGCGCGACCTGCGGCCGGGCGACTATCCCGGGCTGCGCTACATCACCAACGCCGCCGCGGCGCTGCCGCCGTCCCATGTCGAGCGATTGCAGGACCTGTTTCCGACGACGCAAATCTATTCGATGTACGGCCTGACCGAATGCCAGCGCGGCGCCTATCTACCGCCGGACCAGATCAGGGCGCGGCCGTCCTCGGTGGGGATCGCCATCCCCGGCGCGGAAGTCTGGCTGGTCGACGAGAACGGCGAGAGGGTCGGGCCGGATGAGGTCGGCGAATTGGTGATCCGCGGCCCGCATGTGATGCAGGGCTATTGGCGCAATCCCGAGGCCACCGAGAAGACCCTGCGTCCCGGTCCCTACCCATGGGAAAAGGTTTTGTATACCGGCGATCTGTTTCGCATGGACGCCGACGGCTTTCTCTATTTCGTCGCCCGCAAGGACGACATCATCAAATCGCGCGGCGAAAAGGTCAGCCCCAAGGAGGTCGAGAGCGCGCTGTTCCAGCTCGAAGGCGTGAGGGAGGCCGTGGTGTTCGGCGTGCCCGATCCCGTGCTCGGCGCGGCGGTGAAGGCGGTCATCGTGCTCGCCCCCGGCGTCAGCTTGAGCGAGCGCGACGTGATCCGCCACTGCGCCCGCGCGCTTGAAGATTTCATGGTTCCGAAATTCGTCGAATTCCGCACCGAATTGCCAAAAACCGACAGCGGCAAGATCAACCGCCGCGAAACCGCGCTTCTGGAGGCCCAGTCATGAATGTCGTCGCGCCGCTCCCCTTTTCCCTGGCCGCCCTGCGTCTCGACGCGGAGGCCGAAACGCGCCGCATCGCCGCCGCGCTGCGCGAACAGGTCCTGCAGCGCTTCCGCAAGCGCGGCGCCGTCGTCGGGCTCTCCGGCGGCATTGACAGCTCGGCGACCGCGGCCCTCTGCGTCGAAGCTTTTGGCGCCAAGCGGGTGCTCGGAATTTTCATGCCGGAGAAGGACTCCGATCCGGAAAGCCTGCGGCTTGGAAAACTGGTCGCGGAAAAACTGGGAATTTCGACGGTCACCGAGGACATTCATGGCGTTCTCGCAGCCAGCGGCTGCTACGCCCGCCGCGACGCCGCGATCCGCTCGGTGGTCCCGGAATACGGGCCGGGCTGGACCTGCAAAGTCGTGCTCGACGAAGACATGCGCGCCAGGGGCTACAATCTCTCCACCCTGGTGGTGGGCGCGCCCGACGGAACGCAGCAACGCAAGCGCCTGCCGCACGACGCCTATCTCGCGATCATCGCGGCGGCCAATATGAAGCAGCGCACCCGCAAGCAGATGGAATATTACCACGCCGACCGGCTGAACTATGCGGTCGCCGGCACGCCGAACCGACTCGAATATGACCAGGGTTTCTTCGTCAAGAACGGCGACGGCGCCGCTGACGTCAAGCCGATCGCGCATCTCTACAAGACGCAGGTCTACCAGCTCGCGGAACATCTCGGCGTCCCCGCGGAAATCCGCCAGCGGCCGCCGACGACCGACACCTGGTCGATGCCGCAGAGCCAGGAGGAATATTATTTCTCGGTCGACCACCGCACGATGGACCTCTGCCTCTACGCGCTGGAGAACGGAGTTCCCGCGCCGGATGCGGCCGCGGCCTGCGGGCTCAGCCTCGCCGATGTGGAGGCGGTGTGGAAGGATATTGCGGCCAAACGAAAAGTCGCCGCCTATCTCGGCGCCCCTCCGCTCACGGTCGACGCGTAGCGGTTAGAGCGCGGCGCCTGCCTGGTTTGGGCCGGGCGCTTGCTCTCGCCCACCCGCCAGCTCTTGACCACGGCGGCTCGAAGCGTCGCCCGCCGATTGACCCTCGCCGCTCGCCACGAGTTCGAGTGGAAAGCAGCGCGCGGGGTTGCCCATGGCCAAAGTGTTGGCGGGCACATCGCGCGCGACCACGCTGCCGGCGGCGACCACGGCGCCATGGCCGATGGTGACGCCGGGCGCGATAACCGCCCCATGCGCGATCCACACGTCGTCCTCGACCACAATGGGCCCTCTCGTCTCGAACTCCGGCGCGGAATCATCGAGGCGCGCGAAAGACCCGATCCTGCAATTGGCTCCGATCCGAACGGCGTGTCGGGCTTTGACGATTCCGCCATAATTGAACATCGTGCGCGGGCCGATGACGATCTCGGCCCCCGCGTCGCATGAAAGGTCTTGCGGCGCGATGCCACGACGAAAATGTGCGCGCCGTCCGATGCTGATGCGGCCGTTCGCAGTCACGACCACATCCCCCTCCACCCGCACGCCGCGCGCCAACTCGCAGCCGCGCAGCACCAGGATTGCGCGCGGTTCATAATAAAGCGCGTCGATCAACCGATGGAAAATTCTGCGAACGAGCTTGAAAACCATCATGGCGCCCGCCTCCGCTCGACAATGCGCGCCGGATATCCGGAAACCACGACATCGCAGGGGATGGCGCGCGACACCACGGAATGGGCGCGGACCGTGACATTGTCGCCAATGCGCGCGCCCGGCAGCAGGATGACATGGTCCTCCAGCACGACATTCTCGCCGACCTCGATCGGAACCGGGCGCGGAACTTGATCGCGCTGGCGCAACGAATGCCAGTTCGTGTCGAGAATCTTGCAGTACATGCCAATCTGACAGCCGCGCCCCAGAGTCACCGAATGGGTGGCCTCGATCGAAGAACCGGAGGCGATCGTCACGTCCTCACCGATCTGCAATCGCCCTTCGGCTTTCACGTAGAGCTCAATCGGGCATTGGCGCGCGTCGAGCATAGAGTTTTCCCCAATCGACAACCTGCCAAGGCCGCGAAACCAGACGCGCCCGACGATGTTCGGTTGCGCGCCGAAGCAGGCGATGAAGAGCTTGAGACGGGATAGCCCATAGAAAAACATCATGCGACGATTCCACCCGTTCCAAGACTGCTTCGACGCGATCGATCCTCTGCGTTGAGCGCCCCCGTCAGGTTCTGGCGCGGCCGAAGCTCAACCCGCGCGAAACAAGGCGCTCGATCGGCAACATGCGAAGGAGCCGGTCGCGGACATCGCCATAAATCTGCGGCGCCCAATGTCGGACCGCCAAAAGATAGCCGCTCCCGCCGAACACGACGACGACAGCGATCTGCAGGATCAGCCTGCCGCTGAAGATCGGCGCCTGCGACAAAGCATAGGCCGCGCCAATGGTGGTTCCGGCCAGAACAACCGGGACATAGAAGCAGGCGAGAATGCGCCGGACGCCGATCCCCTCTCTAAGGAAAACGATCAAAGTCAGATAAATCGAATTCAGGATATGGTATAAAGTGACCCCGATGGCGACGCCGACGGCGGATCCCATGATCGCGCCAAGCCCGACAAAGATGAAGAAGAAGGGCGCACTGACGCAACGGTATCCAAGAAGCCGTGAAAAACCTCCGCGCGCCTCGAGAAGACAACCCGCCGCCCATGAGGCGGCGTCCAGAGGAAGACCGATGCTGAGAATCTGGATGAGCGGAACCGATTCCATCCAGCGCGCGCCCAGAACGAGTTGCAGCCCCGGCTCGGCCACAGCAGCCTGCATGACACACACGGGGACCGTGACCAGCCCCAGGAATTGCGCCATTTTGAACGCGATGTCCCGCTGCCTCGCCGGTTCGAAGTTCAATGTGACCAGGGCGGGGCGCAGGACGCCGGTGAAGTTCGAGGCCAGCATCAGCACGGGCTGCGACACGATTCGGTAGGCGAAGTAATAGGTTCCGACGACGGCTGGCGTCGCCAGCAATCCCAGCGTAATGAAATCGCCCTGGCTGATGCAGACATAGACCATGGTGAGGCCGAACACGCTCGCGCCACGCCTGAGCATGCGGCGTGCGCCTTTCGACACGCGAAAGGGACGCAAGGCCATCGGCGCGGTGCGCCACATCACCACGGCGCGCACGATCGCCAGGATCGGCAAGGGCAGCACGAAGCTGACGGCCCCCAGGCCGCACAAGGCGAAGACAATCATCAGGAGCTGCGTCGCCACCATTTCCGCCGAGCCATAGACAGCCAGGAACTTGAACCTGAGCATCGTCTTCAAATTGGCCTGCGGCACGGTGGACAACGCCGTGATCGGAAGGCTGATCGCGACGATCCAAACGAGAAGCGCGACTTTGTCGTCATGATAGAATTTCGCCCCGATCGGGGCGTAGACCGCCATCGCCAGCGCCCCCAGCGTGGCCGCGCCGAGACTGAGCGCAAAGGCCTGCGTGGCCCAATAGCGCATTCTTGTGTGACGTTGTTGAAAAACGTCTTCGATGCCGAAGCTGGTCAGACCGCTGAAGAAAAAGGTGATCGTATAGGCCAACCCCAGAATGCCGAACTCGGCGGGCGCGAGCAGTTTCGCCAGGACGAGCTGGCTCAGCAGCGTCACCACGCGGCTGCCGATATTCAGCACAAGTGTCCACGCGACCCCCGACGCAGCCGCCTTTCCGAGGTCCGGAGACGTGCTTGCCCCCTTGTCCGAGACTTCCGGCATTCTTCGATTGTCCGTCGATGTTTGAAAGAATTGATCCAAATCATGCTCAGGAAATCTCAATAGGCCGCTAATTCTCCTGCTTAACAAAAAGCCTTTCGTTCCCCAGCATTCGCACGGGCCCGATCGTCGAGCCCATCCGGGCCGCGACGGGCAAACCGAAGCCCGACGATCCCGCGAACTCAGACCGCTCCGCCCTGTTTCGGCAAGGCCCGGTCACTATGCAATGCGCCACGCGGCGGGAAACAACGACGAACTTAGATCGGAATGATGCCTCGGCTCCAACACGTCAAAGGACTTGATGCGTTTTTGTCGACAAATATTATAGTCTTTGCGATAGCGACGTGGTGTGCCCTTTTGCTCACGATCCGCGCCACGCATCAGCCAATGAGACCGTGATGAGCGCTGTCGTTTTCCACTACCACGTCGCCGCCGACGCCGGGGACATCGACGCGCGCGCGGAGACGCTGCTGCTGGAGCAGACGGTCGAGCTTCCGCGCGCCGCGGCGACAAACGCCTGGGTTCGGCAAAACATCATCGGCGAGGTCCTGTCGATTGAGCCGCACGACGACGGCGGATTCCTCGTGGCCATCGCCCAGCCTCTGCGGACGACGGCGCTGGCCCCCGCGCAATTTCTCAACGTCGCCTTCGGCAATTCCTCGTTGCAACCCGACGTCAAACTCGTCGAGATCGAGCCGCCCGCCGCCTTGTTCGAGACGTTCAAGGGCCCGCGTTTCGGCGCGGACGCCTTGCGCCAAAAACTCGGCGCCCAGAACCGGGCCCTCACGGCGACCGCGCTGAAACCCATGGGCCTGCCGCCGGACGGACTCGCGGCCCTGGCCCATGATTTCGCCGTCGCGGGCATAGACATCATCAAGGACGATCACGGCCTCGCAGACCACGATTTCTGCCGGTTCGAACAACGTGTCGAGCTTTGCCAGCGCGCGGTCGAAAGAGCCAATGCCGAGACGGGCGGCCGGAGCATTTACGCGCCGAACCTGATCGGTTCGCCCTCCAGCGTCGTGCGGCAATTCGCTTTCGCGCGCGAGGCAGGCGCCGGCGCCGTCCTGCTGGCGCCCATGCTGGTGGGCCCTGCCCTCCTCCACGAACTCGCCAGCGATGCGGCGCTGCCGATCATCGCCCATCCCGCCTTTGGCGGGTGGGACTGGATCGCCCCAGACGTCCTTTTCGGCGCCATTTTCAAATGGTTCGGGGCGGATGCGTCGATCTATCCGCATCTGGGCGGGCGTTTCAGCTATAGCCGGGAAACCTGCGCCTCGCTCGCGCGGCGGCTCACGTCCTCCGCGCACGGCCTCAAGCCTGCACTGCCCGTACCGGCGGGCGGGATCCGGACAAACCGGGTGCGCGAGATCCTGTCGTTTTACGGGAGCGATACGATGCTTCTTGTTGGCGGCAGCCTGTTGGAAACCGGCGACGTCGTCCAGCGCGCCAAGGACTTCGTCGCTGAGGTCGCCAGCGTGTCCAGGGAGCTTGCATCATGACAGGAATTGTCCGCCATAACGGCCATTTCGAATGGGATGGCGTTCATCGGCTCGCCTACAAGGAAGAGGGAACCCATTTCAAGCAGGTCACTCGGCAAGTGCTGTCCAAAGCTTTTCCCGGTCTGTTCGCGGAACTGCGTTATTTCGAGGTCGCGCCTGGCGGCCATTCGACGCTGGAGCGACACGAGCACGCGCACCTCGTCTTGATCGGCCGCGGCGGCGGCCATTGCCTCGTCGGCGGCGAAGTTTCCGCCGTCACGCCACTGGATGCCGTCATCATTCCCCCGCAGACCTGGCATCAGTTCCGCGCGACGGGGACAGAGCCACTCGGCTTCTTCTGCGTGGTCGCGCGCGAACGAGACCGACCGCAATTGCCAAGCTCGGAAGACCTTGAGGCGCTATCAGCCGATCCGGCGATCAAGGATTTCATTCGCGTCTGAGCATTGCGCCAAATGAAACAACCCCGGAGGCTTTCGCGTCCGGGGCTGTGTGTTTGGTTGCGGGGACCCGCAACCACCGACACCACACTTGGGTAAATGTCCCGTCGCCACCAATTGATCTCAATAGATGATCGGAGGTCAGCTTGATGGCCGGTCACGGAGCTCTTGCAAAAGGCGGATATATTCAGAGATCTGGTGATCTGCGAAAAAGGGAATTGCGCCTTCGAGCGGCGCGCCCTCAAGCCCCGGCGGCTCCGCGGCGCCGAGTGCGACTTGCAGGCGTCCAAACTCGATGGCGTTCAACTGCGGCGGGTCGTTCTCCTGGACAATCGTGTTCGCTTGGACGCTTTCAAGCCCGGTTTGCGCGGGCGAACGGATAATGTGGTCGAGCGTTTCCTCGCGGGTGTAGCGGCGCGGCGCCGGAAAGGATTCCGCCCGTGACGCCTCAAGCCCCGCAATGGCTTCGAGGACTCCGGGGCTCGTGATGTGTTTTGGCGTCCCGCAATGCTGGTAGAATGGCGGCACGCGGGGCACGATGTCGACCTGGTTGATCAGGCGCCACAGCCGGCCCGGCAATTCCTGGTCGAACCTCTTGGCGAAATCCGCGAAACTGACCGCCGGTTGGCCGTAAGTGTAGAGCCGGGCATCGTAGAGCTTGCGGATTTTGGCGCGAGCGGCGGCGATCACCGCGAGGGCGCCGCCGAGGCTGTGGCCGGTAATCCATACGAATTCCCGCGTCTTCGCCAGCGCGTCGAATGCTTCCAGTTGTGCTTCGATGGCTTCGATCCCTCGCACGAAACCAAGATGCACCCAGCCCCAGTCGTATGGCGCCGGAAGGACGCGCACATCCCTGATCCATTGGCCGATGTTGCTTGTTCCGCGAAAGGCGAGCAGCGCCGACTTTTCGTCGGCGCACCAGAATCCCTGGACGTTGAACGAATCGATGGCTGTGAAATTCGCCAGGCCGGTTCCGCCGGCGAAACTTTTCGCCTTGGCTGGATCGTACGCCGCCGCGCAGGCCTCCGCCAGAAAGACAGCGGTGGTCAGGTTGAATTCCTTGGTTTGCAGACATTCGGCTGGCGCAGTCATGGCAAGCACCTCCAGAGGAACACATATGTTTTGCAACGGTCTCCTGCGGCTAGACGACGATGTCCGCGCCGCTGCGGATGATCTTGCCTTTGCGCGGCTTTCCTCCGGCGCCGGCAGGAAGTTCGAGCGTGCCGGGCGCTCCGCCCCCGGCGAAGTGGTCGTGGTGCTTGAGGTCGCCGAAATCCAGGCCCGTCTTGCCTTCGAGCGCCTCGATCGTCATCTGGGTGGCGGCGATGTCGAAGACCGCCTCGAACCCGGGCAAGTCGCGAATGTCGCTTTGTCCGAGCACGAAGGCCGTCGCCGAGGGCGAGCCGTCTTCCCGCACCAGCACGCAGACCTTCCAGAATTCGAGGGGACAAAGCACTGCATAGTCCATGTCTTCATTCTGGTAGACGGGGTCGTTGGCGGCGAAGATCGGCCCGGTCATGACGATCATGCGCCGCGAGTCCTTCTTCGCGTGTTTTTCGAGCAGAAACTGCTCCAGGCCTTGCCAGCGGTCCTTGCCGCGGTTGAAGGGCGAAGCCTGGAGCGAGCAATTCGTGAAATGAAACGTGTCGTTATTGGCCCTGAGCGCGCTGTCGACGTCGTCGCCCCAGGCCGTGTCTTCGCGCCGCGTGAGATGGCCGCGGTCGATTCCGTGTTCGAAAGCGACCTGGCTCAATTGCTCGGTCTTGTGGATGCGCGTGTCCGAATACCACCGGTCGCCCTCGCGCTTGCCGATCGCCGGACGGCGGTCGCCGTCGACATTGGCCGCGGAAAACCATGCCGTCCGCCGGCGTTTGTTCATGTAGACGCTGTAATGGTAATAGGCGAGTTCGTGGGGATCGTCGTGGACGCGGTAGCGCTCGGAGACCAGAGCGGTGTTGGTCGCCATGTCCGGCGTGAGCCGGGGAAGAGGAACCGAAACGCTCTGGAGGAACTCCGGGTCGTAGCCGGGACGGTTGCTGTAATCCTGATCGACGACGACGCCCTCCTCCGTCTCCAATTCGAGGGGCGCGGGTGAAAAACGTCCTGCTTCCGGGGAGGCTTGGGAGGGCTGGCCCACCGAAATGCTGATTTGGATTGGAATGATCCAGCGCGCCTCCCCCGGCCCGCCTTGCGCGACAGGCGCCGGAACCCGCGCCTGCGACGAGGGCGCGACGCTTTGCAGGTTTGGCGAAGGGGTGGAATGCGCGACGGGCGCTGCGACCTTTTCGGTCGAGCCCCAGGCGAAGTCCCAGTCGGTCGTCTTCGGCGCAACGCCGTCGAAATTGAGTTTTTCCAGCCGCCGGTCGCGCGCAAGTTCGTACATGGGCACGGCGTAATTGGCGACGAGATAGACGCCGGCGAAATGCAGCGCGATCACCTTGCCCGTCTTGACGCAAACCACCGCCGAGCCCGAATTGCCGCCGAGCGTCGAAGCGTTGTGAATCAGCGCATTCACCTTGTTGGCGAAGCTCTGCACCGAGGCGCGCTCCCGGACCTTGCCCGGCGCGAGGCGCTTCACGAAATACTGGCCGTCGAAGATCTTGTCCTGCACGGCGAGATCATTGCGGTCGTCCCGCGCGGGATAGCCGATGACGACGACGTCCTCGTCGAAGAGGTTCTCCGGTTTTTCAATCGAGAGAGGCAACCCATTCCCGCTTGGCAGCCCATCGACTTTCAGAAGGGCCATGTCCCAATAGGGATGGATCATTTCGACGCCGGCGACCTTGAGATCGATTTTCCGCGTTTGGGGCGTCTCATCGACCTCGCGTCCGAAATTGATGGAGGCGTCGCCCGGCGTGAAGCGGATATCGAGGCCGACGCCGTCGGCGAACACCCGCGCGACGTGCCGGTTTGTCATCATCAGTCCGGGTCCGACAACAAAGCCGGTGCCGACATAAGGGGTGACGGCCGGAGGCGGCAGTTCGATCCGCCCGATCAGCGGCAGCAGCGGGTCGATCCGCTCCCGCACCGCCTGGTCGTTCAGCGCGAGCCACGCGGCGTCCGGCAAGGGATCATATGTGCCGTTCCGGACGAAGACGGCCGGCCGGTTCTCCTTCATCACTATGGCTTCGAGGCCGAACATTTCCTCGTTCGACAGGTCCTCGTGACGGTCCTCCGCGAGTTTTTCGAGACCCCTGTCGATCTTCGCGCGGGCATCGTCGGGCCGGGCAAATCCCTCAAGCCCGCCGCCGGACGGCCGCAGGTTTTCGAGGGCGCCCCCCGGCGAAACCTGCGAGAGCATGTTCTTCAGACGTTTGGCTTTTTCGACCTTGTCCATGGCGTCTCCCCCCTGCCCCGCTTTCGATGAACCAGATCAGCTTCCGGTCAGGTCAATCCAGAGTTCGAGCGTTCCCGGCTTCGGCTTGTTCGGAAAATCGGTGAGGTCCTTGACGGAAATCGTTCTCGCCTGGACAGGCGGGTTCAGCCGCTTGGCGATGAACTCGGCCAGCTTCCGGTCCGCGTCGAAGAAATAACGGATTTCCGAGAGGCCTTTCGCGCTCGCCAGTTTCTCGCGGGGAGGCGCCTGCGCTCCGGTCGCGCCGATCGCGGCGGCAAGCGCATCGGCCTTGGCGGGGTCGTCGCCGAAATATTGGACAAACACTGTCGCGCAGAACATGGATGGAACCGACACCGGCGCCCAGATCTGATTGACCATCGCGCCACCCTTTGTCGTTCGGATATATCCCTTTGGGTCGCCATTGATCGTCACGGTCGCTCCCGCGGGCACGGTTCCGATCTGCGAGTTAAGCGCGTAGGTCTTGTTGTCCGGAAAAGCGGAGCGGAGAGCCAGCCAATCGCGGGCATCGACGGTGATGGATTGGCCGGGCTTGACTTCGCTGGGCTTTTGCCCGCCGACAAAGCGGGGGTCGCTATCGCTGCCAAGCCAAATATACCCGTTGCACTGGCCGAAGCCGCGTAACTCTTTCTCCAGGCTGGTGTCGAATTTGAGCGAAACGGTGGACGAGTTCGGCGACGCAGCAGGCGCTGGCCCGAGTGTCAGGCGATTCATGAGTTCGATGTTTGCACTACCATTTTTCTCAAGAAATTTCCGGAGTGGATCAATATTATCTTCCGACAAGCCGTCGACCACCCTCTCAACTTCTGCTTTAAATTCCCTTTTTACATTCTCTAATCTCAGGTAATAAGACATGGCATTTTGCGCCTCTTGAAAAGCATATTCCGCTTCTCGTTTAGAGTGCAGCGCTTCGCGGTGGATAAAGATTGCAAACATAGCCAATGCGATAAAGACACTGGCCACGATACTTACGTATAGCCTGCGACGTGAACTTTTGTTTTTCTCGGAATCGTCGCTTGCCCGCACGAGGTCGCGAATATCCGGGTCGTCGTCGACGAATCCGCGCGCGGTTTCGAGCGCTTCATCCGCCAGGAGATAACCGCGGCGCTTGTCGTCGGGCGCCGTCTTCCACTGGCGCGCCAAGGCCGCGATCTGCAGAATTTGCCGGGTGCGGGTGGCGTTCTCATCCTCGCCGCCGCTCGGACGGGCATGCGGCGGCGACGATTCGCGATAGGCCGCCAGTTTGGGAAGCGACGACTCGCTGGCGCCGCTGCGCGCCGTCAGCTCGCTCGTCCAGAAATAGAGCATGTTTCGGAGCGAATCCCGTGCGGGACCAGGGGCGCATCGCGCGCCGGCCCCGGTGATGTCCGCGATGAAACGCTCAAGGTCAGAATCCGGGACGTCGTCGGTCCCGGCCCGGCTGAGAAGCTCCTGGTTGCGGCGGGCCAGTTCGGCCAGCCCCGCGTCCTCGTCCGCAGTCGGGTTCATGGCGACACCATCAGATTGCACTCCGGAGGCACGCGTTGGAGAACGTCTTCCAGCGGCGCTCTCAACGCGAGCAGTTGGGCGAAGTCGTATTTCAGGGACTGATCGACCTTCAGAAAGGCCGAGCGCGCGGCGTTGCGCAGCGTGCAAAAGGCCGCGCGCATCCCCGCATAGGTTTCCTGCTGCCGTTGGACATCCGCGCGCACGTCCGGCGCGGTGGCGCCAAGGTGACGCAGCACCGCCATGTTCATCTGCGACGCGGCGTCGTCGATCAGCCGATCGTTCGAGAGGCCCCGCAATTCGGCCTTCAGGAAGCCGAGCGCCTTCAACTCGTCGAGCGGCGCGCCGAGCGGTTGCGCCAACGTCTGTTCGAGGGCGGTCAGGCGCAGATCGATTTGCTGCCAGTAGGAATGTTCCATCAGCCGCCGCCTCAGCGTATCCGCGAGATCGACCGCCGCGATCAAAGCCGCCTGGATTTCGGGGGTCGCGGGAGTCATGTTGAAGGTCGAACTGAACAGCCGCACGTTGAAATCGCGGGAGACCGCAAACATCGCCTCGTCGGCGGATCTTAGCTCGCGCAACAGCAGAGCGCGCGCCTTGGCCAGACCAAAGGCGCGCTCATTGGCGTCGGCCCGCGAGAGCCAATCCTCCGCATCGTCCAGCGCGGCTTTCAGGCTATTCAATTGCTCGGCCTGCGCCGGGGACAGTTCCGCACTCAACGCGGCGTTGGCGGCGCGCCGCACCCGCCCGCAAAGAGGAGGCATGATATCGGCAGGCGCGTCCGCGCCGACCTTGAGGAGGTCCAGCACCGGCGCGCCCGCCACCTGCATCATGTGCAGGGCGTCGTGGACATTCTTGAGCGCCGCGAGCTGGTTCAAGGCTTTGCTGATGCCTTCGAGCGCGTCCCGGGCCTTGCAGAACTGTCGGAAAACGTTGTCGTCGCCGAGATCGCCGAAACGCGGCTGCGGAGCAAGACGGTCGAGCATTGCGCTCAGCGCCGTCATCAGCGCCTCAATGTCGTCGTCGAAGCCCCGAGGCGGATGGAAGACGCTTGGCGCCTTGTCCATGACGCTGCGGCGCAATTTCTCCTCGCTCCATTTTCTCTCGATGAGGCGGAGCAGGAATGAAGCCGCGAAATCCTTGTTCTCCAATCCGATTTTTTCCAGACACCCGTTCAACTGTTCGTCCAGCGGCTTGCCGGAAACCCAGACATCGGATTGCGTCAGGGCGCCCGGATACAGGTCGATGACCGCCTTGACGTCGCTCTCGTCGCAGCAGCTCGACACCTGTTTGCGCAACTGCTCCATCTGCGCGGCTTCCAGGTTGAACGGAGTCATAGGCTATCCTCCAAGCAAGGCGCCGAGACCGCCCGCGACGATCGCGTCGCGGATCAAGCCGATGGGAACGCCCTGGTTGTAGCTCGCCGGCCCGTGCAGGGGATCGCCCAGGTGATGCAGCGCGAGCAAATTCCAATCCATGTTGAAACACGGGGACCCCGACGACCCCGGCGCCGTGTTGGTGCTGTAGCGCAGACGCAGTCCGTCGTGCATCAGTCCGATGACCGCGTCCGTGTCGATGGCGAAACGCAGCGGTTCGCCATCGGGATGCTGCACGATGATCAGCGGATCGCCCTTCGCGACCGGGGGCGGCGGCGCGAGTTTTTGGTAGCCGCGGTCCCGTTGCGAGGTGGAAAGGTTGAGCGCCGCGAAATCGAGCTGTTGCGGCTGGGGCGGCGGCGCGTCGGGCTGGCTCGTGGTCTCCGCGTCGCTGCAAGGCCGCTCCAGGGCGATCTCGGCGACGGGGACCACGATTCCGGCGTCGATGCTGTTGTCGCTCATTCGCGCATAATCGAATCGGCAGGCCAATTTGCCGGCCACGCCGGCCTTTCGGGCCGCCTCGGCGACATGCCAGTTCGTCAGAACCGTTTGCGGACCGATCAGGAAGCCGGTTCCCAGCGGCTGCTCCAGCGCCTCCACGCGGCAGACCTGCCGCTTGATCGTCTCGAATTTCGCCAGCCAGACCTGGGCGTCGATCGCCTTCAGTCGCGGCTTGACGAAGCGCTCCAGGCTGGGCTGGCCGCTCTTGTCGCGAATAAGTCCGCCCTCTTGCTGGAATTCGAGCGTGGGCGCGACCTGCATCGATCCGCCGGCGATCTCGGGGAAAAGCGAGACGATATAGGCGCGCAACGCGGTCTGATAAGGTTTGTTCTGATAGACAACGCGCAGGAATTCCTTGGTGATGGGAACGAGCTCAAGGGCTTCGATCAGCTTTTCCAGCGTGACTTTCAGCGGCTGTCCTTCACCGACGAAGGCGACGAACAGCCGGTCGCCCGTGGCGAGGAACACGTAACTTTCCAGTTGATGGAGATCGACCGCTTGCGAGAGCATCTTCACGAGCTTCTGTTGCTCGGGTGCGGAAAGCAATGTTGGCTCGACCCCTGGGCTCATCGACTCACCAAAGATATCCAATTTCTATTGAAAAAAGCGCGCCAAATCCGCGCTCTGGGCGCTTACTATAAGTAACTAGCTCACGAATGCCGATGCATGAGTTCGATCAATACATCAACAATAGCGCATAATTTGAGATTCATCGACGTCGTTTTCAAAATTGAAAACTCACGTAGCGTTCAAATTATCGTGATACGTACGCACGGTTGTAATATTTTTGACAATATACATTGTATGTTCAATCAAAATCCAATTCATGATAGCAAGTCTCGTTTTCGATATCGGCATCCATGAACAAATAATTGGAGGTCTTTAATGTCTTCCGCAGCGTGCGACCCTTCTTCGGAAACAACCGGCGATTTCTCCGAAATTATCAATGAAATAGCGGGTGAAACCCTGCGCTCCGGCCCGACGCCCTCCGAGCGGGACAGCGACGACGCGGACATGCTCGAACTTCCGAGCGCGCCGCAGAGATCGAACACGCCGATCGCCAAGGAAGCCGCCGCATTCATCATCGCGTCGGAGATTTCGAGCGAGGCCGCCTACAACGCCAAATACACCCACCCGATCTGGCCGGGCGGAAATTCAGGCGTGACCATCGGCATCGGTTATGACGTCGGCACGGTCAGCGCGATCCTTCTGGCTTCGGATTGGGCGGGCGAGCTTGCGGCGGATGTGGTGAAGCGCCTGTCGACAAGTTGCGGGGTCCTCGGACCGTCCGCCGCGGGTTTCCTCGCAAAGTTCCGCGACATCACCGTGCCCTATGCGGTCGCCGACCGCGTGTTCTTCAAGGTCTCCCTGCCGCAGTTCGTGGCGCATACCGAGCGCGCCCTGGCGAACACGGCGCAACTCCATCCGGACAGCCTCGGCGCGCTGGTGTCCCTCACCTACAATCGCGGGGCTTCGTTCAACAAGCCGGGCGACAGGTATCGCGAAATGCGCGCCATTCGCGACCACATGGCCGACCGGCGCTTCGATCTCATTCCCGGCGAACTGCGCGCGATGAAGCGTATTTGGGCGGGCCTGCCAAACTTGCGCGGCCTGGTGCTTCGACGTGAAGCGGAAGCCGAGTTGTTCGAGCGGGGACTCAAGTCGGGCGCGGGGCGTGTGGCCGCCGCGCCGCTGGAGTCCTTCTCCATGGCGCCGGCTGCGCCCGTGGCGCTGGAAGGTCTTGCATCCTGGGTGGTCGGATGGCTGAAGCCCATTGTCGAGGAGCCGACGCGCAATCACCTGATGTTCCAGCTTCCTCGCCCCCAGCCGGACGAGGGGCCCATCGTCAAGGACGAAAACTACGTCGCCGTGCGGGTGCTCTCCGCCCGCATAGCCAATGGAAGGCGGTGGACGAGTCTTTATCACGGCGCGGTCCATGCGACGTCCAGCATGCTTTACGAAGGCGTGGGGCAGAGCCGGATCGAGCGGCAGTCCGTGCTGGCGCCGGACGGATTCCGCGACATCGATCCGAAGGGACAGGGCAAGCTGCTGCAGGTGGACAGGCCCCTGTTCGGGCCCATGCCTTACCGCGGCGACTTGCGGCTTTCCGTGGCCTTGTTCTCGGTGAAGTCGAGCGATCTGGCCGCTCCCTACCTGTCGCTGATCAGCCAGCTCTCGCAAACGGTCACATCGGGTTTCGTCACGGCGGCGCAACCGTTCATCGGACCTCTCAAACAAGCGTCGGACCTGCTGTTCGGGGCCTCCGACGCCGCGAGCCTGGAATGCGGCGTGGTGCGGGGGTTCGAACCGCTCAAGCCCGGCGTCTGGGTCAGCATCGGCGCGACGGCGGATGAAGTCGGCCCGACCGACGGCTTCCGGCTCGATCCGCAGGACGGTCGGCTGCTCGACGGCGCGGGCCAAACCTTCGACGGCCATCCCTATATCGTCTTCGAGATCCAGAAGCTCACGGAGCGGGACGACTGGATGGAGATTCCGGCGCTGAAGACCGCATGGGATGCTCTCACCACAGCGCTCGGCGCGGGAAAACTGGACGAGGCGAAGACGGCCGCCGCCAACTTCCGCCACCTTTGCCTCGCCAGCAGCGATCTGATCGAGACAGATGGCGCAAGACTGATCGCAAAGGCCGCGCGCAAACTGGCGCTCGCGCAGCAAGACGGCCTTGAGTCGCCGTCGTTTGGCAGCTTGCGCGGCCTCGACCTCTACGGCGTGGACGAAGAACCCAGGGTCCACCTCGACGAAGACGCCCATGTCGATCCGGACGAGCCGTCGCCGGCGATTCCGCCGGACGTCCTTGAAGCGCTGATGCCGTGGCGCATCGCCAAGGCGTTGTTGAAGCTGCGCGATCAGGTGAACGCTCTTGCGCAGCAGCGCTCGAAGAAAAGCGACGGCGCGATCGGCGACGCCGCTCACGCGACGCGCAATTCCGATCATAATCCCTGGATCGTCGACGGGGGGATCGGTGTGGTCAGCGCCATCGACCTGACGAATGACCCTTCTGGAGGCTTCAGCGCCGACAAGCTCGCGGAAGCGTTGCGGACCGCGCGGGACGTTCGGGTCAAATACGTGATCTGGAACCGCCGCATTTTCAGCTCCACGACCTCGCCCTGGACCTGGCGCCCTTACAATGGAGCCAGTCCGCACGACAAGCACATTCACATCTCCGTAAGAGCGGACAAGCCGCATTATGACGACGCCTCGCCATGGGCGATTTGATTGGTCCCTGACGGGAACGGGAGTGCGCCCTCACAACATCGTCAACGGTCGTTCCAGCCCGCCTGATCGGATCGAAAAGCAAATGTGTCGGAGAGGGTCGCATGAGGCTTAAACACGCTGTCGCCGAACGTGTCCTCCAAGCCATGGAGGACAGTTTCGACCCGCAGAGCATGGCGAGCCTCACATTTCGAAAGCTGGGCCAGCCGTACCACAGCCTCGTCAATCAATCAGCGCTCTGGCCCACTCAGGTTGACGCGCTTTATCAATACTATGACTATCACAATACCATCGAGGAGTTGCTGGTCGTGCTCCGTGATGCGAGGCCGAGAATTCCAGATTTCGCACTCGCGCTTGACGAACTCGGGTTCGCGCAAATCGATGGTCCGGAACACCAGGGACGCTCGGCGCTAGAAGCCTTGCTCGCGCGAAAGCAGACGCCATTCAAGGATGTGGTCGCGTTCCGCGGTCAACTCGCGTCCCTGGAAGCTCAGGTCTGCCGCGTATCCACCCCCGACTTCCTCGGAACCGGGGCGCTGATCGCCGCCGACCTGGTAGTGACCAATCGTCACGTCATAGCGACAGCTCTCGCTGCGGACGGACATGGGTTGGCCAAGAGCGTCACATGTGTTTTCGACGACAAAATCGGCGCCGGAATTAGCACGCCGTCCTGCGAGGTCAAGGTTAGCAAGGTCGAGGCGAGCAGCCCGCATTCGCCCGAGGACGAACATGCAGGCCCGATGACCAGCGCCCTGGATTGTCTCGACTATGCCCTGCTGCGGCTTGAAAGCACGTTGGGAGGCAAGCCCATCACGCCCAACGGCGATCCGCGCGGGTTCATCGGCATCGCGCCGCCCGACGAGGCGCCTAAGGTCAACAGCGGACTCGTCATCTTGCAGCATCCTGGCGGCAAGCCCATGAAGATCGACATTGGCGCAGTGACCGATCTCGGGGTTTCTCGCATCCGCCACAGCGTCAACACCCTGCCGGGTTCGTCGGGCGCGCCGGTCTTCGATGCGGCGCTGCGCTTTGTCGCCCTGCATCATGCTGGTCGCGAGACCGGACTGGGCGAGAGCCCGGGGTACAACCAGGCCATCCCGATGGATCTGATTCTGGCCGACGCGCGCAAGAAGGGAGTGGCGATCTAACCATGCCTCTGACGGACGAAGAAATCGATTCATTGATGGACCTGATTGAGGACCTGCCCCCCGAAAAATTCGGGCATGTCTTCTTCAGGGCGACCCACAAGACCATGAGCAGGTTTGTCGGCAAAGACGCCACCGTCGAGACAATCTCTGTTGAGAGCTGGCCCGGAGAATCTGGACAGGACGATAAGTGGCTTTTGTGCCTGACAGCGGCGATGATCGCCGCGCATCAGGAGAGATCATGACCAAGC
>NZ_JAOQNX010000029.1 GCF_025961575.1 Rhodoblastus acidophilus | reverse complement strand
CCCATGGACGGCGCCTCATCTGACGGGAGTTTCACCGACGACCATCATGGCACATCGATGCCGCTTCGGGGCGCCGTCCACCCCATCACCGGCCCCAAACTTTGGTGTGCAAGGGAACAGGAACGAATTGCGCTTTTAGCGGCTCGCCACTTCCGCACGCGGCTTGCGCGCAATTCGATCCAGTCCCCGCCGATCATCCCGCCTTGCGCGCGACGATCACCGCTTCCTGCCCCTCGGCGAAGCGGAAAATTTCCGCGCGCATGCCGGCGTCGTCAAACGCCTGCGCAATCTCCACCGCGCGCAACAAATGATTGCCCTGCACGTGCTCGGTGAGATTTTGGAAGGCAAAACCTTGCCGCGCGGGCGTGCGCAATTGGGCGCGATCCTCGGGCCAATCCGGCTCCCAGATCGCCGCGGCGCCACCGGGTTTGAGGGCGTCGCGCAGCCGCGCCGTGAAGCGTTCGATCCCCGCCTCCCACACGTGATGCAGCGCCCGGTTCATCGCGATCAGATCGGCTTTTTCGTCGAGCGCGAACGCATGCAGATCGCTCTGCACAAAGCTCAGGCGGTCGCTCATGCCGGCCTGTTCCGCCAAGGCGCGGGCCTGCACAATATTGCCGTCGAACCCGTCGACGCCGACACCGCGCAACAGCGGCCGGTCGCGCAGCAGGGCGCGCAAATACCAGCCGTTGCCGCAGCCGAGATCAACAACGAGCCCGCCGCGCGCCGAAACTTCGGCAAATACGGGCAGGTTCGGCGCGATCGCCTTGCTGAACAGCCGCGAGAACGAGCCCTCCAGCATCGGGCCGAACAGCGGCCCGAGCGTTTCGCGCTCGAACATCACGGCTTCGCCGGGACGGGCGCCGTCGCGCATGAACAGAGCCGCGCGTTCCGCCATATGCAGGCTCATCATGGCGTGACCGGCGACCGGCATCAGCGTGTCCTCGCTCTCAGGATCGAGCGCCGCCCCCATGTCCGACAGCGAAAAACGGTCGCCGTCCGCCTCGAGCAGGCCGAAGGCATAGGCCGCGTCGCACCAGCGCCGGACATAGGCTTGATCCATGCCGGCCGCCTGGGCCAGCGCGTCCGATGACGCCGCGCCCAGCCGGCGCAGCGCCGAAAACAGCCCGTTGGCCACACCGATATAACCAAGGCCCAGCGTCTGCGCGCCGCGCGTCATTTCGCGGAAACGGGTTTTGAGATCGCTCATCGACTCACCTGACAACAGGGTAATCGTAGCGCGCCCAGCTCGAAATGCCGCCCCCCAAATGCCCTTCCGCGTTCAAACCCATTTTTTCCGCGCGGCGCAGCGCGTTCTTCGAGCGCATGCCGGAGGCGCAGTAAAAGATGATCGGCTTGTCCTTCGGAAAATTCGCCGCCGCCTGGTCGAAGCGCGACAGCGGCGCGTGGATCGCGCCGGGAATGTGGCCGCCGGCCCATTCATTGTCCTCGCGGACATCGACCAGCACATGCGTGTTCTCGCCAAGGAGGTCGCGCAATTCGCCGGGATTGAACGTCTTGACGTTTCCGCCGGCGCCAAACAGCCATCCGAACATGGTTTCCTCCCTTACGCCGTCACCGGGCCGCCGGCGGCCTTCCAGGCGGACATGCCGCCGACGAGGTTTTGCACATCGGTAAAACCCATGTCGAACAGGGTCTTGGCGGCGAGCGTCGAGCGGCCGCCGCTGGCGCAATAGACGATCATGCGCCGGGCGGCGGCGAGTTCCGGCTTGTGCATCGGGCAGTCCGGATCGGCAAAAAATTCGAGGAACCCGCGCGGCGCGGAAAAAGCGCCGGGGATGACGCCGGTCGCGGCTTCGGCGCCCTCGCGCACATCGACGAACAGGACCGAAGGATCGTCCACCAGCGGCAGCGCGTCATGCACGGAAATCGTCGCGATCTCCGCGTTCGCCTCCGCGAGCATGGCCTTAAATCCTTTTTTCAGCGGCGGGGTCAGGGTCATCTGGAACTCCTTGGGTTTTGGGGCAGAAGGACGAGGCCAGGACCTCGATGAACCGACTCACATTCTCGTTGGCGAGCCGGTAGGTGACGGTCTGGCCGTGGCGGCGCGCCACCACGAGCCGGTCGTGGCGCAGATGGGCGAGCTGCTGCGACGCTTGCGCCAGGGGCGCGCCCGCCGCCTCCGCCAGTTCGCCCACGGAGGATTCGCCGTGGGCCAACGCGCAGAGCAGGCGCAGGCGCGTCGGATTGGTGAAATTTTTTAAGAATTCGCTCGCCGCCTCGACGGGAAGCGCGTCGTGCTTGACAACCATGCCTCTGTATTCTCATATATGCGAATATTTGTAAAGGCCGCTCCCATGCACAGTCTCCTCCGATCCGCCGCGCTCCCCCTGCTGCTCGCCACCCTTCCCGCATGGGCCGGGGAAATCACGGTGAGCCCGCAGACGGTTCCCAACATGAAGGCGATCTTCGGCCAGGCCGAGAGCCGCGACATCGTTCCGGCGCGCACGCGCATCGGCGGCACCATCGTCCAGCGCAATGTCGACGAGGGCGCGCAGGTGAAGGCCGGCGACGTGATCGCCGTGGTCGCCGACCAGAAACTCGCGCTTCAGGCGCAATCGCTCGACGGCCAGATCAGCGCGCTGGTTTCGCAAATGGAGAATGCCGAGGTCGCGCTGAAACGCGCCCAGGACCTGCTGAAAAGCGGATTTACGACGCGAGCCGCCTATGACCAGGCGAAAACCAATGTGGACGTGCTCGCCCACCAGCTCGATTCGATGAAGGCGCAGCGCGCGGTGGTGGCGCAGCAGACGCGCGAAGGCGAGGTTCTGGCGCCCAAGGACGGCCGGGTCTTGACTATTTCCGTCGTGCCCGGCGCCGTGGTCCAGCCCGGCGAGCCCATCGCCCGCGTCGCCGCAGGAACGCTTTATTTGCGCCTCGCCCTGCCCGAGCGCCATGCGCCGCTGCTGCAATTGGGCGCGCCCGTCAAAGTCGCGCCGCGCGTGGCCGGCGGTCCCTCGCGGATGGGCAAAATCGTGCGCATTTATCCCGAACTCGACAATGGCCGCGTCATCGCCGACGCGGAAGTGGAGAACATCGACAATTATTTCGTCGGCGAGCGCGTGCGCGTGTTCGCGCCGGTGGGAGAACGCACCGCGCTTGTGATCCCACGCGCCGCCGTCGCCACACGCTCGGGCGTCGATTATGTGAAGCTGGCCCGGGCGGACGGACCGCTGGATGTCGCCGTGGTGTTCACCGATGCGGCCGATCCGCAAAACGTTGAAATTCTTTCCGGCCTGAAGGCCGGCGACCGGATCGTGACGCCATGACCGACATGAATGAAAAGAAGAGCCTCGGCCTCGCAGGCGCGCTGACCAAAACTTTTATCAATTCGCCGCTCACCCCGCTGCTGCTGATCGCCGCGCTGGCGCTTGGCCTGCTCGCGCTGATCAATCTGCCGCGCGAGGAAGAGCCGCAAATCTCCGTGCCCATGGTCGATATCATGGTGCAGGCCAACGGCTTGCGCGCCGAAGATGCGGTCAAGCTGGTCACCGAGCCGCTGGAAACCATCGTCAAAGGCATCAACGCCGTCGAGCACGTCTATTCCAAGACCTATGACGACAAGGCGATGATCACGGCCCGTTTTTTGGTGGGCACTTCGACCGACGCCGCCATCTTGCGCGTTCATGAAAAAATCCGCGCCAATATGGACAAGATTCCCGCGGGCGTGCCGGAGCCGCTGATCGTCGGGCGCGGCATCGACGATGTCGCCATCGTCACGCTGACGCTGACGCCGAAACCTGAAGCGGCGGACCGCTGGACGGCGGGCGCGCTCACCGATGTCGCGCGCGAATTGCGCACCGAACTGGCGAAGCTGGAGGATGTGGGCCTCAGCTACCTGGTCGGCGACCAGCAGCAGGAAATCCGCATCGAGCCCGACCCGGCAGGGCTCGCGCGCTTTGGCGTGACGCTGCAACAGCTCGCCGCCAAGGCCCAGGGCGCCAACAGCGCCATGCAGCTCGGCCTGGTGCGCGAAGCCGGCATGCAGGTGGAGACGCTGGCCGGGCGCACGCTGCAAACCCTGCCCGAAATCGGCAATTTGCTGATCACCACACGCGACGGCCGCCCGGTCTATCTGCGCGACGTCGCCAAAGTGTCGTTCGTCGACGCGCCAAACGAAACGCGCGTGACTCATGTCGCCCGCACCGAGGACGAGCTGCGCACAACACCGGCTGTGACCATCGCGCTGGCCAAGCGCGCCGGCGCCAATGCCGTGGTGATTTCCGAGCGCATCGTCGAACAGCTCGAACATCTGAAGGGCTCCACGGTCCCCGCCGATATCGAGGTGAAGGTCACGCGCAATTACGGCGAGACGGCCAATGAAAAGGCCAACGAGCTGCTGTTCCATCTCGGCCTCGCCACCGTGTCCATCGTGCTGCTGGTCGCCGTCGCCATCGGCTGGCGCGAGGCCATCGTCGTCGCGGTCGTGATCCCCACCACCATCCTGCTGACGCTTTTTGCGGCCTGGATCATGGGCTACACGCTCAACCGCGTCAGCCTGTTCGCGCTGATCTTCTCGATCGGCATTCTGGTCGACGACGCCATCGTCGTCATCGAGAATATCGCCCGGCACTGGGCGATGCGCGACGGACGCACGCGGATGCAGGCGGCCATAGACGGCGTCAGCGAGGTTGGAAACCCGACCATCGTGGCGACCCTCACCGTGGTCGCGGCGCTGCTGCCGATGCTGTTCGTGTCGGGGTTGATGGGCCCGTACATGAGCCCGATCCCGTCCAACGCCTCCGCCGCGATGATTTTCTCCTTCTTCGCCGCCGTGATCATCACCCCGTGGCTGATGCTGAAAATCGCCGGCAAGGCGCCGCTGCATCATGGCGAGGCCGCCGGCGGAGGGCGTATGGGCGCGTTCTACCGGCGCGTCGCCGCGCCGGTGCTGCGCAGTCGCAAATCGTCGAAAAAATTTCTGACCGCCGTTGGAATCGCGACGCTGGCCTCGCTCAGCATGTTCTATTTCAAGCTGGTCACCGTAAAGCTGCTGCCGTTCGACAATAAGCCGGAGCTGGCCATCGTCGCCGACCTGCCGGCGGGAACATCGGTCGAGGAGACCAACCGCATCCTGGCCGACGCCGTACAGCGGCTGAAGGATGTGCCGGAAATCCAGTCGTTCGAGACCTATGCGGGAACGGCGGCGCCGTTCAACTTCAACGGCTTGGTGCGCCACTATTACATTCGCACCCTGCCTCAGACCGGCGACGTGCAGATCAACCTGTCGCCCAAGGACAAGCGCAAGCGTCCCAGCCACGAGATTGCGCTGGAAGTCCGCGAAAAGCTGAAGGGCATCGCCCTGCCGCCGCGCGGTTCGCTCAAAGTGGTCGAACCGCCGCCGGGCCCGCCGGTGCTCTCCACCCTGCTCGCGGAAGTCTATGGTCCCGATGCCGAGACGCGCCGCGCGGTGGCGGCGCAGATTCGCAAAGCTTTTGAGTCCTCCGACTTCATCGTCGATGTCGACGACTCCTTTGGCGTGCGCGCGCCGCGCCAGCGGGTGGAGATCGACCAGGATTCGCTCGAGTTCTTTGGCGTGCAACAGAGCGACGTGTTCGACACGCTGCGCCGGCTCTATGGCGGCGATGTCGTCGGCTATTCGCATCGCGGCGGCCGCCAGCCGCTGCCGATCCGGCTGGCGCTGGCGAAAAACCATCGCGAGCTGAACGAACTGGCGCTGACAACGCCTGTTCCCGCCAACAGCCTGCCGGGCAGCCGCTCGATCGTCGAACTCGGCGACGTCACCCGCGTGACCACGGAGCTGTCGTCCTTCCCCATCTTCCGCCACAACGGCCGCGCGGCGGAAATGGTGATGGCGGAGCTGGCCGGCGCTTATGAAGCGCCGCTCTACGGCCAGCTCGCGGTCTCGGCGGCGCTGGACAAGATGCAGTGGTCGGAAGGGACGCCGAAGCCCGAAATCATCCTGCACGGCCAGCCGCTCGACGAGAGCAAGCCGAAGCTGCTGTGGGACGGCGAGTGGGAAGTCACCTGGGTCACTTTTCGAGATATGGGCGGCGCCTTTTTGGCGGCGCTGGTCGGAATTTATATCCTTGTGGTGGCGCAGTTCCGCAGTTTCAAGCTGCCGCTGGTGATCCTGACCCCGGTGCCGCTGACCTTCATCGGCATCATGCTGGGCCACTGGCTGTTCCACGCCGCCTTCACCGCGACCTCGATGATCGGCTTCATCGCGCTCGCCGGCATTATCGTGCGCAATTCCATCCTATTGGTGGATTTCGTCCGCCACGGCGATTCTTCGCAAGGGCTGAAACACCTGCTGCTGGAGGCTGGCGCGATCCGCTTCAAGCCGATCCTGCTCACCGCTTTGGCGGCGATGATCGGCGCGGTGACCATTTTGTCGGACCCGATTTTCCAGGGCCTGGCGATCTCGCTGCTGTTCGGTCTCGCCTCCTCCACGGCGCTGACCGTGCTGGTCATCCCGGCGATCTATGTGGTGCTGCGCGGCGGCGAAAAATACGACGCGACCTGATCAGTCCAGCGCCTGCGCGGCGTCCGCGTCGACGAACAAAAAAAGTTCGCCGACCGGACGCAAATGCGCCGCCGGCAGGGCGCGGTCGCCCTGAAGGAGGCGCGCGAGAACCGCGCTCTTTTCGGCGCCGGTGATGAGAAAGGCGACGCGGCGGCTGCTCTCGATCGCCGGATAGGTCAGCGTGATCCGCGCAAGTCCGCTGGCGTCCTTGGTCGCCGCCGTCCAGCCATGGCGCTCGCCAAGCGCGGCGTCGCCGGGAAACAACGAGGCGATGTGGCCGTCCACGCCGAGCCCGAGCAGCGTGACGTCGAACAACGGCCGCGCGAGGGTGAGATGCGCGGCGCCGTGGAAGGCCATGAGATCGTGCTGGTAGGCAAGCGCAGCGGCTTCCGCGCTTTGCGCGCGCGTGTCGACGGGATGGATGTTTTGGGCGGGGATGGGCGCGCGCGCCAAAAAAGTGTCGCGCGCCATGCGGAAATTGCTGCGCGGATCGTCGGGCGCAACAAAACGTTCGTCCCCCCAAAACATATGCGCGCGGGGCCAGGGAAATTGATCGCGAAACGGCGGCGCCGCGAAGCGCTCGTAAAGCGCGCGGGGCGTGGCGCCGCCCGCGAGGGCGAGGGCGAACGCGCCCTCCGTCTCCAAGGCCAGGGAAAGCAGCCATTGCGCCGCCCGCGTCGCCACGGTTTTGGGGTCGCCCAGCACTTCGAGCGTGTATCCCGGCTCGACCCCTTCAGACATGGTCATGCCTCGATGGGCAGCCAGCGCCGTCCCTCGCGCGCCAGCAGCGCGTCGGCTTGCTCCGGGCCGGCGCCGCCCGAGGCATAGGCGGGCACATCCGCATCCTCCGCCCAGGCGTCGAGCACGGGTTGCACGATGCGCCAAGTCTGCTCCACCATGTCGCCCCGCATGAACAGGGTCTGGTCGCCAGTCATCACGTCGTGGATCAGGGTTTCGTAGCCGATGTTCGGCTCCTTCGGGAACCAGTCATCGTAGCGAAACTCCATGCGCACCGAGGCGAGGTCCATCGCCGGTCCCGGCCGCTTGATCTCGAAGCGCAGCGAAATGCCTTCGTCCGGCGCGATGCGCAGATGCAGCCAGTTCGGTCGCATCTCATCCACGCAATCGCGAAACGGGGTGGACGGCGCCGGCTTGAAGCGGATGGCGATTTCGGTCAGCCGCTTCGCCAGGTGTTTTCCCGTACGCAAATAGAAGGGGACGCCCGCCCAGCGCCAATTGTCGATTTCAAGCCGCATGGCGACATAGGTTTCGACGCCGGAGTCTTGGGCGACATTGGGCTCGTCGCGGTAGCGCTGCTTGGCGCGCCCCAAAACTTCGCCGGGGCCATATTGGCCACGCACGGCGCAATCCGGCGCGACCTCGGGGATGGCGGCGAGAACCTCGGCCTTTTTCGCCAGGATGTTGGGCGCGTCAAAACGCACCGGCGCCTCCATCGCCACCATCGACATCAGGGTCAGCAAATGATTGGGCAGCATGTCGCGCAGCGCGCCGGTCTGCTCATAGAATTTCCCACGGGTTTCGACCCCGACGGTTTCGGCGGCGGTGATTTGCACGTGATCGATGCGGTCGCGATTCCAGATCGGCTCGAACAGACCATTGCCGAAGCGAAACGCCATAATGCTGCGCACCGTGTCCTTACCGAGGAAATGATCGATGCGAAAAATCTGATCCTCGCTGACGATTTTTTGCAGGCGCGCGTTGAGGTCGCGGGCCGAGGCGAGGTCGTGGCCGAACGGCTTTTCGATGACGATGCGACGCCAGTGTTTTTGAACGCCCTCTTCGTCCAGGGGCTGGTCGAGGAGATGCGCGGCGCTGAGATTTTGCGTCACCGTGCAAAAGAGCTGCGCGGCCACGGCGAGATAGAAGATCGCGTTGCCCCGCGTTTCCGGCATAGCGTCGAGCTGGCCGCGCAACGCCTCGTAAAAGCCGGGATCGGAGAGGTCGCCGGGAAAAAAACGCATTCTGTCGGCGAGGCGGCGCCAGGCGGTCTCGTCGATGGCGCCGCCGATATATTTCTCCAAGGAGCCGCGCAGGTCGTCGCGCCACGCCTGCGTCGTCGTGCGCCCGCGCGCGACGCCGATCAGGGCAAAGGACTCAGGCAGCGCGTTGGTGCGCGAAAGATTGTAGAGCGCCGGGATCACCAGCCGGTGCGTGAGGTCGCCGGTGGCGCCGAACAGGACCAGCGCGCAGGGGTCGGCGGGCCTCGGCGCGCGGCGCGGCGGCGCGGCGACCATGCGCGCCCTGCAGGTCCGATCCATTCACCTCTCCTTGCCGGATGCGACATCGGCCACGGCCTCGACCGCCTCGCGCCCGCCTTCGACATGGCGTCCGAAGCCGAAGCGCAACGCCGACAAAAGCTTTTCGCCAAACCCATGCGCGCGCCGCGAGCGGAACCGCGCATAGAGCGCGGCGGAGAGGACATTTGCGGGGACGGCCTCCTCGATGGCGGCCTCAACCGTCCAGCGCCCTTCGCCGGAATCCTCGACCACGCCGGAAAAATTTTCGAGATGCGGGTCCTTGGCGAGCGCCGCCGCCCCGAGGTCGAGCAGCCAGGAGGAGATCACGCTGCCGCGCCGCCAGACCTCGGCGATATCGGCGAGGTCGAGATCGAAACGCTCGTGCTCCGGCAGGCCTTCCGCGTTGCGGTTGCGCAGAATGTCAAAACCTTCGGCATAGGCCTGCATCAACCCGTATTCGATGCCGTTATGGACCATTTTGACGAAATGGCCGGCGCCCGAGGGGCCCGCGTGAATGTAGCCGCGCTCGGCGCGGGGGTCGCCGCTTTCGCGACCGGGCGTGCGCAAGATGGTTCCGGGGCCCGGGGCCAGCGCGGAAAAGATCGGGTCCAAATGTTTGACCGCCGCCTCCGGGCCGCCGATCATCAGGCAATAGCCGCGCTCAAAGCCCCAGACGCCGCCGGATGTGCCGCAATCCACATAGGCGACGCCTTTTTCGGCGAGCGTTTTTGCCCGCGAAATGTCGTCCTTGTAAAAACTGTTGCCGCCGTCGACGAGGATGTCGCCGGGCGCGAGCAGCGCGGCGAGACCATCGACCGCTTGCTGGGTCACCGGGCCGGCGGGCAGCATCAGCCAGATGGCGCGCGGCGGCGCCAGCTTTTGCGCCAGTTGCGCGAGGGACTCGGCGTCGGTGGCGCCCTGCCCGACCAGCGCGGCCCGGGCGGAAGCGTCGCGGTCATAGACGACGCATGCGTGGCCCGCCTTCATCAGGCGGCGGGCCATGGCGCCGCCCATCCGCCCCAGTCCAACCATTCCGATCCGCATGAAAACCTCCGGACGGCAAACGCCGGAGGACGCCATGCGGTTCAGCCCGCGTGCGCGGCGCGCTGCTTTTCCAGGGCGGCGAACAGCTTGTCGAAGGCGTCGACAAATTGCTTCACGCCATCGTCGAGCAAGTCGCGCGTGATGTCCTCAAGAGAAATGCCGCGGTCGCGCAGCTCCATGAGCACGGCCCTTTCCCGCCTGACCCCCGAAAACTCCTGCTGGATGGCGTTGCAAACGACTTCGCCGTGGTCGCGAAAGGCGTCCAGGGTTGCGGGCGGCATGGTGTTGACCGTATCCGGGCCGATCAAGGCGTCGACATAGAGCGTGTCCTTGTAATCAGGATTTTTCACGCCCGTGGAGGCCCAGAGCAGGCGCTGCGTCTGCGCCCCCGCGCGGGCCAGCGCATGCCAGCGCCGCCCCTCGAAAATGTCGAGGAAACGCCGGTAAGCCATGCGGGCGTTGACGATCGCCGCGTTGCCGCGCAGGCTTCCGGCCAAGGTTTTGTCGGCAAGCGCGTCGAGCTTCTTGTCCACGGCCGTGTCGATGCGGCTGACGAAAAAGCTGGCGACGCTGGCGACGCGCGAGACATCGCCGCCGCTTTCGCGCAAATCCTCGAGCCCGGCGATATAGGCGCGCGCCACCTGCTCGTAGACATCCACCGAAAACAGCAAGGTGACATTGACGTTCACGCCCGCCGCGATCAGGCGCCGGATCGCCGGCAGGCCGGCAGGCGTCGCCGGAACCTTGACCATCAGATTGGGACGGTCGACCGCCTTCCACAGCCGCTGCGCCTCCGCAACCGTCGCCTCGGTGTCATTGGCGAGATGGGGCGAGCATTCCAGGCTGACATAGCCGTCGCGCCCGCCGGTGTCGCTGTAGACGGGCGCGAGCACATCGGCGGCGGCGCGGATGTCGGCGAATGCGAGATGCTCGTAGATGTCGCCGGCCTCGCGATCGCCGCCGCGCAGGAATTCCTTTATGGCGTCGTCATATTCGTCGGATTGCCCGATGGCTTTTTCGAAAATGGAAGGGTTGGAGGTCACGCCCTTCACGCCATCCCGCGCGACCATTTCCGCAAGATCGCCGCGCGCGACAAAACTGCGCTTGAGATAATCGAGCCAGGGCGCCTGCCCGCACCCCTGCAATTCCTGCAGCGGGTTCACGCGCCGCGGCTGCGATGGGTTCAAGGGATTCATCGCGCTTTCTCCTGCTTTTTAGCGGCTTGCATCTGGCGCCGCGCGGCCTCCGCAACCGCCTCGCGTGTAAATCCGAACCTTAGCATGAGATCGGCGGCGGGCGCAGAGGCGCCGAAATCGCACATCGTGATTTTGGCGCCGGTCGCCCCGACATAGCGGTCCCAACCGAGCGGCGAAGCGGCCTCGACGCAGACCCGCGCAGTCACTTCCGGCGGCAAGACCTCGTCGCGATAGGCGCGGTCCTGCTGCTCGAACAGCTCCCACGAGGGCATGCTGACGACGCGGGCGGCGATGTTCTCGCGGGACAGGTCGTCAAAAGCTTGGAGGCAAAGATGGACCTCGCCGCCTGTGCCGATCAGGATCACCTCCGGCGTCGCGCCTGTTTCCGCCAGCACATAGGCGCCGCGCGCGACGCCCTCGGCGGAGGCGTAGCGTGTGCGGTCGAGCGTCGAGATTTTTTGCCGGCTCAGGATCAGGCACGTCGGCTGGGTCTGGCGCAGCGCCACCCGCCAGGCCGCCAAGACCTCGTTGGCGTCGGCCGGGCGAAGCGTGATCAATCCGGGGATGGCGCGCAACCCGGCCAATTGCTCGATGGGCTGGTGGGTCGGTCCGTCCTCGCCGAGTCCGATGGAATCGTGCGAAAAAATGTAGATCACCGGCAGGCCCATCAGCGCGCTCAGCCGGATCGCCGGCTTTGCATAGTCGGAGAAGATCAAGAAGGTCGAGCCGTAAACCCGCAGTTTTGACAGCGCGAGTCCATTGAGCGCCGCGCCCATGGCGTGTTCGCGAATGCCGAAATGCAGGTTGCGGCCGCCATAGGAGCCGGGTTCAAAATCGCCGGCGCCGTCAAAGCTCAGATTGCTTTTTGTGGACGGCGCGAGATCCGCCGCGCCGCCGACCAGCCAGGGGATTTTGCCGGCAATCGCGTTCAGAACCTTGCCGGAGGATTCGCGCGTGGCGAGGCCCTTCGCATCGGAGGCAAACGCGGGCAAATCGCTGTCCCACCCCTCGGGCAATGCGCCGGACAACATCCGGTCGAGCCGGGCCGCGAGATCAGGGTGCTTGTTGCGATAGGAGTCCATGCGCGCGAGCCACTCCTGGCGCAGGGCGCCGCCGCGCATCCCTTTGGCGAAATGCGCGCGAACGCCGTCGGGAACAAAAAATCTTTCGTCCTCCGGCCAGCCATAGGCGCGCTTGGCGAGCCGCACTTCCTCTTCGCCCAAAGGTTCGCCATGGGCGGCGCTGGTGTCCTGCTTGTGGGGGGCGCCGTAGCCGATATGGCTCTTCACCTGGATCAGCGTGGGCGCGTCCTGCGCCGCGCGAAACCGCGTGAGCGCGGCGGCGACGGCATGAAAATCGTTGGCGTCGGCGACGCGCTCGACGTTCCAGCCCAGACTGCGAAAACGCATGGCCACGTCGTCGCCGAAGGCGAGTTCGGTGTGGCCCTCGATGGTCACCTGGTTGTCGTCGTAGATCCAGCACAGATTGCTCAGGCGCAGATGGCCGGCAAGCGAGGCCGCCTCATTGCTCACCCCCTCCATCATGTCGCCGTCGCTGCACAGGGCGTAAATGTCGTAATCGAACAGGTTTAAGCCCGGCCGATTGAAACTCTGCGCCAGCCAGCGCTCGCCCATCGCCATGCCCACCGACATGCCGCAGCCCTGGCCCAGCGGCCCGGTGGTCGCCTCGACGCCGGTGGTGATGTGGTGCTCGGGATGGCCCGGACAGAGGCTGTCGAGCTGGCGAAAATTCTTGATGTCGTCGAGCGAGACGGCGGGTTCGTCGGCGCCGTGCTTTTTCACGCCGGCGAGATGCAGCGTCGCATAGAGCAGCATGGAGGCGTGGCCGGCCGAAAGCACGAACCTGTCGCGGTTCGGCCAGGCGGCGTCTTCGGGATCGAAGCGCAGCGCGTTGCGCCACAGCGCGTAAATGACCGGCGCCAGCGCCATCGGCGTTCCCGGATGGCCTGATTTCGCCCGCTCCACCGCATCCATCGACAGCGTGCGGATCGTGTCGATGCAGAGCTGGTCGAGATTGGGCGCGGTTCTCGCCTGCGCGCGGCGCGAAGCCGTCGGCCCGGCGCGGGCGGACGGGGCTTGCGGCGTCGCGCTGGGCGCGTGTTTGCGATTGGGCATGAGGATCTCCGCGTTTTCGCCCCCGGCTGCGCAACGCTTTGCCGGCGCCGGCGGTTTCGCTGATCGCGCGGCTTTTTCATCCCGGAGTTTCCATGCCCTCGGCCATTGAAGATTACGGATTGATCGGCGATTGCGAGACCGCGGCGCTGGTGGCGAAGGACGGCTCCATCGACTGGCTGTGCTGGCCGCGCTTCGATTCCGGCGCCTGTTTCGCCGCTTTGCTCGGCGACGCCGACAACGGCCGCTGGCGCCTCGCCCCCGCCGATCCCAAGCCGACGGTCACACGACGCTACCGGCCGGACACGCTGATCCTCGAAACCACTTTCGTCACCCAAGAGGGCGAGGCCACCCTGATCGACTTCTTTCCGCTGCGCGCCGGCGCGTCCTCGCTGGTGCGGCTGGTCCGGGGCGAGCGCGGCGCCGTGCGCATGCGCTGCGACCTCACCCTGCGCTTCGATCACGGCGCCGCAATTCCCTGGGTGCGCCGCACCGCCGACGGCGCCTGGCTGGCCGTGTCCGGACCCGATCAGGTGGCGCTGCACACAGCGGTGGCGCTGCGCGGCGAGGGCATGACGACGGTTGCGGAATTCACGGTTCACGCAGGCCACACCGCGCCCTTCGTCCTGAGCTACGCGCCCTCGCACCTGCCCGTTCCCGACCCGGTCGACGCGTTCCAGGCCTTGCGGGACACCGAAGCGTTCTGGCGCGACTGGGCCTCCGCCCACCACAAGCATGGCCATCCCGACGCCTGGCGCGACGCGCTCGCCCGGTCGCTGATCACGCTCAAGGCGCTGATCTACGCGCCGACCGGCGGCATTGTCGCGGCGCCGACCACCTCCCTGCCGGAAAAAATCGGCGGCCCGCGCAACTGGGACTATCGCATCTGCTGGCTGCGCGACGCCACGCTGGCCCTGCTCGCCTTCATGAACGCCGGCTATTACGAGGAGGCGCGCGAATGGCGCAAATGGCTTTTGCGCGCGGCGGCCGGCAGTCCCAGCCAGATGCAGATCATGTATGGGCTCGCCGGAGAAAAACGGCTCACCGAATGGGAGATTCCCTGGCTGAGCGGCTACGAAGGCTCCAAACCGGTGCGCATCGGCAATGCCGCCTCGGAACAATTGCAGATCGACGTCTATGGCGAGGTGATGGACGCGCTGCACCAGGCGCGCATCGGCTCCTTGCGCAATCCCGGGGAAGGCTGGGATTTTCAATGCGCGCTGGTGGAGCATTTGAGCAAAATCTGGGAGAGCCCGGACGAAGGCATTTGGGAGGTGCGCGGCGGGCGACAAAATTTCACCCATTCCAAGGTGATGGCCTGGGTGGCGATCGACCGCGCCATCCGCAGCGCCGAAAATTTCGGCTTGGACGGCCCGCTCGACCAATGGCGGGCGCTGCGCCAGCATATGCACCGCCAAGTCTGCGAAAAGGGTTTTGATCCCGAAATCGGCGCCTTCGTCCAGACCTATGGCTCGAAAAATCTCGACGCCAGCGCCCTGCTCATCCCGGCCGTCGGCTTTTTGCCGCCGGACGATCCCCGGGTGACCGGCACAATCGCCGCCATCGAGCGGCGGCTGATGCGCGACGGTTTTGTCATGCGCTACCACACGCACGAAACCGATGACGGCCTGCCGCCGGGCGAAGGCGCTTTTCTCGCCTGCAGCTTTTGGCTCGCCGACGCCTATGTGCTGACCGGCCGGCGCGCCGAGGCGAAAAAACTGTTCGAGCGACTGCTGGCGCTGCGCAACGATCTTGGCCTGCTCTCCGAGGAATACGACCCCGGGGCCAAGCGTTTTCTGGGGAATTTTCCCCAGGCCTTTTCCCATATCGCGCTGGTCAATACGGCGCACAACCTGCTCAGCCAGTCGCGCCCACGGCCGCATGGCGCGCGGCCGCCGCCGCATGGGCGGGCATAAGACCTTGCCCCTTGGCGCGCCAATGACTTTATATAGGTCAGCTCGAACTGGAGAAAACGATGAGCGAGGAATGGCAGTTTCAAATCCGCGCCACCCTGACGGACCGCGCGGCCGAATTGATTTGCGAAGGCGGCGCCGCGCCCGAACTCGAGCCGCTCGTCTCCGTCGCCGAACGGCATAACGCGCAGATCCGCAACCAGTACGAGGCCTTCGCCGAGTTCGTCGCGGAGGCCGAGGCCGCCGGCGAGACGCAGAGCCCGCTGTACAAATGGACCAAGGTCACCATCGAGGACCCGGTCAAGGTGGCCAAGCACAAGAAGATCGTCACTTTCTATGTGAACGGCGACGAGGTTTACGCGAAGGACGCCGCGGAGGCGCTCGAAGCCGATTTGAAACCGCTGGTGGGCGGACCGCTGGTCGCCAAAATCAACAAATACGACTCCAACCCGGCCAACAATCCGCAGCCGCCGGCGCATCTGATGTCGTGATGCGCGCTGCGCCCCCGAGAGCCTTTTCGAGCGAAAAAGCTCAGGCGCGGGGGCGCAGCCGCACCTTCATGCCCCCCGGCGACATGACGAAGCCGTAGACTTCCTTGACATCCTCCGGACGCCCGCGACGCTCGACCTCGAAATTCTTGTAGAGCAAGGCGAGAATCGTGTTCATCTCGATCAACGCCAGCGATCGTCCGGGACACATGCGCGGTCCCGAGCCGAACGGGATGAGCGCGCTGAGATCATGCGCCCCGGCTGGCGGCTCCAGCCAGCGCTGCGGCATGAAGGCGCCGGCGTCAGTGAAATGCGCGTCGGAGACGGCAGCCGGCCGGGAAAGAACGGTCACCAGGGTTCCGCGCGGAATTTCGATATCGCCGAGGCTGGTGTCGACATTCGCTTCGATGACGGAAACGGGCGCCACGGGTCGGAGCCGCATCGCCTCATTGGCGACGGCGCCGGCGACCGTCAAGCCATTGGCGGCATCGAGGTCGCCGGGCGTGGGCGCCCCGCCGAGCAGGCTGTCGGCCTCGTCCCTGAGGCGGCGCGCCCATTCCGGGTGATCCGCCAACAGGTGAATCGCCCAGGCGGCGGAATTGGCCGTCGTGTCCTCGCCAGCCAGGACCAGGCCGAACAGGTTCCAGATGATCACCTCGTCGGAAAAGCCGGCGCCGTTCTCGTCGGTCGCATTGACCATCGCATCCAGGAAGGTCGACGCCGCCGCGCCCTTTGCGGCGCGTTCCCGCGCGGCGGCGAGCGATTGGGACAGCCATTCAAGGGTTTCCGCCATGCAGCGGTCGAAGTGGCGGTCGCGCGGCAGCTTCACAAAGCGCCAGGTCGGGAAAAACGTCAGAATCCGCCGCGACCACGTGGGAAAAATCACCGCCAGACGCTTGTTGATGGGGTCGTCGTCCTGCTCGACCGTGTTGGCGTCATGGCCGAAGACAATCAGCGCGGCCACGTCGACGGTGAAGCGCTTGAGTTCGTCGAGAATGTCGAGGTCGCCGCCGTCCGAGGCGAGGCGTCGCCAGCGCCGAATGAGGCGCTCGGCGACGATTTTGATATGCGGATAGACTTGCCGCACCTGGCGTTGGGAGAGCGCCGCGACCGTCAGTTTCCTGTGAAGGCGCCAGGCGTCGCCTTCGGCGTTGAACACGAAGCGCAAGCCGGTCTCGGCCAGGACGCGGTCCATCTTGCTGTAACGCCGAAACGTCTCGGGGCGCTGGCGCAGCGCCTCGTGGATGAGGCCGGGATCGCTGATCGCGACGGCGCGGGCGCCCCCCATTCTGTACGTATACACGGACCCATAGCGGGCCGCCCAGCGCTCGAGAATAAGATGCGCCGAGGTGGGATCGAGTTGATGAATGTTGCCAAGGAAAGGCAGGGGCCTGGGACCCGGCAAGGCGCTCACCTTGCGCAGCGCCGGCTTGTTCTTGACGTCTTTCCTGAGGCTCGAAATGTCAGCATAAATGTCGCCGCGCCGTTCGACGACCGGACAGGACGACAGGCATTCCGGTCCGCCCACCCGATGGCCCGACGCGAGTTCGAAGCGCCAGCGGTGATTACGGCAGACGAGATGATCGCCTTCCAGTTCGCCTTCGCCGAGGAGAGCGCCAAGGTGCGGGCAGCGGCCATCAAAGGCGCGCCACCCGTTGGCGGTGCGAACCACCGCAAGGTCGACCCCCTCCGCCGACAGGGCGAACGGGCCCGGTCCCTCGAGATCGCCAACGCTTGCAATCCGCTTGAACGACGCAATGTCCATGGCTCACCTCCGTCGAGGGCGACCGTGATCGAAAGGACTGACAGGCCCCCGATGAGATAACATGTTCGAGGCGCAAGAGGCGCCATCAACGGCGAACGCTCGCGCCGACGGATTCGCCTCTCATTTTCCTAAGGCGCTGACGAAAATTTTCTTTTTTGCTCCGCAGACCCGCGGCTACGTCGTTCAAATCTTCTTGCGCCGGTCAATGCCCGGCCGGAGCAGCGGCGCCGAGCTTCACCTTTCGCAGCAGCAGGGCGAGCGGAATGGCGGAGAGCGAGATCAGCATCAGCGTCCAGAACACATCGATATAGGCGAGCAGCGACGCCTGCTGTTGCGCCTGGTCGGCGATATAGGCGAAGGCGCGCGCCTTCGCGTCCGCCGCGCCGGCATGGGTGGCGAAATAATGCGTCGCCTCCTGCACCGTCTGCTGATAGCCGATGTCGGAGGGAATGGTCTGTTCCGACAGCCGGCTGAGATGAAATTGCTGGCGATGCGCCAGCACGTTCGACGCCAGCGACACGCCGATGGAGCCGCCGGTGTTGCGCGCCGCATTGAGCAAAGCCGAGGCCATGTCGGTCTTGCCCGCGGGCACGCCGTCATAGGAGGCGGCGGTGATCGGGATGAAAATGAGCGGCAGGCCGATGCTGATCACCATGCGCCAATCGGCGAAGAACCAGAAATCCACATCGCCGGTCAGGCCCGACAGCCCGTACATCGACAAGGCGCAAACCGCCGCCCCCGTCGCGATCAGATATTTGGGTTGAACGCGCCGCGACAATTGCCCGACCATGAACATCATGCCCATGGCGACCACGCCGCCCGGCGACAGAGCGAGGCCGGCCCAGGTGGCGGTATAGCCGAAATCCTCCTGCACCATTTGCGGCATGAACTGCGTCGTCGCCAGCAGGATGGCGCCGGTCGCCATCATGACCACGAAACAGGAGCCGAATTGGCGGCTCGCCAGCATGCGCAGGTCGATCAGCGGGTCTTTCTGCTTGAGCTCCCAAGGGATCAGCGCGATGAAGGCGAGCGCCGAGAGCGCCGTGAAGGTCACGATGAAACGCGAGGCGAACCAGTCCTCGATCTGGCCGCGATCGAGGATGACTTCGAGCGAGCCCAGGAAACAGGCGACCAGCACGAAGCCGACCCAATCGAAACGGATTTTTGTCACCGGCGGCGTCTCGCGGATCAGCGCGTAGATCAGCCCCATGGACAGCAAACCGACGGGTCCGTTGATGAGAAAGCACCAGTGCCAGGACAGATTGTCGGAGAGCCAGCCGCCAAGCGTCGGCCCGACCACCGGCGCCACGACGACTGCGACGCCGAACAAGGCGAAGGCTTGGCCGCGCTTTTGCGGCGGAAAGCTGTCGGCGAGGATGGATTGCGCGACGGGCACCATGCCGCCGCCGGCAAACCCCTGCATCAGCCGGAACAGCAACAAAGATTGCAGATTCCAGGCGAAGCCGCACAGCACCGAGCTGACCGTGAACAGGCCGAGGCAGAACAGAAAAAAGCTCTTGCGGCCGAATCTCTGCGCGAAAAAGCTGGTGGCGGTGACGATGATGGCGTTGGAGACGAGATAAGTGGTGACCACCCAGGAGGATTCATCGGCGCTGACGCCGAGGCTGCCGGCGATATAGCGCAAGGCGACATTGGCGATGGTGGTGTCGAGCACTTCCATGAAGGCCGCGAGCGCCACGACAATGGCGATCAGCCACGGATTCACCCCTTCCGCGAGCACCGGCGCATTGGCGCGCTCGCTCATGACGAATGCGGTCCCCTTCCGCGCAAGCGCTCGTAAAGCGAGGGCGCGGGATCGACGCGCACGCTGGGCACGACCGACATGCCGGGGCCGAGCACGATGTCTTCGGGCGGATCGTCCAGCACGATCTTCACCGGCACGCGCTGCACGATCTTCACGTAATTGCCGGTGGCGTTCTGCGCCGGCAGCAGCGAAAAGGCCGTGCCGGAACCCGGCTGGATGCTGGCGACATGGCCGGTGAATTCCCGGTCCGGATAGGCGTCGACGCTGAGCATGACCTTTTGGCCGGGACGCATGGAATCGAGCTGGTTTTCCTTGAAATTGGCGGTGACCCAGATTTCATCGGGCACGAACATGGTGAGATTGGTTCCGGCGGCGGCGAATTCGCCGGGAAGCGCGGTGAGATTGACAATGCGCCCCGGTTCGGCGGCGGTGACGCGGGTGTAATCGAGATTGAGCCGCGCCTGATCCTCTTGCGCCTGGGCCTGCGCGAGACTGGCCTGGGCGCTCTGGCGCTGCGCCTTGAGCGCATCCACCTGGCGGCGCGCGACCTCGACGCCGGCCTGCGCGGTCTTCACCGCCGCCTCGCTCTGCGCGGATTGCGAGACATATTGCTGCTCGTTCTGCACGGTGCCGGCGCCGCGCTTGGCGAGCTCGGCATAGCGCTTCGACTGCTGCTGCGCGAAGGCGAGCGCGGCCTGCGCCTGCTCCACCTGCGCCACGCTGGCGGCGATTTGCGCCTGCTGCACGTCGATCTGGGCGTCGATATTGCCGATATTGGCCTGGGCCACCCCCACTTGCGCCTTGGCCTGGTCGAGGGCGGCGCGATAATCGCGGTCGTCGATGCGCGCGATCAACGCGCCTTTGGCCACCTTCTGATTGTCGGTGACGGGAACTTCGGCGACATAGCCCCCGACCTTGGGCGCCAGCGGAATGGCGCGCGAGGCGATGAAGGCGTCGTCCGTCGATTCGAAATGCGCGGATTGGTCCCACCAGAGCCCGCCCGCCCCGAAGGCGGCGGCGAGCGCCAATCCGGCCAGAGCGGAGAGGATCGGGCGCCGGCGGATCAGGCCGCGCGTGTCCTGGGGTTTTTCGCCCTTCGGCGGCGGGGAGGCTGGCGCCGCAGGGGCGAGCGACGGGCCGGGCGCTTCAGCTTTTTCCGTCAAGGCGTTCGGACCCGGCGCTTGCAAACCTGCGCCTTTGTCCTCGGCGAAATCCTGGTCCTTGAGCATAAGGCATTCCCATTCTCGACGCGCGGCCTGCGCGGCAATTCTCACGAATCATCGTTTGGTGGTCGTGAGATGGGGCCGCGCGGCGCGCACGTCCAGTTCAACTTGAGCGCTTTAAAGCCTAGGCGCGTTTGCTGGCGCGCCAATGGCCGGAACAGGCGCGCGTCGGCGAGGTCCAGGCGCCGGACCCTGCCGCGCCCGTCAGCTTGCCGCTCGCGGAGACGCGATGGACGCCCTGCGTAACCGTGAGTCTGACGCGACCTTGCGGGTCCACCGCCCCCGAGGTCTGCACGAACATGCCGCCATCCGCGATCCGGTCGGCGGCGACGCCGACATCCCAGGACAGCGAACGGTCGCAATCGCCCTTTTCCGTGACGAGCTGGACGGCCCATTTGCCGTCATAGGCGCCGCCGGCGAGGGCGGGCGAGGACAAGAGGACGGCGAGAGCGAAGGAGACAGACTTCATGCGGCAGGGAGCCTTTGGCGCTGAGAGACAGGGCAGAGAGAAAGGGGAGTCCGGCGCCAGGCGGGAGCTTCGGCAAAACGGGGGCTGCTGCTGGCGCGTGGTGAATAAAAGGTAAATGTGATCAAAAAAAGGTGTGCGTGGAACTTTTCACCACGTTGCGAATCTTATGCGTTCATCTGAATTTGTGGATTGCCATGCCCTCGCTGTTCTTACAAAAAAGTCGCGGTTTTAGCGAAAAGCATGCTTTGACCGTCACCGGCGCCGGCCCCAGCGCGATCGTGCTCGGCAATGGTTTTGGCACCAGGCAGGATTGCTGGGCGCCGCTGCTGCCGCTGCTCGAAGCCCGCCATCGCGTCGTGCGTTTCGACTGGGCGGTGGACGCCAAGCATTATGACACGGCCCGCTATTCCACGCTCGACGGCTATGTCGAGGACCTGCTCGCCGTGGTGCGGATCGGCGCGAAGGGACCGTGCGCGCTGATCGGCCATTCCATGAGTTCGATGATCGGCATGCTCGCCGCCAAGCGCGAGCCGGAGCTGTTCAGACACGTCGTGATGATCGCCCCAGCGCCCTGTTTCATTCGCGACGCCAACTACGACGCCGGCTTTACACAAGAAGAAATCGACGCGCTGTTCGAGTCGATCAGCGACGACTATCTCGCCTGGACCGCCGCCTTCGCGCCGATCGCCGTCGGTCCCTCGCATTCCGCCGCCATCGACGATTTTCGCGAGGAATTGCGGGCGTTGCGTCCGGATATCGCCCTGACCATGGCCCAACTCCTGTTTTCGATGGACCTGCGCCCCGAGCTTGACAGCTATACGACCCCGACCACCATCATCCAGCCGAGCGCCGATCCGGTCGTGCCCGTGGCCATCGGCGAATTTTTGGCGGCGCGCTGGCCGCAAGCCGAACTGGTGGTGATCGACAGCGCAGGCCACCTCCCCCATGTCACGGCGCCCGAAAAAGTCGCGGCGGTGCTGGCGCGCGTGCTCTAGTTTTTCAGGTCGCGTTTGGAACCGCCCTCGTCGCGCGCGGTTCAGCCGTTTCCTGCATTGCGAGGCCCGGCATGCCCACGCGCGTCATTCATCTCATCAATCCGAAAACCGACTCGCTGACGACGCGGCCGATCTATTTCAACCGGGCGCTTTATTCGCCGCTCGCCGGCCTACTTGCCGTCGCCGCCTGCATCCCGCGCGACCAATATGAAGTCGTGCTCACCGACGAAAACATCGAGACCGTGGATTTTGATCTGAAGGCGGACATGGTTGGGATTTCCGCCATGACCTCCTACGTCAACCGCGGCTACGAAATCGCCGACGCCTTCCGCGCCAAGGGCGTGCCGGTAGTGATGGGCGGCGTTCATCCGAGTTTCATGGCGCAGGAGGCGCTTCAACACTGCGACGCCGTGGTGGTGGGCGAGGCGGAGCTGGTGATGGACCGGCTGCTCGACGATTTGCGCGCCGGACGCCTGCGCGGCCTCTATCGCGCACAAAAACTGCATTCCATGGTCGGCATGGCCATGCCGCGCTACGACCTCCTCAAAAAACATCGCTATGTGAACAAGACCTTTGTGCAGACCTCGCGCGGCTGCCACACCGGCTGCACGTTCTGCGCGGAACCGCTGATGAATGGGCTGAAATTCCGCTACCGGCCCGTGAACGAGGTGATCGCCGAAATCGAGGCCTGCGGCTCCAAAAACATTTCCATCAACGACGCCGATTTCTTCGGCACGCCGGAACGCCCCAAGGAAGTGATGCGCGCCTTGCGCGGGCGCGGGATCAAATGGCAGGCCGGCGTCACCTCGAAACTCGCCGAGGATGAGCGCATGCTGGAGCTGGCGGCGGAAAGCGGCTGCACCATGCTCAGCATCGGCTTTGAGTCGATCTCGCGCGACACGCTGAAAAGCGTGCACAAGCTCGTCAACCAGCCCGACCATTTCGCGGCGCTGGTCAAGAAAATCCAGAGCTACGGCATTTCGGTGTTCGGCCTGTTCATGTTCGGCTTCGACGGCGACGATCCCCAGGTGTTCGGCGCGACGACCGGTTTTAACATCGGCGCCGGTTTCGACGCCTGCGCATTTTCGGCGCTGACCCCCTACCCCGGCACGCTCACCTGGTACGAGATGAGAAAGGCGAACCGGATTTTTTCCTACGACTGGACCATGTACGACCAGGGCCATGTGGTGTTTTCGCCGGCGCAGATGCGGCCGGACCAATTGCGCGCCGGGGTCGACGAGTCCTACAAGCAATTCTATTCCGCGAATTCGATTGCGCGCCGGTTTCCGTTCACGGGCAAGCGCAGCCGCGCGCAATGGCTTGTCTACAATCTGTTCATGCGCAAGGCGGCCCGCGCCGAAAACCTGGACCCGGCGCCGATGACGCCGGAACCCGAATGCGCGCCGAATCCACCGATCCTGCCGCTGAAGCGCGAATGGCGCGACGCCGTGCTGGAGGGTTTGCCCGAGCCGCTGCGCCAGTCGGCGGAGTAACCCGTAGCCCTCATGCTGAGGAGCGGCCGAAGGCCGCGTCTCGAAGCACGAGGGCGGTCGACGGATGCGTCAGGACCGAGCTTGTCCCGACCATCCACGCCGACCCGCGGGACCAGGTGACGAGCAGTGACGAGCGCCAAGCCCAACGCCCTGCCGTCATTGCGAGCGAAGCGAAGCAATCCAGGGATCAAGCAAGCGTCGCCTGACCCTCGCGAATGCCCAAAAAGCCATTTTGTGAAAAGTGAAAATGGCCCAAAACGCAAAAACTTGAAATCAGGCAAAATAATGTTCACTTTTTGTTTCACGTGAAACGCAGGGAATCACAGCTATGTAACTGTTTTAAAATGAATTTTTTCAGGCAGCCTCAAACGCCTCCCCACCGACGCCAAGCACAACCAAAAGGTTGTCCCCACGAAATTCGCGCGTTTTCTGCAAAAAATCGCATGTTTTTTCGCATTTTCGCGCGTTTTGAGCGGATTTTGCGCGGATAGATTTCAACCCAAGGTCGAAATTTCCGGAAAATCCGCTCTCAAGCCCCCCAAGGACGGCGCCAAAACAAAGCCAGCACGCTTGCCGACAAATGGCCGCTCTTACCCCATCGCCTTCAACCGCCGCCGTCCCGCGTGCAGCAGCGGTTCGGTATAGCCGTTGGGCTGTTTCGCTCCCTCAAGCACCAGAGCGCAGGCGGTTTGAAACGCGACGGAGGCGCCAAAATCCGGCGCCATCGGCCGATAATTCGGATCGCCCTTGTTCTGCTCGTCCACCACCTTGGCCATGCGCTGAAACGTCGCCAGAACCTGATCGCTGTCGCACACCCCATGCATCAGCCAGTTGGCCATATGTTGCGAGGAAATGCGCAGGGTCGCGCGGTCCTCCATCAGGCCGACATCATGAATGTCCGGCACCTTCGAACAGCCCACCCCCTGGTCGATCCAGCGCACGACATAGCCCAGAATCCCCTGGGCATTATTGTCCAACTCCTGCTGAATTTCCTCGCCCGACCAGTTGGGCCGGTCGGCGAGCGGAATGGTGAGCAGGTCGTCCAGCTTCGCCGGTTCTCTCGCCGAAATTTCTTCCTGGCGTGCGGCGACATTGACGCGGTGATAATGCGTGGCGTGCAGGGTGGCCGCCGTGGGCGACGGCACCCAGGCGGTGTTGGCGCCGGCATTGGGATGGCCGATCTTGGTTTTCAGCATGTCGGCCATCAGGTCGGGCATGGCCCACATGCCTTTTCCGACCTGCGCCTTGCCGCGAAAACCGGCGCGCAAACCGACGTCAACATTGTTGTTCTCGTAAGCCGCGATCCACTTCGTTCCCTTCATGTCGTTCTTGCGAATGAAGGGGCCGGCGACCATGGAGGTGTGCATCTCGTCGCCGGTGCGATCGAGAAAACCGGTGTTGATGAAGAAGACGCGATCCTTCGCGGCGCGAATGGCCTCTTTGAGATTGGTCGAGGTGCGGCGCTCCTCGTCCATAATGCCCATTTTGATCGTGTTGGCCGCGAGCCCGAGCTTTTCCTCGACAAAGGCGAACACGCTGTTCGCGAACGCCACCTCCTCCGGCCCATGCATCTTCGGCTTGACGATATAAATCGAGCCGGCGCGACTGTTGCGCAATGCGCCAGTCCCGCGAAGGTCGTGCAGCGCAATGGTCGAAGTCACCAGCGCATCGATCAATCCCTCGGGCGCCTCGTGGCCGTCGAGGGTCGCGAGGTCTGTGGTCATCAAATGACCGACATTGCGGATCAACAGCAGCGCGCGCCCCGGCAGCGTAAATTTCTGGCCGTCAGGCGCAAAATATTCGCGGTCGGGATGCAAGGTGCGCGTCTCAGTCCCGCCGCGTTTTTCAAAGGTCGCAGACAGCTCGCCCTTCATCAGGCCGAGCCAGTTGCGATAAACCAAAACCTTGTCGTCGGGATCGACGGCGGCGACGGAATCCTCGCAATCCTGGATGGTGGTGAGCGCCGCTTCGAGAATGACATCGCTAATCCCAGCGGGATCGTCGCGGCCGACCAAAGTGCTGCGGTCGATGACGATTTCCGCATGCAGGCCGTTATGCACCAAAAGAATGCGCGACGGATTTTGCGGATCGCCGACATAACCGGCGAAACGGTTGGCGTCGGCAAGCGTGGTCACGCCATCCCTCACATTGACGCGCAAAAAACCGTTTTCGACAGCAAAACCGCGCGCGTCTTTCCAGGCGTCGCCTTGCAGCGGCGCGATCACGTCCAAAAAGTCGCGCGCCCAATGCACCACGGCCGCGCCGCGCGCCGGGTCGTAGCCTTTGGCGTTCGGGTCGAGCGGGCTGATCGCATCGGTGCCGTAGAGCGCGTCATAAAGGCTGCCCCAGCGCGCATTGGCCGCGTTCAACGCATAGCGCGCGTTGCTGATGGGCACGACCAATTGCGGCCCCGCGACGCCAGAAATTTCGGGATCGACGTTGGCGGTCCCGACCTGGAAAGCCGGGCCTTCCGGCACGAGATAGCCGATCTCGTGCAAAAACGCCTTGTAGGCGGCGGCATCCAAATCCTTGCCGCGCCGCTGCGCATGCCATTGGTCGATCTGCGCCTGGAGCGCGTCGCGTTTTTCGAGCAAGCGGCGATTTTCGGGCGCGAAGCGGGTGAGCAGTTCTTCGAACGCGCTCCAAAATTCTTGGGGCGAGAGGCCGGTTCCCAACAACACTTCGTCTTCGACAAAACGTTTGAAGACCGGCGCGACCAAAACCTCTGTCATGTTTTCCCCGCTCATTGCGAAAATGTCGTTTAGCAAGCCTGCGCCGGCTCGACCAGAGCGGCCGGCCTCGGGCCGCCCGTCGCCCAATCCAGCAGTTCGACCGTGTGCACGACCGGAAGTTTTGTCCCGGAGGCGATCTGGGTGATGCAGCCGATATTGCCGGCGGCGATCACATCCGGCGCCAAAACCTCAAGGTTTCTCGCCTTTCGGTCCCGCAGTTTTTCGGCGATCTCCGGCTGCAACAAATTATAAGTTCCGGCCGAGCCGCAGCAGAGATGGCCCTCCGCCGGATCGAGCACGACAAACCCGGATTGCTTCAGCAAATCCCTCGGCAGGCGCGTGATTCTCTGCCCGTGTTGCAGCGAACAGGCGCTGTGATAGGCGACCCGCGTTCCGCTCGGCGTGACATTTTTCAGGCCGATCTCGGCGACGAATTCGGTAATGTCGCGCGCGAGCGCCGACACCGCATTCGCCTTGTCGCGCAGCTCGGGGTCGTCGCGGAACATAAAACCGTAATCCTTCACCGTCGTGCCGCACCCCGAGGCGTTGATGATGATCGCGTCGAGCCCGGCGCCCTCAATCTCGCGGCTCCAAGCCAGGATGTTTTTCCGTGCAAAGGAATAGCCGGCGTCCTGACCGAGATGATGGTTGAGCGCGCCGCAGCAGCCCGCGCTTTCCGGGATAACGACCTCGCAGCCATGCCGCGTCAGCAGCCGCAGCGTGGCGGCGTTGATCTCCGGCGACAGCACTTTTTGCGCGCAGCCGGTGAGCAGCGCCACGCGCCGAATTTTTGGCACAGGCGGCGTGATCACGCCGGGGCGGTCGCTGGAAAAATCGGAACTCGGCTGCGGCGCCATCGCAAGAACGTGGCTCAACTTTCCCGGCACGAGACGCGGGAATTTTTTCCCAATCGCGGCGCCCCTGAGCGCCAAACGAAACAACGCAGGGCGCGGCAGCGTGAGCCCAAGCATCCAGCGAAACAGCCGGTCAAACCAGGGGCGCTGATATGTCTTCTCAATATGATGACGGGCGTGATCGACCAGATGCATGTAGTTGACGCCCGACGGGCAGGTCGTCATGCACGACAGGCACGACAGGCAACGGTCGATGTGCTTGACCACCTGCTTGTCGGCGGGGCGGTCGTTCTCCAGCATGTCCTTGATGAGATAGATGCGCCCGCGCGGACTATCCAGCTCGTCGCCGAGCAGGACATAGGTCGGACAGGTCGCGGTGCAAAAGCCGCAATGGACGCAGGCGCGCAGGATCTGATCCGCCGTGGCGATGCCGGGGTCGGCGAGTTGCGTCAACGAAAAGCTGGTCTGCATGTCACACGCCCTTTCGCATGCGCCCCGGGTTGAACAGTCCAAGCGGATCGAAGTTTTGTTTCACCCGCGCCTCCAGCGCGGCGAGCGCGCGCGGAACGGGCTGGAACACGTCCACAGTTTCGCGCAAAAATTCCGGCGCAACCATCAGCGTGGCGTGGCCGTCCTGCAGGGCGGCGCGGACAAAGCCGGCGCCGGCGTCCGCGCCCGCTTCGGGAAGACTCAGCCAGACGAGGCCGCCGCCCCAATCATAAAACGCCTCAGCGCCAGGAAGGATTTGCTGGATGGTTTCGACAAGGCGCGGCGAAAAACTCGGCGTCGGACACAGACGCCAAACCACGCCCTCCGGCAGCAAGGCGCGCACCTCCGCGACCTCGTCCCAAAAACGCGCTGAAGCTTCCGCATCGAGCCGGTCGCCGGCGCCGAACAATTTTTCAATCTCGCCGACGCGAAACGCGACCGATGGCGCCGGCCCCTCGAGCCTCAGCGCCGTCACCGGACCATCGCCAACACGAGAGCGGCGCGCGGCGGCCTCCGGCAAATGCGCGGCGCCAAAAACGTCGTGCGGCGTGTTGAGCGCGCGCGCCATCACGTCCACCGCCTTGGCGTCGCTGAGGCCGTGCAGCAGCAATGTGCATTCGGTCTCGGGGCGCGGCATCACCTTTAAAGTGACTTCAGTCAGAATCGCCAGAGTGCCGAACGAACCGACCATCAGTTTGCTCAGATCAAAACCGGTGACGTTTTTCACCACCTTGCCGCCGGCCTTGAAAATCTCGCCGCGCCCGTTAACGGCGGAAAAACCGAGAATGAAATCGCGCGCGGCGCCGGCGCGCACGCGGCGCGGCCCCGAAAGATTGCAAGCCAGCGCGCCGCCAAGAGTCGGAACACCGGTCGGCGTCCCATGGCTCCCAAGCAGCTCGCGCCATTTCGGCGGCGCAAAAGCGAGCATCTGCCCCTTCTCGCGCAACACGTCTTCAAGCTCGGCCAGCGGCGTCGAAGGCCGCGCGGTCAACACCAGCTCCGGCGCCTCGTAATTCACAATCCCGGCGAGTTGCGACAGGTCGAGCGTCGCGTCGGCGCGCACCGGCCGGCCAAAACCGCGCTTGCTGCCGCCGGCAACAATTTCGAGCGCGCGTTTGTCGGCGGCTCCCGCCGCAACAATCTCCGCGACCTCCCGGGCGCTCGATGGACGAAAAGTCATCGGCTCACCCTCAAAAGCGCGGGAGATCGGGGAACGGCAGTTTTCCGCCACGCACATGCATGCGGCCGAGTTCGGCGCAACGACACAATTGCGGAAACACTTTGCCGGGATTGAGCAGGCTCTGCTCGTCAAACGCGCATTTCAGCCGCTGCTGCTGCTCCAGATCGACCGCGTCGAACATGGCGTTCATCAAGTCGCGCTTTTCCACGCCCACGCCATGCTCACCGGTGAGCACACCGCCGACCTCCACGCACAGAAGCAGAATGTCTCGACCAAACTCTTCCGCGCGCAAAAGCTCGCCCGGCTTGTTGGCGTCATAAAGGATCAGCGGATGCAGATTGCCGTCGCCGGCATGAAAAACATTGGCGACGCGCAACCCGTACTTTGCCTCCAACTGTTTCATGCGCAGCAGCACCGCGCCGATTTCCTTGCGCGGAATGGTGCCGTCCATGCACAGATAGTCGGGCGAGATGCGGCCCACGGCGGGAAAGGCCGCCTTGCGCCCCGCCCAGAACAGCAGCCGCTCCTCCTCGCTCTGGCTGGCGCGCACCGTGGTCGCGCCATGCGCGGCGGCGATCTTTTCCACCGCCGCGATGAGATGGTCGACCTCGGCGCCGCAACCGTCGAGTTCGACAATAAGCAGCGCTTCGGCGTCGAGCGGATAGCCGGCATGGACAAAAGCTTCCGCCGCCTCGATGGCGAGCCTGTCCATGATCTCCATGCCGCCGGGAATGATCCCAGCGCCAATCACGGCGGCGACGCAATCGCCGGCGCCCTGGACGGAGGGAAAGCCGATCAGCAGCGCGCGGGCGCCGGGCGGGGTCGGCAGCACGCGCACGGTAACTTCGGTGACCACCCCCAAAAGCCCTTCGGAGCCCACCAAAACCCCAAGCAAATCATAGCCGCCGGCATCGAAAAACTTGCCTCCGAGGCGGATCACCTCGCCGTCCATGGTGACGAATTCGACGCCGATGACATTGTTGGTGGTGAGCCCGTATTTCAGGCAATGCACGCCGCCGGAATTTTCGGCGACATTGCCGCCGATGGTGCAGGCGATCTGGCTCGACGGGTCCGGCGCATAATAAAGCCCCTGCCCCTGCACGGCGTGCGAAATCGCCAGATTGGTGACGCCGGGCTGCGCCACGACACAGCGGTTTGGCGCGTCGATGTCGAGGATGCGCTTGAACTTGCCCATGCCCAGCAGCACGCCGTCCTCAAGTGGCAGCGCGCCGCCGGACAGCGACGTCCCCGCCCCGCGCGGAACAACTTTGATTCCGTTCTCCTTGCAATAGCGCAGCACGGCGACGACCTGGCGCGTGTCCTCCGGCAAGACCACGACCATGGGCGTCTGCCGGTAGGCGGTGAGCGCGTCGCATTCATAGGCGCGGCGCTCGCGCTCCGTGTCGATCACGCCTTCGCCGGGCACAATTTCTTGAAGCGCCGCGACGATTTCCGCGCGACGGTCGAGCACCACCCGGTCTGGTTCGGGCATCACCAGCATGTATTCCCCCCGCCGCCGCTGTTTTGTTGTCGCGGCTGTTTGCGGCATCATAACCGATTTTCCGGTTACGATAAGCGTCTTGCGGGGGGATTTGTTCCGCCTGAGCTTGGTCGTTTCAGATGATTTCCGTGGACCGAAGTCAGGCGCTCAAGCCGACGGCCTCGAGCGCGGCGAACAAAGCAGCCTCGTCATTGTCCGAGGTGTCGCCGGAGGCGCCGGCCGCGCCGATCACCGCGCCGGTTGCGTCCTTGATCAGCACGCCGCCAGGAACCGGAATGACCCCTTCGGGCAGGATGGAGGGCAGCGCGCCAACAAAATAAGGCCGTTCGAGCGCCATGGCGTTGAGCGCGCGCGAGGAAACCCCCATGCTGACGGCGCCGTGGGCCTTGCCATAGGCGACCTTCCAGCGGGCGATGCTGGTCCCGTCCTCGCTTGCCGCCGCGCGCAAGGCGCCGCGCGCGTCCAGCACGACAAAGGCCATGGGCTTGAAATTTTTTTCGCGGGCGAACCCGAGCGCGGCGGCGACGATCCTTTGCGCGACATCGAGGGTCAGCATCTTTGTTTCCTCCTTCAATTCATTAGCCCTCATGCTGAGGAGGCCCGAAGGGCCGTCTCGAAGCACGAGGGCGGGCCAAGCGCGGTCGATCGCGCGCGCTCGTGGACAGCTCCTCAGGACCACTTTCAGGTCTCAAAGCGCAATCATCAAGATTCCCGGCAACAGAACATAGCTCAGCACGGTCGAAATCAAGACCATTCCGGCCACCTCCTCTTCATGGGCGCCATATTCGCGCGCGAAGAAATAATTGAACACAGCCACCGGCATGGCGCTTTCGATAATCAGCACGCCGCGCTCCGCGCCGGAAAAACCGAACAGAGCCGCCACAGCGAGGCCGCCGCAAAAGCCCAGGCCAATGCGCGCCAGCGAAAACGCCGTCTGGCGCGGCCAGGCGCGGGCGCCGAATTCAGCCAAGGCGCAACCGAGACCCAGCAGCATCAGCGGAATGGTGACGTCGCCGAGCAGTTTCAGGGTTTTCAAAATCCAGTCGGGAAAGGGAACTTCCGCCTGCGAGCAGGCGACCGCCGCCACCGCCGCGTACAGAAAAGGCGCGCGAAAAACCGAGCCGAGCGTGATATGTCCGCGCGCGATGGCCGGTCCAAAAGTGAACTGGCCGATCGAGGTGATGGCGAAATAGATCATCGCCAGCGCCAGCCCGCGTTCGCCGAAGGCGTAGAGGCAGATCGGCAGGCCCATATTGCCGATATTGGGAAAGATCAGCGAGGGCAGATAGACCCGCTGCTCATAGCCCAAAATTTTCAGCGCGGACACGGCGAAAGCCGTGAACAGCAGCAGGCACAGCAGCGTCGCCCCGCCCATGCGCGCGATATCGGGCAAGGCGAAATGGCTGTTGAGCAGCGTGACGAACACCAGAGCCGGCGCGCCGACCAGCGACACGAACTGGGTGACAAAACTCTGGCTGAACGGCAGCGCGCGCCGCCGCCACAGATAGCCGACCGCCGTGACGATGAACACCGGCGCGCTGACCTGAACGAGATCGAGAAGGGGCGGCAATCCAAACCTCTTTTTTCGCCGCCAGCCCTAACAGCTTTTCGAAGGCCTGAAAATCTCAACGAGGGATATTGACACGACGCGTTTAAGATATATCTTAGCGACATCGCAGATAGGAGAAACATGATGCGAATGTTCAGACATCACGGGGAAAATTGTGGCGGCGAGGGCCGCGGCGGCTGGATGGAGCGCTTCGGCCTCCTGCACGCCATGCGCGGCGGCGACGGCTTTCACGGCGGACGCGGTCCGTTCGGACGCGGCGGACCCGGCGGCGGCCGCCATGGCCACGGCGGCGGCCGCGGCAAAAGAATGTTCGAGGGCGGCGAGTTGCGAAACGTCATGCTGCTGCTGATCGAGCAGGAGCCGCGCCACGGCTATGACATCATCCGCGAGCTCGAAGCCCGCACCGGCGGCGCCTATGCCCCGAGCGCCGGCGTGATCTATCCCACGCTCACCCTGCTGGAGGAAACCGGGCTGGTCGCCGCCCAGGCCAGCGGCGCGAAAAAGCTCTATGCCATCACGGAAGACGGCAAGGCGGAGCTGGACAAGAACCGCGCCGAGGCGGAAGCGGCGCTGGCGCGGCTGGAAATGCTGCGCAAACGCGGCGAGGCCATGGACATGGGCCCGATCTTCCGCGCCATGACCAACCTCAAAACCGTGTTGCAGCAGAAGGCGCTCGACGCCGGAAACAAGACGCAATTGCTCGACGTCGCCGAAATCATCGACGAGGCCGCGCGCAAAATCGAGCGGCTGTGACCATGCTGTTTCGCCCAGCCCGCCACGCGATCGAAAGGGTGCGCTACGAGCCGAAGCGGCGGCTGCTCACCGTCGCCACGCGCGCGCAGCTGACCCCGTCCATGCTGCGGTTCACCTTCACCTCGCCCGATCTCGCGGATTTCCGCAGCCGCGCGCCGGACGACCATGTCAAACTGTTCCTGCCCGACCCGCATGGGCCGGGCGAGGTGATGCGCGACTACACCCCGCGCGCCTTTGACGAAGCGGCAAGATTTTGACCCTCGACTTCGCGCTTCATGACGCGGGGCCGGCGACGGCCTGGGCGCTCGCCGCCCAGCCCGGCGACAGGCTCGCCATCGGCGGCCCGCGCGGCTCGCTGGTGGTCGCCGACGATTTCGACGCCTATCTGCTGGTGGGCGACGAAACCGCTTTGCCCGCCATCGGCCGGCGCCTCGAATTTTTCTCCCGCGCAAGTGTTCCCGTCACCACTTTGGTGGTGGTGGACGGGCCCGAGCATGTCCAAACCTTCGACACCAAAGCGGACTGGACGCCGATCTGGGTGTTTCGCCGCGGCGCCCATGCCGACGACGCCACTTTGTTGCGGCGGGCGCTCGCCGCCTGGGCGACGCCGCAGGGCGACGCTTACGTCTGGATCGCCGCCGAGGCCGGGGTGGCGCGGCGCCTGCGCGATTACATGCTCGAAGACCGGGGCCATCCCAAAGCCTGGCTCAAGGCGTCCGGCTATTGGGTGCGCGGCCAAGCCGGGGCCCATGAAAAATTGGAAACCTGAAAACGGGACTCCTGAAAAACGGGACTCGCGCCCCTCCCGTTCAGCGGCCCGTCAGTTTGCCGGCCTAAACCCGCCGCATTGAAACTGGAGTGTGTGTGATGAAGATTTCCCGCGACTGGGCGACGTCCGTGACCATCGGCGGTTTCGGCCTGATGGCCGTCACCGGCGTGCTGTTGTTCTTCCATGCCGACAGCGGCCTCAACAAGCTCGCCCATGAATGGCTCGGCTGGATTTTTGTCGGCGGCGTCGCCCTGCACGCCGTCGTCAACTGGGGCGCGTTCAAGCGCTATTTCCTCTCGAGCCGCCCCGGCCGCGCCATGATCGCCCTGTTCGCCGTGGCGCTCGTCGCCTCTTTCGCGCCGCTCGGCGGCAAGTCCGGCGGCAAGCCGCCGATGCTCGCCATGAACGCGGTGCTCGAGGCGCCGCTGTCGGCCGTGGCGCCGCTCACCGGACGGCCCGTCGAGACGCTGGTGGCGCAGTTGAACGGCGCCGGCTTCGCCGTGTCGGGACCCGAGGCCAATCTCGCCAGCGTCGCCCCCGACCGCGCGGCGCAGGGCAAGGTCTTGGCGCTGCTGTTCAAGCGCGACTGAGCCGACGCCTCGCGCTGGGGAATATCATGACTTTCCGGCGCGCCTCCCTTCTCCCCTTGCGGGAGAAGGTGGCGCGCAAAAGCGCGCCGGATGAGGGGTTCGTCCATAGGGACGTGCAAGATTCCGTTATGTCGCCGCTTCGCCTAGGCTAAGGGCGAACCGGCGCGCTCCAGCATCCGCGCGAGCTTCGCCTGCAGCTTGTCGACGCTGATCGGCTTGTAGAGAAACTCGAAATCGGTGAGGTCGGTCTCATTCAGCCTCTGATTGCCGATTTCGCCGGTGAGCAGCAATTTGGGCGTGGCGCGCCCGAGGCGGCGCTCGATCTCGCGCGCCGCCTCCACGCCATTGAGGCCGGCGCCGAGCCGGTAATCGGTGACGATGGCGTCCACTTGCCTCCGCTGCGCAAGATCGATCGCCTCCTCGCCGCTGGCGGCGGCGAAGGTTTGATAGCCGCTCTCGCGCAAGATCGTCTCGATGGCGAGACGCAGGATCTGATTGTCCTCGATCACCAGCACCGCGCCGCTGCGCTGCTCCGCCGCATCGGCGATCGCGGGCTGTTGCGCCTCCGGCGCCACCACGGGAAGGGTGATGGAGAAGCGCGAACCGCGTCCCGGACGCGACGCCAGGGTGACATTCAGGTCGAGCAGATTCGAGATGCGGGCGACGATCGCCAGGCCCAGACCCAGGCCGCGCGAAAGATCGCGGCCGGGATTGTCGAGCTGGGTGAATTCCTTGAAAATATCCTGCCGCTTGTCCGCGGGAATGCCGACGCCGGTGTCGATCACGTCGATGCGGACCGCATCGCCCCGGCGCCGCATGGCCAGCAGCGCGCCGCCCGCTTTCGTGTAGCGCAAAGCGTTCTCGAGCAGGTTTCGCAGCACGCGCTCCAGCAAAGCGGGGTCAGTGCGCGCGAAAGAGTCGCGCGCGCGCACGCGGAGCTCCAGGCCGAGCGCTTCGGCCTTGGGCGCATATTCCGCCGCCAGGCGCTCGCACAGACCGCGCAGCGAGACGATCTCGGGCGAGGGCTCGATGCCGCCGGCGTCGAGCCGCGACACGTCGAGCACCGCGGTGAGCAGCACGTTGAGGCCGCCGAGCGCCTTGCTCATCAGGCTCAGAACCTGCGCGGCCCTGGCGGTCGGCTGAACCTGGCGCTCGACCAGCGGCATCAGCAGCATCAAGGATTGCACGGGCTGGCGCAGGTCGTGGCTGGCGGCGGCGAGGAACCGCGACTTGTCGAGATTGGCGCGCTCGGCTTCGGCCTTGGCGGCGGCCAGCGCGCTCTCGAATTGTTTTCGAATCGAAATGTCGCGCACGATCGCCCACATGGCGCAGGGCTCGCCACGCGCGTCGCGCATCAGAATGGTGCGCAGCTCCACCGGGAACACCGAACCGTCCTTGCGGATATATTCCTTTTCATAGACCTCGGAAAAGCCGCGCCCGATGATCTGGGTGCGGACGATCTCGTCCTCATAGACGCGCCAGCGCGCCGGGGTGATGTCCAGATAGGTGAGTTTGCGGAGTTCGTCCGGGGCATAGCCGAGCATTTCGGCAAAGACCGCGTTGAACTCGGTCAACAGACCGTCCATCGTCACCCTGCAATAGCCGTCGCGCAGGCCTTCATGCAGCATGCGATAACGTTCCTCGCTGTCGCGCAAAGCCAGCTCGGCGCGCTTGCGGGCGGTGATGTCCTGGACGATGCCGCTCAACACCAGCGGCCGCCCGGACTCGTCGAAACTCGCCTCGCCCCGGGTGAAGATCCAGATCTCGTCGCCGTCGCTCGGGCGGCGCAGGCGGAACTCCACCTCGTAGAGCCGGCCGCCGGAAATCGCCGCCTGGATCGCGGCGTGGACGACGCCGCGATCCTCGGGATGAACGAGCGCGAGAAATTCCTCATAACTGTGCGGAACCGGGGCAACGCCGTAAATCGCGTAATAGGTGGGGTTGAACGTGGTGCGGCCGCTGCTCAGCTCCCACCAGAACGTGCCGATCCCGGCGCGGGCCTGCGCCTGCGCGATGCGATGCTCGCCCTCCCGCAGCGCCTGTTCGGCGCGCGCGCGCTCCGTCCAGACCCAGGCGCGCTCCGCCGCCTCCTCGACCAGCGCGATCTCGGACGCGCTCCAGCGCCGCGCCGCGCGGCCATGCACGCACAACACCCAGGCGAGCCGGGCGTTGCTGACCATGGGAACGCTGATGAAGGCGCCGATCGCCAGCGCCCGGTAATGCGCCTGGACCGTCTTCGCCTCCAGGCGCGGGTCGGTGGCGACGTCATGGACGATGACGCTCCGGTCGGAGCGCAGGTCCTCGACCACCGGGCCGAAATCGGCGAGCCGATGCGCGCAGACAGCGGCGGGCGTGGCGGCGCCGTTCCATGCGCGCGTGACCGTCACCGTCTCGGAGGCGTCGACTTCGGCGAAGATCACCTGATCGGCGTTCAGCCGGCGGCCGATCTGTTGGGCGGCCAGCGCGATGATGTCGTCGGGATGGTCCAGCGTCTTGAAGGCGTCGGCGAGCGCCAGCAGGAATTCCTTGCGCGCCTCGCTCTCGCGCAACACCTCTTCCGCCTCCTTGCGCGCGGTGACGTCGGTCGCGGCGCCGAACCATTCCCGGATTTCGCCGCGTTCATCGAACAGCGGCGTCGCGCGCGACAACACCCAGCCGACGCCGCCGTCGGCGCGCAGCACGCGATGCTCCAGCTCGTAGAGGCTCTTGCGCCTGATGGCGTCGGCGATCGCCGCATTGACCCGCGGCCGTTCGTCAGCGGGAACGAAGGCGTCGCGCCAGGACTCGTCCGAGGTCTCGGCATGGGCGAAGACGCCCTCACCCTTCATGTAGCGCATCTCGCGCCAGTCCGCGCTCATCCGGTAGATGATGCTGGCCGAGGCTTCGGTGAGGGCGCGGAACCGCGCCTCGCTCTCGCGCAGCGCCTCTTCCGCCTGTTTGCGCTGGGTAATGTCGGTGGCGACGCAAGCGACGCCGACAATGGCGCCGGCCGCGTCACGGCGCGGCTCCACATAGAGGTCGTAGGTTTCGAGGGGACCGCCGGGCGCGGCGGTCTGGACTTCGGCGCGGACGGGACGACCGGAGGCCATGACGCCGCGCTTGATCTGTTCGAGCCGCGCCGCGCAGGCCGGCTCCATCAGGTCCGCATCCGTGCGCCCGAGCACGTCTTCGACGTGATAGCCGAGCTTGGGATTGAAGATGCGGGTATAATGCAGGTTCAGATCCTGCTCGAACATCACCACCGGGGAATTGTCGAGCGCAAAAGTGAGGCGCCGCTCGCTTTCGACGCGCGCCGCCCGCGCCGCGCGCCAGGATTCGATGTCGTCGAGCGGCGTGACCACCAGGGCGACGCCCTCCAGTCCGTCGAAGGACAGCGGCGCCCCGGTCATGGACGTCGGCAGCAGCTCGCCACCGGCCTTGACCAGCGCCGCCTCGCAGGCTTGCGGCCCCGCTGCGGCGGCGCGCAAGAAGACTTCGAACCGCCTCCTGTCCTCCCCCGAAACCCGTTCGGCCAGGCGCGCGCCGATCAGGGACTCGCCGCCCAGCGCCCGCGACAACGCGCCGTTGCAATAGAGCACGATCCCGTCGCCGAGAATCACGGCCGCCTGCGACATGCGCTCGATCAGCTGGCGGTAGGGTTCGCTGGCGTCGCGCAGGGTGTAGACGCGCGGCCCCTGCGCCGTCTCCACCACCAGGGCGTCGGCCTCGCCCATCACCAGCGCCTCCAGCGTCTCCACCGCTTCCGCGGCGGTGGCGGGGAGCGCGCCGTCTGGACGGGACGAGGCGATGCGCTTTTCGTTCATGGCCCCAGCCCCAGCCCGACGGCGAGCGGCCGCGCAGCGCTCATGTCGCCGACCAGCAACAGCCTGGGCGCCGGCTTCAGCCGCACCAGGGTCGGCAAGGCGACGATCTGGCATTGCCGGGCGAAATCCGGATCGCGGAAGGCGTCAATCACATCGAGCGCATAGCACCCGGGGGACAAAGCCTGCTCGCACAGCGTTCGCACGGCGGCGACGGCGCGCAGCGATCGCGGCGAGGCCCCGCTGACAAACAGCAGCAACTCATAGCGCTTGCCTTCCGGTTCCGCCGCCTGCACGAAAACCTCCTGTCAGGCCATGGGTTCGATGTCCAGCGCCACAACAACCCTCTCCTTGAGGGAAAGATCGCCGATGATCTTGGTGATCGGCGGCGGCAGCCGGCGCACCAGCGTCGGGATGGCGACGATCTGGTCGGCGCGCGCCCGCTCCGGCTCTTCCGTGAGATCGATCACCTCGAGTTCGTACCGGCCGGGGAGATAGTCCTCGCAGACCCGCTTCAGATTGGCCAAAGCGGCAAGCGAGCGCGGCGAGCCGCCGGCGATATAGAGCCGCAGGCGCCAGCGCTCGGCGTCGATCTCGTCGTTCATGTCCCCGCTCCCGCGCGCGCATCGAGCAATTTCAGCCCTTGCGAGGTCAGCGCGAAGCCGCGGACGGCGCTGGAATGGGCGATGCCGCGCGCCTTGAGGATGAACAGGCTGCGCCGGCGTTCGCCGTCTTGCTCGGTGACGCGCGTCTGAATCCAGGCGTCCATCAGCGAGGAGACGCCGGCCTGGTCGATCTCGCCGGAGACGCCGGCTTCGGCGGCGGTGAGCATCGCGGTGATTCCGCGGCTCTTGAGGAAGTCGACCAGGCGCAGCAGCATGATGCGCTCCTGGGCGAGGCCGCCGACGAAGCCGAGCGTGTAGATCGGATCGATCGCCACGACGGCGGGGGCAAAATCCTCGATGTCGCGATGCATGCGGGCGAGATGCGTTTCGACGCCTGAAAAGGTCGGACGCGTCGAGGCGATCCGCAGCAGGCCGGCGTCGATCCAGCGCTGAAGGTCGATGCCGACCGAGGCCATGTTGCGCACGATCTGGCGGGGGCTTTCCTCGAAGGCGAACAGAATGGCCTTTTCGCCGCGCGCGCAGGCGGCCTCGACGAAATGCGCGGCAAGCGTGGATTTCCCCGTCCCCGCCGCGCCCGAAACCAGAATGCTGGAGCCGCGCCAAAACCCCTTTCCGCCCAGCATCTCGTCCAGCGCCGCGACGCCGGTGGGCGTCCGTTCGTTTGGCGCCTCATGCGCCAGTACGAGCGAGGTGACGGGCAGGACGGAAATGCCGCTCGCGTCGATCAGGAAGGGATATTCGTCGGCGCCATGCGCGGCGCCGCGATATTTGACCACGCGCAGCCGGCGGGTCGCCACCTGTTCGACGACGCGATGGTCGAGCAGGATGACGCAATCCGACACATATTCCTCGAGGCCGTGGCGGGTCAGCGCGCCCTCGCCCCGCTCCCCGGTGATGACAGAGGTCACGCCCTGCTCCTTGAGCCAGGCGAACAGCCGGCGCAATTCCGCGCGCAGAATCGCGGTATTGGAAAAGCCGGAAAACAGGGTCTCGATCGTGTCGAGCACGACGCGCTTGGCGCCGACCGTCTTGATGGCGTAGCCGATGCGGATGAACAGGCCCTCGAGATCGTAATCGCCGGTTTCGGCGATCTCGCTGCGCTCGACGCGAATGCGGTCGACCGCAAGCTTGTTCTCGGCCTTGAGCTTTTCCAGATCGTAGCCGAGCGAAGCGGCGTTGACCGACAGTTCGCGCTCGGTCTCCTCGAAACAAATGAAAACGCCGGTTTCCCCGTAGCGCAGCGCGCCTTCCGCGAGAAAAGTAATCCCGAACAGGGTTTTACCGCTGCCGGCGCCGCCGCAGACCAGACAGCAGCGCCCCTGGGGCAGGCCGCCGCCGGTGATTTCGTCCAAACCTTCGACGCCGGAAGGCGTCTTGGCGAGCGCCTGCGAGGGAATTTTGGCGAGCGCCTGCGCCTGAGCGTCCACGGAAGCAACCCTTTCCGGCCGGATCGGCGCCGACCTCAAGTCGATGGGGTTTGTTTTCCCGATCATGTCCTAATGATGCGGGCGCGTCTCTTCCCCATTGGTCGCCTCGCCGTTTCGGCCCGGCGCCTTGGCGCCGAGCAGACCGATGGCGAGGCATTTGCGCACGAGTTCGGCGAGGCTGCCGCCACCCATTTTCTTCTTCACGGCGGCGCGGTGACTGTCGACGGTGCGCACGCTCAAGCCCATGTCATAGGCGATGAGCTTGTTGGGCAAGCCGCTGATCAGTTTGATGAGGACTTCCTTTTCGCGCGCGGTGAGCTTGGCGAGGTTTTCGCGCGTCGCGGCGAGATCGGGCGGCTCGGCCGCCTGCTCCACATGCGCGCAGGCGCCGCGAATGGCGGCGAGCAGCGCGGCCGCCGAGCAGGGCTTTTCGATAAAGTCGGCTGCGCCTCTCTTCATCGCCTCGACGGCGAGGCTCAGATTGGCGTGGCCGGTGATGACGACGACCGGCAGGGTGACGCCGCGCTGGCGCAAGCTGACGATGAGATCGATGCCGCTCACGCCCGGCAATTGCACGTCAGTGACGATACATCCCTGCGTATTGGCGTCGACGCGGGCGAGAAACTCCGCCGCGCTGGCGTATGTCTGTGGCTCGAAGCCCTCCCCGCGGAGCAGGATCCCGAGCGTTTCGCGAATGACCTCGTCGTCGTCGATCACATGGACAATCATATAGCGACAGCTCCACCACATCCCATTCAGAATAAAGCCTCGCGCTTATAATCTTGATCGATGCGCCAAGCGGCGTCCGACAATAATCGACCTGGCGCGAAAAAGCGTTCAGACGCCTCGATTCTGCCTTATCTGTTCCGTCATTAAGGCAAGAGAGACAACGAATCAATATGTAAAACAAACATTGACACGCTATAGCCAAGCTTTAGAGATAGGTTTGCTAAACTGAACCTTCAGAGAACCCCAATGTCGCGCAAGAAACATCCGTAACAGCCGCAGCCCGCCTTGAGCGAAACTTTTGCCCCCTCCACGCGTTTGACCGTCGCAGCCTTTGCCGCAATTTCACGAAAGAGTTGGAAGACATGACTTCGGACACGACGGAAACCTCGACGTTCCGGCCGGCCTGGCGCCTTGGAAGCGAGGCGGCCCCATCGACCGGCGAGACCACGGTGCATATCATCGACGATGAAGCCGATGTCCGCCACGCCATGGAGCTTCTGCTGGAAGGCGCGGGGTTCAGGACGCGCAGCTACAGTTCCGCGAACGCCTTCTTCGACTCCGGCGAAAGCGGCAAGGGCTGCGTGGTCACCGACCTGCGCATGCCCGACGCGAGCGGCATCGAAGTGCTGACCCGGCTGCAGCAAAGCGGCGCCGGCCTGCCGGTGGTGGTCGTTTCCGGCCACCGCGACGTCGCGCTCGCCGTCCACGCCATGAAGAAAGGCGCGATCGACTTCATCGAAAAGCCGTTTTCGGCCGAGCGGTTGATTGACGCCGTGGCCGCCGCCGTCAAGCGGGCCGAGCGCAGCCACGGCGATCCGCCGCCGCCCAATCTCGCCATGCTCAGCCGCCGGGAGCAGGAGGTCTTGAACGGCGTTCTCGCCGGCAAGTCCAACCGCATCATCGGCCAGGAGCTCGAAATCAGCGAGCGGACCGTCGAGTCGCATCGCGCCTCGATCATGCGCAAGACCGGCGCGCGCAACCTCGCCGAACTCGTGCGTCTGGCCGCGGCGCACGGATAGGCGGCAAGGCCGTTTTCCTTATACGCAATAATTAAGTAGCCCTCACCCTGAGGAGCCCGCCTTGGCGGGCGTCTCGAAGGGCGGGGGCGGGCCACGGGTTTTTCAACAGCCTTGCTGGAGCGGGATGTTTCAAGCGGTCCAGCGCCGCAGCCGCGCGGGCGGGGCCGCCTTCTGCCCGGTCAGCACGCGCGCCGAGGCGACGCCGACGAGGATCACCACCTCGCCCTGGTCATTCTTGACAAAAATGCTGCCGGAGGCGTGTTCGCCGGCGTCGCGGGCCATGTCGCCGATCACGCCCCAGGCGGCGGAAAGGTCGGCGCAGATCTGCGCGCTCCTGTGGTTGATGGAGCCGTCGGGTTTACGCAAAAAGAACTGATAGCACGCCATCGGCGATCCATACGCGAGCGAATTTGGAACAGTTTTGGGCGAGCCGGCGCGCCGCCTCAGGCGGGGCGCCAGAACCCCGGAGGCCCGAACTTGAGCGAGGGCGGGCCCAGGCGATTGCCGGCCCGTTCGTCGGATGGCCGCATCTTTCTCTCCCCCGGCGTCGCGGCGGCCTATCTGCCCTCCCCGACGATCGAGCGGAACCCTAACGAAGCCCTCCAGCAGAGACAATGCGAGGATATGCCTCGGCATTTCTACGCGTACCTCACGTCACCGGCGGCAAAAACGCAAGGACAAGGGCCCAAAAATGAACATCGCTCTCATTGTCGGGTTCGCGCTAAAGGAGTAATAAGACCTGTGGATTTGAATGATGGGACTTTGATCAACACAATGGCGGCGCGACGACGCCGCATGAATGGTTTGTATCGCCATGCTGCGCGAAATTGAGCCGAGTCAATTGGAACGCCGCCAGAAGCTGGACCTTCAGGCGTCGTCCGCCCACGACCTTATGCTTGCGTTGATGGATGTCGCCAACGCGCAGAAAACCGCCGCCGGGCTCGAAGCCGACAGGCTGGCGGAATGCCCGACCTGCCAAACCTGCGGACATAACGAGCGCAAATGCGTCCGCGGCCTCTACGTCAAGGGCCTGCGGCCCGACGACGAGTCCGAGCTTTTACGCCTGCGCGGGCAAGGCTGCCACGTTCAGGTGGTCGACGCCCAGTGGCTCGAGGCGGTGGCGCCCGACCTGCTCGGCGTGCTCCGGCGCGCCGTCGCAGCCGAGTAAGATCGGGCGGCGCCCCCGCTGACCTGAACCAAACGCCAGCCGCACGGGAGCCAGCTTTGATCTCGCGCGTTTCTCAGAGGTTTTGCCGCCTCGGAGGAATGCGTGTTGAAATTGGCCTCGTTGGCGGCGTCGTTGGCCGCCTTGTCTCTGGCGGGGTGCGACCGGCCCTCGCCCCCTGCCCCGCCCCCGCCCGCGCCGCAGGTGTCGGTCGGCGCGCCGGTGAAAAAACCCGTCTCCGACTATGACGAATTCGTCGGCCGGTTCATCGCCGTCGATTTCGTCGAAATCCGCGCGCGCGTCTCCGGCTACCTCCAGGAGATCGATTTCAAGGACGGCCAGATCGTCAACAAGGGCGATCCGCTGTTCAAGATCGACCCCCGCCCCTATCAGATCGCCGTCGATCAGGCCCGGGGCGCGCTGAACGAGGCCAAGGCCCGCCAGGCTTTCGCCAAGACCGATCTGGAGCGCGGCAAGGATCTTGTGCGCGGCTCGACCATTACCCAGCAGACCTTTGACCAGCGCGTGCAGACCAACCGCTCCGCCGAAGCCGCGACCACGGCCCAGGAGGCGGCGGTGCGCCAGGCCGAGCTCGACGTCGACTATACCGACCTCAGGGCGCCGATTTCGGGGCGGATCGGCGACCGCCGCGTCTCCGTCGGCAATCTCGTCACCGGCGGCGCCGGCGGGGCGACCACCCTGCTCGCCACCATCGCCAGCATCGATCCGATCCGGCTGGAGTTCACCGTCGATGAAGGCGCCTATCTGCGCTATCTCCAGGTGTCCAACGCCACCGGCGCGGCCTCCGAACGGGGACTGCGTCTGCCGGTCAGGCTGAAATTGCTCGACGAGACCAGCTATTCGCACGAGGGCCGGATCGATTTCGTCGACAATGTCATCGACCGCAACACCGGCACGATCCGCATGCGCGCCACGGTCGACAATCCCGACGGCAAACTCACGCCGGGCATGTTTGCGCGTGTCAAAGTGCAGGCGTCGCCGGCCACGGAAAAACTGCTCGTCCCCGACGCCGCCGTGGGCACGGAGCAGGCGCGCAAATTCGTCTATGTCGTCGACAAGGACGATGTGGCGCGGATCAAATATGTCACGCTCGGACAGATCGTCGACGGCCTGCGCGTGATCGAATCCGGGCTCGCCGATGACGACCGCGTCGTCACCGACGGCCTCATGCGGGTGAAGGCGGGGGCAAAAGTCGCGCCGCAAGTCGCGTCCGTCGACACGCCGGCCCCGGCGGCGAACTGATGGAATTCTCGAAATTCTTCATCGACCGGCCGATCTTCGCCTGCGTCGTCTCCATCGTCATCGTCATTTTCGGCGCGGTGTCCTATGCGCGGCTGCCGGTCGCGCAATATCCGGAAATCGCGCCGCCGGTGGTGAACGTCACCGGGCAATATCCGGGCGCGAGCGCGCAAGTGGTGGCGGAGACGGTGGCGGCGCCGCTGGAGCAGCAGATCAACGGCGTCGAGCACATGCTCTACATCTCGTCCAATTCGACGAGCGACGGCCGCTTCACCATCGCCATCACCTTCGACCTCGGCACGAATCTCGACACCGCGCAGGTGCAGGTGCAGAACCGCGTCTCCATCGCCCAGCCGCGCCTGCCCCAGGACGTGCGCAACATCGGCGTGACCGTCGCCAAGGCCTCGCCCGACCTGATGATGGTGGTGCATCTGCTGTCGCCGGACACATCCTATCCGGACCTGTTCATTTCCAATTACGCCAGCATCAATGTCGTCGACGTGCTCAGCCGCGTCGAGGGCGTCGGCTCGATCACCGTATTCGGCGGGCGCGATTATTCCATGCGCGTCTGGCTCGATCCGGAGCGGCTGCAATCGCTCGACCTCACCTCCGGCGATGTGGTCGCGGCCTTGCAGCGCCAGAACGTGCAGGTGGCGGCGGGCGTGCTCGGTCAGCCGCCGATGCCGCATCCCGGCGCCTTCCAGATTTCCGTGCAGACGCGCGGACGGCTGATCCAGCCGCAGGAATTCGGCGAGATCGTCATCAAGAACAACGGCCCGGCGCTGGTGAAACTGAAGGATGTGGCGCGGGTGGAGCTCGCCGCGCTCGACTATGGCGTGAATTCCTATCTCGACAAGACGCCCGCGGTCGGCCTCGGCGTGTTCCAGCTGCCCGGCTCCAACGCGCTGGCGACCGCCGCGCGCGTGCGGCAGTCGATGGCGGAGCTGTCGAAAAACTTTCCGCCGGGGCTGGAATATCGGATCATCTACGATCCCACCGAATTCATCCAGCAGTCCCAGGATGCGGTGATCCAGACGATTTTCGAGGCCATCGTCCTGGTGGTGCTGGTGGTCGTGCTGTTCCTGCAAAGCTGGCGCGCGGCGATCATCCCGATCGTCGCCATTCCCGTTTCGCTGGTCGGCACATTCTTCATCATGAGCGTGTTCGGCTTTTCCCTGAACAATCTGTCCATGTTCGGGCTGGTGCTGGCGATCGGCATTGTCGTCGACGACGCCATTGTCGTGGTCGAAAATGTCGAGCGCAACATCCACGACGGCCTGTCGCCGCGCGATGCGGCGCGGCGCACCATGGACGAGGTCGGGGCCGCGCTGGTGGCCATCGCTTTGGTGCTGTCAGCCGTGTTCGTGCCCACCGGATTCATCCCCGGCATCTCAGGCCAATTCTATCGGCAGTTCGCGCTGACCATCGCCGGCGCCACGCTCATTTCGCTGATCGTCTCGCTCACCCTGTCGCCCGCTCTGTGCGCGCTGCTGCTGCGGCCCAAACAGGCCGCCAAGGGCCTCATCTCGCGCGGCGTCCAAAAATTCTTCGCCGCCTTCAACTGGGGTTTCAACGGCCTTGCGCAGGGCTATGGCGCTTTGGTCAAGCGGGTGGTGCGCGCCGCCCTGATCACGGCGCTGGTCTATCTCGGCATTGTCGCCTTCGGCCTCAACGAATTCCGCCGCACGCCCACCGGCTTCATTCCGCAGATCGACGCCGGCTATCTCATCACCGTCACGCAATTGCCGCCGGCCGCCTCGCTCGAGCGCACCAGCGCGGTCAACGCCCGCGCGGTCGAACTGGCGCTGGAGACCCCCGGCGTCGCCCATGCGGTGAATCTCGTCGGCTTTTCCGGCGCGACGCGCACCAACGCCCCCAATGCCGGCGCCGTTTTCGTCACCCTAAAACCGTTCGAGGAGCGGGCGAGCGACAAAAACCTGTCGGCCAATGCGATCCGCGCCACGCTGATCAAGAAATTCTCGACCCTCCGCGACGGTCAGGTTTTTGTCGTGCCGCCGCCCTCGGTGCGCGGCATCGGCAGCGCCGGCGGGTTTCGCATGATGATCCAGGATCGCGGCGCTTCGGGTCCCGCGGCCCTGCAGCAGGCGGTGTCGGCGATGATGGCCAAGGCGGCGCAGACGCCGGGCGTGCAACAGGTGTTCTCGCTGTTCGAAAACGCCACGCCGCAAATCTATCTCGACATCGACCGCGACCGCGCGCAGATTCTCGGGGTCAACATTTCCGACGTGTTCGCCGCGCTGCAAACCTATCTGGGCTCGGCCTATGTCAACGATTTCAACCTGCTCGGACGCACGTTCCGCGTCACCGCCCAGGCCGATGCGCAATATCGCAACGACTGGAGCGACATTCCCAAAATCCGGGTGCGCAACGCCGAGGGCGCGGCCGTGCCGCTGGGCTCGTTCACCAATGTGCGCGACATCGCCGGCCCCTCGCGCGTGCCGCGCTACAATCTGTTTCCGGCGGCCGAACTCGACGGCGTCGCCGCGCCCGGTTTTTCGCAAGGCCAGGCGCTGGAGATCATGCAGAAGCTGGCCGCCGAAACGCTGCCGCCCGGCTTTTCCACGGAATGGACCGAACTCGCGTTTCAGCAGGTTCGCGCCGGCAACGCCGCCATTTTCGCCTTCCTGCTCGGCGTCGCCTTCGTCTTCCTGGTGCTCGCCGCCCAGTTCGAAAGCCTGACCCTGCCGCTCGCCGTCATCCTGATCGTGCCCATGAGCCTGGTGGCGGCGATTTCCGGCGTGATTTTTCGCGGCATGGACAACAATATTCTGACCCAGGTCGGTTTTGTCGTGCTGATCGGGCTGGCGGCGAAAAACGCCATTCTCATCGTCGAATTCGCCGCGCAACTCGAAGCGCAGGGCAAGTCGCGCTTCGAGGCGGCGGCGGAGGCGGCGCAATTGCGCATGCGCCCGATCGTCATGACCTCACTCGCTTTCATTCTGGGCGTGCTGCCGCTGATGCTGGCGACGGGCGCCGGCGCCGAACTGCGGCAGGCCCTGGGCACTGCGGTGTTTTTCGGCATGCTGGGCGTAACCGTGTTCGGCCTGATTTTCACGCCCGCCTTCTATGTTCTATGCCGGGCGCGAAAACCTTCGTCGGCGCGGCAAAGCGAAGCGCGCCTGTAAGGCTGGTGAAATACGCCGCATTTGGCGAAGTCCGCTCACGGCTATTTGAAGACGTGGGAGCCGTGCTGCGGTGCAAAACGGTCGATCGCCGGCTGACTTTCCGGTCTGCACAAGACCCTAATGATAAAAATCATTCTAATTCCGTTAGATACAAATAAGTCGCCGGCAAGACCCCGGGAACACCTTGCTTTTTTCTTCCCTGGAGATAACGTTATGACGTAAGGTGCGCCACAAATTTTTGCGCACAACTTGAACTCATTTGAAATTTTTAGGAATCGCGTCGGTTCTCGGGAGCCCCGCAATGCCCATCTCGTTCAAGCAAAGTTTCAAAACCGAATTGCTCCGCCCGGATGACTTGCTTCATTTGCAGGTGGACGGCGACAATGTCCACGTCATTGTCGAAGATCATCATCCGTACCTTGCCGTGGAGGATCGCAATCGCGCCGCGTTCCTCCGCTTCACTTTCGCGCCACAGACCATCGCGGAATCCGCATTTTTCGAAGCGGCCCTGGCGCCGGGAGGCGCGACGCCCATCCCGGCGGAGAACGATCCGCGCCGGAAAGATCCCGATCAGTTCAACACGGCGATCGAGCCGCTGCCGACGCCCGGAACGCCCTCGAGCAAGGCCACGGCGCCCAGCGTCGCACAGCTTGGTCATTCCAGCCGGCTCGTTTTCGTCGTGCCGCCCGAGGCCCGGATTCCGTTTTCCCTTGAAGGTTTGCTCGCGTGGTCAAAGCTTGAGTTGAGCGTCTCCGGCATCGCGGCGATCGGAGACGATCCGACCGCCGAGGCGATCGCAAGCGCGCCGGCCATCCACGAGCCCGCCGCGCATGAGACGGCGATCGAACTGCCCTACCACCTGGTGATTTCTCCCACGCGCGAGGTGGCGTGGCTGCATCGCGCGCAGCCGTTCACCTCTCGGGGGCGCACCGAGCTTTGGCACACAAGGCTGGCGCTGAAAACCGGCGGCGTCGTCTGCGAACTCTCATCGGCCGCGCAAGCGCCGCTTCGCGCGATCTGGTCGCCGGATTACGACCCCAGCGGCACGCTGCCGCCGGTGCGTGACGATCCGCAATTGGGCCGGACCGCGATGAACTGCAACGACCGGCATCAAATCGTCGTCCTGACGTCGGCGTTCCAGGGCTACGAGGTCGATCGGCTCGTGCATCTGTGGGGGGCGCGCTACATCACCGTGACGCGCCCTTATGCGCCGACGCCTTTTCATGCCGAACGGCTGATGCTTTCGGCGCTGGGAGGCTGGCTGCATTCGCGCGGGAGTTGGAGCCCGCCGCATGGCGCGCAAGCCGCCATCGCCAAGCCTCCCAACTTCGGCCAGGTTTTCAAGAACGTCAGCATTCTCCAAAAGCTCCCGAGAGCGGACGTGAAGGTGAGCGCGCCCGCCGCTCAACCGGCGACGCTCACATACGAGTCGCTTACGTTTCCAAAACTGGAGCGCCCGAAGCTCGACCTTTCGCAATGGGCGCACGTCGCCACACAGGGCCGCGACCACTACGTCAAAATCGTTTACGAGGGCGAGCTCTGGCCGTTCCGCCATCCGGCCGCGCTGATCAAAATTACTGAACGGAAGTTCAAGCAGGTCGCGGGCGTCGTCGGCGCTTACTTGATTCAGCGGATGTTCATCATCGTGCGCAAGCCGGTGATGGAATTCGCGGCGACCGATCGCGGCAATCCGCTGAAGTCCGTGCGGCTGACGACATTGGTGACGCCGGAGATCGCGCAGCCGAGCTATCTGATTCCGAACAGCAACACGTTCTGGGTGGAGGTCGCGACAGGCGCGACGACGCGGGACTATTTCCAATTCCACGCTGTGGCGACGGATGTGGAAGGCGAAACCATCGACTTCACCATGCCGCTGATGTTCGTCTCGATCAGCAACATCGGCAATGCGACCAAAGAGAAGGCGGTCGTCGACGCTTACAACCGTCAGAAATTCCGGTCGGCACGGGTCTGCGCCATTCCGGGCCAGAAGCTGTTCTTCGCGCCCAGAATTCCTGCGAAGCCCGGAAATCCTGCGAAGCCCAGCGATGCGACGCAACTGGTCACCGACGCATTGCACTTTTTCATGGACCGCGCGCGCGTCCAGCCGGTGCTGCTGAAAGCGGCGGTAAAATTGCCGCAAGTGCAGGCGCTGCTCGGCGCCAACCAGCAGACCAACCTGCGCCTGTTCCCGGACTACGTCGCCAAAGGCCTCGACGATCCCGCCAACAAGACCGGGGTTTTCGCGCAAATCGTGGACGAGGCTTACGAAGAGCCCGCTCTCGACGAACCCAAGGCTAACCTCCCCGTCCAGATCGCCGCCGAGAAGGCCGGGGGAATGGCGACGCCGAACCTCGCGGTCACCACGCTCTCGCGCGCGCTCGGGCCGCTCGCGGGCAAAGCCCAGGATGCGGTGAAAGACGTTTTCGATCCGACCCAATTCTTTCCGAAGGGCTCGGCGATGCTGTTCGGCAGCTTCGATCTGCTCGAGCTGTTTCTGCCGACGCCAACGCCCGTCGCCATGACGCTGGGCGAGAACGCGCCCAGGATGCGCACGGAAGTGGAGGATGCGCCCGGAGGCGAGAAAGTCAGCATCACCAAGCTCGACTGGAAACCCAAATTCCTCGAACCCGGCGGCAAGCTCGACCTCAAGATCGCAGCGATCGAAAAGAACACCGGCGGCGTGAGCGTCCTCGACATCAAGGGAAGGATCACGAAGCACATCAAACCCGAAAACCTCGACGCGCCCTCCGGCGACGACGCCACATCGGAGTTTTCCGGATCGCTGAACGCCTTCACCGTCAGCGTTCTCACCTCGGTCTTCATCAAGTTCGCGAGCTTCAGCTTCAAGAAGACGAGCAACGCCAAGACCGAAGTCGTGGTGCAACTCGATCCGGAGAAGCCGCTGGCGTTCGGCGGCGACCTGGTCTTCATCGAGGAAATCCGCAAGGCCATTCCGCCGGGTCTGTTCGGCGACGGTCCCTCGCTGGACCTCATCTCCTCCCCCCTGGGAATCCGAGCGGGGTTTTCCTTTGCCTTGCCGCCGCTCACGGTCGGCGTCTTCACCTTGAAGGATGTCAAGCTCGGCGCCGCCTTGACCCTGCCGTTCCTCGACGGAAAGCCCGTTTTCGACTTCAACATTTCCGAGCGCGCGCATCCGTTCGTGCTCGCCGTCGCCATTTTCGGCGGCGGCGGTTTCTTCCATCTCCAGCTCGATACGGCTGGAATGCGGGCGCTGGAGGTCGCGCTGGAATTCGGCGCGACGGCGGCGCTCGACATCGGCGTCGCCAGCGGCGAAGTCCACATCATGGCGGGTATTTATTTCTCGCTCCAGCGCAAGGAGAACTCCAACGATCTCGCCGCGATCCTCACCGGCTATCTGCGCATGGGCGGATCGCTCGATGTGCTGTGCATCATCAGCATTTCCGTGGAGTTCAACCTGAGCTTCACCTACGACGGCTTGCGCCACAAGGCCTATGGCCGCGCGACCTTGACGGTTTCGGTTCACGTCCTGTTTTTCAGCGTATCGGTCGAGCTGACGGTCGAGCGCGCCTTCGGCGGCAGCGGCGACCCGCATTTCATCGATTTCTTTCCCGATGCGGACCCTTGGAAGGACTACGCGCTGGCCTTTGCGTGAGGATGTCTCATGTCGATCGAACACACCATTCTCTTCACGGTGACGCCCCGCGCCATCAGCGTCAACACGGCGGCCAAGCCGGTTTCCATCTTTGTCTCGCCGCGGCTCGACGGCGGCGACAAGCTGGGCGATTTTCCCGACTGGGTGCGCTGGACGCGTCAGTTGCGCGACAGAGGGCTCGCGTTCGAACTCCATTGCGGCGGGCATACGCGGGTGTTTCCAATCAACCGGAACGACTTGCGACCCGAGCTCTGGGAGCAACTCTTCAATCGGGAGACCTATGTCCGTTCGCATGGAAGTTTCGACGACTACAGCGATCGCAAGATGATTTCATTCTCGATGCGCGACGCCTTGAGCGCATTGAAATCGGTCTATCAGAACGCGAGCGTGGACCTTGCCTTGCCGGACCGCGGATATGTGAACCGGCGCGGGCTGGAGTCTCTCGTCAATGGATTGCAGGTGCACTGGAGCGGCCGTGAAGCGGACAGGCTGCGCGAGGGCGTTCGCGCGCGCTATCTATGGCCGGAGCGCCACGCGCGCGCGGCGGGCCCGCTGGATTCCGAGGGCCTGCTCATCGAGCCGCCGAGCAAGCTGGGCGCGGTGGCCGTTCCGTTCTCCGTCTTTCACCACATGCCGACGCCCGCTTACCAGGACGGCGTCGTGTTGCCGGACAAAGACAAGCTGCTCGACTTCCATCAGGCGCTCACCGCGCTGAACGCCTATCCCGCGCTGCTGCGCGCCCTTGGTCTGGTGTTCGACCTCGATCTGCCCGACGATTTCGTCGCGGCGACGCCGATCAACACCCCCGGCCGCATCGCGGTGCGCGACGCTAAACCCGGCTGGCCCTGGGCGATCAAGCCGAAGACGCATCCGCTCGAGACGGCTTACATGAAGATCGCGCTTGGCAAGGACGAACTGTTTCTGGCCGCCCCGCGCACAATGGTCGAGCCGGGCCACCCCTCGACGGTGATCGGCCTGCTCACTCTCGATCCCGCGCATTTCGGTCTGGCGCAGGTCGACGTCGACGGCGGGATGCACAAGGCGATCATGCTCGCGGAAACGCTCCACCCTTCGGGCGATCACAATCTCGATTCATCCGCGGGACCGCAGGAGCCGCAATACCCCGAGACCTTCGATCCGGAAGCGACGCTGCCGTCGCTGCGATCCGGCGGCCTCTCTCTGTTCGCGGACGATCGCGCGCTGCAATTGCTGCAATCGATCAAGGAAGCGCGGGACATCAACGACGCCTTGGCCAACAAGACCCAGCCTCGCCCGTTCTACGCCGAGGATCTCGTGCGCGGCTATCGGCTCGATGTCTGGGAGTCCCGCGCGCAGGCGTGGCGCTCCCTGCATTTGCGCAACGCCCGCTACACGGTCGGAGATATCGCGTTCAAGCCGGAAAAGCCCGAAGACCAATGGGTGGATGAAGGCTTTGTCGAACTCGCGGCGACGCAGACCGCGCCCGGCGCCAAACCCGACGACAAGGATCTCTACTTGCACGAAGCCATCGCGCGTTGGGCGGGTTGGAGCTTGAGCGCGCCTCGGCCGGGCCAGCACCTGAGCCGGTATGCGAACGCGAAAGACGCCATCCCCCGGCCCGGCGAGGGCGACACATTCGCCGAGAACCAGCCGGAGACGCCGTTCCGCGTCCAAGCCGAATACCAGGTCGCGAAACAATCGCTGCCCGCCTTGCGCTTCGGCGCGCGCTACCGCTTTCGCGTCCGGGCCGTCGATCTTGCCGGCAACGGCCTCGGCCACGACGACAAGCTCGCCGACCTCCTCAGCGCGAATTTCGCGCTCCCGCGCGACCCCGAAGGATTCGCCTATCTGCGCTTCGAGCCGGTCCCCGCGCCCCTGATCGTGATTCGCGACGAAGCTGCGGTGACCGAGCCCGGCTCCGCCGTCGATCGGATCGTCATTCGCACGTTCAACGATTCGATCGACAAGGACGCGATCGCCGCGGAGCTCGCCAATGGCGAGCGTCACATCCTGCCGCCGCGCGCCGCGATCGAGATGGGCGAACGCCACGGCGCTTTCGATGACGCCAGCCGCAAGCTGAAGTCCGACCCCCAGACATGGAAACTGATCGCCGCGCGCGACAGCGGCGAACTCCAGAAAAAAAAGATCATCATCAAGGGGCGCCCCGAGCCCGTTCCGGACGACGGGTCCAACGAATATCCCGTCGAACCCGGCGACAGCGTCGATCCGCTGCCGTTTTTCCCCGACCCGCTGTCGCGCGGCGCGGCCTTGCGCAATCTGCCGGGGACGCCCTCGGGGGCGATCGGCAAGGCCGTTCCCGACGCCGGCGCGCCGGGGTCCGTTCATTACACCTTGCTCAGCGATCCCAATCCGCGACCGGGTTCGGCGACCATGATCAGCTTCGGCGATAGCGGCGACTGGGAGCAGACGCGCGGTTTCCGACTGGCGCTCGGCGAGCCGTCGCCTGGCGAGACCGACGCGCCGCCCCACTGGGATCCCCAGGCGCGCGCGCTCACGGTCAAGTTGCCCAAGGGGACGACCCGTGTGGTTCCGCTCACCAGCTATATGACGCCGGAGGATCTGAAACTCATGGGCGTCTGGCAATGGCTGCGCCAGCACATCGACGCCCGGCTCAGCCAGGATGCTCCGCAACGGGCGCAACTGTGGCCGGGCTCCAGCATCGACCGGATCGCCCACGTGCTCCAGCTGGCCGTGGAGGGCGGCCATTGGATGCTCACGCCGCCGCATCTGCTCGTGTTGGTTCATGCCGTTCAGCAACCGCTCGGGCGGCCGGAATTCACGGCCGCAGCAGTCCACCATGAGATGGGCCACGATCCGGTCCCGCTGCAAACCGCTCCTGGACGGGGCCGCGCCGATCCGACCGAACTTGCGGCCATCACGGCGTGGCGCAGGCCCAATTCCAACGAAGCCTATCTCTTGGGCGCGCTGAAAATTCATGGCGCCAGCACCGCGCGCGTCGACCTGCTGGCGACATGGGACGATCCTGTGGACGACGCTCTGAAATGGTCCATGAAGCATCACTCGGCGCCCGTCGAGGAAGTGCCGTTGCCGACGCTGAGCGACGATTACCTGACTGCGCCGGGCCCCCAAGACCCCGAACCGCGCTACGTCGGCCGTTACGACCCCCAGCGCGACCAGATCCTTTTCGTGCGCGCCGGGGACAACACAACCTGGGAAGATTTCAGCTGTCGACATGCTGCGCCTCGCCACGTGTTCAACGACACGAAACGCCATGTCGTCTCCTATACCGCGACGGCCTCGTCGCGCTTCCGGGACTATTTTGATTCCAAGCTGAAGGCGTCGGCGTTCACCCGCACGAGCGAGCCGGTGGTCGTCGATGTGCCGGCCTCGGCGCGGCCGCTGGCGCCCGACGTGGCCTATGTCCTGCCAACCTTCGGATGGGAGCGTCAGACCGAAACGAACCTGAAGCGGAGCGTGCGCTTCGGCGGCGGACTGCGCGTTTACCTGCACCGGCCCTGGTTCTCGTCCGGCGCAGGCGAACTGCTTGGCGTGGCGCTCTGGAGCGACAAGAACGGCGCGCTTGACCAGCAGGCGCGCGTCGCGCTCGCGCCATATTTCACGCAATGGGGAATGGATCCGATCTGGCGGACCGAGGGCTTGGCCAAGGCGCCCGGCGTCGATCACTTCGCTGACGCGGACGAGTCCGACCGCGACGTGACGCTCGCAGAAGCGTCCGCGCGACAGAACGATGGTCGCCCCGGGCGCATCTGCGTCGTGGGGTTCGCGCCGCAATATGACGAAGAACGCCAGCTCTGGTACGCCGACCTCACATTCAATCTGCCCGGCAACACCTACATGCCGTTTGTGCGTCTCGCTCTGGTGCGCTATCAGCCGCACGCCCTCGCCGACGCAAAAGTCAGCCGGGTCGTCCTGGCCGATTTCGCGCAGCTGACGCCCGATCGGTCCGTGATGGTCACCGCCGATCCGCACCATCCGCGCACGATCCGCGTGGTCGTCAGCGGCGTAGCGCCGCAGGGACCAGCTCCCGTCATTCGGGCTGAACCAATGCCCCAGGCGGTCAGCGCGCGTCCGACGCGCATCCGCGTGCGCTTGCAGCAGCATGATCCCGCGATCGACAGCGATCTCGCCTGGAATGAGGTCCCCTCCCATGTGGCGACGATTGTCCCCGAAAAGGACGGACCCGTCGTCTCCGACGCCAATCTGTCGATCTGGGCTGGCGTGGCGCAATTCGTGACCACGCCCCGCGCCGGCGAATTCCGTCTTCTGATCGAAGAACACGAATTCATCTCGGCCAACTACAGCGAAGCCGAACATGGCGTCGCCCAGCAACCGGGCCGCCTGGTCTACGCCGAAATCATCGCGTTGGATCGGGCGCTTCTGAGTCCTTGAGGCGGCGCTTAGCGCCCGTTCGCACATTCATCATGATGATGCATAATCACCGAACTCACTGATTTTCGCTCACGGCCAAACGGGGCTACGGGCGCGAAAGCAGACCGGTTAAAGCGCCTGCTATCCCCCCCATTTCGTCACCATCTGGGCATGGGAGTTTGCCTCCAATGAATCACGGAGCAGAGGCGAGATGGCAGGTGGGACTTGGGACGAAGATTTGTTCACCGGCAGGTGGGAGATTTTTAGGGGCGCACCTAACCATGGATGGATTGACTGGTATGGAGGTGCCCCGCCATTCACCACCGGCGAAGTTGATGTTCGCCTGCGCTCGGGGCGCCTGATTCTCTACAGGGGTGTGGTGGGCATAGGTGGGAGAAAGAACCCAGGTGGTAATTGGGTACACCTTGGTGAGCGGACGGATATCATCGCGTATCGCCCTCACCCAAAACCGGTTTATCCTGGCGACCCAAGCGAGACTATCCCGTTCTAACAAACCCGCCCTTGAGAACGTCCGAATGCCTCAGCAGCCGTTCCAATTTCATGCGGGCGGCGCGGATGATCTATGGCATCGCCCAAGCCCCTGGTCACACGAACCTGAAATCGGCGCTGGCGTTGGCTTCCAGCGTCGCCTTTGTGACGCCGGTGAAGGTGAGCGTCTCGTTCGCGTTCAAGGCGATCTGGGCGCCTGCCCCGGTGTCGGTCAGCGCGGCGTCCACCAGGGACCAGTTGGCGAACAGCGACTGGTCGAACACGACCACGCCATGGTTGCGTCCGGAAGCCTGGAAGTTGGTGATCACATCCTTGCCGAACGGCGACAGGAAGGCGAATGTATTGGCGCCGCCGCCGCCGGTGAGCGCGTCATTGCCGGAGCCCGCCTGGATCAGGCCGCCGCCCTGGCCGCCGATCAGGGTTTCATCCCCGCCGCCGCCAATGATATTGGCGAAATTGAAGACGAAATTTGTCCCGATCTGCGCGCCGGTCGCCTTGTTCTGCGCCAGATTGACCGTCGCGCCGCCCGTGGTCTGTGAGAGGTCGAGCGTGTCGGAGCCGCCGCCGCCGACAATGAGGTGGAACTGGCCCGCCGCATTGGTGAGCGTCACCGTGTCGTCGCCCCCGAGGGTGGAGACCACGATATTGCCGGCGCCGACCACGATATGGTCATTGCCGCTCGTGCCGGTGAGCACGAATTGTCCCGCCTTGCCGATGATCTGGTTGTCCAGCGTAAGGGTCGTCACCGCGCTGACGCCGACATTGGCGGCGACATCGGTATCCCTAGCCGTGATGGCGTGCGCGCCGGTTCCCGACAAGGTCACCGTCTCTCTCCACAGCCCGTTCGCGCCCACGGTCACGGTTGCGCCGAGCTTGGTCGTTCCGTCGTAGAGCTGGACGAGAGTTCCGGCCTCGCCGGCGCCGTTTATGGTCTGCGTGGCGTTGGCGACCGCGCCCGAAGGCGTGGCGATGCGCACCGCCGGCGCGATCGTGTCATAGGTGAAGGCGATCGACGCCTTGCCCGTTCCGCCGCCATTGGTTTCGCTGGCGACGATTGTATGCGCGCCCTGCGACAGGCCCGCCGGCGTGAAGCTCCAGGCGCCCGTCGCATCGGCGGCGGCGGTCAGGGTCGCCGCGACGCCGTCGATGGTGAAGGAGACGGTGGCGTTGGCGTCGCCGCCGCCGGTCAGCGCATCCGTGTTGGTGATCGCCTTGCCGTTGCTGGAATCCTTTTGCAGGGCGATGCTGACCTTTGGCGGCGGCGGCTCGACATTGTCCGCGGCGAGCGTGGTCGTTGTCGCGTTGCCGGCGGCGTCGGTCGTCACCGTTGAAAATGTGTGGACGCCAAAGGCCAGGTTGCTCGCCGTGAAGGTCCAGACGCCCTGGGCGAGCGACGCCGCGCCGAGGTCGGTCTTTACGCCGTTGAACAGGTCGAAGACTTCGACGGATTTGATCGCATTCGCGCCCACCGCCTCGGCGACAGCCGTCTCGGTGATGGTGTTGCTCCTGTTCTGGGTCAGGCCCGAGGCGCTTTCCGAAGCGGTGACCGTCGGCGCCTTGGTGGCGACGTCGACTTCGGCGAGCGCCGTGGTCGTGACATTGCCGACCGTGTCGGTGGTCACCGTCTTCAGGAGATGCGCGCCATCGGCCAGCACGCCCGTGGTGTAAGTCCATTTGCCGCTGGCGAAGGTCGCGGGCCCCAAAGCCTTGCTCCCGTCATAGACCACGACCGATTTTACCGCATTGGCGCCCACGGCCTCGGCTGTCGCGGTTGCGGTGATCGTGTCGATGGTCTTGTTGGTGAGGCCGGAGAGGCTCTGCGTGGCGGTGACCGTCGGCGCCTTGGTGGCCACGTCGACTTCGGCGAGGGCCGTGGTCGTGACATTGCCGGCGAGGTCGGTGGTCACCGTCTTCAGGAGATGCGCGCCATCGGCGAGCACGCCGGTGGTGTAAGTCCATTTGCCGCTGGCCAAGGTGGCGGTCCCCAGCGCCTTGCCGCCGTCATAAACCACGACCGATTTGATGGCGTTGGCGCCCACGGCCTCGGCGGTCGCGGTTGCGGTGATCGTGTCGATGGTCTTGTTGGTGAGGCCCGACACGCTTTCCGACGCCGTCACCGTCGGCGCCTTGGTGGCGACGTCGACTTCGGCGAGCGTCGTGATGGTGAAATTGCCGGCCGCGTCGGTGGTCACCGTGTCGAACGTGTAGACGCCGTCGGCGAGCCCCGACGCGGTATAGGACCAGGCTCCGGTCGCTGCATTGAGCGTCGCCGGGCCCAGAGGCGTCGCGCCGTTCAACACTTCCACCAGCAAAATGCTGTCGCCCGGCACGGCTTCCGCCGTCGCGGTCCCGGTGATGGTCACACTCGTCTTGTTGGTCGGGCCGGAGACGCTTTCGGACGCCGTCACCTTGGGCGGCTGGGTCGCGACATCCAGTTCCGCCAGGGCTGAAGTCGTGGCGTTGCCGGCGCTGTCGGTGGTCACAGTGGTGAAGTGATGAGCGCCATCGCTCAGGTTCTGCGCGGTGAACGACCACACGCCAGCGCCAAAAGTCGCTGCGCCGAGATCCGTCTTGCCATCGAAGACCTCGACGCCGGCGATGGTCAGTCCCGCCGCCGCGGTCGCCGTCTCGGTGATCGTGTCGCTGGTCAGATTGGTGAGGCCGAACAGCGTTTCCTGGGCGGAAACGGTGGGAGGCTGGCCATGGGCCTGGGCGACCGTGACGCTGTCGGTGGCGGCCTTGGCGGGGTTGCCATAAGCGTCGGTCGGCTGCGAGGTGGTCAGCGTCGCCGTTCCGTCAGCAAGGGTTTTGGCGTCGGCGGCCGGAACCGAAGCCGTCCAGGCGCCGCCGGCGCCCACCGTCGCGGTGTAGACCTTGGAGAAAGTCCCGTCGGTCAAGGTGACGGTGAAGGTGGCGCCGGAGGCGAGCCCGGTCGAGGTTCCGGCAATGGTCACGCCGGCCGCCGCATTGGCGGCGTTGATGATATTGTTGCCGTCCACCGGAGAAATCGTCAGGGTCGGAAGCGTCTCGCGGACCGTGACGCTGTCGGTCGCGGCCTTGGCGGGATTTCCGTAAGCGTCGGTCGGCTGCGAGGTGGTCAGCGTCGCCGTTCCGTCCGCAAGGGTTTTAGCGTCGGCGGCAGGAACGGTCGCCGTCCAGGCGCCGCCGGCGCCCACCGTCGCGGTATAGGCCTTGGAGAAAGTCCCGTCGGTCAAGGTGACGGTGAAGGTGGCGCCCGAGGCGAGGCCTGTGGAGGTCCCCGCAATCGTCACTCCCGCCGCCGCATTGGCGGCGTTGATGATGTTGTTGCCGTCCACCGGCGAAATCGTCAGCGTCGGCAGGGTCTCGTCGACGGTCACGCTGCCCGTCGCCGCCTTGGCCGGATTGCCGTAAGCGTCGGTCGGCTGCGAGGTGGTCAGCGTCGCCGTTCCGTCAGCAAGTGTTTTGGCGTCGGCGGCCGGAACCGAAGCCGTCCAGGCGCCGCCGGCGCCCACCGTCGCGGTATAGGCCTTGGAAAAGGTCCCATCGGTCAAGGTGACGGTGAAGGTGGAGCCGGAGGCGAGCCCGGTCGAGGTTCCGGCAATGGTCACCCCCGCCGCCGCATTGGCGGCGTTGATGATATTGTTGCCGTCAACCGGCGAAATCGTCAGGGTCGGCAGCGTCTCATGGACGGTGACGCTGTCGGTCGCCGCCTTGGCGGGGTTGCCATAGGCGTCGGTCGGCTGCGAGGTGGTCAGCGTCGCCGTTCCGTCCGCAAGGGTTTTGGCGTCGGCGGCGGGAACGGTCGCGGTCCAGGCGCCGCCGGCGCCCACCGTCGCGGTATAGGCCTTGGAGAAAGTCCCGTCGGTCAAGGTGACGGTGAAGGTGGCGCCGGAGGCGAGGCCGCTGGACGTTCCCGCAATCGTCACCCCCGCCGCCGCATTGGCGGCGTTGATGACATTGTTGCCGTCCACCGGAGAAATCGTCAGGGTCGGCAGGAGTCCCTGAACCGCAACCGTGTCGGCGGCGATATTCGACGGATTTCCGAAGCCGTCAAAAGCCTGGGCGCTGATCTGGGCGTTGCCATTGGCCAGGGCCTTGGCGTTGGCCGGTGGAATGGTCGCGCTCCAGGCGCCCCCCGACCCGACCGTGGCGCTGTAATTGGTGACGACGCCATTGTCCGTGACCGTAACGGAAAAGGTCGCGCCGGAGGCGAGGCCGGTGGAGGTTCCCGCAATCGTCACCCCCGCCGCCGCATTGGCGGCGTTGATGATATTGTTGCCGTCGACCGGAGAAATCGTCAGGGTCGGCAGGGTCTCGTGGACCGTGACGCCGCCCGTCGCCGCCTTGGCCGGATTGCCATAGGCGTCGATCGGCTGCGAGGTGGTCAGCGTCGCCGTTCCGTCCGCAAGGGTTTTGGCGTCGGCGGCCGGAACCGTCGTGGTCCAGGCGCCGCCCGGTCCCACCGTCGCCGTATAAGCTTTGGAAAACGTCCCGTCGGTCAGCGTGACGCCAAAAGTCGCGCCGGAGGCGAGACCCGTTGAGGTCCCCGCAATCGTCACTCCCGCCGCCGCATTGGCGGCGTTGATGATATTGTTGCCGTCCACCGGCGAAATCGCCAGGGTCGGCAGGGTCTGGTGGACGACCACGCTCTGCGACGCCTGCGCCGAGGCGCTGGCGATCGCCGTCACCGAGGCGGAGCCATCCGGCAGCGTGATCGCATCGGCGGCGGGAATGGTCGCGCTCCAGGTCTTGCCGTCCGCATTGACCGTCGCCGTGTAGGTTTTGCTGAAGGCGCCGTCGACCACCTTGACCGAGAATGTGGCGCCCGACGCGAGCCCGGCGATGCTCCCGCCGAGCGGCACGCCCGCCTGCGCCTGCGCCTTGTTGATGATGTTGTTGCCTTCGACCGCATTCACCGTGACCGTCGTCGTCGGCGGGGTCACGACCAGCAGGGTCCCGCCATTGCCGTCGCTCTGCGCGGCAAATCCGGCGCCGCCGGGAAAACCGGTGAGCGCGTAGCTGTAGGCGATGTTGTTGGAATCCTTGAAGCTGAGCGTGTTGCCGCCGGTCACCGTCGGCGAGACCACCGTGAGGCCGGCGAGGTCGATGGCGTCGCCCACCGCCAGATTGGCGAGCGTTCCCGTAAAGGCCGAGGGATTGTCGAGCTTCAGCGTCGCATTGGCGCCGGCGAACGTGACGGTTTCGGCGTCGGACGAACCGAATTCCAGCGTGGAGCCGGCGCCCAGGGTGAAGCCGCCCGCGCCGGTGATCGCGCCGCGAATGTCGAGCAGCGCCCCGCCCGGACCGACGGCGATGGTCCCGGTGTTGACGGCGGCGCCGTCGATGAAGGATTTGCCGTTGACGGTGAGCGCGCCCGCCACCGTGAGGCCGGCGCCGATCGACAGGTCCGTTCCGCTGCCGGTGGTCAGGGCGTCCTTCGCGCCGATGTTCAGCGAATCGATGGTCGCGTCGGCCGAGAGCGTCACGGCCGCATTTGCCGCGGTTGAGATCGTGACGGCGGAATAGAAATCCGGCGCGCCGTTCGACCAGCTCGCCGCCGTCCCCCAGTCGCCCGAACCTGCGGTCCAATTGTCCGCCGTCGAGGCGGGCGCTGCGACGATCTTCTCCTGAATGAGGCCGGCGCTGTTTTGATATTCGATGCCGAGCAGCAGTCCGTTGCCGAGATTGAAGGTCGTTCCGTCCGCCTGGGCGCCGAGGGCGCTAAAAATGCCGTTGAGCTGGCCGGAGGCGAAGGTGAAAAGGTTGAAGGTCTGGCCCGCGGCGAAGGTGAGCGTGTTCGCCGGCGTGTTGAGCGTTCCGCCGTTGAGGGTCACGCCGCCGGTCGCCGCGACGGCCGCGTGATGGGCGGCGTCGGTTCCCTGCAGTTCGAGCGTGAGTTCGCCGCCATTGGTCTGGGTGTAAGACCCGGCGCTGATCAGCGAGTCGAAATAGGCGTTGAGAGCGCCGCTGTTCACCACGGCGCCGGTCGCCGTCAGCGACGCCCGCCCCGCGCCGCTGTTGAGCGTGATCGCGCCGGAATTGACGACATTCCCCTTGACGGTCAGCGAATCCGCCTGGCTGACGTTGCTGCCGCCGACGGAGACGCCGCCGTCGTTATAGGAGCCGAACGAACTGTTGACCAGATTGCCGCCGATGGTGACCTGGCTTCCGCCAACGCCGCCATAGGCGTCGACCTTCAGCCGCGCCGCGCCGCCGTTCAGCGTCAGTCCGGTCGTGGTTGTGATGCTGGCGCCGTCGCGCAGATCGAGGCCGCTGTTCGCGTCGATCCCGGACAGCGCATTGAACAGGCTGTTGCTGTTGGTGGCGCCGACCTCGGCAAAAGCGTTGGCGCCGTCGATGGTGAGCCAGCCGCCATTGCCGGCGCCGTCGCCGAGTTGCGTCACGCCTCCGGAGCCATATTGCAGGACCGCGCCGCCGGCATTGCCGACAATGCTGTATGTGCCCGTCAGCTTCGCGGCCGCCGCGCCGGTCACGCTCAGTTGCGCTGTCGCGCCGGTTGCGCCGCCCGTCAATGTGACAAGGGCGGCGGTGTTGGTGAGCGTCCCTTTCACCGTGAGCGAATCGGCATGGCTCATGCCGCTATTGCCGACGGACACGCCGCCGTCATTGTAGGAGCCGAACGAGCTGTTGACGAGATTGCCGCCAACAATGACCTGGCTGCCGCCGGACCCGCCATAGGCGTCGATCTTCAGCCGCGCGCTGCCGCCGTTCAGCGTCAGCCCGGTCGTGGTGGTCACGCTGGCGCCGTCGCGCAGATCGAGGCCGCTGTTCGCGTCGATGCTCGACAGCGCATTGAACAGGCTGTTGCTGCTGGTGGCGCCGACTTCGGCAAAAGCATTGGCGCCGTCGAGCAAGAGCCAGGCGCCGTTGCCGGCGCCGTCGCCGAGTTGCGTCACGGCGCCGGAGCCATATTGCAGGACCGCGCCGCCGGCGTTGCCGACGATGTTGTAGGTCCCGGTCAGTTTCGAGGCCGCCGCGCCGGTCACGGTCGCTTGCGCCGTCGCGCCGATGGCGTTGCCGCCCGTCAGTGTCACGAGAGCGCCGGTGTTGGTGAGCGTGCCCTTCACCGTCAGCGTGTCGGCATGCGTCATGCTGCTGTTGCCGAGGGACACGCCGCCGTCGCTATAATAACCGATCGACGTGTTGACCAGATTGCCGCCAACAGTGACCTGGCTGCCGCCGGACCCGCCATAGGAATCGATCTTCAGCCGCGCCGTTCCGCCGTTCACTGTGAGCCCGGTCGTGGTGGTCACGCCGGCGCCATTGCGCAGATCGAGCCCGCCATTGTTGGCGAGGGTCGCGAGCGTGGCGAGCAGGCTGTTGCTGTTGGTGGCGCCGACCTCGGCATAGGCGTTGGCGCCGTCGAGAGAGAGCCAGCCGCCATTGCTGGCGCCGTCGCCGATCTGGGTCACGGCCCCCGAGCCATATTGGAGGGCGGCGCCGCCGGCATTGGCGACAAGATTGTAAGTCCCCGTCAGCGTCGCGGCCGCAGCGCCGGTCACGGTCAGTTGCGCCGTCGCGCCGATGGCGTTGCCGCCCGCCAGCGTCACGAGCGCGCCGGTGTTGGTGAGCGTTCCCTTCACCGTCAGCGTGTCGGCATGGCTCATGCTGTTATTGCCGACGGACACGCCGCCGTCGCTATAATAACCGAGCGACGTGTTGACCAGATTGCCCCCGATCGTCGCCTGGCTGCCGCCGGACCCGCCATAGGAATCGATCTTCAGCCGCGCCGTTCCGCCGTTCACTGTCAGCCCGGTCGTGGTGGTCACGCCGGCGCCATTGCGCAGATCGAGCCCGCCATTGTTGGCGAGGGTCGCGAGCGTATTGAGCAGACTGTTGCTGTTGCTGGCGCCCACCTCGGCATAGGCGTTGGCGCCGTCGAGAGTGAGCCAGCCGCTGTTGCTGGCGCCGTCGCCGATCTGCGTCACCGCGCCCGAGCCATATTGCAGGACCGCGCCGCCGGCGTTGGCGACGATATTGTACTGGCCCGTCAGCGTCGCCGCAGCCGCGCCGGTCACGGTCAGTTGCGCCGTCGCCCCGGCGACATTGCCGCCCGCCAGCGTCACGAGCGCGCCGGTGTTGGTGAGCGTTCCCTTCACCGTCAGAGAGTCGGCATGGCTCATGCTGTTATTGCCGACGGACACGCCGCCGTCGTTATACCAGCCCCAGGACGTGTTGATGAGGTTGCCGCCAATGGTGACCTGGCTGCCGCCGGACCCGCCATAGGCGTCGATCTTCAACCGCGCATTACCGCCGCTGACCGCAAGCCCGGTCGTGGTGGTCACGCTGGCGCCGTCGCGCAGATCGAGCCCGCCATTGTTGGCGAGGGTCGCGAGCGTGGCGAGCAGACTGTTGCTGTTGCTGGCGCCGACCTCGGCAAAGGCGTTGGCGCCATCGAGAGCGAGCCAGCCGCCATTGCTGGCGCCGTCGCCGATCTGCGTGACGGCCCCCGAGCCATATTGCAGAATCGCGCCCCCGGCATTGCCGACGATATTGAAGGTTCCGGTCAGCGTCGCGGCCGCCGCGCCGGTCACGGTCAGTTTCGCCGTCGCCCCGGCCACATTGCCGCCCGTCACCGTCACGAGGCCGCCGGTGTTGGTGAGCGTTCCCTGAACCGTGAGCGCGTCGGCCTGCCCCATGCTGTTATTGCCGACGGACACGCCGCCGTCCGAATAAACGCCAGAGGAGGCGTTGACGAGATTGCCGCCGATCGTGACCTGGCTGCCGCCCGGCCCGCCGTAGGAATCGACCTTCAGCCGCCCGTTGCCGCCACTGACGGTGAGACCCGCCGAAGTGGTCAGCCGCCCGCCGTTGCGAAGGTCGATCACGCCGCCGCCCGACAGCAGGGTCGCGCCCGTCACGTTCAAGACGCCGCCGCCCAGGATCGACAGCGCCGAAGAGACGGTCAGCGACGAGATGGTTCCGACATTGCTGGTGATCTGGGGATCGCCGGCGCTGATCGTCACGGCGGTGGTGGGATCGGGAATGGCGCCGTCCGACCAGTCGGCCGCCGTGGTCCAATTGTCCGAATTGCCGTTCCAGGACGCCGAGGGATTGCTCACGCCAACCATGACGATCCTCCGTAAAGCCGGCCAACAGGGCCATGACATCGCGCCCGCGCGCCCGGAGCGCGCAGGCCGAGACTTTGCGTAGAAATCTGACGCGCCACGTCATTTTCTGACGCAAGACTGTCCAATTGAAGTAATGGAGCCAAAACGAACCTGTCTCGAGACCGCGCCACCCTCGAGATCTCCGGCGCGTCCGCGTCATCGCGGGTGGGAGCAGGATTTCAGCGGACGTTGCGTCACGAAATTTTCTCAGGTTTCCGCCATGTAACCGCGGCGCCATCTCCAAGTAAATTCGCCCAGATGACCTAGGGCTTCAGGCCTAGGTCTCGCAATCGTGAGGACAGCGGACTTGTGCGCGGCCGCTGGTCGCGTCATAGGTATTACATGAAATTACTTGTCGTCGACGATCACGCCATCGTTCGGGAGGGGCTTGCGGCGCTGCTGCAGTCCCTGTGCCCCGATGCGTCGGTGCTGGTGGCCAGCGACGCAAGCGAAGGCCTGGCTCTGCTCGAAACCCACGCCGATGTGGATGTCGTCGTGCTGGACTTCACCATGCCCGGCCTGAGCGGCCCGGCGGCCATCAAGGCGTTCGGCCGCCAGTGTCCGGCGCTTCCGGTGCTCGTGCTTTCGTCCTCGGAAGCGCCCTCGGACGTGCAGAAGGCCCTGGGCGCCGGAGCGTTGGGCTATGTGCCGAAATCGGCAAGCCGGAAAACGCTCGTTTCCGCCATCCGCCTCGTGCTTTCAGGCGAACTCTACGTGCCGCCGCTGATGGTCGACGCCATCGAGACCTCCGCGCAAGCCGCGCGCCCGGCGGTTCCGGACGCGGCCCGGCTCACCGAGCGCCAGATCGAGGTTCTGGCGCTGCTCAGCCAGGGCCAATCCAACAAGGCCATAGCCGCGCGCCTGAACCTTTCGGAAAAGACCGTCAAGATCCATGTGTCCGCGGTGTTCCGGGCGCTGAATGTCGTCAACCGCACCCAGGCCGCGACAGCCGGACGCGAGGCCGGCCTGATCTAGAGCATTTTCGAGCGAAGCGGAGGCCGGTTCCGTGAAGGACGACGGGAGGGGGCTCGGGTCAGACGGCGCCAGCCGCACGTCCGGCGCCGCCATCGACCGTGTGCGCGCCCAGCAGATCGAGTCCCTTTTCAAGAATGTGGCGCCGGGCGTCATCGGCGCCGGCCTCGCCTGCATCATGGTTGAAGCTGCGCTGTCCCAATTGGGCGTGCTCGACGCGACCGTCGGCGCCGCATGGTTCGTCCTGATCGCCGCATGCGTGCTTGCGCATCTCGGCCTGCTCTTGCTCTATCGCCGCAGGCCAACGCCCGGCCGATGGCGGCCATGGGCGACGGCGTTCACGCTGGTCGCCTTCGTCGAGGGCTGCGCCTGGGGCTGGGCCTCGGTCTCCGTCGAACAAAGCCAGCGCGCCGACGTGCATATGTTGGTGGTCTGCGTCACGCTGGTCACCGCAACCGCCGCCGTGCCGGCGTTCGGGTCCTACCTGCCCGCCGCGCTCGCCTTTTTTCTCCCGGCCAGCCTCCCCTTCGCCATCGCCTCCTGGAGTTCGAAGGAGCCGGTGATCGCGCAAGCCGCGATCCTCATGCCGAACTACATCATCACCCTGCTGGCGCTCGGGCTGCAGACCGCCAGGATTTTCAAGGAGCACGTGGAATTGCGGCTGAAGGCCGCGGAACTCGCCGCTCATCTGCAAACGCAGATCGAAATCGCCGAACAGGCCAATCACGCCAAATCGAGCTTCCTCGCCGCGGCGAGCCACGACCTGCGCCAGCCGGTTCACGCGATCGGCATGCTGGTCGGCGCGCTGCGCGCCACACGCTTGCCGGACGACGCCGTGCGGCTGACGGAAAAGATCGAAACGTCGGTCGCAGCCCTCGACGCGCTGTTCGGCGCGCTGCTCGATATTTCCAAACTCGACGCGGGCGTGGTCGAGGCGCGCATGCAAAATGTCGCGCTGCAACCGCTGCTCGACCGCATCTGCGACGACCTGGAGGCGGAGGCGCGCGCGAAATCCATCGCGATCAGGCGGGCGCCGACCTCCTCAAACGTCAGCACCGATCCGATCCTGATGGAGCGCATCCTGCGCAATTTCATCGCCAATGCGGTGCGCCACACCCGGAAAGGCCGCATCCTCGTCGGCTGCCGCCGGATCAAGGACAGCGTTCGCGTCGAAATCTGGGACACAGGCGTCGGCATCGCGCCGGCGAACCAGGACAAGATTTTCGATGAATATTTTCAGGTCGACAATTCCGAACGCGACCGCCAGAAGGGCCTCGGTCTCGGCCTGGCCATTGTGCGGCGCCTGTCGCGCCTGCTGGATTGCCCGGTGTCCTGCCGGTCGAGCCTTGGCCGAGGCTCCTGTTTCACCGTCGTCCTCCCGCTCGCCAGAGGCCCCGTCCCGGTGGAGCCGGCCGGCAAGGAACCGCCTGCGAAAAGCCGTGGCGTGATCGCGGTCATCGACGACGAGGCCTCCATCCGCGACGCAATGGGGGCGCTGCTTACGAGCTGGGGCTACAGCGTGATCGTCGGCGGCTCGGGCGACGAGATCATCGCCCAATTCTCGACCTGTCCGCTGCGGCCCGACCTGATCATTTCCGATTATCGCCTGCGCAATGACGAAACGGGCATCGACGTGGTGGCGCGGCTGCATTCGGAATTCAACGAGTCCATTCCGGCAATGCTGATCACCGGAGACACCGCGCAGGACCGGCTCGCCGAGGCGAAGGCGAGCGGCCTCGCCTTGCTGCACAAGCCCGTGGCCAACAGCCGGCTGCGCGCCGCGATCGTGCGCCTGATGGCGCGGCCAGACTGACGCCGCGCAGGAGATATTTGGTGGAATGGTGGGAGAGGTAGGACTCGAACCTACGAAGGCATAGCCAGGGGATTTACAGTCCCCCCCCTTTGCCGCTCGGGACACTCTCCCATCGTGGTGTAACTTACTGTTTCACCTGGGTTTTGTGCCTTGGTTCACCTGTT
>NZ_JAOQNX010000028.1 GCF_025961575.1 Rhodoblastus acidophilus | reverse complement strand
GGCATGCGAAGGCTCATGGACATGCTCCAGGGCTACGAGATTGCAAAATGCAAATCACTTGCGTGAATCCCGTAGCCCGCAAGCGGAGAAGGAAGTCCCCCGCCTCACTGTCCCCCACGCAAGGATTCCAGCACCTTCTGCCCCGCGCGGCTGTCGGGTTTCATCCCCACGCTGGCCTTGTACGCCTTGACGGCTTCGCGGGTCTTGGTCCCCATCACGCCGTCATGCTTGCCGCCGACATCATAGCCGCGCTGCTCCAGGCGCGCCTGGACCTCGCGGCGCTCGGCGCGGGTCAGGCCGGGATCGTCGGTCGGCCATGCGGTCTGGATGCCCGGCTTGCCCTTCAGCCGATCCGACAGCAGCGCGATGGCGAGCGCATAGGATTCGGCGGCGTTGTAGGAATAAAAGGCGTCGAAATTCCGCGACACCAGGAAGGCGGGGCCATGCGGCCCGGCGGGCAGCAGCAACCCGTAGGCGCCCGAACCCGACAGGGCTGAACCGTCGATGCGGGTCAGCCCGCGCTTCGCCCAGGCGGCGAGCGGTTGCTTGCCGCCGCGACCCGACGGTCCCTTGTAATTCGCGGGCAGAGCGACCTCAAAACCCCAGGGCAGGCCGCTCACCCAGCCGGACGACCGCAAGAAATTGGCGGTGGAGCCGAGCGCGTCGGGGACGGATTCAACAACGTCGCGGCGTCCGTCGCCGTCCATGTCGACGGCGAGGCGCAAGAAGGTCGAGGGCATGAACTGGGTGTTGCCGAAGGCGCCCGCCCAGGAGCCGTTGAACTCCTCGAGCTTCACGTCGCCATGGTCGACGATCTTCAGCGCCGCCATCAGCTCGCCGCGAAAATAATCGTTGCGGCGGCTGCCCAGACAGGCGAGCGAAGCCAGCGACTGGATCACCGGCCGTGTGCCAAAATTCTGGCCGAAATTCGATTCGACGCCCCAGACCGCGACGACGGCGGCGGCGTCGACGCCGAAGCGGCTTTGCGCGGCCAACGCCGCTTGCCGGTATTTGGCGAAGGCGGCCTGCCCGTCGCGCACCCGCTCCTCGTCGACGAGGCCGGCGATATAGTCCCAGATTGGAGTGGAAAATTCCGGCTGCGCCCCCAGAAAACTCGGGGCGTCATTGGGCTCGAGATCGTCGAGGGCGCGGGACAGGGTCGCGGCCGAAACCCCGTTGGCGGCGGCTTCGGCCTTGAGGCGCGCCTTGCAGGAGTCGAAATCGGCGCGGGCGGAGGCGCCGAGCGCGAGCAGGGCGGCAAGAGAAAGGCTCAGGACTTTCATGCCCCGAGCCTAGCGCGATTTTACAAACCGATCATTAACCCTGTCAGATCCAGGGCCGCTCCTGAGAGATCTTGGCTTCGAACTCGCCGATCTTGGGCGCCTTGACCAGGGTCAAGCCGATGTCGTCCAGGCCCTCGAGCAGGCAATGTTTTCTATGCGGGTCGATGTCGAATTTGACGACGCCGCCATCGGGGCCGCGCACTTCCTGCGCCGCGAGGTCGATGGTCAGGGTGGCGTTGGCGCCGCGCTGGGCGTCGTCCATCAGTTTCGCCAGGTCTTCCCTAGACACCTTGATCGGCAGAATGCCGTTCTTGAAACAGTTGTTATAAAAGATGTCCGCGAAGCTGGTCGAGATGATCGCGCGGATGCCGAAATCGAGCAGCGCCCAGGGGGCGTGTTCGCGCGAGGAGCCACAACCAAAATTGTCCTCGGCGACGACGATCTGCGCCTTGCGATAGGCTGGCTGGTTGAGGACGAAATCGGGATTTTCCGACCCGTCTTCTTTGTAGCGCAGTTCCGAAAACAAACCCTTGCCGAGCCCGGTGCGGGCGATCGTCTTGAGGTACTGTTTCGGGATGATCATGTCGGTGTCGATGTTGGTGATCGGCAGCGGCGCGGCCACCCCCGTCAAAACCGTGAACTTGTCCATTGTCTTGCTCGCTTTGTTGAATTAGTCGGCTTCGCGCTCGATTTTTTCCATGTCCTCGTCGGACAAGCCAAAATGGTGGCCGATCTCGTGGATGAGCACGTGCCGGATCAGGTCGCCCAAAAGTTCCTCGCTGTCGGCCCAGGCGTCGAGGATCGGGCGGCGGTAGAGATAGACGGTGTTGGGGAACTGCCCGGTCTGCACCTCTTCGCCCTGGGCGAGACCGCGCCCGCGAAACAGGCCGAGCAGTTCGAATTCGCTTTCGCAGCCCATTTCGTCGAGCGTTTCCTCGTCGGGAAAATCTTCGATCTGGATCAGCAACCCGTTGCAATGGCGCAGGAAGCGTTTGGGCAGGCGCAGGAACGCCGCCTCGGCCAGGATCTCGAAATCGGCGAGGGACGGCGCCTTGCGCACCGCCCAATCGACAGAAGGAGGGTTGACGCTGCCCATCAGCGCTTCACGGTCAGAGTGATCTGCGGCGGCTTCGCCAGGGTCTGGAACACCACGCAATAGCGCTCCGTCAGCTTGGTCAGCGCGTCGATGCGCTCCTGCGGCTCGTCCGTGTCCAGATCGAAGAACAGGCGAATGGCGACGAAGCCGACCGGGGCGTCCTTGGCGACGCCGAGCGTGCCGCGGAAGTCCAGATCGCCCTCGGCGCGCACGGCGCCGCCGTTCAGCTTGAAGTCGATCGCCGTCGCCACCGCCTTGAGCGTGACGCCGGCGCAGGCGACCAGGGCTTCGAGGAGCATGTCGCCGGAACAGGCCTGCATGCCGTTTCCGCCGGTGGCGGGATGCAGCCCCGCTTCGATCAGGGCGCGCGAGGTCGAGACCTTGCACGCCAGACCGTCGCCGGACACGTCGCCCTGCGCATGAAGCGTGACCAGGGCGGAGTGGGCGTCCGCCTTGTACTTCTCCTTCAGAGGCGCCTGGAGGGCGCGCAGGTGTTCAGCGTCCATGGGATCCTCTTATTTGAACGTGCGCACGTCGACGAAATGGCCGGCGATGGCCGCCGCCGCCGCCATGGCGGGGGAGACGAGATGGGTGCGGCCCTTAAACCCCTGGCGACCCTCGAAATTGCGGTTCGAGGTCGAGGCGCAGCGCTCACCCGGAGCGAGGCGGTCGGGGTTCATCGCCAGGCACATGGAGCAGCCGGGCTCGCGCCATTCAAAACCGGCGGCGACGAAAATCTTGTCGAGGCCTTCGGCTTCCGCCTGTTCCTTGACCAGACCGGAGCCGGGCACGACCATGGCGTTGACATGGGCCGCGACCTTCTTGCCCTCGGCGATTTTCGCCGCGGCGCGCAGGTCTTCAATGCGGCCATTGGTGCAGGAGCCGATGAAGACGCGGTCAATCTTGATATCGGTCGGTTTTTCCCCGCCCTTCAGGCCCATATAGTCGAGCGCGCGCGCGATCTTTGCCCGTTGCGCCTCGGTCTTGGCGCTGTCGACGGTCGGCACCACGCCATCGATGGTGACGACATCCTCGGGGCTGGTGCCCCAGGTCAGCACCGGCGGCAAATTGCCGGCGTCGAGTTCGACGATCGTGTCATAATGCGCGCCCGGATCGGACTTGAGCTGGCTCCAGTATTGAACGGCCCGCTCGAAAGCCTCGCCCTTGGGCGCCTTGGGGCGGTCCTTGATGTAAGCAAAGGTTTTTTCGTCCGGGGCGATCAGGCCGGCGCGGGCGCCGCCTTCGATCGACATGTTGCAGACGGTCATGCGGCCTTCCATCGACAGGCTTTCGATGGCCTCGCCGGCATATTCGATGACATAGCCGGTTCCGCCGGCGGTGCCGATCTTACCGATGATCGCCAGCACGATGTCCTTGGCGGTGACGCCCTCGCCCAGCTTGCCATTGACCTTGACCAGCATGTTCTTGGCCTTGGCCTGGATCAGGGTCTGGGTGGCCAGGACATGCTCGACCTCGGAGGTGCCGATGCCATGCGCCAGCGCGCCGAAGGCGCCATGGGTGGAGGTGTGGCTGTCGCCGCAGACGATGGTGGCGCCGGGCAGGGTAAAGCCCTGTTCGGGGCCGACGATATGGACGACGCCCTGGCGGTGGTCGTGCTCATTGTAATATTCGACGCCGAAATCGCGGGCGTTGATGGCGAGCTGCTCGACCTGCGCCTTGGACTCCGGGTCCTCGATCGGCTTGCTGCGGTCGGTGGTGGGAACGTTGTGATCGACCACGGCCAGCGTCTTTTGCGGCGCGTGCACCTTGCGGCCAGCCATGCGCAGGCCTTCAAAGGCCTGGGGGCTCGTCACTTCGTGGATCAGGTGGCGGTCGATGTAGAGCAGGGCGGTGCCGTCGGGCTGGATGTCCACGACATGGTCGTCCCAGATCTTGTCATACAGAGTGCGCGGCTTGCCCGTAGTCATCTTCATCATCCCTTTCGCGGCGGATTTTTGTTTGCCGCCCGAATGCGCTGAATTTATGTGGCGCTTTTTTGCGCCGGTGTTGACGAACGCAAAAGGCTGGCGCACGGCCAGCCCTAGCGAAAAGTCGAGTTTTTCGTCCCCAGAGGGGATTACTCGCCCTTGGCGGCCTTGGCCTTGGCCTTGGTGTCGGTGCGCTCGGCGATACGGGCCGACTTGCCGCGACGGTCGCGGAGGTAATAGAGCTTGGCGCGACGGACCTTACCGCGGCGGACCACCTTGATCGAGTCGATCAGCGGGCCATAGACCGGGAACACGCGCTCGACGCCTTCGCCGTAGGAAATCTTGCGGACGGTGAAGCTCTCGTTGAGGCCGCCGCCGTTGCGGGCGATCACGACGCCTTCATAGGCCTGGATACGGCTGCGGTCGCCTTCCTTGACCTTCACATTGACGATCACGGTGTCGCCGGGACCAAATTCCGGAATGGTCTTGTTCTCGGAAAGCTTGGCGATCTGCTCGGCTTCGAGCTGCTTGATAAGGTCCATGTCAGTCTCCGTTTCGCCTTGCGGCGAGCGTTTCGGAACGCTGTTGTGAGTTTGGTTTGCGCCCGCGAGCGGGCCCCGGCATTTGCGCCGGAGGCGGTCCCATACAGGGTTCTCGCTTGTTTGTCGAGCCCTTAAGCCGCGACAAGGCTCGCGAACAGCCCGCGCCCATCAATGCCGCCAACCAGCGGATCGATCAGGTTTTCGGGATGGGGCATCATGCCGAGCACGTTGAGTTTTTCGGAATAGATGCCGGCGATGTCGTTGGTGGAGCCATTGGGATTGGCGGCGCCGCCAACGACCGCATCGGCGTTGCAATAGCGGAACGCGACGCGGCCCTGGTCTTCCAGCTCGCGAATGGTTTCCTCATGCGCCTCGTAATTGCCCTCGCCATGGGCGATGGCGACATCGATCGCCTGATGTTTTTTGTACGCGCTGGTGAACACCGTGTCGTTGCGCTCGACGCGCAGGAACTGGCGCTTGCAGACGAAGCGCAGATCGCGGTTGCGCATCAGCACGCCCGGCAGCAGGCCGCTTTCGCAGAGGATCTGGAAGCCGTTGCAAATGCCGAGCACAAAACCGCCGCGCGCGGCATGGGCGCGCACGGCGTCCATGATTTTGGCGCGGCCGGCGATGGCGCCGCAGCGCAGATAATCGCCATAGGAAAAGCCGCCGGGCAGCACGACCAGATCGGTTTTCGCCGGCAGGTCGTGATCGTCGTGCCAGACGATGCTCGCATCGGCCCCCGCCTGTTTCAGCGCGCGAAACGCGTCGCCCTCGCGGTTGGAGCCGGGGAAGAGAACAATGGCGGCTTTCATCACGCGACCCTAAAGGATTTCGACGCGGTAGTTTTCGACCACGGTATTGGCCAAAAGCTTTTCGCTGGCGGCGGCGAGCGCGGCCTTGGCGGCCTCGGCGTCGTCGCCCACAACCTCGATGTCGAACACCTTGCCCTGGCGCACCGAGGCGACGCCCTCGATGCCGAGCGAATGCAGCGCGCCTTCAATCGCCTTGCCCTGCGGGTCGAGCACGCCGGTCTTGAGGGTGACGGTCACACGGGCTTTCATCAACAAAACCTCACTGGACGAGCTTGGGGCCGGAGGCCTGCGGCTTCTCGTTTTCCTGCATGATGCCGAGACGGCGCGCCACTTCGGCGTAAGCCTCGACCAGACCGCCCATGTCGCGGCGGAACCGGTCCTTGTCGAGCTTGTCGTTCGACTTGATGTCCCACAACCGGCAGGAATCCGGGGAAATTTCGTCGGCGACGACGATGCGCATCATGTCGCCTTCCCACAGGCGGCCGCATTCCATCTTGAAGTCGACGAGGCGGATGCCGACGCCGAGGAACAGGCCGGTGAGGAAATCGTTGACGCGGATGGCGAGCGCCATGATGTCGTCGATTTCCTGGGGCGTGGCCCAGCCGAAGGCGGTGATGTGCTCTTCCGACACCATGGGGTCGTTGAGCGCGTCGTTCTTGTAATAGAATTCGATGATCGAGCGCGGCAGCTGCGAGCCTTCTTCGATGCCGAGCCGGGCCGACAGCGAGCCGGCTGCGACATTGCGCACCACGACTTCGAGCGGCACGATCTCGACTTCGCGGATCAGCTGCTCGCGCATGTTGAGCCGGCGGATGAAATGGGTGGGCACGCCGATGTCGTTCAGATTCTGGAAAATATATTCCGAAATCCGGTTGTTGAGCACGCCCTTGCCGTCGATGACTTCATGTTTCTTGGCGTTGAAGGCGGTGGCGTCGTCCTTGAAATGCTGAACGAGGGTGCCGGGCTCCGGGCCTTCGTAAAGCACCTTGGCCTTGCCTTCGTAAATGCGACGGCGGCGGTTCATGTGTTCAACCGATCAATTCGAGAAATCCTGGGAAGTTTTGGGCGTTCGCGCGCCTGACCTCCTGCGGCGACGCGTCTGGCTCTCCGGAGGGCGCCCGGCGTCATGGCGCGGATGCGGCATGGCTCAAGCGCGCGCTCACGGAGCCCGCGACGCGTTTCCCGGTTCCTAGCCGGTTCCGGGGCGCAGCACAACCGGATTCATCGCGACACCCCACCTCAAACTTGGCAACACCCCACCTCAAACTTGAGCGCGCCGCGCCATGTTGGACGGAAGCGCTACTGGCCTAGCGGACGCCGAGTCGATATATAGAGGCGAAATCCAGCCTTGAAAATGGAAGGGAAAATTCATGTCCACGTTCGACAAGCGCGAAGACGCCTACGAGAACAAGTTCGCGCATGACGAAGAGCTTCAGTTCAAGGCTTTCGCCAAGGCTTACAAGCTGCTGGGCCTGTGGGCGGCGGAGAAGCTCGGCAAGAGCGGCGCGGCGGCGGAAGATTACGCCAAGGGCCTGGTGTCCGAGGGCGTGGTCAAGCACGATTCCAAGGCGATCATCGGTCAAATCGTCAAGGATTTCACCGGCGCCGGCGTCGCGCAGTCGGAGCACCAGATCAGCCGCCATTTCGAGGAATTCCACGCCCTGGCGCTCAACGAGATCAAGAACGGCTAAGGGTTTCTTGAACACTCCCGCCTAAAACAGGAGCATGTCGCAGCCGTTCGCCGCCCTCGCCTTTCCCCATGCCGACGCCGAACTGGCGGGGCTGGCGGGCGCATGGCTGCGGCGGCTCGCCGGCGAGCGGCGGGTGTCGCCGCTCACGCTCGACGCCTACGCCCGGGACCTCAGGCAATTCCTCGCCTTCGCCGCGCAACGCCGGGGCGAGGATGTCACGCTCGCCGCTTTGTCGGCGCTGAAGCCAGCCGACATTCGCGCCTTCATGGCGCAGCGGCGCGAGCAAGGCGTAACCTCGCGCTCCCTCATGCGGCAACTCGCCGGCCTGCGCTCCTTCGCCCGCCATCTCGGCCGCGAGGATATTGCGACAATCGACGTCTTCTCAAAAGCCCGCTCGCCGAAGCTCGCCCGTGTCCTGCCAAAGGCGCTGCCGGTGGACAAGGCCCGCGAACTGGCGTCGGGCGAAGCGGATGAGGCGCGGCCCGCCTGGATCGTCGCCCGCGACGCCGCCGTGCTGGCGCTGCTCTATGGTGCGGGGCTGCGCATTTCCGAGGCGCTGTCGATCCGCCGCGAGGACGCGCCGATCGGCGCCGTGGACTCCCTCACCATCAAGGGCAAGGGCGGCAAGACCCGCGCCACGCCAGTGATCCAGCCGGTCCGCACGGCCGTCGAAACCTATTTGAACCTCTGCCCGCACGCGCTTGCGCCGGACGGCCCGCTGTTCGTCGGCGCGCGCGGCGGTCCGCTGTCGCCGCGCATCATCCAGCTGACGGTCGAGCGGCTGCGCGGCGCGCTCGGTCTGCCGGATTCGGCGACGCCCCATGCGTTGCGCCATTCCTTCGCCACCCATCTGCTCGGACGCGGCGGCGACCTGCGCTCGATCCAGGAGCTGTTGGGCCACGCCAGCCTGTCCACCACGCAGATTTACACCGCCATCGACAAGGCGCGCCTGCTCGACGCCTATAAGTCCGCCCACCCCCGCGCCTAGCGAAAGCAGCCCTCACCCTGAGGAGCCCGCGTCAGCGGGCGTCTCGAAGGGCGGGGGCGGTCCACGGCTTTGTCGGCAGACCGCAATCGTTGCTCAGCACTGCCTAAATGCCCATCGCATTCCGCGCCGCTGCGTCCGCCTTTTCCGCATAGCGCCGCGCCAAAAACGTTTCGGTGACGATGCCGACGGGCTCGCCGGTTTCGGGGGCGACGACCACCAGCAGATCGGCCTCCGCCTTGTCGAACAAGGTCATCGCCGTCTTGGCGTTCATGTCCGGCGAGAGCACGATATGGGCATGGCGCGCCAGATTCTTCGCCCAGCCCTCGCGGTCGCGCGCGCAAGCGTGGGCCTCCGCCGTGGTGACGAGGCCGGCATAGCGGCCGTTTCGATCGACCAGCGCGACATATTGCTCGCCGCCCGGCGGAAATAGCTCGCAAAAAGCGTCGAGGTCGATCCAGTCGGGCGCAACCGGCGGCGCCGAGCGCATCAGCTTGCCGATTTTCAGCTCCTCGATCCAGCCGATGTCATTGGCGCTGCGGATGCTCTCGCCGCGCAAATGCAGCCGCCAGGTCGAGAAGGAATAGCCGAAGGTGGTGCGCGCGATCAGATTGGCGGCGATGGTCGCGGCGATGATGGCGCTGGCGGCGGAAAAATCCGAAACCCCTTCGAGCACGAGAAAGGCGAGGGTCAAGGGGCCGCCGACGATCACCGCCCCGAGCGTCGCCATGCCGGCGAGCATGCACAAAGTGGGATCGGGGGCGAGCGAGGGCGCCAGCGCCGTGAGCCCCAGCGCGTAAATTTTCCCCAGCAGCGCGCCCATCAGCAGCGAGGCGAAGAACAGGCCGCCGCGAAACCCGCTCGCCAGCGAGGCCAAGCAGGCGACGAGCTTCATGCCCAAAAAGGCCAGCAGGATGGCGGCGGGAAAATTGGTCGCCACGTCCAATGCCAGCGCGCCATGTCCCGCGCCCAGCACTTGCGGCGTATAGATCGCCAGCGACGCCACGATCAGCGCGCCGATCACCGGCCGAAACAGCGGCGGCAGTTTTGTCGCTTCCAGCGCCTTTTCGGCAAGGCCGGCGGCGCGCATCGCCAGAATGCCCAGCCCCGCGGCCAGCGCCGCCAATCCGATCAGCGCGACATAGGAACTCCAGCTCAGCGCCTGCAACGGCGGCGTCTCGATCTGATAGGGCGCGGTGAAAATCAGTCTTGTCGTCAGCATGCCGGCGATGGCGGCGGTGAAAATCGGCGCCGCCCCGGAAATGGCGTAGGAGCCGAGCACGACCTCGAAAGCGTAGAAGGCGCCCGTCAGGGGCGCGTTGAAGGCGCCGGCGATGGCTGCGCCGGCGCCGGCGCCGACCAGCAGGCGCAAATCGTTGCGCCGCAGCCGCAATTTCTGCCCGAGCGCCGAGCCGAAGGCGGCGCCGATCTGCGCATAGCCCGCCTCCAGCCCGACCGAAGCCCCGGCGGAATTGGAAATCAGGGTCTGCAGCGAGACGACGACGCTGTCGCGAAACGACATGCGCCCGCCGCGCAGGGCGTTGGCTTCGACGGGATCGATGGCGGCGCGGATTTTCTTCTTGCGGCGGCGCGTCTCCATGGCGCCGAGGATCAGGCCGGCGGTGATCAGCGTCGGAAACGCCGCCCAGGGCGACACGCTGGCGGCGGCGCTCAGGCGCACGTCGAACGGCAGATCGTAGATTTTTTCATGAAAGAAGATCGCGGTCTGGGTCATGGCGACGACGCAGACCGCGGCGAGACAGCCGATCAGCGCGGCGACGGCGACCAGCGCGAATTCATTGGCGCGCAGCGACGAGCGCACCCGCCCGAGCATGCGCGCGAGCAGCGGATTTTTCGAGAGGTCAGCGGTTTCGGAGGATTCTGGCGACGACACCTCGCCAAAATGGACCGTCGGCGCCCCGGGAGCAATTTTTTTTACCCGTTACGCTCAGAGATCCAGCGTTTGCTGCGCGCGCGCAGCCGCGCCACCATCGCCGAGCCCCGGCCGCCGCGCAAGGCGCGGATGCGGACGCGCAAAAATTCGGTGCGTCTGCGCAGTTCGGCGCGATAGGGCTCGATCATGTCATGGGCGAGGGCGCGCCAGCGGATCAGCGTGTTGTAAAGTTTTTCAAACCCGGGGATTTGCAGGAGTTTGGGCCGGCACAGGTTGAACAGATAGGCGCCCGCGGCGAAGCCGACGAGTTTGGCGGCGACGAAACAGCCGACGCCCAGCAGAACCCGATGATGCGCGATGAAAAACAGCGCGGCGAATTTGAGCGGCAGCAGCGGCAGGATCGGCAGGACGAAGACCGGCAGGCTGCCCCAGGGCGACAGATTCTTGACGAAAGTTTCGAAGGAGGCGCGCGCCTCCTTGATCGGCAGCACCGCGACAAGCGAGGCCAGCGCCGCGCCCAGCACATCCCAGAGCCAGGCTTCGAACAGGAAAACGCCCGCGAGCGTCAGCCACAAAAATTTCTTCAGTTCGCGCATGGCGGTCCCCGTCGTGTCAAAAAACAGTGTCGCAGAAATACGGCTAAAAAAAAGGCCCGGACGCGCCGGGCCTTTCGGAAGTCGTTTGCTCGATCACATGTGAATGGCGCGTTTTTCCACCGCCATCGCCGCTTCCTTCACCGCCTCCGACATGGTGGGATGCGCGTGGCAGGTGCGCGCCAGATCTTCGGAGGAGCCGCCGAATTCCATGAGCACGGCGGCTTCGGCGATCATTTCGCCGGCGCCGAAGCCGAGAATATGGACGCCGAGCACGCGGTCGGTGGTTGCATCCGCCAAGACCTTGACAAAGCCGTCGGTGTGGTTGGCGGCGCGGGCGCGGCCGTTGGCGGTGAACGGGAATTTGCCGGATTTGTAGGCGATGCCCTTGGCCTTCAAATCTTCTTCGGTGGCGCCGACGCAGGCGATCTCGGGGCTGGTGTAGACCACGCCGGGGATCACCTCGTAATTCACATGGCCATGCTGGCCCGCCAAAATCTCGGCGACGGCCACGCCTTCGTCCTCGGCCTTGTGGGCGAGCATCGGGCCGCGCACCACGTCGCCGATGGCGTAAATGCCGGGCACGTTGGTGGCGAAATGATTGTCGATGACGATCTGGCCGCGCTCCAGCGCGACGCCGACGCCCTCGAGACCGAGTCCATCCGTATAGGGACGCCGGCCGATGGCGACCAGCACCACATCGGCGTCGAGCACGGAGGCGTCGCCGCCGGCGGCGGGCTCGACGGTGACCTTGGCGGCCTTGCTGGTGGTCTCGACTTTCGAAACCTTGGAGCCCAGCTGGAATTTGATCCCCTGCTTCTCCAGCAGGCGCTGGAACTGCTTGCAGGTCTCGAGATCGAGGCCGGGCAGGATGCGATCCAAATATTCGACGACCGTGACTTCGGCCCCGAGACGCCGCCAGACCGAACCGAGTTCAAGCCCGATCACGCCGGCGCCGACCACGATCAGTTTTCCCGGCACCTTTCCAAGCTCAAGCGCGCCAGTCGACGAGACGACAATCTTTTCGTCAATGGTGACGCCAGGAAGCTGGGCGACATCCGAGCCGGTGGCGATGACGATGTTCTTGGTTTCCAAAACCTGCTTGGAGCCGTCAGCGGCGGTCACTTCCACTTTGCCGGCGGCCGGAATGGAACCGGTACCGAAAAAAGTGTCGACCTTGTTCTTCTTCAGCAGGAAGCCGACGCCCTGGACGTTGGCGGCGACCGTGTCTTCCTTGTGCTTCATCATGGCGGCAAGGTCGAGTTTCGGCTTGCCGACGGTCACCCCGAGCTTGCCCAGGCCATGCGCGACGTCCTCGAAAACTTCGGAGGCGTGCAGCAGCGCCTTGGACGGGATGCAGCCAATGTTCAGGCAGGTGCCGCCATGGGTCTTGCGCTTTTCCACGATGGCGGTCTTGAGGCCCAGCTGCGCCGCGCGAATGGCGCAGACATAGCCGCCGGGGCCGGAGCCGATGACGATGAGGTCGTAGGACATAAAAATCTCCGCTGGGAAGCATCATGCCCGGCGAGGCCGGGCATTGGGGGCGTGATCAGAGGTCGAGGACCAGACGCGCCGGGTCTTCCAGCGCTTCCTTCACGCGGACCAGGAAGGTCACGGCTTCCTTGCCGTCGACGATGCGGTGGTCATAGGACAAAGCCAGATACATCATCGGGCGGATTTCGATCTTGCCGCCGATCACCACCGGGCGCTCCTGGATCTTGTGCATGCCCAGAATGCCCGACTGCGGCGCGTTCAGGATCGGCGTCGACATCAGCGACCCGTACACGCCGCCATTGGAGATGGTGAAGGTGCCGCCCTGCATCTCGTCGATCTTGAGCTGGCCGTCACGCGCCCGCTTGCCGAAATCGGCGATGGTCTTTTCGACCCCCGCGATCGACAATTTGTCCGCGTCGCGCACCACAGGAACGACCAAGCCCTTGTCGGTGCCGACGGCGACGCCGACGTGACAAAAATTCTTGTAGATGATGTCGGTGCCGTCGATCTCGGCGTTCACCGCCGGGATTTCCTTGAGCGCATGCGTACAGGCCTTCACGAAAAAGCCCATGAAGCCGAGCTTCACGCCATGCTTCTTCTCGAACAGGTCCTTGTACTGGGTGCGCAGGCTCATCAGCGGCTGCATGTCCACTTCGTTGAACGTGGTCAGCATGGCCGCGGTGGCTTGCGCCTCCTTCAGGCGGCGCGCGATGGTCTGGCGCAGCTTGGTCATTTTCACGCGCTCTTCGCGCGAGGCGTCCGACGGCGCCGAGGGGGCGCGCAGGACGGGCGCAGGCGCGGCGGCCGGCGGCGTATAGGCGAGCACGTCGCCCTTCAACACCTGGCCGCGCTTGCCGGAGCCCGGCACGGCGGAGACATCGATGCCGCGATCGGCGGCGTTTTTCGCTGCGGCCGGGGAGGGCGGCGCGCCAGCGCCAGCGGTGGCCGGAGCGGCGGCGGGCGCGGCAACCGGAGCCGGCGCGGCGGCGGGCGCCGCGGCCGGGGCGGCCGCAACAGCGGCGCCGGCGCCGCCGATCTTGCCGAGCAGCGCGCCCGGCGAAACCGTATCGCCGTCCTTAGCGATGATTTCGGCCAAAGTGCCGGCGGCCGGCGCATTGACTTCGAGCGTGACCTTGTCGGTTTCAAGCTCCAGGAGGGGCTCGTCGGCCTTCACCGCATCGCCGATCTTCTTGAACCAGCGGCCGATGGTGGCTTCCGAAACGGATTCGCCAAGGGTGGGAACGATAACGTCGGTGGACATGTGCAACCTCATCCGCGAAAGCCGCGGGCTCAATGGGAAAGGAGGGGGACGCCGTGCGGCGTCCCGATTCAGTTGGCGAAAGCGTCGTCCAGAAAAGCCTGGAGCTGGGCGAGGTGGCGCGACATGGTGCCGGTCGCCGTGGCGGCGGAGGCCGGACGGCCCACGTAACGGGCGCGCGTGCTCTTGCCCCCGGCGTTCGTGCACACCCATTCCAGATAGGGCTCGACGAAGGACCAGGCGCCCATGTTCTTCGGCTCTTCCTGGCACCAGACCACATCGGCCTTCTTCCAGCGCTTCAGGCGCTCGACCAGCGCCTTGAGCGGCATGGGATAGAGCTGCTCGACGCGCAGCAGATAGACGTCGTCGATGCCGCGCTTTTCGCGTTCCTCATAGAGGTCGTAATAGACCTTGCCGGTGCACAGGATGACGCGACGGATCTTGTCGTCCTTGACCAGCTTGATCTTCTCGTTGGCGTCGGTCTCGGCGGTGTCGGAGAGCAGGCGGCGGAAATGGCCGTCGCCGGTGAGTTCGTCGAGCGTGCAGACCGCGCGCTTGTGGCGCAGCAGCGATTTCGGCGTCATCAGGATCAGCGGCTTGCGAATGTCGCGCTTCAGCTGCCGGCGCAGAATATGAAAATAGTTCGCCGGGCTGGAGCAGTTCGCCACCTGCATATTGTCTTCGGCGCAGAGCTGCAGATAGCGCTCCAGGCGCGCCGAGCTGTGCTCGGGCCCCTGGCCCTCATAGCCGTGCGGCAGCAGGCAGACCAGGCCCGACATGCGCAGCCACTTGCGTTCGCCCGAGGAGATGAACTGGTCGAACAGCACCTGCGCGCCATTGGCGAAATCGCCGAATTGCGCCTCCCACAGCACCAGCGCATTGGGCTCGGCCAAGGAATAGCCGTATTCGAAGCCAAGCACCGCCTCTTCCGAGAGCATGGAATTGATGACTTCGTAATAGCCCTGACCCTCGCGGACGTGGTTCAGCGGCACGTAGCGGCTTTCGTTTTCCTGGTCGATCAGCACTGAATGGCGCTGCGAGAACGTGCCGCGCTCGCAATCCTGGCCGGAGAGGCGGACGCGATAGCCGTCGTCGAGAATCGAGGCGAAGGCCAGGGCTTCGGCGGTCGCCCAGTCGATGCCCTCGCCGGTGTCGATCGCCTTGGCGCGATTGTCGAGGAAGCGCTGGATGGTCTTGTGAAGGTTGAACCCCTGGGGGACCGTGGTCAGAACTTTTCCGTAGGCCTTGACCTTGTCGACATCGAGCGCGGTCTTGCCGCGACGCGCGTCTTCGAGATCGGCGCTGGGCACGGCGCGCAGGCCGGACCAGCGGCCGTCGAGCCAGTCGGCCTTGTTCGGCTTGAACCCTTGGCTCGCCTCATATTCGGCGTCCAGGCGGCTGCGCCAGTCGGCCTTCATCTTGTCGACTTCGCCCTGGGTGACCAGGCCTTCGGCGATCAGTTTTTCCGCATAAATATCCAGCGTCGACTTATGCGACCGGATCTTCTTGTACATCAGCGGCTGGGTGAAGGACGGCTCGTCGCCTTCGTTATGGCCGAAGCGCCGATAGCACCACATGTCGATGACGACGGGTTTCTGGAATTTCTGGCGGAATTCCGTCGCCACCTTGGCGCAGAACACCACGGCCTCCGGGTCGTCGCCGTTGCAATGGAAGATCGGCGCCTCCACGGTCTTCGCCACGTCGGACGGATAGGGCGAGGAGCGGGAATAGCGCGGATAGGTGGTGAAGCCGATCTGGTTGTTGATGATGAAATGCAGCGACCCGCCGGTGCGATGGCCCTTCAGGCCCGACAGGCCAAAGCATTCGGCGACCACACCCTGGCCGGCGAAAGCGGCGTCGCCGTGGATCAGCAGCGGCATGATCGAGCGGCGGTCGTCGGGGGCGCGGTCCGTGTCCTGGTCGAGTTTTGCGCGCACTTTGCCCAAAACCACGGGATCGACGATTTCCAGGTGCGAGGGATTCGCCGTCAGCGACAGATGCACCTTGTTGTGGTCGAATTCGCGATCCGACGAGGCGCCGAGATGGTATTTGACGTCGCCCGAACCCTCGATTTCATCGGGCAGGAACGAGCCGCCCTTGAACTCGTTGAACAGAGCGCGGTGCGGCTTGCCCATCACCTGGCACAAAATGTTCAGGCGGCCGCGATGGGCCATGCCCAGCACGATTTCCTTGGCGCCGAGCGCGCCGCCGCGCTTGATGATCTGTTCGAGCGCCGGCAGCATGGCTTCGCCGCCGTCCAGACCGAAGCGCTTGGTGCCGGTGTAGCGCACGTCGAGGAATTTCTCGAAGCCCTCGCCCTCGATCAGCTTCTGCAGGATGGCGCGCTTGCCTTCCTTGGTGAAGCTGACCTCCTTGTCCGGACCTTCGATGCGTTCCTGAATCCAGGCTTTTTCAGCCGGATCGGAAATGTGCATGAACTCCCAGCCGATGGTCGAGCAATAGGTGCGGCGCAGGATCGCCAGCATCTCGCGGATAGTGGCGTAGTCGAGGCCGAGCACGTGATCGATGAAGATCTTGCGGTCGTAATCGGCTTCGGTGAAGCCGTAGGAGGAGGGATGCAGCTCCTCGTGATCCTTCTGCGGATCGATGCCCAAAGGATCCAGGTCGGCGTGCAAATGGCCGCGCATGCGATAGGCGCGGATCATCATGATGGCGCGCACGGAATCCTGGGTGGCGCGGTGCAGTTCAGCGGTGGAAATCTCACCCTTGCCAGCCGCCGCCGCCTTGCCCTTGATCTTGTCGGCGAGCGCCTTTTCATTGACCGGCCATTGGCCGTCGAGCGCGGCGACCAACTCGCTCTGCGGCGCCAGCGGCCAGTTCTTGCGCTTCCACGAGGCGCCTCGGGCATTGGCCTCGACGGAGGCCGCGTCGTCGTTCAGGCCGCCGAAGAATTCGCGCCACTCGGCGTCGACGGCGGCGGGATTCTGCTCATAGAGCGCGTAGAGCTGCTCGATATAGGCGGCGTTGCCGCCAAACAGGAAGGACGAATCGGCGAAAGCCTCGTTCGTCTGCGATCGGCCGTTTCCTCCGCCGCCATTGGTTGTGCTGTCGTGACGCGCCATGGTTGTTCCTCTCGACCCGCCGCCGCCGAAGCGACTTGCCCGCGGGATCAAAGCATTCGTTCAAGAACGCATTCGAGCCTCGTCTTCCCGGCCCCGCCGACGGCTCTATTGATCGGCGGAACAAAAACGCGGGCGAATGTTCAATTCGCCCGCGCCGAAATCACTTGCCCTTGAGCACTTCAACCAGGGTGGAGCCCAGTCGCGCCGGCGAGGGAGAGACGCGGATGCCCGCGGCTTCCATCGCGGCGATCTTGTCTTCCGCGCCGCCCTTGCCGCCGGCGATGATCGCGCCGGCATGGCCCATGCGGCGTCCGGGAGGGGCGGTGCGGCCCGCAATGAAGCCGACCATGGGCTTCTTGCGGCCGCGCTTGGCTTCGTCGGCGATGAACTGCGCCGCATCCTCTTCCGCCGAACCGCCGATCTCGCCGATCATGATGATCGACTCGGTCTTGGGGTCGGCCAGGAACAGTTCGAGCATTTCGATGAATTCGGTGCCCTTGACGGGGTCGCCGCCGATGCCGACCGCGGTGGTCTGGCCGAGGCCGACCTGCGAGGTCTGGAACACCGCTTCATAGGTCAGCGTGCCCGAACGCGAGAGAATGCCGACATTGCCCTTCTTGAAGATATTGCCGGGCATGATGCCGATCTTGCACTCGTTCGCGGTCATGACGCCCGGGCAGTTCGGGCCGATCAGGCGCGACTTCGAGCCCATCAGCGAGCGCTTCACCTTGATCATGTCCTCGACCGGGATGCCCTCGGTGATGCAGACGATCAGCGGGATTTCCGCGTCGATGGCCTCGCAGATCGCGTCCGCGGCGCCGGGCGGCGGGACGTAGATCACGGAGGCGTCGGCGCCCGTGGCGTGCTTGGCTTCGGCGACGGTGTCGAACACCGGCAGGCCCAGATGCTTGGTGCCGCCCTTGCCGGGCGAAGTGCCGCCGACGACCTTGGTGCCGAAATAAGCAAGGGCCTGCTCAGAGTGGAACGTGCCGTTCTTGCCGGTAAAACCCTGGGTGATGATCTTGGTGTTGTTGTCGATCAGGATGGACATTTCTCAAGCCTCCTTCACGGCCTTGACGATTTTCTGGGCGGCGTCGTCGAGGTCGTCCGCAGGGATGACATTGAGACCCGATTCGGAGATGATCTTCTTGCCGAGATCGACATTGGTGCCTTCCAGGCGCACCACCAGCGGAACTTTCAAGCCCACTTCCTTCACCGCCGCGATCACGCCTTCGGCGATCACGTCGCATTTCATGATGCCGCCGAAAATATTGACCAGAATGCCCTTCACATTCGGGTCGGCGGTGATGATCTTGAACGCCGCCGTCACCTTCTCCTTGCTGGCGCCGCCGCCGACGTCGAGGAAGTTGGCGGGCTCCATGCCATAGAGCTTGATGATGTCCATGGTCGCCATGGCGAGGCCGGCGCCATTGACCATGCAGCCGATGTCGCCGTCGAGCGCGACATAGGACAGGTCATATTTGGAGGCTTCGATCTCCTTGGCGTCTTCCTCGGTCTCGTCGCGCAAAGCGAGAATGTCGGGGTGACGGTAGAGCGCGTTGGAGTCGAACGACACCTTGGCGTCGAGCACCTTGAGGTCGCCCTGCTTGGTGACGATCAGCGGGTTGATCTCCAGCATGGACATGTCTTTGGCGACGAAGGCCTTGTAGAGAATGTCCACCAGCTTGCCCGCCTGCTTGGCGAGTTCGCCGGAAAGATTCAGCGCCTGCGCCACGGTGCGGCCGTGGTGAGGCATGACGCCGGTGGCCGGATCAACGGAAAAGGTCTTGATCTTTTCAGGGGTGTGGTGGGCGACTTCTTCGATGTCCATGCCGCCTTCGGTTGATACGACGAAGGAGACGCGGGAGGTCACGCGGTCGACGAGCGCGGAAAGGTAAAACTCCTTCTCGATGTCGGAGCCTTCCTCGATATAGAGGCGGTTGACCTGCTTGCCCGCGGGGCCGGTCTGGATGGTGACCAGGGTATTGCCAAGCATCTGCTTGACGTTTTCCTTCACCTCTTCGACGGATTTGGCGAGGCGCACGCCGCCCTTTTCACCGGCGGCGGCTTCCTTGAACTTGCCCTTGCCGCGGCCGCCGGCGTGAATCTGCGACTTGACGACCCAGAGCGGACCGCCGAGCTCCTTCGCGGCGGCCTCGGCCTCCTCGACTTTCAAAACAGGAATGCCGCGCGAAACGGGCGCGCCGAATTCCTTGAGGATGGCTTTCGCCTGGTACTCGTGAATATTCATTCAAAACCTCCCGGGGAGAGATGGACGGCGCCGCCAACCTGTGTTCGTCGCGCGGCGCCGCGGTCCCCGGCCAGGGCCGGGGACTTTAAAAATCAGGCGAGCGCCGGATTGATCTGCTTGCAGGCGGCGATCAGGCCCTGGACCGAGGCCAGCGACTTCGCGAACTGTTCCTTCTCGGTCGCGTCGAAGGAGACTTCGATGATCTTCTCCACGCCATTGGCGCCGATCAGCGCGGGCACGCCGACATAGGTGTCCTTCACGCCATAGGGGCCGTCGAGATAGGCGGCGACCGGCAGGACGCGCTTCTGGTCCTTGAGATAGGATTCAGCCATGGCGATGGCGGAGGCGGCGGGCGCATAGAAGGCCGAGCCGGTCTTCAGCAGCGCGACGATCTCGCCGCCGCCCTTGCGGGTGCGGTCGACGATGGCGTCGAGCTTTTCCTGGCTGATCCAGCCGGACTTGACCAGTTCCGGCAGCGGCACGCCGCCGACCGTGGAATAGCGCACCAGCGGCACCATGTCGTCGCCATGGCCGCCGAGCGTCATCGCATGGATGTCCTTGACCGAGACGCCGGTGGCTTCGGAGAGGAAATAGCGGAAACGGGCGGAATCGAGCACGCCGGCCATGCCGACGACCTTGTTGGCCGGCAGGCCCGACGACTTCTGCAGCGCCCAGACCATGGCGTCGAGCGGGTTGGTGATGCAGATGACAAAGGCGTTGGGGGCATATTGCTTGATGCCGGCGCCGACCTGATCCATGACCTTGAGGTTGATGCCGAGCAGGTCGTCGCGGCTCATGCCGGGCTTGCGCGGCACGCCGGCGGTGACGATCACGACGTCGGCGCCTTCGATGGCCTTGTAGTCATTGGCGCCGGAGAGCGACGCGTCAAAACCGTCGACGGGGGAGGACTCGGCGAGGTCGAGGGCCTTGCCCTGGGGGGTGCCTTCGGCGATGTCGAACAGGACGATGTCGCCAAGCTCCTTGAGGCCGGCGAGATGGGCCAGCGTGCCGCCGATCTGGCCAGCTCCGATCAGTGCAATCTTGTTACGCGCCATGGGTCCTAGTCCTTGCTCTTGGTGTCCGCGCCGGAGGCCGCGGGGGTGGCGTCAATGTCGGAGAGGGCTTGTGCCTCCAAGCGGTCAGGCTTTCAAGTCGGGAGAAAGACTAACGGGGGCGCCCCGGCGCCCCCTGCTGCGACAACAGGCCGCAGCTTTAGCTGAAAAAGCCCTGCAGGAACAGAGGAGTGCAGCAGATTGTGGCGCGCCCGCCCCCTTGCGCGGGGAACGGGTGACAAAAAACAATTTTTGTCAGATATCAAAGTCGGGATCGCCGTAAACCAGGCTGCGCTGGATCGCGGCGAAAGCCCGGCCGGCGCGAAAGGCGAGGTCCGGCGCGGGAATGCCGCGGTCGAGCGCGATGGAGATCGGCTGGATGAAACGGTGGGCGAGGTCGAACACCAGCGCCATCGCCCGGCGCCGGTCGGTCATGCGGAACGAGCCCGCACTGATCCCCTCCTCGACAATGGCCTGAATCTCGCCCTGGATCTTGTTGCGATGCTTGCGCGCCACCACGCGATTGGTCTCGATGGCGTCGCAGAGCAGTTGGAACAGGGCCGGATCGGCCTCGAGCTTGGCGCGATAGGTTTTTTGAATGGCCGAAAGCGCCCGCTCCAGCTTGTCATAGGCGGGATCGGGCCCCTCCTTGATCACCCGCAACTGACCTTCGAGCGCCGCCAGCCAGTTCGCCGTGACCGCGTCGAACAGCGCGAGTTTGGAGGGGAAGTAACGATAGACATTGGCGTGCGACATGCCGGCGGCTTCGGCGATGTCGAGAATGGTCGTCCGCTTCGGACCGAACCGGCGCAGATGATCGCAGGCGTGCTCCAGGATTTTCTGGTCCGCCGTCGCCTCGATCTGCCGCGCCGGGGCGGTCATGTGTCGATCAGTCCCGCCATGTCGCCGCTGGCGCCGATGCTGCCGTGGGGCAGCGCCAGATAGTCTTTCGACCGCATTTCGATCAGCCGCGATACCGTCCGATCGAATTCGAAGGCTTCGCGCCCCTCCGGCGCCCGATAGATCTCATGCGGCTCGACCGCGGCGGAAGCCAGCAGCTTGACCCGCTTGTCATAGAGCGCGTCGATCAGATTGATGAACCTCTTGGCCTCGTTGCGCTCGTCGGGGGCGATCACCGGGATGTTGTCGACGACCAGAGCGTGGAAACATTCGGCGATCATGACGAAATCCGCCGCGCCCAAAGGTTTTTTGCACAGATCGGCATAGTCGAAACGGGCGACATGGCCGGCGGCCTGCGGCACAACGATCTCGCGCCCGAGGATCGGCAACCGGCTTTCCGCGCCTTTGATCACGCCGCTGAGTTCGGCGAAGGCCTTGTCGAGAATTTTTCGCGCCGTTTCGTCCGGCGGCGTCAGCCAGACCGGGGCGTTTTCCAGCCGCTCCAGCCGGAAATCCCGGGGCGCGTCGAGCTTGACCACCTCCATATGCGCGCGGATCAGCTCGATAAACGGCAGGAACAGCGCGCGGTTGAGGCCGTCCTTGTAGAGATCGACGGGATCGACATTGGAGGTGGCGACCACGGTGACATTGCGCGCCCAGAGCGCCTGGAACAGCCGCCCCAGGATCATGGCGTCGGTGATGTCGGTGACGGCGAATTCGTCGAAACACAGCAGCGTCGCGTCTTTCGCCAGCGCCTCCGCCACGGGAGCGATGGGGTCGTCGCCCTTGACGGAATTCGCCTTCTTCTTCTGCCGCCAGTCGAAAATCCGCCGATGCGCGTCGGCCATGAAGGCGTGGAAATGGACGCGGCGCTTGGTCTCCAGCACGACGGAGTCGAAAAACATGTCCATCAGCATGGTCTTGCCGCGCCCGACCGACCCCCAGATGTACAGGCCCTTTGGCGCTTCGGCGGGACGTTTCGCGCCGAACATCCAGCCGAGCGCGCTGGATTTTTTGGCGAGGCGCTGCACGTCGAGCGCCTCGCGCAGCTTGTCGAGCTTGGCGGCGACGGCGGCCTGATGCGGGTCGTGCTCGATGCGTCCCCGCGCCACCAGGGATTGGTAATGCTCGACGATGGGGGGGAAGGCGCTTTCCATTGGCTCGAACTAACGGCGCCGCAAAACCGCTGGCAACCCTTTCTTTCGCCCATAGAGCGGGAAATCGTGGACAAAGGGCTGGCGACGCCCGCGCGGCTCTGGTTTTCTTCAACAAACCGACGATTCGATTCGCTTGCGGGAACCGACCATGATCAAACCCGTCCTCCAGGCGCCCGTCCCCCCCGAAGCCGAGAAACGCAAGCCGGCGCGGCTGCTGGAGCTTCCCGGCGAGAACGGCGATCTCGCCGGCCTGCTGCGCCAGGCGGCGGCGGCGCAGCGGCTGGCGGAGGAACGGCTGCTCGCCGATCTCGGCATCACCCCGCCGCAAATGGCCGTGCTGCAGCTTCTGGGCGCCCAGCCCGGATTGCTGGCCGCCGATATCGCGCGGCGCGCCAAACTGACGCCGCAGACCATCAGCCTGATCGTCGCCAATCTGCGCCGCGCCGGCCTGGTGCGGGAGGAGGAGGGAACGCTTCGCGCGCGTCCGCTCGCCCTGACCGAACAGGGCGAGACGGTGTTGCGGCGCGGACGCGAGCGGGTCGAGGCGGCGTCGGCCCGGCTTGTCGAGGGCATGCGGCCGAAACGCGAGCGCGCCCTGCGCCGCTGGCTCGCCGGCGTCGCCGCCGGGATCGCGCAGCCCGGCGCGCTCGACGGCGACGATCTATAGGCCGCCGAGCGCCCTGATCGCCCGCCAATGTTCGGCCGAGACCGGCTGAACCGAAAGGCGGGTGTTCTTCACCAGCGCCATTTCGGCAAAACGCGGATCGGCCTTGATCTCGTCCAGCGTCACCGGACGCGGCAAAGGTTCGACCGCGCGCAGGTCCACCATGCCGAATTTCTGGCTCTCATCAGTCGGGTCAGGGTGAAACGTCTTGATCACCTCGACCACGCCGACCACGGCCTTGCCGACATTGGAATGGTAGAAGAAGCCGAGATCGCCGAGCTGCATCGCCTGCATCTGTTTTTTGGCGAGATGGTTGCGGACGCCGGTCCAGCCGGTTCCGTCCTTGCCGCAGGCGACCATCTGGTCCCACGACCACGCGTCCGGCTCGCTCTTGAACAGCCAGTAGGCGCTCACGCCACATAGGTCCCGACGACGGGCTTGTAGGCGCGCAATTCGACCGAAGCGAACAGGCCGGCCTGCGCATAGGGGTCCTGGGCCAGCATGGCCCGGGCTTCCGCCTCGTCGGCGCAGTCGAGCACCAGCATCGAGCCGCACATCTGGCCGGCCGCGTCGAGGAAGGGGCCGCCGAGCTTCACCTTGGGGGCGTGGGCGGCGAGGAAGGCGAGATGCGCGGCGCGATTTTCGGTGCGGACGCTGAGGGACTCGGGCTTGTCGAGGCAGAGGGCGACGTAGTGCATGGAGACGACCGGATTTTGGAAGGGGCCAAATGCTTGCACCAAGCCTCGCCCGCATTCAATCCCTATATCTTGCCCCATATCTTGTAAGCGTCGCGCGTTGGCCCTAGCCTGACCGGCGTTGCGATGTGGAATTTTTCTCAAGAACCCGGCAGGTCCCCATGAGCATCTTCGGTTCGATCATCGGCAAGATTTTTGGTTCGTCTCACGCGCAAGCGGCGCCGGCCGACACGCCCGCCACCGAGACACCGGCCGCGCCCGCCGCCGCCTCTCCCGCCGCCGCGGCCGTCGATATCGCCAAAGTGTTGGACGATCTCAACGAAACCAATCCGGAAACGCTGGACTGGCGCGTGTCCATCGTCGATCTGTTGAAAGTGCTGGGTCTGGACTCCAGCCTCACAGCCCGCAAACAGCTCGCCGCCGAACTGAAATTCGACGGCGACACCAGCGATTCCGCTGCGATGAACATCTGGCTGCACAAAAAGGTCATCGAACTCGTCGCCGCCAATGGCGGCAAGGTTCCGGCGGACCTGCTGAAGAAGTAACCCGGAAAATCGTGGACCGCCCTCGTGCTTCGAGACGCGACCTCCCGTCGCTCCTCAGCATGAGGGCTACTCAATTGTTCCTATAGAGAAATCCCTCATGGTGAGGAGCCCGCGGAGCGGGCGTCTCGAACCATGGCCATGGGAAGAAAGGGTCGCGCTACCCCTCAGCCTTGAACGGCCTGCGCATCAGCGCGCCGATGGCTTCGCCGACGCCGGTGCGCCCTTCTAAAATCGCCTGCACCGCTTCCGCGATCGGCATTTCGACGCCGAGGCTGCGCGCCTTTTCGGTGAGGACCGGCGCGGTCCAGGCGCCTTCGGTCAGCGCCCCGTGGCCGGCGACCTCAGGCTTTTCGCCCTGTCCGATGGCGAAGCCGAGCGAATAATTGCGCGATTGCGGCGAGGAGCAGGTGAGCGCCAGATCTCCGAGCCCTGACAGACCCATGAGCGTCTCGGTTTTCGCCCCCTGCGCCAGCGCAAACCGCCGCATCTCCGCGAACCCGCGCGCCAGAAGCGCGGCATGAGCGCTGGCCCCGAGGCCGGCGCCCAGCGCCACGCCGCAGGCGATGGCCAAAACGTTTTTCACGGCCCCGCCGATTTCGACGCCCATGAGATCGTCCGAGCGATAGAGCCGGAAATGCGGGGCCGCGAGTCGCGCGCACAAAATTTCGGCGAGTTCGATGCGGTCGGCGGCGAGCGTCACGGCGGTGGGCAGGCCGCGCCCGACGTCATGGGCGAAGCTCGGCCCCGAAAGCGCCGCGCCGGGCTGGTCCGGCAGCACTTCTTTCAGCACCTCGCGCATATAAAGACCGGTGCCGCGCTCAATGCCCTTGGCGCAGCTCACGATGGCGGAGTCCGGGCGGAGGCGCCCCTTGAGCTGCTCGCAGACCGAGCGCACCACCTGGGCCGGCGTCACCATCAGCACATGATCGGCGTCGCGCACGCAATCGAGCTCGTCGGTCGGCTCGATATTTTCTGCGAGCGGCACGCCGGGCAGCAGCGCCTTGTTCTCGCGATCCGCGCGCAGCGCCGCCGCGAGCCAGGATTCGTGCGCCCACACAAAAACTTTGGAATGCTGCCCCGCCGCCATATTGGCGAGCGCGGTGCCCCAGGCGCCGGCGCCGAGCACGGCGAGTGTGGGACGCGCGCTCATCGGCTGGCCTCGCTGTTGTCGCGCCGCGCCCAGATCGAATCGAAATGGCGGGTGAAGGCGCCCGCGGCCTCGGGGCTGTCGATCACCAGAATGTCATTGTCCTGGCGCCGCTCGCCCGCCCAGGAGAAATTGGCGGAGCCGGCGCGCAGCCAGCGCCCGTCCACGGCGAAAGTTTTCAAGTGCATCATGTCGTTCTGCTCGGCCTTGATCCTGGCGCTCACATTGGGCTGATTGACCAGCGCTACCACATTTACATTGGCGTCGGCGATGCGGCGAAATTGTTCGGGGTCAAGGTAAATCCGGATTTTGACTCCCCGCTCCGCCGCCGCCGACAGCGCCTCGATGATCCGCTGGTCGCTGAGGACGTAAGCGGCCATGTCGATCCTGTCCCTGGCCCGGCCGATCAGATCGAGGTCGATGCTGTCAAAACCGTTTCCGGGACCATAGGCGATGCGAACCGGCGCGGTCACGGAGGAGTCCAGGCGCAACAAGGCCTTGGGCGCCGCGAGCGCGACCAGCATCGCCCCGGCGAAAAACAAGAGTTTCCAGGGCATCACGCCTTGCCATGCCAGCGCGGATCCTGCCGGCTGTCGAGCGGCCAGCGCGGACGCGCGGCGAAATCCATGCCGTCGACAAACCCCAGCCGGAACCGCTCCAGGCCGGCCCAGGCGATCATCGCGCCATTGTCCGAGCACAGGCCGATCGGCGGCAGCGCCAACTGCAAGCCGCTTTCGAGGCACAGCCGCGCCAGCCCGCGCCGGATCGCGCCATTGGCGGCGACGCCGCCCGCCGCCACCAGCGCGGTCGGCGGTTTTTCCGCGAGCAGCCGCAAAGCCGCCCGGCAGCGGTCGACGATCACATCCACCGCCGCCGCCTGGAAGGAGGCGCAGAGATCGAACACGTCCTGGTCCGTCAACGGCGCGATCTTCTCGGCTTCGAGCCGCACCGCCGTCTTCAGCCCGGAAAAGGAAAAATCGGGATTGCGCCGGCCGGCCATCGGCCGGGGAAATTCGAACCTTTCGGGATCGCCAAGCGCCGCCGCCTTTTCCACCTGGGGACCGCCGGGATAGGGCAGGCCCAAAAGTTTCGCCGCCTTGTCGAAAGCCTCGCCGAGGGCGTCGTCCACCGTCGAGCCGAGCCGGCGATATTCGCCGACGCCCTCGACCGAAATCAGCTGGCTGTGGCCGCCGGAGACGAGCAGCAGCAGATAAGGAAATTCGACGCCATCGGTCAGGCGCGGGGTGAGCGCATGGCCCTCGAGATGATTGACGGCGACGAACGGTTTTTTTGTCGCCAGCGCGATCGCCTTGCCCATGGTCAGGCCGATCATTACCCCACCGATCAGGCCGGGGCCGGCGGCGGCGGCGACGGCGTCGATGTCGGCCAAAGTGCAGCCCGCCTCGTCGAGCGCGCGGCGAATCAGAGGGTCGAGCGCGTCAATATGGGCGCGCGCGGCGATTTCCGGCACCACGCCGCCATAGGCCGCATGTTCGGCGATCTGGCTCAAAACGGCGTTGGAGAGAATTTTTCCACGCCCGGCGGCGTCGGCCTCGACGACAGCGGCGGCCGTTTCATCGCAGGTGCTCTCGATGCCAAGCACGCGCAAGGCTTGCATAGCCCCCTCCAACGCGGCGAATCGCCGCAAAAAAATGCCAAATTTCGGACAAAGCTCGGCTTCCGTCGCCGAACTCTTTTCCCTATAGTCCGGCGCCCGAAGAAAAGAAAACCGCAAACAACCTTTCTGGAGTTTCGTCTTGACCGTCCGGCTTAAAATTGGGACGCGCGGCAGCCCTCTGGCCCTTGCGCAGGCCTACGAAACCCGCCGGCGTCTCGCCGCGCATTTCAAGACCTCGGAAGACGCGTTCGAAATCTGCATCATCAAGGTGATGGGAGACGAAATCCTTGATCGCGCCCTGAGCGAGGCCGGCGGCAAGGGTTTGTTCACCCGCGAACTCGACCAGGCCCAGCTTGACGGCCAGGTCGACATTTGCGTGCATTCCGCCAAGGATCTGCCGACCCTGCTGCCCGAGGGCCTGATCGTCGCCGGCTATCTGCCGCGCGAAGACGTCCGCGACGCCTTCATCGGCGGCGCCGCTCCCACGCTGATGGAACTGCCGCAAGGCGCCCGCGTCGGCTCGGCCTCGCTGCGCCGTCAGGCGATGATTCGGCGCTTACGCCCTGATTTGCAGATCGAGCTGTTGCGCGGAAATGTCCAGACCCGTCTGAACAAGGTCGCCAGCGGCGAATTCGCCGCCACCCTGCTGGCGCTCGCCGGCCTGCGCCGCCTCGGCCTCGCCGACAAGGTGACCTCGGTTCTGACGCTCGACGAATTCCCGCCGGCTTGCGGCCAGGGCGCCATCGCCATCACGGCGCGTCCCCAGGACAAGCAGCTCCTGGAAGACATTGCGGCGATCTGCGATCCCGCGACCGGCTATGCGCTGAACGCCGAGCGCGCCTTCCTGCATGTGCTCGACGGCTCCTGCCGCACGCCCATCGCCGGCCACGCCACCGTCTCCGGCGACCAGCTCAAATTCTACGGCCTGGTGCTGCGCAAGGACGGCTCCGAATCCTACGACGCCCGCGTCGAAGGCCCGGTCGCCAACGCCGCCGCCCTCGGCGAGGAAGCGGCCCGGAAAATCCTGGCCGCCGCGCCGAGCGACATTCTGGCGTTCTGAGCCATGCGCCTGCTGGTGACGCGCCCCGTTGACGAGGCGGAGCGCACCGCCGGCCGGCTGTCGGCTCTCGGCCATGAGGCGCTGGTCGCGCCGGTGATGGAGGTCGCGCCGACCGGCGCGGCGCTCCCTAACGGTCCCTTCGATCTTGTGATCGCGACCAGCGCCCGCGCGCTGCAAAATGGCGCGCCCCTCGCTGCGCCTCTGGCCTGCGTCGGCGAAAAGACCGCCGCGGCCGGCCGCAAGGCCGGCTTTGCGGTCGCCGCGGTCGCGCCCGATGCGGAACGGCTCGCCGATCTGCTGCTCAAGGAGCCGGGGACAAAAAAAATCCTCTATCTCGCCGGGCGCGAACGTCGGGCGGACCTCGAATCCCGCCTGGGCGAGGCCGGTTGGCGCGTCGAGCTCGTCGAGGTCTATGCGGCCCGCCCCGTCGCCGCCTGGCCCAAAAAAATCGTCGATGCGCTCGCGGCCGGCGAGGTCGACGGCGTGCTGCATTATTCGCCGCGCAGCGCCGGCCTGGCGCTGCCGCTGATGGGCGAGGCGCGCGGGCGCCTGAAACACTTCTGCCTGTCGCCGGCGGTGGCGCTGGCCTGCGCGGAAATTCCGGCCGAAAAAGTCTTCGTCGCTTCTCAACCGACGGAAGACTCTTTATTGAGCCTGCTCAAGGGGCTCTAGGCCTCGAAGGAACCAATAACAAATGAGACTCCTGGCGGCTTCGGTCCTCGCCATGCTTGTTCTGCCCGCCGCCGCGGCCGAGACGCAGCCGGCCGCGATCGGCCTGTGGCGCGTCGCCGACGGCTCCGCGACCATCCGCATCAAGCGTTGCGATGAGGCTTTGTGCGGTTTCGTCGCCTCGGCTCCGGCGCCTGAGCCGGGCGCCGCCTCCGCCATCGGCCAAAAAATCCTCATCGACATGCGCCAGGACGGTCCCATCTGGCGCGGCGCCATTTTCAATCTCGACGACGGCCAGATCTATACCGGCGAGATCGCGGTCGAGGGCGACCTTCTCAAGGTCAAGGGCTGTCTGCCCGCCGGTATTTGCGGCGGCGAGACCTGGCGGCGCGAGCCGGACGAACCGGAACCCGCGCCCGAGCCTCAGCCGAAGCCCAAGACCAAGAAGAAAGCGCATAAACCGCCGCCGCGTTGACAAGGCGCCGCCCCCCTCTTAAGTCTTCGCCGCTTCGCGCGCGGAAAGCGCAAAATGGTGTTTGGATTGCGTCGGCTTGTCACAGAACGCCTGACGCTCCTTGTGCTATGCAACAACGCCTCCCACATCTGGGCGGCGCGACAGTCGTCGATTGAAGGGTCGTTGGAATGTTCGGAAGCCTTGCAAAAAAAATCTTCGGCACCGCCAACGATCGCCGCCTGAAGAGCTACAAGCCCCGCGTCGCCGCGATCAACGCGCTGGAGCCGGAAGTCGCGGCTTTGTCCGACGAGGCGCTTCGCGCCCGCACCGACGAATTCCGCGCGCAGCTCGCCAAGGGCGCCAAACTGGACGATCTGCTGGTTCCCGCTTTCGCCACCGTGCGCGAGGCCGCCAAGCGGTCGCTGGGCCTGCGCCATTTCGATGTGCAGCTGATCGGCGGCATGGTGCTGCATGAAGGCGCCATCGCCGAGATGAAGACCGGCGAAGGCAAGACGCTGGTCGCGACGCTCGCCTGCTATCTCAATGCGCTCGCCGGCAAGGGCGTGCATGTCGTCACCGTCAACGACTATCTCGCCCGCCGCGACGCCGAGAATATGGGCCGCGTCTACAGCTTTTTGGGCATGACCACCGGCGTCATCGTCCACGGTCTCGACGACAGCGAGCGCGCCCGGGCTTACGCCGCCGACATCACCTATGGCACGAACAACGAGTTCGGCTTCGACTATCTGCGCGACAACATGAAATATGAGCTGAACCACATGGTTCAGCGCGGCCACGCCTTCGCCATCGTCGACGAGGTCGATTCGATCCTGGTCGACGAGGCGCGTACGCCGCTGATCATCTCCGGCCCGTCCGACGACAAGTCCGACCTCTATGTCGCCATCGACAAGCTGATCCCGCATCTGGTCGCCGGCGATTTCGATCTCGACGAGAAGCAGCGCAACGTGTCGCTGACCGAGCAGGGCAACGAGCGCGTCGAGGAGCTGTTGCGCGAGCATGGCCTGCTCACCGAGGGCTCGCTCTACGAATCCGCCAATGTGACGCTCGTCCATCACGTCAATCAGGCTTTGCGCGCCCATAAGCTTTATGCGCGCGACAAGGATTACATCGTCCGCAATGGCGAGGTCGTCATCATCGACGAATTCACCGGCCGCATGATGCCGGGCCGTCGCTATTCGGAAGGCCAGCACCAGGCGCTGGAAGCCAAGGAAAACGTGCAGGTCCAGCCGGAAAACGTCACGCTGGCGACCATCACCTTCCAGAACTATTTCCGCCTCTATGGCAAGCTCGCGGGCATGACCGGCACCGCCGCGACCGAGGCCAACGAATTCGCCGAAATCTACCGGCTGGACGTGGTGGAAATCCCCACCAACATGCCGATGGTCCGCATCGACGCCGACGACGAGGTCTATCGCACCAGCGAGGAAAAGCTCAACGCCATCCTCGCCGAAATCGAGGAGGCCACCGCAAAGGCGCAGCCGCTGCTGGTCGGCACCACCTCGATCGAAAAGTCCGAACAGCTCGCCGACCTCTTGAAGTCGCGCGGCTACAAGCAGATCGATTTCGGCGCGCCCGGCGCGCTCGACAAGCTCTATGCTTCGGCGCGTTCCGGCAAACCCTCGAAGAATTTCGCGGTTCTTAACGCCCGCTTCCATGAGCAGGAAGCCTATGTGGTCGCCGAGGCCGGCGTGCCCGGCGCCATCACCGTCGCCACCAATATGGCGGGCCGCGGCACCGACATTCAGCTTGGCGGCAATGTCGACATGCGCCTGCGCCAGGAATGCGAGGGGCTCGAGGGCGAGGCCCGCGCCGCCAAGGAAAAGGCGATCCGCGCCGAAGTCTCGGAATTCAAGCGCAAGGCGCTGGAGGCCGGCGGCCTCTACATCATCGGCACCGAGCGCCACGAAAGCCGCCGCATCGACAACCAGCTGCGCGGCCGTTCGGGACGCCAGGGCGATCCCGGCAAATCCAAATTCTTCCTGTCGCTGCAGGACGACCTGATGCGCATCTTCGGCTCCGACCGCATGGACAGCATGCTGGTCAAGCTCGGGCTGAAGGAAGGCGAGGCGATCATCCACCCCTGGATCAACAAGGCGCTGGAAAAGGCGCAGCAGAAGGTGGAAGCGCGCAATTTCGACATGCGCAAGAACGTGTTGAAATTCGACAATGTGATGAACGACCAGCGCAAGGTGGTGTTCGAACAGCGTCGCGACATGATGGCCCAGGAATCCATCGCCGACGTGATCACCGAAATGCGCCATGGCGTGGTCGACGATCTCGTCTCCTCCAACGTGCCGCATGACGCCTATCCCGAGGCCTGGAACATCGCCGGTCTCGACGAGGGCGTGAAGGCGCAGCTCAATCTGGAGCTGCCGCTCGCCGACTGGTCCAAGGAAGAGGGCATTGCCGACGAGGAATTGCGCGAGCGCATCGAAAAGGCGGCGGACGAGTCCTATGAGGCGCGCGAGCAGCGCAACTCGCCCGAGATCATGCGCTATGTCGAGAAGCAGATCCTGTTGCAGACCCTCGACCATTTGTGGCGCGAGCATCTGGTCGTGCTCGACCATTTGCGCCAGGTGATCGGCTGGCGCGGCATGGCGCAGCGCGATCCGCTCAACGAATACAAGTCGGAAGCGTTCGAACTGTTCGACGCCCTGATCACGCGGCTGCGCGAGGTCACGACGGCGCAATTGATGCGCGTGGAAGTGTCGGTGGAGCCGCCGTCCATGCCGTCGCCGCCGCCGATGTTCGGCTCGCATGTCGATCCGGCGACCGGCGAGGACGAGGAGGCGCTTTCGCGCATCAATGCGGCGATCGCCGCCGGCGAATTCACGCCGGTCCCGCTGACCGGCGAAGACGCGGCGCCGCGCGATCCGAACAATCCGGAAAGCTGGGGCCGGGTCGGCCGAAACGAACAATGCCCCTGCGGCTCCGGCAAGAAGTACAAGCACTGCCACGGCGCCACCGCCTGATCTGAGTCGGCGGTTAGGATCACGTCTGCGGCGCGCCCTTCTCCCATAGCCCGTCGAAAGACGGGCGTCCCTTTGGACGCCCTATGGCGGGAGAAGGTGGCCCCGAAGGGGTCGGATGAGGGGTTCTTCCCGAAACGATAGGATGTTGCGCGGTGACGAACGCCCCCTCATCCGTCTCGCGGTCTGACGACCGCGAGCCACCTTCTCCCGCAAGGGGAGAAGGGATGGCGCCGACAATCGCCGAAGTCCTGGTCCCCGTCGCGGTCGACCAAACCTATTCCTATGCGATCCCGCCGGGTCTCGCCTTGTCATCAGGCGAATTCGTCGAAGTCCCACTCGGCGCCCGCAAAACCTACGGCGTCGTCTGGGCCGTTCGCCCTGGCGGCGCCGCCAATCTCAAGCCCATCGAAGCGCGGCTGGATTTTCCGCCGCTCCCGCAAAAACTCCGCGATTTCCTCGACTGGGTGGCCGCCTGGTCGCTGGCGCCGCGCGGCATGGTGCTGCGCATGTCGACCCATGCGGCGGTCGAGGCCGGGCCTGAGCCGTTGCGCATCGGCCTGCGCGCCACCGGGGTGCCGCCCAAGCGTCTGACGGAAGCGCGGGGGCGGGCGCTGGCGGCGCTGCCCGCCGAGACGGCGCTGACCAAGGCGGAGCTGGCGCGCGTCGCCGGCGTGTCGCCGAGCGTGATCGACGCCCTGATCGACGATGGCGCGCTTCAACCCGTGGCGCTCGGGCCCGAGCCCGCCGCCCACGCCCCGGACCCGGACTTCTGCCGCGCGCGCCTCTCCGAAGATCAGGCCAAGGCCGCGGCCGCCTTGCGCGAGGCGGCGGGTCGAAAAGAATTCAAGCCGATCTTGCTGGAGGGCGTGACCGGTTCGGGCAAAACGGAAGTCTATTTCGAGGCGGTCGCCGAGGTTTTGGCGGGCGGCGGGCAGGTGTTGATCCTGATGCCCGAGATCGCGCTGACTTCGCAGTTCCGCGATCGCTTTTCCCAACGTTTTGGCGCCGCCCCCGCCGAATGGCATTCGGAACTGACGCCGCGCCGCCGCGCCCGCGTCTGGCGCGGCGCTGCGGACGGCGAGGTCCGGGTCGTCGCCGGGGCGCGTTCGGCCCTGTTCCTGCCCTTCCAAGATCTGCGGCTGATCGTGGTCGATGAGGAGCACGAAGCCGCCTACAAGCAGGAAGAAGGCGTAATCTATCACGCCCGCGACATGGCGGTGGTGCGCGCGCGAAACGAGGGCTGCGCTGTCGTGCTGGCCTCAGCGACCCCGTCGATTGAAACGCGCGAAAACGCCCGGCAGGGGCGCTACGGTTCTTTGCGTCTGCAAAGCCGGTTTGCCGGCCGGCTGATGCCGGCGATCAAGGCCATCGACTTGCGCGCGAACGCGGCGTCGCGCGGAAAATGGGTGTCGCCGCCGCTGGTCGAGGCGCTCAAGCGCAATCTCGAGAGGGGCGAGCAATCGCTGCTGTTCCTCAACCGCCGCGGCTATGCGCCGCTCACATTGTGCCGCGCCTGCGGCCACAAGTTCGAATGCCCCAATTGTTCGGCCTGGCTGGTCGAGCATCGTTTTCGTCGCGCCCTGGTCTGCCATCATTGCGGCCATGTCGAGCGCCGCCCCGACATTTGCCCCGCTTGCTCCGAGGCTGACACGCTGTCGGCCTGTGGGCCGGGCGTCGAGCGGCTGGCGGAGGAGGCGGCCGAGATTTTGCCCGACGCGCGATTGCTTGTCCTGTCCTCCGACATGCCCGGCGGAACCGAAAGGATGCGCGCGGAATTGCAGGCGATCGCCGACCACAAGGTCGATCTGGTGATCGGCACCCAGCTCGTCGCCAAGGGCCACAATTTTCCCCACCTCACCCTGGTCGGCGTGGTCGACGCCGATATTGGTCTGTCCAACGGCGACCCGCGCGCGGCGGAGCGCACGTTCCAGCTGCTCAACCAGGTCGCCGGACGCGCCGGTCGCGGCGAGAAGCCGGGCGCGGCGCTGCTCCAGACCTATCAGCCCGACCATCCCGTGCTGCGCGCGTTGCTGTCGGGGGATTTCGAGCGTTTTTACGCCGAGGAAACACAGGCGCGGCGTATCGCGCGCCTGCCGCCGTTCGGCCGGCTCGCCGGGGTGATCGTCTCCGGCTCCGACCGCAACGCCGCCGAACTTTTCGCCCGCGCGCTCGCCCGCGCCGCCGCGCTTCCGCCGGAAAATCGCGCCTGGCGCGTGGCGCCGCCCGGCGCCCTTCCTGGAGAGGACGACATCGCCGTTTTCGGCCCCGTCGAGGCGCCGATCGCCATGGTTCGCGGCAGATATCGCTTCCGTCTGCTGATCAAAGCGCCACGCAAGGCGAATATTCAGGCGTTCCTGCGCGCCATGCGCGCAAATGCGCCAAAGCCCACCAAAGACTTGAAGATCAGCATCGACGTCGACCCCCAAAACTTTCTCTGACTTTGCGTGTCCTCATTTGGTAGCAGGGCGTGATTTCGCAGGCTCTCCATGGGTTGCGCCGCCCGGCGCCCTATGTTACGTGAACGCCGCCTTTCGGTTGGAGCGCCTCGGCTGATCCAACCGTCTCCAGACAGTCCTGCCCGGATCAAAGCTTGGCTTGAGCGCCAGACATTCCACGGGCATGCGTCAGACTTAATATAGGGGGCCTTTCCGCGTGGCTGAAGTCGAAGACTCCGTTAATCCGACATCTGGCGTTGCGGAACGCTATGCCCAGGCCCTGTTCTCGCTGGCTCAGGAAAAGAACGTCACCGAAGCCGTCGCCGAAGCGCTCGGCAATTTCGGCGCGATGATCGAGCAGTCGCCTGATCTGAAGCGTTTCGTCGCCAGCCCGGTGTTCTCCGCCGAAGAGCAGCTCAAGGCGATCACCGCTCTGCTTGGCCAGTGCGGCTTTGGCGACATCACCGCCAATTTCATCAAGCTCGTGGCCTCCAAGCGCCGCCTGTTCGTCCTGCCCGACATGATTCGCGCCTATACTGCGCTGAACGACAAGGCCAAGGGCGTCGCCCGCGCCGAGGTCGTGGTCGCGGCTCCGCTTTCGTCCGATCATTCCGCCGCGCTCGATTCCGCGCTGCGTCAGGTGTCGGGCGGTCAGACCGTTAAGGTCAACGTCAAGGTCGATCCCTCGATCATTGGCGGCATCGTCGTCAAGCTCGGTTCGCGCATGGTCGATGCCTCGCTCAAAACCAAGCTCAATTCGCTCCGCACACGTATGAAAGAGGTCGGCTGATGGATATCCGCGCCGCAGAAATCTCTGCGATTCTCAAGAACGAGATCGCGAATTTCGGGAATGAAGCCCAGATCACCGAAGTCGGCCAGGTTCTGTCCGTCGGCGACGGCATCGCCCGCGTCTATGGTCTCGACAACGTCCAGGCGGGCGAAATGGTCGAGTTCGAGAACGGCATCCGCGGCATGGCGCTGAACCTCGAAGCCGACAATGTCGGCGTCGTGATCTTCGGTTCCGACCGCGACATCAAGGAAGGCCAGACCGTCAAGCGCACCGGCGCCATCGTCGACGTCCCCGTCGGCAAGGGCCTTTTGGGACGCGTTGTCGACGCTCTGGGCAATCCCATCGACGGCAAGGGTCCGATCGTCGCCGACAAGCGCGCCCGCGTCGACGTCAAGGCTCCCGGCATCATTCCGCGCAAGTCGGTGCATGAGCCGATGGCGACCGGCCTCAAGGCCATCGACGCCCTGATCCCGATCGGCCGCGGCCAGCGCGAGCTGATCATCGGCGACCGTCAGACCGGCAAGACCGCCGTCGCCCTCGACGCCATTCTGAACCAGAAGCCGCTGAACCAGGGCACCGACGAAAGCGCCAAGCTGTACTGCGTCTATGTCGCCGTCGGCCAGAAGCGCTCCACCGTCGCCCAGTTCGTGAAGGTGCTGGAAGAGCAGGGCGCGCTCGAATATTCGATCGTCGTCGCCGCCACCGCCTCCGACCCGGCCCCGATGCAGTTCCTGGCGCCGTTCGCCGGCGCCGCCATGGGCGAGTTCTTCCGCGACAATGGCATGCACTCGCTGATCGTCTATGACGATCTGACCAAGCAGGCCGTCGCCTACCGTCAGATGTCGCTGCTGCTGCGTCGTCCTCCGGGCCGCGAAGCTTATCCGGGCGACGTGTTCTATCTGCACAGCCGCCTGCTGGAGCGCGCCGCCAAGCTCAACGACGCCAATGGCGCGGGCTCGATGACCGCTCTGCCGGTGATCGAAACCCAGGCCAACGACGTGTCGGCCTATATCCCGACCAACGTGATCTCGATCACCGACGGCCAGATCTTCCTCGAAACCGATCTGTTCTACCAGGGCATCCGCCCGGCGGTGAACGTCGGCCTCTCCGTGTCGCGCGTCGGTTCGTCGGCGCAGACCAAGGCGATGAAGAAAGTGGCCGGCAAGATCAAGGGCGAGCTCGCCCAGTATCGCGAAATGGCCGCCTTCGCCCAGTTTGGCTCGGACCTCGACGCCACCACCCAGCGCCTGCTCAACCGCGGCGCGCGCCTGACGGAGCTTCTGAAGCAGCCGCAATTCGCGCCGCTGAAGATGGAAGAGCAGGTTTCGGTGATCTACGCCGGCGTCAACGGCTATCTCGACGGCCTGCCGGTCGCGCGCATCAAGGCTTATGAGGAGGGTCTCCTCAACCTGCTGCGCACCAGCCATGCCGAGATCCTGGAAGCGATCCGCTCCTCCAAGGACCTCAAGGACGACGTCGCCGACAAGCTGAAGGCGGTCGTCGAAGGCTACACCAAGTCCTTCGCCTAATCCGAACCGGACCCGTCGTTTCGGCGACGGGTCCGCTCCCATTAAAGCTCCGGCCTAAAAATCGCGAGCGGCTTTCGAGCGGATGAACCATGCCCTCGTTGAAGGATCTTCGTAACCGCATCGCTTCCGTGAAGGCGACGCAGAAAATCACCAAGGCCATGCAAATGGTCGCCGCGGCGAAGCTGCGCCGCGCGCAGACGGCCGCGGAAGCTGCTCGCCCCTATGCCGAACGCATGGAGACGGTGCTGGCCAATCTCGCTTCCGGCATTTCCGGCGGCGGGCCGGCCCTGCTTTCGGGCAATGGCAAGAGCGAGACGCATCTTCTCATCGTCGCCACCGCCGAGCGCGGCCTGTGCGGCGGCTTCAACTCCTCGATCGTCCGCCTTGCGCGCGAACGCATCACGGCGTTGCAGGCCGAGGGCAAGACGGTCAAAATCCTCTGCATCGGCAAGAAGGGTTATGAGCAGCTCAAGCGCCAGTATGAAAAGCTGATCGTTGAGGTCATCGACCTGCGTTCGGTGCGCCAGCTCGGCTTCGAAAACGCCGATCCCATCGGCAAGAAGATCATCGGCTGGTTCGAAGATGGCCAGTTCGATGTGGCGACCCTGTTCTATTCGAAATTCCGTTCGGTGATCGCGCAGATTCCGACCGCCCAGCAGCTCATTCCGGCCGATATCCAGGGCGGCGCGCCGCTGTCGGGCGCTTACGACTGCGAGCCCGGCGAGGACGAAATCCTCGAGGCGCTGCTGCCGCGCAACATTTCCGTGCAGATTTTCCGCGGTTTGCTGGAAAACGCCGCTTCGGAGCAGGGCGCTCGCATGAGCGCCATGGATAGCGCCACGCGCAACGCCGGCGAAATGATCAAGAAGCAGACGACGATCTACAACAGGTCGCGTCAGGCGATGATCACCAAGGAACTGATCGAAATCATCTCGGGCGCCGAAGCGCTCTGACCGTCATAAAGAATGTGAGGACGAGAAATGGCTAACCTGTCCAAGGGCCGCGTCACCCAGGTCATCGGCGCCGTCGTTGACGTGAAGTTCGACGGTCACCTGCCTGAAATCCTGAACGCGCTGGAAACCACCAACAATGGCGCCCGCCTCGTTCTCGAAGTGGCTCAGCACCTCGGTGAGAATTCCGTGCGCTGCATCGCCATGGACGTGTGCGAAGGCCTCGTGCGCGGTCAGGAAGTGACCGACACCGGCGCCCCGATCACGGTTCCGGTCGGCGACGCCTGCCTCGGCCGCATCATCAACGTCATCGGCTCCCCGGTCGACGAACTCGGCCCGGTCAACGCCGACAACAGCCGCGCCATTCACCAGCCGGCCCCGTCCTATGCGGAGCAGGCCACCGAAGCCCAGATCCTCGAGACCGGCATCAAGGTCGTCGACCTGCTCGCCCCCTACGCCAAGGGCGGCAAGATCGGCCTGTTCGGCGGCGCGGGCGTCGGCAAGACCGTGCTCATCATGGAGCTGATCAACAATATCGCCAAGGCGCACGGCGGTTATTCCGTGTTCGCCGGCGTCGGCGAGCGCACCCGCGAAGGCAACGACCTCTATCACGAAATGATCGAGTCGCGCGTCAACGTCGACCCGCATGAGAACAACGGCTCGGTCGCCGGCTCCAAATGCGCCCTGGTCTATGGCCAGATGAACGAGCCTCCGGGCGCCCGCGCCCGCGTCGCGCTCACCGGCCTGACCATTGCGGAAGACTTCCGCGACAAGGGCCAGGACGTGCTGTTCTTCGTCGACAACATCTTCCGCTTCACCCAGGCGGGTTCGGAAGTGTCGGCGCTGCTCGGCCGCATCCCCTCGGCGGTGGGCTATCAGCCGACGCTCGCCACCGACATGGGCGCGCTGCAGGAACGCATCACCACCACCACCAAGGGCTCGATCACTTCGGTGCAGGCGATTTACGTCCCGGCCGACGACTTGACCGACCCGGCGCCGGCCACCTCCTTCGCCCATTTGGACGCCACCACCGTGTTGTCGCGCTCCATCGCGGAAAAGGGCATTTATCCGGCGGTGGACCCGCTCGACTCGACCTCGCGCATGCTGTCGCCGGCCGTCGTCGGCGAGGAGCACTACGAAGTCGCCCGTAAGGTGCAGTCGACCCTCCAGCGCTACAAGTCGCTGCAGGACATCATCGCGATCCTGGGCATGGACGAGCTGTCTGAAGAGGACAAGCTGGTCGTGGCCCGCGCCCGCAAGATCGAGCGCTTCCTGTCGCAGCCCTTCCACGTCGCGGAAGTGTTCACGGGTTCGCCCGGCAAGCTGGTCTCGCTCTCCGACACCATCAAAGGCTTCAAGGGCCTGGTGAACGGCGACTACGACCACCTTCCGGAAGCCGCCTTCTACATGGTCGGCTCGATCGACGAAGCGGTCGAAAAGGCCCAGAAGCTGGCTGCGCAGGCCGCCTGATTTTTCGCCGACGGCCCGGCTTCCCGCCGGGCCGCTTGAATCTGCGCCGAGACGGAGAGTTTTATGGCGACATTTCACTTCGAGCTGGTTTCGCCGGAAAAGCTGCTTTATTCGGGCGAAGTCGAAGCCGTGGTCGTGCCCGGCATTGAAGGCCTGTTCACGGTGATGAAGGACCACGCGCCCGTCATGACCGTCCTCAAGGCCGGCGTCGTCGAGATCGACGAAGCGGCGAACAAGAAGACCAAGCTGTTTGTGCGCGGCGGTTTCGCCGACGTGGCCGCGGGCGGCCTGACCATCCTGGCCGAATCGGCCAAGCCGCTGGAAGAGCTGAACGCCGCCCAGCTGGCGCAGGAAATCCAGAACGCCGAGGAAGATTTCGCGGACGCCACCAGCGAAACCGCGAAGAAGCAGGCGTCGGAAAAGATCGATCAACTCAAGGAGCTCCAGGCCGCGCTCGCGGCGTGAAGGTCGGATGGTTGGTTGAAAGAATTGAGCGGCCCGCGAGGGCCGCTTTATTTTTGTTGAAGCGTGTCGGGACCGCCATGGTTTGAGACGGCGCTTTCAGCGCCTCTATTCAGTAGCCCTCATCCTGAGGAAGCCGCGCAGCGGCTGTCTCGAAGGACGAGGGCGGTCCACGCATCTCGCTTGCGCCTCAGACCGGCCGCTCCAGCGCGATCAGATAATTCACATCCGTGTCGCCGGACAGGCGCCAGTCGTCGAGCAGCGGATTGTACACCATTCCCGAGCGGTCGATTTCCTGCAGCCCGGCCTTCACCAGGGGACGCACGATCTCGCTCGGCGTCAAAAACTTGTTCCAGTCGTGGGTGCCGGGCTCCACCCAGCGCAAAAGATATTCGGCGCCGACGATCGCCAGCGCATAGCTTTTCAAAGTGCGGTTGAGGGTGGCGCCGACGAACAGGCCGCCGGGGCGCACCAGCGAGGCGGCGGCGGCTAAAAAGCTGCCGACGTCGGCGACATGCTCGAGCACCTCCATCCCGAGCACCACGTCATAAATTTCGCCAGCGGCCGCCAGCGATTCGACGGTCACCGGCCGATAGTCGATGTCGAGACCGCCCAGTTCCGCATGGCGGCGCGCCACATTGATATTTTCGTCGGCGGGATCGATGGCGGTCACGGTCGCGCCAAGCTTGGCCAGCGGTTCGGCGAGCAGCCCGCCGCCGCAGCCGCAATCGACGATTTTCAGGCCGGCGAGCGGTTTCTCGGAATTGCGCCGCCTCGGCTTGTCTCCGTCCGGAAAATGCGCGCACAAAAGGTTGCGCAAATAGCCGATGCGCACCGGGTTGAGCTTGTGCAGAGCCGCTTGCGGCCCCTTCAAATCCCACCATTGGTCGCCGAGGCGGGCGAAGCGGGCGAGTTCCTCGGGGTCGGTGCTGGCGGAGCGATTCTCGGACATTTTGATCTCGATTAGGCGGAAGCGCAGATTGACAGGCGCCGGGCGCGCCGTCATGTATAGCCGCCCCAAGGGCGAGGTCTACAGCGATTTAATCAGGGCATTATGGCGCGTCTGGTGATGAAGTTCGGCGGCACGTCCGTCGCCAATATCGAACGTATCCGCAATGTGGCGCGTCACGTCAAACGAGAGATCGAGGCCGGCTTCGATGTCGCCGTGGTCGTCTCCGCCATGTCCGGCAAGACCAACGAACTCGTCGGCTGGGTCAACGAATCCAACAAGCACTACGATCCCCGCGAATATGACGCCGTGGTCGCCTCGGGCGAACAGGTGACGTCCGGTCTGCTCGCCATCGTCCTGCAGGAAATGGGCATTCCGGCCCGCTCCTGGCAGGGCTGGCAGATTCCGATCGAAACCGACAACGCCCATGGCTCCGCGCGAATCGCGGGGATCGACGGTTCGAAACTGATCGAGGGCTTTGGCCGCAAGGAAGTCGCCGTGATCGCCGGTTTTCAGGGCGTCGATCCCGCCACCGGCCGCATCGCCACGCTGGGACGCGGCGGCTCCGACACCAGCGCGGTCGCCATCGCCGCCGCAATTAAGGCGGATCGCTGCGACATCTATACCGACGTCGACGGCGTTTACACGACCGACCCCCGCGTCGTGCCGAAGGCGCGCCGGCTCGACAAGGTGGCCTTCGAGGAAATGCTCGAAATGGCCTCGCTGGGCGCAAAAGTCTTGCAGGTGCGCTCGGTCGAAATGGCCATGGTCCATGGCGTCAAAACCTATGTGCGGTCGTCCTTCGACGATCCCGAAAACCCCCAGCTGGGCACGCTGATTTGCGACGAGGAGGATATTGTGGAGCAGCAGGTCGTGACCGGAATCGCCTTCTCGAAGGACGAGGCGCAGCTCACCTTGCGCAAGGTCGCCGACAAGCCTGGCGTCGCCGCGGCGGTGTTCAAGCCGCTGGCCGAAGCCAACATCAATGTCGACATGATCATCCAGGTCGTGTCCGACGACGCCGCCCACACCGACATCACCTTTACCGTCCCGGCCGCCGAATTCGAGCGCACCCGCGCCATTCTGGAAAAGGCCAAGGACGACATCGGCTACACCAGCCTGCAATCCTCGGGCGATGTGGTGAAAATTTCGGCGATTGGCGTCGGCATGCGCAGCCATGCCGGCGTCGCCGCCGCCGCTTTCCGCGCGCTCGCGGAAAAAAGCATCAATATTCGCGCGATCACCACCTCGGAGATCAAATTTTCCGTGTTGATCGACGCCGCTTACACCGAATTGGCGGTGCGCACGCTTCATTCGCTTTACGGCCTGGACAAGGCCTGAAGTTACAGACTTTCGGACCCTTGCGGTCCGGACTTTGCATCCTTATTGGTGGCGGGAAGGCGACGCAAGAATCGCCTTGATATTTGCCAAGGCGTTCGCGTCTTGGATAGGTGATAGGAACGTTATGAGGAGCGCGTTTTCCGCGCGTTCCAGACAGGACGGCACAATGCGCGGCGGTTTGGGCGGACCTCGTCTGCTTCTGCGCCGGCTTCGCGAGGTTATGGCGGAGCCGGTGAGCGCGCAGGCGCGCCTCGATCGCATCGTCATCCATATCGCCGCCAATATGGTGGCCGAAGTCTGCTCGGTCTATGTGCTGCGCTCCGACGGCAAGCTCGAGCTCTACGCCACCGAGGGTCTGAACCGCGAGGCGGTCCACCTCACCACCATGACAACAGGCGAAGGCCTGGTCGGCCTGATCGCGGAAAAAGCCGAGCCGCTCGCGCTCGCCGACGCCCAGGCCCATCCCGCCTTCAGCTACCGCCCGGAGACGGGCGAAGAGGTCTATCAAAGTTTCCTCGGCGTGCCGATCCTGCGCGGCGGCAATACGCTCGGCGTCCTCGTCGTGCAGAACCGGGCGCGGCGCACCTATTCGGAAGAGGAAGTCGAGGCGCTGCAGACCACGGCCATGCTGCTGGCCGAAATGATCGCCTCGGGCGAGCTGCAGTCGCTGGCCGCGCCCGGCCAGAGTCTGAGCCTGCAAAAGCCGATGGCGCTGGTGGGCTCGCCGCTCTCCGAAGGCGTCGGCCTCGGCCATGTCGTGCTGCATGAGCCGCGCATCATCGTCAAGCAACTGGTCGCCGAGAGTTTTGAAACCGAGAACGCCCGGCTCGACGCGGCGATCCAGGCCATGCGCGAGCAGATCGACGTGCTGATCGCGCGCGGCGACCGCTATGGCGCCGGCGAGCACCGCGACGTGCTCGAAACCGTGCGCATGTTCGCCAATGATCGCGGCTGGATGCGGCGGCTGCGCGAAGCCTTGGATTCCGGCCTGACGGCGGAAGCGGCGGTCGAGCGCGTCCAGAACGACGCCCGCGCCAAATTGCAGCGCCAGACCGATCCCTATTTGCGCGAGCGTCTGCACGATCTCGACGATCTCGCCAATCGCCTGCTGCAGCAGCTCACCGGCGTCACCCCGCCCCATGGCGGCGCGCTGCCCGACAACGCCATTCTCGTCGCCCGCAACATGGGGCCGGCCTCGCTGCTCGACTATGAGCGCGCCAATCTGCGCGGCCTGGTGCTGGAGGATGGCGGGCCGACCAGCCATGTCGCCATCATCGCCCGCGCGCTCGGCATTCCCGCCGTCGGCGAAGTGCCGAATGTCACCGACCTCGTCGAAACCGGCGACGCCATCATCGTCGACGGCGGCTCCGGCGAGGTGCAGCTGCGGCCGCCGCCGGATGTCGAAACCGCTTACGGCGAAAAAGCGCGGCTGCGGGCGCGGCGGCGCGAGCAATATCACAAGCTGCGCGATGTCCCCGCCGTCACCAAGGACGGGGTGGAGATCGGCCTGCACATGAATGCCGGCCTGCTGATCGACTGCCAGCACGCCGAAGAGGTGGGCGCGCAATCCATCGGCCTGTTCCGCACCGAATTGCAGTTCATGGTCGCGCCGAGCTTCCCGCGCCAGTCCCAGCAATATGCGCTCTATCGCAAAGTGTTGGATTCCGTGGGCAATATTCCCGTGACCTTCCGCACGCTGGACATCGGCTCGGACAAGGTCCTGCCCTATATGGCCAAGGTCGAGGAGGAGAATCCGGCGCTCGGCTGGCGCGCGATCCGCATCGGCCTCGACCGTCCTGGACTGCTGCGCATGCAGATCCGCGCCATGCTGCGCGCCGCCGAAGGCCGGATGCTGCGCATCATGTTCCCCATGGTGGCCAAAACCAGCGAATTCGTCGCCGCCCGCGACATTTGCGTGCGCGAGATGGAGTTCTTGCGCCGGCACGACTACAAGACGCCGAGCAACCTGCAACTGGGCGTCATGGTCGAGGTGCCCTCGCTGCTGTGGCAGCTCGACGAAATCTGCGAACTCGCCGATTTCCTCTCGGTCGGCTCCAACGACCTCACCCAATATTTGTTCGCGGCGGACCGCGACAACAAAAGGGTCTCCGCGCGCTTCGACGATCTCTCCGCCCCCAATCTGCGGGCGCTGAAATCCATCGTCGACGTCGCCTCCCGATACGAGAAACCCGTGACCCTGTGCGGCGAAATGGGTGGCAAGCCGCTCGAGGCGCTGGCTTTGGCGGCGATCGGTTTTCGCGGCCTGTCGATGACGCCCTCGTCGATCGGCCCGGTCAAGGCCGCGATCCGCGCCGTCGATCTCGGCGCGCTCAACGCGCTGCTGATGCCGATGATCGAACGGCTCGATCACAGTTTTTCCATTCGGCGGGAATTGCAGGCTTTTGCCGAAGCGCATTGCGTTCCGCTCTAGCGCGCATTAGCAAGTCCAGATGCTTCCTGCCGAAAAACTCGACATCATTCTGCGCCGCCATGAGGAGATCGAACATCGCCTCGCCCAGGGCGATGCGAGCGCGTTCTCGGCCCTGTCGCGCGAACTCGCCGATCTCGAGCCGGTCGCCGCCTCGATCCGCGCCTATCGCGCGCTGCTGACGGAGGTCGACGATCTCGAAGGCCTGACGTCGTCCGCCGATGCTGACATGCGCGCCATGGCCTCGGAAGAATTGCCGGGGGCGCGCGAAAAACTCGCCGAAGCCGAGCGCGCCCTGCGCCTGTCGCTGCTGCCGCGCGACGCGGCGGATGAAAAAGGCGCCATCCTGGAAATCCGCGCCGGAACCGGCGGCGACGAGGCCGCTTTGTTCGCCGGCGACCTGTTTCGCATGTACCAGAAATATGCGGCGCTCCACGGCTGGAAGATGGAGCTATTGTCCGCGAGCGAGGGCACGGCGGGCGGGTTCAAGGAAATCATCGCCCAGGTCCAGGGCAGGGGCGTGTTCGCCCGGCTGAAATTCGAAAGCGGCACCCATCGCGTGCAGCGCGTGCCCGCGACCGAAACGCAGGGGCGCATCCACACCTCCGCCGCGACCGTCGCCGTGCTGCCCGAGGCGCAGGAGGTCGATCTCGCCATCGACGAAGGCGATTTGCGCATCGACACGATGCGCGCCGGCGGCGCCGGCGGCCAGCACGTCAACAAGACGGAATCGGCGATCCGCATCACCCATATCCCCAGCGGCATTGTGGTGATGATGCAGGAGGAGCGCTCGCAGCACCGCAACAAGGCCAAGGCCATGGAAGTGTTGCGCTCGCGCCTGTTCGACCTTGAACGGAACCGGTTGGACTCCGAGCGCGCCGCCGATCGCAAGGCGCAGGTCGGCTCCGGCGATCGCTCCGAGCGCATCCGCACCTATAATTTCCCCCAGGGACGCGTCAGCGAGCACCGCATCAATCTCACCCTCTACAAGATCGACAAGGTCATGGAAGGCGAGGCGCTGGACGAGATTTTGGATCCGCTGATCGCCGACCATCAGGCGCGGCTGCTGGCCGAAAGCGAAGCCGCGTAGGCGCGCCGCCGGTTGTGGCGACGAGAATGTCTTGTGGGAGCCGTATTGCAGGGCTAATCCTTGGCGATACGCGATGCGGGGGATGCATGAACAAAATCATTCCAGTGATCATGTGCGGCGGCGCGGGCACGCGGGTGTGGCCCGCCTCGCGCGAAAGCATGCCCAAACAATTCATTGCTCTGCTCGGCGAGCGCTCCACCTTTCAAAACACTTTGTTGCGCCTGAATGCGGAGGCTTTCGCCGCGCCGGTGATCGTCACCAACCACGACTACCGCTTTCTCGTGCAGGAGCAGATGGCGCAGATCGGGGTTCAGGGGCAGATCGTGCTTGAGCCGGAGCGCCGCGATTCTGCCGCTGCCGTGGCCATCGCCTGCGAAATCGCCGCCGCCCGCGCGCCGGACTCCGTGGTCGCGGTGTTCGCCGCGGACCATGTGGTGCAGAAGATCGAGGCCTTTCAGGCCCTGTGCGTGAAGGCGGCTGAGGCGGCGGCCCAGGGCCATATCGTGACGCTCGGCATTACGCCCACCGGTCCCGCCACAGGCTATGGCTACATCAGGCCCGGCGCCGTCGCCGTCGCCGAATCGGGCGTCGCCAAGGTCGAGGCTTTCGTCGAAAAGCCCGACGCCAAAACGGCGGAAAAATACATCGCGCAGGGCTATCTCTGGAATTCCGGCAATTTCTTCTTCCGCGCCGATGTGATGCGCGGCGAACTCGACGCCTTCGAGCCGGAAATCGCCGCCGCCGCCGCAGAAGCTTTCACCAAGGCCAGGACGGATCTGGGTTTTCTCGCGCTCGACAAGGCCGCTTTCGGCAAGGCGCCGAAAACCTCGATCGACTATGCGGTGATGGAGCGCACCTCGCACGCCGCCGTCATTCCCGCCGACATCGGCTGGTCGGACGTCGGCAACTGGCAGGCGGTCTGGGAGCTCTCGGACAAGGACGATCGCGGCAACGCCGTGCGCGGCCATGGCGTCGTGGTGGGCGGCGAGAATTGCTACGTTCGCGCCGACGACACGCTGACGGCGGTGCTGGGCGTCAAGGATGTCATTGTCGTCACCACCGATGACGCCGTGCTGGTCCTCGGCGCGCAATATGGCGACAAGGTCAAGGAACTCGTCGACGAGCTGAAGCGGCGCAAGCGCAAGGAGGCGCAGGAGCATCGCCGCGTCTACAGGCCCTGGGGCTATTACCAGTCGATCGACGGCGGCGACCGGCATCAGGTCAAGCGCATCGTCGTCAAGCCCGGCCATAAGCTGTCGCTGCAAAAGCATTTTCACCGGGCCGAGCACTGGATCGTGGTGCGTGGCGTGGCCGAAGTCACGCGCGACGCCGACACATTGATGGTGCACGAAAACGAGTCGATTTATCTGCCGATAGGCAGCGTCCATCGGCTGGTCAATCCGGGAAAGATCGACCTGGAGCTGATCGAAGTGCAGACCGGCTCCTATCTCGGCGAGGACGACATCGTCCGCATCGAGGACGTTTATCACCGCGCATAAGCACGAGTTTTCGGCGCGCGCTTCCTTCTCCCCATAGCCCGTCGGCCGACGGGCGTCCTTTCGGAAGCCCTATGGCGGGAGAAGGTGGCGCGCAAAGCGCGCCGGATGAGGGGTTCGTCCCTGCGACGCGCGGACAAACGTGCTATTCCACGCCCGCCTTTCGCTTTGCGAGTCCCACATGCTGCCCAAACCCGTCGCCGTCCTCGAGCCGAACACCTTCGAATATGAGCGCCTGCCGCTGGTCAAACCCACCGGCTTTCGCGAATACGACGCGCGCTGGCTGTTCGGCAAGGAGCTGAACCTGTTGGGCGTGCAGGCGCTCGGCCTCGGCCTCGCCACGCTGCTGCACGAAATGGGCGTCAAACCCCGCCTCGCCACCGGCCATGATTTCCGCTCCTATTCGCTGTCGATCAAGCAGGCGCTGATCTGCGGCCTGATGTCCGGCGGCGTCGAAGTGGTGGACATCGGCTTGGCCCTGTCGCCCATGGCCTATTTCGCCCAGTTCGCGCTGGATTGCCCTGCGGTGGCCATGGTCACGGCCTCGCACAATGACAATGGCTGGACCGGGGTCAAAATGGGCGCGCAGCGTCCGGTGACCTTTGGCCCGGACGAAATGGGGCGGCTGCGCGACATCGTGCTCGCCGGGCGCTTTGAAAGCCGGTCCGGCGGCTCCTACGAATATGTCGAGAACTTTGGCCGCATCTATCTCGACGATCTCGCCTCCGGGAAAAAACTGAAGCGCAAGCTCAAGGTGGTCGCCGCCTGCGGCAATGGCACGGCCGGCGCCTTCGCGCCGCAGCTTCTGGAGCGCCTGGGCTGCGAAGTCGTCCCGCTCGACGTCACCCCCGACTACACGTTTCCGCGCTACAATCCCAATCCCGAAGATTTGGAGATGCTGCACGCCATGGCGGCGAAGGTGCGCGAAACCGGCGCCGACGTGGGCTTGGGCTTTGATGGCGACGGCGACCGCTGCGGCGTGGTCGACAATAACGGCGAGGAGATTTTTGCCGACAAGATCGGCGTCATGCTGGCGCGAGATCTCTCCAAACTGCACCGGGGCGCCACGTTCGTGGTCGACGTCAAAAGCACAGGCCTGTTCGCCAGCGATCCCATGCTGCTCGCCCATGGCGTCAAGACCGATTACTGGAAGACCGGGCACAGCTACATCAAGCGCCGCGTCACCGAGCTTCAGGCGCTCGCCGGCTTCGAAAAATCCGGCCATTTCTTCTTCAATGCGCCGATTGGCCGCGGCTATGACGACGGCCTGCTCACCGCGGTGCATGTGCTCGACATGCTCGACCGCAACCCCGGCAAGAGCATGGCCGATCTCTATGCCGACCTGCCGAAAACCTGGGGCTCGCCGACCATGTCGCCGCATTGCGCCGACGAGGTGAAATATGAGGTTGTCGACCGCGTGATTGCGCGCTTCGAGGCCATGCAGGCCGCCGGCGAAAAGATCATCGGCCAGGACATTGTCAGCCTCGTCACAGTCAACGGCGTGCGCGTCACCGTCGCCGACGGCACCTGGGGTCTGGTGCGCGCCTCCTCGAACAAGCCGGAGCTGGTCGTGGTTGTGGAAAGCCCGGCTTCCGGCGCGAATCTGCACGCCATGTTCAAGGCGGTCGACGCCGTGCTGCGCGAAAATCCGGAAGTGGGCGCCTACAACCAGACGATCTGACGCAAAGCGGGAATTGCAAAATTCGCGTGGGCGTCATGAGAATTTCATCCTATTTTCCGTCCAGGCCGCCGGCGCAAGCCGGCCACTGACGGGAGTCGTTGATGGAAGTTCTCGGTTTCGCCGCCCCCGGCGAGAAGCAGGCGCTGGCGCCCTGGCGTTTCAGCCGGCGCGCCCTGCGCGCGGACGATGTGCAGATCGACGTGAAATTCTGCGGGGTCTGCCATTCCGACCTGCATCAGGTCGACAATGACTGGGGCGGTTCGATCTATCCGATGGTGCCCGGCCATGAGGTCATCGGCATCGTTTCGGCGGTCGGGCCGAAAGCGGTGCGCTTCAAGGTCGGCGACCGCGTCGGCGTCGGCTGCATGGTGGATTCCTGCCAGAGCTGCGAGCCCTGCGGGCAGGGGCTGGAGCAATATTGCGAGGCGGTCCCCACCTACACTTATAATAGTCTCGACCGCCGCGACGGGACGCCGACCTATGGCGGCTATTCGGAACAAATCGTCGTCTCGGAAAAATTCGTCGTCCGCATCCCCGACGCGCTCGACCTCGCCGGCGCCGCGCCGCTGCTATGCGCGGGCATTACGACCTGGTCGCCGCTGCGGCATTGGAAGGTTCACGCGGGCAGCCGCGTCGGGGTGATCGGCCTGGGCGGCCTCGGCCATATGGCGCTGAAACTCGCCAAGGCGCTGGGCGCCCATGTCACCCTGTTCACCCGCTCGCCGAGCAAGGAGGCCGACGCGCGGCGCCTGGGCGCCGATCATGTGGTGCTGTCCACGGACAGGGCGCAGATGAAAGCGGTGGCGGGCGGCTTCGATCTGATCATCGACACCGCCCCCAACGACCACGATGTGAACCCCTATATTCCTACGCTGGCGCTCGACGGGACGCTGGTTCTGGTCGGGTTCATCGGCAAGGGCAAGGACCCCGTGGACACCGTGCCGCTGATCTTCGGCCGGCGCTCCGTGGCGGGCTCGATCATCGGCGGCATCCGCGAGACCCAGGAAATGCTGGACTTTTGCGGCAAGCACGGCATTCACGCCGAGATCGAGACGATCAAGATCCAGGAGATCAACGAGGCCTACAAGCGCATGGCGAACAGCGACCTGAGACATCGCTACGTCATCGACATCGCCTCGCTGCGCGCATAGCGGCGCGCCCTCGAGACGGAGGCTCCGCCTCCGCCTCGCAGGGCTACTGGTCGCGCGTGTAGCGCGCCGTCCGCGTCCGCAGGGTGACCAATTCCTCGGCCGCGGACGGATGCAACGCCATGGTGGCGTCGAAATCGGCCTTTTTCGCGCCCAGCCTCAGCGAAATGGCGAGCGCCTGCACGATTTCGCCGGCGTCCTCGCCCAGAATATGGACTCCGAGCACGCGGTCGCTGTCGCCATCGACGACGATTTTCATGCGCGTGCGCTCAGACCCACCCGAGAGCGTCGCCTTCATCGGGCGGAAGCTGGTCTGGTAAACATCGACAGTCTGAAATTTCTCGCGCGCCAAATCCTCGGGGAGGCCGACCGTGCCGATTTCCGGCGTGGTGAAGACGGCGGTGGGGATGAAATCGTAATCGACCATTTGGATGCCGCCGCCAAACAGGCGGTCCGCCAGAAGATGGCCCTCGCGGATCGCCACCGGCGTCAGGTTGATGCGGTGGGTGACGTCGCCGACCGCATGGATCGACGGCACATTGGTCCGGCTTTCCGCATCGACCCGGACCGCGCCGTTCCAGTCCAGTTCGACGCCCGCTTTCTCCAACCCGAGCCCCGCCGTGTGCGGGGCGCGGCCGGTGGCGACCAGAATCTGGTCGGCGGCGAGCGTTCCGCCGTTGGAAAGGCCGACGCGCAGGCCCTCAACAGTTTTTTCGATGGAGGTTGGCAGCACGCCGGCTAATTGCCTCACCCCCGCCGCAGCCAAGGCCTCCGCCAAGCCGTCGCGCATAAAATCATCGAAACCGCGTAAAATGCGGTCGGCGCGGAACAGCAGCGTGACCTCCGCGCCAAGCCGGGCAAAAATGCTGGCGAATTCGACGGCGATATAGCCGCTGCCGACCACAACCAATCTTTGCGGAAATTTCGGCAGGTCAAAAATTTCGTTGGAGGAAATGGCGTGTTCGATCCCGGGAATTTCGGGATGCATCTGCGGCGCGCCGCCGGTCGCCACCAGAATGTGTCTTGCTGTGAGGCGCCGGCCCGAGCTTTTCAGCCGCACCTCGTTGGGCCCCTCGATCTCGGCGCGCTCCTGCACGATCTCGACATTGGCCTTGCCGAGATTGGCGGCATAGAGCCCTGACAGACGACTGATCTCGGCCTCCTTGGCCGCCACCAGTTTTGTCCAGTCGAAGGTCGGCTTTTGCGCCAGACGCCAGCCAAAACTCCCCGCCGCCTCGAAATCGCCGGCGAAACGCGAGGCATAGACATAGAGCTTTTTCGGCACGCAGCCGCGGATGACGCAGGTTCCGCCAATGCGGAATTCCTCGGCGACCATCACCTTGGCGCCATGGCCCGCCGCGATGCGCGCGGCGCGCACGCCGCCCGAACCGGCGCCGATGACGAAAAGGTCGAGGTCGAAGCTCATCCTAAAAATCCTTGCCTTTGGCGCGCAATTTTTCGCGCAGCCTCGTGGTGAGGGTCACGGAGGCCGTGCGGCGCCAGTCTTCGAGGATGGGACCGAGCTCGGCGAGGATCGCCGGCTGCGCCGCGACATAGGCTTTTCCCGATGGGCCCGCGAAAAACACTGCGCAATCCGCGAGTTCGCGCCGCGACAGTTTTTGCGCGTAAATGGCGGCGGCTTTCCCCGTCATCTCGTCGGCCTCGGCGTCGAAGGCGGGCTGCATGTCGGCCAGAGCCGCCTGGAGGTCGCCGGCGAGGTCCGGCCGCGTCACGGCGGCGCGCGAAAAATCCGCGCGCATGGCCTCGGTCAGTCCGTGGAACGAGCGCGACAGCCCCGAGCTTTCGACCACCAGCCGCGCCAGCCGCAGCGAGTCCTCCTCCTGCGCCTGGACGGGGAAGGCGAGCGCGGCGACCAGCAGCGGGGCGAACAGGCGGCGCACTTTTTTCGTCCTCAGGCCGAGAGATCGCCGAGCACGCGAATGCCGGCGGGGTCGGCGATGATAATAGCGGTGGCGAGGCCGATGAACAGCCCATGCTCGACCACGCCGGGAATGGCGTTAAGGGCGCTCGCGAGTCCGTCGGCATCGGGGATCACGCCGAAATCGCAGTCGAAGATGGCGTTGCCGCCGTCGGTGACGAACAGCGCGCCTGAGTTTTTTCGCAGGCTGACAGCGCCCTGACAGCCATTTGCCGTGGCCGCTTTTTCGATCTGCCGCGCTGTCGCCGTGAGCCCAAAAAGGTCCGCTTCGACCGGCAGCTTGAACTTGCCCAGCGTCGCCACTTCCTTGGAGGCGTCGGTGATCACCACCATGCGCTTCGACGCCGCGGCGACGATCTTTTCCCGCAGCAGAGCGCCGCCGCCGCCCTTGATCAAGCGCAGTTTCGGATCGAACTCGTCGGCGCCGTCGACGGTGAGATCGAGCTCCGGCGTTTCATCCAGGGTCGAAAGCTTGATGTTCAAACCTTCGGCCTGGGCGCGCGTGCGCTCGGAGGTGGGGACACAAATGACATCGAGACCGTCGCGGACCTTTTCGCCGATGCAATCGACAAAATGGGCGGCCGTCGAGCCGGTGCCCAGGCCCAGCTTCATTCCGGAGCGCACCAGCGCGGCGGCGCGCTCCGCGGCGTGCCGTTTCAATTGTTCGACGGGGGAAAGAGACAAGGCGCAATCTCCTGATATCGGCACTAGGGCTAATGGCTCAGCCGTCGAAAGGCAATCGGCCTAAATCTGCGATGCGCCAAACAATTCTTCGTCGTCGCGTTTTTCCTCGGGCGGGACCACCGGCATGTCTTCCTGCGCCTGCCCCTCCTGTTCTGCGAGTTGGCGGTTCCACAAGGCCGCGTAGACCCCGCCCTGGGCGAGCAGGGTCTCGTGATCGCCGCGCTCGACCAGCGCGCCCTTGTCCATGACCAGGATTTCGTCGGCGTTGACGATGGTTGACAGACGGTGGGCGATCACGATCGTTGCGCCCCGGCGCGGAAGCTCCTCGAGCGTCGCCTGGATTTCACGTTCGGTCAGCGTGTCCAAAGCGCTGGTCGCCTCGTCAAGCACCAGAATGTCGGGATCTTTCAAAAGCGTGCGGGCGATGGCGACGCGCTGCTTTTCGCCGCCGGACAATTTGAGGCCACGTTCGCCGACCTGCGCATCATAGCCGCCCGGCGCCAGTTCGACGAATTTATCGATCCGCGCCAGGGCCGCCGCCGCCCGCATCTCCTCCTCGCTCGCCTCGGGGCGTCCGTACAAAATATTGTAGCGGATGGTGTCGTTGAACAGCACATTGTCCTGGGCCGCCATGCCAATGCTGGCGCGCAGCGATTCCAGCGAAACCTTGGAAATATCCTGGCCGTCGATGAGGATGCGGCCCTGCTGCGGCTGATAAAAGCGGAAGATCAGCCGCGAAATCGTGCTCTTGCCGGCGCCGGAGGGGCCGACGATCGCTACGGTTTTGCCGGCGGGGGCCTCGAAACTCAAGCCCCGCAAAATGGGCCGGGCGGGGTCATAGGCGAAATGCACGTCGTCGAAACGCACGGCGCCGGCGCTGACCGCCAGGGCGGGGGCGTCGGGAGCGTCGGAGATTTCGTTCGGCTGCCGCAAAATGTCGAACATGGCGGCGATATCGAGCAGCGCCTGCTTGGTCTCGCGATAGAGCATGCCCATGAAATTCAGTGGCTGGTAGAGCTGGATCATCATGGTGTTGAGCAGGACGAAATCGCCGACGGTGTGGCGTCCTTCCTTGATGCCGACGACGCAGAGCGCCATCATCGCGATCATGCCAATGGTGAAGATCAGCGCCTGACCGAAATTCAGCACGTTGAGCGATACATAGCTCAGCACGCTGTTGCGCTCATAGCGCGCCATGGTGCGGTCGTAACGCTCGGCCTCGCGCTTTTCCGCGCCGAAATATTTGACCGTCTCATAGTTCAGCAGCGAGTCGATCGCCTTGGCGTTGGCGTCGGTGTCGCTTTCGTTCATCGAGGCGCGAATGCCGATCCGCCAATTGGTGGCGACGAACGTGTAGGCGAGATAGGCGACCACCGTCGCCGCCACGATCCCCACATAACGCGCGTCGAACTGGAAGTAGAGCACGCCCGCGACCAGGGCCAGCTCCAAAATGGTTGGAAAGCCGGTCAGCATGACCAGGCGGGTCAGCGTCTCGATGGCGTTGCGGCCGCGCTCGAGCACGCGCGTCAGGGCGCCGGTCTTGCGCTCCAGATGAAAGCGCAGCGGCAGGGCGTGCAGATGAACGAAAACGTCGAGCGCCAGGCGGCGCACCGCATTCATCGCCACTTTGGCGAACATGCCGTCGCGCGCCTGGGTGAAGCCGACCATGGCGACCCGCAGCGCGCCATAGAGCACGGTCATGGCGATGGGCCCGGCGATCAGGCCGGGCGACACCTCCACGCCCTTGGAGAGCTCGGTGAGCGCGTCGGTCGCCCATTTGAACGCGTAGGGCATGCCGATCGTCGCCAGTTTGGCGAGGATCAGCAGGATGAAGGAGATGAGAATGCGAATTTTCAGGTCTGCGCGGCGGCTGGGCCAGACATAGGGCCACAACTCACGCAGGACCGTCCACAGGCGGGGGGCGTTTTCGTTCATCGTCAGCGTGCATATAGGAGCGACGGGCGCCCCGACAAGCGTATTCGCTGGCCGTCAGCCGTGCAGGCCCGGCTGGTCGCCGCGCTCGGGGATTTTTTGCGCGCGCGGCTTGCGCCGGCCGAATTCGCCCTTGAAGGCGGCTTTCCAGATCGCGATGGCCTCGTCCTCGTCGCTCGCGGTGATGAAGCGCGGCGGGGTCGCGGGCAGGCCGTCGCGCTCGCAACAGGCCACCATGAACATCGACAAATGTTTCGGATTGCTCGCCTTGGCCTGTTTGAGCAGGTCGCCGGCGTCGCAAATGGCGTCCTGCAGCTGGATCAGCCCGTCGCGGGCCTCGGGCGTGGCCGCCTCGATCGCCTCCGCCCACAGGCGCAAGCCGGCGGCCTCGTAGAGATCGCCGGCCAGCTTGCGCGCGCGCGCCAGCGGCAGGGTGAGCGTCAGCTTGCCGGCCACGCGTTTCTTTTGCTTGAGGGGAGCGGATTTCGCCGGCGTCGCCCGGGCGCCGGTTGCGCGCGCCTTGCTCTTCTTTGCCATGGTGAACAACAAACTCTGGTTCTGTGACTCGAAACTTGGTTCTGTCTTGACGCCGTTCTGTGCCTTGGCGGTCATGTTATCGGAAAATCCGCGCGGCGACAGGGGCGCCGCTCCCGCTTGACAAGCCCGGGGCAAGCCGTTGCGCGTGAGCTTAGATTTGAAGTGTTTCGAAACAATGCTAGCTCTTGTCAATCGTGGCGACGCCGCCGATGCTTGATGGGCGTAAGAGACAGAGGCGAGAGGCCGATGCTGGACACGTGCAAGAAATCGGCGCTTGCCGTTGGCCTCGCCTTGGCCGCTCTCATCTGCGCCGCCCCAATCTGCGCCAGCTCGGCGCGCGCCGATGACGGGCCGCCCTCGATCGTCACGTCGGTCCCGGCGCTCGCCCCCTATGGCGACTTCAAGAAAATGCTCGCCGACGACGGCGTGACGCTGCAAAACACCTATATTGGCGAAGTCCTGGGCAATCCGACCGGCGGCGCCCGCCAGGGCGTGATCGGCGAAGGCCGGCTCGACACCGTGTTCGAATTCGACATGGGTAAGTTCGCCCATCTGAACGGCGGAACTGTCCACGCCGAGGGATTTTGGATCCAGGGCGTCGGACTGTCGCGGTACTATCTGAACAACCTGCTGCCGGTCAGCTATATCGAGGCCATGCCCACCATCCGGCTCTATGAGCTGTGGTACGAGCAGAAGCTGTTCGACGACAAGGTCGCGGTGCGCATCGGCCAGCTCGGCGCCGACACGGATTTCGTCTCGTCGAAATATGCGCAGCTGTTCATCAATTCGACGACGGGATGGCCCGGCCTGCTCGCCTGGGACATGCCGAGCGGCGGCCCCGCCTATCCGTTTTCGGCTTTGGGCGCGCGGGTCAAATATGACATCAACGACACCTTCACCTATGTCGTCGCCGTCTATGACGGCAATCCCGCGGGACCGGGGACCGGCGACCCGCAGGTCCGCGATCCCTATGGCCTCAATTTCCGCCTGACCGATCCGCCGCTGGTGATGCAGGAGCTGCAGATCAAATACAACCAGGACAAGGACGCCTCGGGCCTTGCGGGAACGATCAAGCTGGGCGCCTGGCGCAATTTCGGCATGTTCAACGACGTCGACGGCCGCCCCTTCGTCATCGCCGGCCTGCCCGTGCCGGTTCACTCCGGCGATTACGGTTTTTACGGCATGATCGACCAGCAGCTGATCAGGGCGCCGGGCGATGCGACCAAGGGGCTGGGCGCCTTTTTCCGCGCCTTCACCGCGCCGGGCGACCGCAACGTCTCGGATTTTTATTTCGACACCGGGTTCAACCTGTCCGGCTTCTTCGACAGGCGGCCGAACGACATCGCCGGCCTGTGCTTCGCCTTCATGCGCATTTCCAACGCCACGGCGAATTCCGTCGTCGAGGCGGGCTTTCCCTATCGTCCCGATTTCGAGGCGCTGGTCGAGGCGACTTATCAGGCGCAGGTCGTTCCGGGCCTCAGCGTGCAGCCGGTCGTCCAATATGTGATTCATCCCGGCGCGCAGCTGGACGGCGGCTATCACCCCAACGCCCTGGTGCTGGGCGTCCGCAGCACCGTGAATTTCTGAAAAGGCTGGAAACTGGCGGCGCCGCAAGCGTGGTTTCGCATGGAACTCGCTTGCCGGAAAACACGCTTGGTCGTAACATCCGATCCATGTCGCAGGCGCTCATCACCATCAGACGCGCAATGCCCGGCGATGCCGACCAGATCGCCGCAGTCCACGACGCTGCTTGGCGCGAGGCCTACCGCGGCGTGATTCCCGGACGCGAGCTTGAGCGGCTGATCGCCCGGCGGGGCCCGGACTGGTGGCGCAGCGCCGTCCTCCAGGGCAGCCGGCTTCTGGTCCTGTCCACCCATGGGCGGCTCGGCGGCTATGTCTCCTACGGACGCAACCGGGCGCCCTCGCTCGACTATGACGGCGAGATTTTTGAGCTTTATCTGGCGCCGGAATATCAGGGGCTCGGCTTTGGCCGGCGCCTGTTCCTGGGCGGGCGTGACGATCTCGCCGCCAATGGCATCGACCGGGTGCTGGTCTGGTCGCTCGCCGACAACACGCGGGCGCTGGATTTCTACCGTCGGCTCGGCGGTCGCGAGATCAGGCGCGCCCGCGAAATCTTCGGCGGCGTCCGGCTGGGACGCGTGGCTTTCGGATTTGAAGGCGCGTGACCTAACGATTCCGGTTGCGATTGTCCAGTGAATGACTAAACAAGGGCTCAGATCAATCATTGGAGAGCCCAATGCGTCTCGACGCCATCACCATCGGCAAGAATTATCCCGAAGACGTCAATGTCGTCATCGAAGTTCCGATCGGCGGCGAGCCGATCAAATATGAGATGGACAAGCCGTCGGGCGCGTTGATGGTGGATCGCTTCCTCTATACGCCGATGCGCTATCCCGGCAATTACGGCTTCATCCCGCACACCCTGTCCGAGGACGGCGATCCCTGCGACGTGCTGGTGGCCAACACCCGCCCGATCATTCCCGGCGCGATCATCAATGTCCGTCCGATCGGCGTGTTGAAGATGACCGACGAGGGCGGCGGCGACGAAAAGATTCTGGCGGTCCCCAGCCCCAAGCTCACCAAGCGCTATGAGAAGGTGAAGAACTACACCGACCTGCCCGAGATCACCTGGAAGCAGATCGAGCATTTCTTCGTCCACTACAAGGACCTGGAGCCGGGCAAGTGGGTGAAGTTCGCCGGCTGGGGCGATGCGGACGAAGCCAAGCGCGTCATTCTCGAATCCATTGAACGCGCCAAGATCGAGAAGAAGTAAGTTCGGTTTGAACTGAACCGAAGGCGCGGCCGGCAAACGGCCGCGCTTTTTTCATGGGCGGAACGCCGCCGCCGCGCCGAACAGGCCGGGCTGCGGGTGGACGATCATCCAGATGGGAATGTTCGCCATCATCTCGCGATAGCGCCCCTTGGCGACGAAACGTTCGGCGAAACGCGACTCCGCGAGCAGCGGGGCGATGCGCGGCGCGAGCCCCCCGGCGAGAATGACGGCTTCGGCGCCATGGACCAGGGCGAGATCGCCCGCGACCGCGCCCAGGCACGCGCAGAATCTTTCCAGGGCGGCGCGGGCGACATCGTCGGTTCCGGCGATGGCCGCGGCCCAGAGAGCGGGGGCGTCGGGAGGCTCCGCGTCCGAGAGCGCGGCGAAAATTTCCTCGAGCCCCGGCCCCGACACGACGCGTTCGATCGAGACGCGGCCGAATTTTTCCCGCAGGCGCACCAGCAGCCCGTCCTCGAAGGCGTCGTGCGGCGCGAAGTCGATGTGGCCGCCCTCGGTTTCGACCACCCGATGGTCATCGGCGTCGAGGATCAATTGCGCGACGCCCAGGCCCGTGCCCGGTCCGAGAATCGAGATCACCCCGGAGCGCGGCGGCCGATCCGGTCCGCAAATGTGCGAAAAACAGGACAGATCGGCCTTGGCCGCCGCATGGGCGACGGCGCCGAAATCGTTGAGCAGCCGCACCTCGTCGAGCCCCAGCTCCGCCGCGAGCGTTTTCGGGCGCAAGGTCCAGGGATTGTTGGTGAATTTCAGCGTTTCGCCTCGGATTGGGCAGGCGAGGGCGAAGCTGGCGCGCCGGGGCCGCGCGCCCTCGATCTGGTCCGCGAAGGCTTCGTAAGCGGAGGCGAGATCGGGATAGTCGGCGGTGCGCAACACCACGGCCTCGCCGAGTTCCGGCCCGGCGTCGCGGTCGATCCCGGCCAGCGCGAAACGGGCGTGGGTGCCGCCGATATCGGCGACAGCGATGATTTCAGAGCCGTTGGCCGCCACGAAAAGCCTCCTGCGCGTCAGCCTAAGTCTAGCGCCAAAGCGCGTCGCGCGCACACTTTCCTTCGCCGCCGGCCTGGGCCAGATTGGCGCGGGGGCGCGCATGAGTGAAACGGACAAGAACCGCTGGTTGTTTCGAGGCCTGAGCGGCGTCGGCGTCTTTTGGCGCGCCGATCTGCTCGCGGGCCTGACGCTTGCCGCCATCGCCGCGCCCGAACAAATGGCGACGGCGCGGCTCGGCGGCTTCGCCCCCTCGATCGGCTTTTTCGCCTTCATCGCGGGAACGCTCGGCTTCGCCCTGTTCGGCGCCAACCGCCTGATGTCGGTGGGCGCGGATTCGACGATCACGCCCATTTTCGCCGCCGCGCTCGCCCTGATCGTCCCGGCGGGCGGCGCCGATTACGCCATGCTCGCGGCGCTGCTCGCTTATCTCGTCGGGGCCATGATGTGCGGGGCGGGGCTGTTTCGCGCCGGCTGGGTCGCCAATCTGCTGTCGATTCCCGTGCTGACCGGGTTTCTGGCGGGCATAGCCGTCCATATCGTGCTGTCGCAAGCGCCGGCGCTGCTGGGCCTGCCCGCGGGTTCGGGCGATGCGGTGCAGCGGGTCGGGGAGATCGCGGCGCGGATCCACGAGGTCAAGCCGCTGGCGTTGGCCCTGGGCCTCGTCAGCCTCGCCTTCATCATCGCCTGCGAGTCCCTGGCGCCCCGGCTGCCTGCCGCCTTGCTGGCCGCGGGCGCGGCCACCTTCGCCGTCCTGTGGTTCGACCTCGATCCCGCCGCGCTGCCGGTGATCGGCGCTTTTCCCGTGGCCTGGCCGAAATTCGCCCCGCCCGACGGCGGCGTCGAGCAAATCTTCAGGCTGGTCGGCCTCGCTGTCCTGCTGACGCTTGTCATCATGGTGCAGAGCGCGGCGGTGTCGCGCGCCTATGGGGCGCCGGACGGGGCTTCCGACATCAACCGGGATTTTCTCGGCCTGGGCGCGGGCGGCCTGCTCGCGGGCCTTTTTGGCGCCTTTCCGGTCAATTCCAGTCCGCCCAGAACCGCCATGGTCGAGGCGACGGGCGGGCGGACGCAGCTTGCGGGACTGGTCGCCGCGGCGGCGCTGGCGCTACTGGCGGCCTATGGCGAAAGCTTCCTCAGCCACACGCCCGAAGCGTCGCTCGCCGCCATCCTGCTGTTCATCGCCGGCCGCATTTTCAGGCTGCGCGACATGCGCGACATTTTCCGGCGCTCGCGGCCGGAATTCCTGCTGATGGCGGTCACGGCGGCGGCGGTGGTGCTGCTGCCGGTGCAGATGGGCGTGGCGCTGGCGATCATCCTGTCGCTGATCCACGGCGTCTGGTCCACCACCGAGACCGATCTGCAAACCTTCGAGCGCCTGCCCGGCGAAACCGTGTGGTGGCCGCGCAATCCCACTTGCCCCGGCGAGACGCTGGACGGGGTCGCGGTGGTCGGGTTTCAGGCGCCGCTGTCCTATCTCAACGCCGACCGGTTCCGGATGCAATTGCAAGCGGTGGCCCAGGACCAGCCGATGCGGCTCATCGTTCTAGAGGCCTCCGCCATCGCCGCCATCGATTACACGGCGGCGCGGGCTTTGGCGGCGGCGATCGCGCATTGCCACGCTCTCGGCTGCGATTTCGCCATTGCGCGCCTTGAGTCGCTGCGGGCGCAGGCGGCCCTGCGCGCCTCCGGCGTGGTGGCGGCGCTCGCCCGCCCGCCAGGCTCCGGCGACGACCCTGGCGTGAGCGGCGAGGCGCGTATTTTCCACAGTGTCGATGAAGCCTTGCGCCAACTGGTGGGCGTGCATGAAAATGGCGTAAACCTGCACGAAGAACGCAATGCTCCGGGAGAAGCGGCGCGATGAATGGGACTGAAAGGGCGATTTACGTCTGCGAGGACGAAAGCGACCTGTTTCTGGCGATTGAACGCGAATTGGCCGAGCGCTATCGCGTCGTGCATTCGGAAGATGGCGCGGAAGCCCTGGTCGCCGCGCGGGAAGGCCGGGCGCTGCTGCTGGTGATGGACCGCAAGCTCAAGGGCGCCGACGGACTTGAGTTGGTGCAGCGGCTTCGCGCCGGCGGCGACCGGACGCCGGTCCTGATGATGAGCGGCATGAGCGCGGTCGACGACCGCGTCGCCGGTCTGCGGGCGGGCGGCGACGATTATCTGGTCAAGCCTTTCGCCATGTCGGAATTTTCCGCGCGGGTCGACGCGCTGGTGCGGCGCTTCGCCGATTCCGGGGCTTCGCGGCTTGCCGTGGGCGCTCTCGCCATGGATCGGATCGCGCGAAAAGTTTGGCGCAACCAGCGCGAGATCGCCCTTGTGCCGCGCGAATTCCAACTGCTCGAATTTTTCATGCTGCGCCCGGGCCAGCTGGTCACGCGCCAGATGCTGCTGGAGACGGTCTGGAATTACAAGTTCCCGGCCAACACCAATGTGGTCGACGTCCATATCCGCAATCTGCGCCAGAAACTCGAAGGTCCCGGCGAATCGCGTCTGATCGTCAATCTGCGCGGCGAGGGGTTCAGGCTCGATCACCATGCGTAGCCTCGCGCAATCGACCCCGCTGCGCTTCGCCGGCGCCTTCGCCTTCGCCATTTTCCTGCTCAGCAGCCTGGTCTTCGTGGTGATCTACGAAACGGCGACCCGCGCCTGGGTCGCCGAACTCACCCATGTCTTCGCCGACGAGGCGGAGAAGGCGGCCGCCGCGGACGACGCGCGCTTGCGGCGGTCGCTCGACTTGCGCCTCACCCGGGATTTTCGCCGGCTGCAATATGTCGCCCTCTACGATCCCGCGGGGGCGCTGGCGTTCGGCAATCTCGACACCCGACCCGACATTCCCGCGGACGGAAAAGTCCGCTATTTCGCCGAGTTCCGGGCCAGCGCCGCGGCGCCAGCGACCCCGACCATTCTGGTGGCGCGCCGGCGCTCCGACGGATCGGTGATCGTGCTCGGGCGCAGCCTCGACGAAGCCGTCGCGCTGCGCGGGTTTCTATTCAAGGCGCTGGCCTTCGGCATCGTCCCCCTCGCCGTGGGCGCGCTGCTGCTCGGGCTCTTCGCCGCCCGGCGCGCCGCCGCCCGGCTGCGCGCGGTCGACCGCAGCATCAGCGTGATCGTCAATGGCGACCTGCGCGCCCGCTTGCCCGTCGCCACGGGGTTCCGCGAACTTGACGACCTGGTGGTCTCGGTCAACGCCATGCTCGACGAGATCGAGCGCCTGCTCGCGCAAATGGCGACGGTGGGCGACAACATCGCCCACGACCTGCGCGCACCCGTCGCCAACGTCAGAGCGACGCTCGAGGACGCGCTCAAGGACGCGCCCAGGGACGATCGTCTGCGCCCGCCGGTGCAGGCCGCGCTGCGGCAGCTCGATCGCGCCATGAAGTCGATCGCGGCGCTGCAGCGAATCTCGGCCATCGAGGCGGAGCATCGCCTGTCCGGGTTCCGCGACGCCGACATCGCCGCGCTTTGCCTTGAGCTGCACGATTTTTACGCGCCGCTGGCCGCAGCCAAGGGCGTGGCTTTGCTGGTCGAAGCGCCCGCGCCGCTGGTGCGTCGCGCCGACCCCGACCTCTTGCGCGAGGCCTTGGCCAATCTGATCGACAACGCCTTGAAATTCACCCCGCGCGGCGGGAAGGTGACCGTCGCGGCGCGCGAATCGGGGGGCAGGGCGGAGATCACCGTCAGCGACAATGGCCGCGGCGTGCCCGTGGCGAAGAAGCGCGACATTTTTCGCCGGTTCGTTCGCCTCAAGCAAGGCGAGGAGGAGGGCTCCGGCCTGGGCCTGAGCATTGTCGAGTCGATCGCGCGCTTGCACGGCTGGGTTTTGGACATCGAGGACAATGCGCCCGGCGCGCGCTTCATCCTGGCGCAGGCCACGGAGTTTAAAGTTTAATTTAGTGGCGGCTCTGGCTCCGCCTCGACTAAGGTCCGCCCGCTCAGAATCGCCGCGCGAAAGGTCAAATGCTCGCTCTCGTTCGCATTGCGCTGAACCGGCCCTATACTTTCGTGGTGATGGCGATGTTGATCGTCATCGCTGGCGTGATGTCTTGGGTGCGCACCCCGACGGACATCTTCCCCGCGATCCGGATTCCCGTGGTCGCCGTGGTCTGGACTTACAATGGATTGCCGCCGGAAGACATGTCCGGCCGCGTCGTCTATTTCTACGAGCGCGCCATCAGCTCCGTGGTCAACGACATCGAGCATGTCGAATCGCAATCGATGTCCGGCTATGGCGTGGTCAAAATCTTCTTCCAGCCGTCGGTCAACATCAATGCCGCGCTGGCGCAGATTTCGGCGGCTTCGCAGACGGTGCTGAAACTGCTGCCGCCCGGCATCACGCCGCCCTATGTCCTGAGTTTCAACGCCTCGAGCGTGCCGGTCATCCAGATCGCGGTGTCGAGCGACACCATGTCCCAGTCGCAGATCTTCGATTACGCCCAGAACTTCATCCGGCCGCAGCTCGCCACGGTGGCCGGCGCCGCCGTGCCCTCGCCTTATGGGGGCAAGGTCCGGCAGGTCCAGATCGACGCCGATCAGGACAAGATGCGCTCCTACAACATCACGGCCGCCGAGGTGGTCGCGGCGATCGGCCAGCAGGACGTCATCACGCCGGTCGGGACCCAGAAGGTCGGCTCCAAGGAATATGTCGTCAATCTCAATGGCTCGCCCGAGAGCGTCGAGGCGCTGAACGACCTGCCGATCAAGACGGTCAATGGCGCGACGGTGCGGATCGGCGACGTCGCCTATGTCCACGATTCCTCGCCGCCGCAGATCAATCTGGTGCGCGTCGACGGCTCGAATGCGGTGTTGATGACCATCGTCAAGGCGGGCTCGGCCTCCACCATTGACGTGATCGACGGCGTCAAGACTCTGATGCCGCGCTTGCGCGAGATCGTCCCGCCCGAGGTCAAGCTGGCGCTGGTCGGCGACCAGTCCGCCTTCGTCGAATCGGCGGTGCATTCCGTGATCTTCGAGGGCGTCCTCGCCGCCGCCCTCACCGGCATGATGATCCTGATCTTCCTGGGGAGCTGGCGCTCGACCCTGATCATCATCGTTTCGATTCCCCTGGCGATCCTGACCTCCGTGGCGCTGCTCGCCGCCACCGGCGAAAACATCAATGTCATGACGCTCGGCGGTCTGGCGCTGGCGGTCGGCATTCTCGTCGACGACGCCACCGTCACCATCGAGAACATCAATTACCAGCTGGAGCAGAAGAAGGAGATCGAGGTCGCGATCATGGACGGCGCCCGCCAGATCGTCATTCCCGCGACGGTCTCGCTGTTGTGCATCTGCATCGTGTTCGTCCCCATGTTCGGCCTCGGCGGCGTCTCCGGCTATCTGTTCCTGCCCATGGCCAAGGCGGTGGTGTTCGCGCTGATCGGCTCCTACCTGCTGTCGCGCACGCTGGTGCCGACCATGGCGAACTATCTGCTTCGCGGCCACGCCCACGACCCCGACGCGCCGCCGCGCACCATATTCGGCAAGTTCCAGCACGGGTTCGAGCGCGTCTTCGGCGCGCTGCGCGACGCGTACGCCCGGACGCTCACCGCCGCCATCGCGCTGCGCTGGCGTTTCGTCCTGTCCTTCGTCGGCTTCTCCCTGGCGTCGCTGCTGCTTGTCCCCTTGCTCGGACAGAATTTCTTTCCGACGGTGGAAACCGCGCAGATCAAGCTGCACGTGCGCGGGCCGACGGGTCTGCGCATCGAGGAAACCGGCCGGCTTCTGAGCCAGGTCGAGGAGGCGATCCGCACTGTCGCCGGCCCGGAGTCCGTCGCCTCCATCGTCGACAATATCGGCATGCCGATCAGCGGCATCAACGTCGCCTACGGCAATTCCGGCACGATCGGAACGGCGGACGCGGACGTGCTGATCACGCTGCAACCCGAAAAGGAGACGGAGAGCGAAGCGCTGGTCGAGAAATTGCGCGAAAAGCTGCCGGAGCTGTTTCCCAGCGTGACCTTCTCCTTCCTGCCCGCCGACATCGTCACCCAGATCCTCAATTTCGGCTTGCCCGCGCCCATCGACGTGCAGGTGGTCGGCAGCAACGCCGCCGGCAACCGCATCCTCGCCAACAAATTGTTGAAACGCATCGCCTTGGTCACCGGGGTTGCGGACGCCCGCATCCAGCAGCCCGCGGACCAGCCGACCATCAAGGTGAACGTCGACCGCATCCACGCCAACCAGCTCGCGGTCACCGAAAAGGATGTCGCGACCTCGCTGCAGATCAGCCTCGCCGGTTCGATCCAGACCAATCCGGTGTTCTGGCTCAATCCGAAGAATGGCGTGTCCTATCCTGTGGTGGCGCAGACGCCGCAATATTGGATGCAGGGCCTGAGCGATCTCGCGCGCATTCCGGCCTCGCAAGGGAATTCCTCGCAGATCCTCGGCGCCGTCGCCAGCATCAGCCGCGCCAACAGCAGCGCTGTCGTCTCCCATTATTCGGTGCAGCCGGTGATCGACATTTACGCGACGACCAACGGCCGCGACCTCGGCGCCGTTTCCGCCGACATCCGGAAAATCATCGCCGAACTTAACGCGGAAAAACCGAGGGGCACGCTGATCGTTCTGCGCGGCCAGACCGACACGATGAATTCCGCCTATAGCCAGCTCTATGCCGGCCTGGCGCTGGCGATCGTGTTGATCTACCTGCTGATCGTGGTCAATTTCCAATCCTGGCTCGATCCCTTCGTCATCGTCACCGCTCTGCCCGCCGCGCTGGCGGGTGTGGCCTGGATGCTGTTCGCCACCCACACCACCCTGTCGGTGCCGGCCCTGACCGGCGCGATCATGTGCATGGGCGTCGCGACCGCAAACTCCATTCTGGTGGTGAGCTTCGCCCGCGCCCAGCTGGCCGAGGGCAGCACCGCCGTCCAAGCCGCTTTGGAGGCGGGCGTCGGACGCTTCCGTCCGGTGCTGATGACGGCGCTCGCCATGATCATCGGCATGGCGCCCATGGCGCTGAGCGCCGAACAGAATGCGCCGCTCGGGCGCGCCGTGATCGGTGGCCTTATTTTGGCCACCATCGCCACCCTCATCTTCGTGCCTGTGGTCTTTTCCATGGTTCATTCCCGCAAGTCGCGTGCGGACGACGCGGCGCCGCAAATCGAGACGGAGCCGCGTCATGGTTGAAGACACCGCCGCTCCGCCGAAGCGCCGCTCGAGGGCCCGTTGGCTGTTGCTTCTGGTCGTGCTGGCGCTGAGCGCCTATGTCGGCCTGTCCGTGTTGCACCGGCGCGCGCAACAGGCGGAGCTCTCGACATGGACGCGCGCCCGCGCCGTTCCCTATGTCTCGGTCATCCACCCGCACATCGACCTGAAGCCGCAGGCGCTGAGCCTGCCCGGCCGGATCGCGGCCTGGTACGAGGCGTCGATCCACGCGCAGGTGTCCGGCTATGTCGCCAGCTGGTCCAAGGACATCGGCGCCGAGGTGAAGAAGAACGACGTTCTCGCGGTGATCGACACGCCCGAACTGGACGAGCGCCTGTCCGAAGCGCGCGAGAAGCTGTCCAAGGCCAAGGCGGCGCTGGAGCTCGCCAAGGTGACGTCGCAGCGCTGGTCCGCGCTTCGCAATTCCTCGGCGGTGTCGAAACAGTCGGCCGACGAGAAGGCGAGCGACGAGCAGGTGCGGCAGGCCGATCTCGGCGCGGCCGCGGCCAATCTCGACCGGCTCAAGGCGCAAAAAGCCTTCGCCAAGATCACCGCGCCCTTTGAGGGCGTGGTGACGGCGCGCAATATCGACATCGGCTCCTATGTCGCGCCCAGCCAGACCGGCGAGCCCACGTTCAAGGTCGCCGACATCCACGAGGTCCGCGTCTACGTGAATGTGCCGCAGGTCTATTCCGCGCAGCTCAAGCCGGGCATGAACGCGACCTTCACCACGCCGCAATGGCCGGGCCGCACGTTCAGCACGACCATCGCCACCACCTCCAACGCCATCGGCGCGCTGACCGGCAGCCTGCTGGTCGAGATGGACACGCCCAATCCGGACAGCGCCCTTCTGCCCGGCTCCTTCGCGACGGTGCATTTCGAGATTCCCACCGACCCCAGCGCCCTGCGCATCGTGTCGAGCGCCTTGTCCTTCGATGAGCACGGCATGCGGGTGGCGACGGTCGGTCCCGACAATCGGGTGCGGTTCAAGCCGGTGGCCATCGCCAAGGATTTTGGCGCGGAAGTGTTGGTGGCCTCGGGGCTCAAGCTTGAGGACCAGGTCATCAACAATCCGCCGGAAACCCTCGCCGAGGGCGATGAGGTCCGCATCGGCGCCGCCGCAGCCCCCGCCGCGAGCGCGGCGAAATGAAGCGGCTCGGCCTTCTCGCGCTCTGCGCCCCCCTCGCGCTGGGCGCATGCGATTTCGCGCCGCAATATCATGTGCCGGACGTCGCGGTTCCCTCGAAGTACAAGACGGCGACCCCCGCCCGCGCGGGCCAGTTGAGCGAAAGCTGGTGGCGGGACTTCCACAGCGCCGAGCTCAACCGGCTGGAAGCGCGCATCGAGTCCGACAATCCGGATTACGCCATCGCGCTCGCGCGCTACGAGCGCGCCCGGGCGATCCTCGATCTGAACGCCTCCGCCTTCTATCCGCAGGTCGGATCGAACGAGGCGCTCAGCTTCAACAAGCAGTCGCAGCACCGGCCGTTGCGCTCGGCGAACCAGCCGACCTATTACGGCGCCAACCAGTTGCTCGGCCAATTGTCCTGGGAAATCGACCTTTGGGGACGGGTGCGCGACCAGGTCAAGGCCGCCCAGGCCGGCGCCCAGGCCAATGACGATCTGCTCGCCGCAAGCCGCATCTCGCTGCATGCGAGCCTCGCCCGCGCCTATATCGCGCTGCGCGGCGCCGACGCCCAATATGATCTGCTCACCCGCACCATCGGCGTCTATGGCGAAGCGCTCAAGCTGACGCAGGAGCGGCTGAAGCAGAACATCGCGCCGCCGATCGACGTCGAGCGCGCCAAGGTGCAGCTCGCCACCGCGCAGGCGCTGGCCGCCTCGATCGCCCAGACCCGGTCGGTGCTCGAGAACGCCATCGGCGCCATTGTCGGCGAAACCCCGTCCCTGTTCAGGATCAAGCCGGAGCCGAAACAGCCGGCCTTCCCTCGTCCGCCGCGCGTCGCGCCCGCCGTGCTGCTGCTGCGCCGGCCCGATGTCGCCGCGAACGAGCGGTTGCTGTTCGCCGCCAACCAGGGGATCGGCGTCGCCAAGGCCGACTTCCTGCCGCGCTTCTATCTTGCGCTCTCCGGCGGAACGCAATCGACCAATCTCGATCTGATGAACTTCCACAATTCCTTGTGGAGCTACGGGCCGAACGTGGTTGCGCCGGTGTTCGACGGCGGGCGGCGGCAGGCCGACCTGGATATCGCGCGCGCCGATTTCAACGCCGCCGCCGCCGCCTACAAGGCCTCGGTGCTCGCCGCCTATCAGGAGGTGGAGAACGCGAGTTCCGCGATCAAGCTGCTTGGCGAGCAGAACAAGGCGCTGGCGACCGCCGCGCAGGCGGCCCAGCGCGCGCTCGACATGTCCATGAGCCTCTACAAGGACGGCGCCGTGTCGTCGCTGGACCTGATCACCGCCCAGACCGCCGCGCTGGACGCCCAGCGCGCGCAGCTGACCGTGCAGACCCAGCTTCTCGGCGAATACGCCAATCTCGCGCTCGCGCTCGGCGGGGGATGGACCGGGCAGGCGCCGTCGCCGGAACCGAAGGAGGACCGGAACATTGCCGTTCTCGGTTGGCAGGGACAGGATCCCGGCGAGGCGGCGCAAGCGGGGGAGGAAGCGGGGAAATGAGCGGCGAGGCTGAAAAATGCGCGGCGTGCGTCTACTGGAAAATGGCCCGGCCGAACGAGGGCTCCTGCCAGCGCCACGCGCCGACGCCAGCTTATGTGTCCGACAGCGTGGCGCATTGGCCGACCACGCATGGCGGCCAGGGCTGCGGGGAGTTCCTGGTCCAGGGCTCGGCGGTCGATCTCGCGGTCTGCGCCGAGTGCCGCTATTGGCGCAGTCCCAAAGGCGGATTGGACCCGACCGACCGCGGCGACAAGCCGCTGCAATGGTGGGGGAGGGCCGGGCTTTGCACCCGACACGCCCCTGCGCCGCAATCCGAACCGGGACCGCGCGCTTTTTGGCGCGCCACCCACGCCACCGACCTGTGCGCCGAATCCATCCGCCGCGCGGCGCAGGTTTCTTAGAGCGCGTTCGGCGGCTTCAGATTCAATGGGGGATTCCCAACTGGCTTGAACAATGCGATTCTTTCTTCGTGATTGCGAGGGAGGAATCCCA
>NZ_JAOQNX010000027.1 GCF_025961575.1 Rhodoblastus acidophilus | reverse complement strand
CGTCCCGAGCTGCAGATCCTCACCTGCCATGACGAATATCTGCTGCACACCATGTTCGACGTCGACGGCGCGCTGGTGGGCTACGGCAATATCGCCCCCGAACTGCTGATCGCGATGATCAAGGCGGGCAAGGCCAAGGACTACGCCAAGGCCCGCGCGCTGCACGACCAGCTGCTGCCGGTGACCAAGGCCGTCTATCACCGCGGCTCGCATATGGAGGGCACCGTCGCGCTGAAATGGGCGCTGGTCGCGCGCGGCATCCTCGACCACGCCACGGTGCGCACCCCGCTGCTGCCGCTGGCCGAAGGCGCCGACAAGGAAATCGCCGACGCCATGCGCGCCGCTGGCCTCGGCAAGCCCCAGGGCTTCGCCCTCGCCGCCTGAGCCCCAAACCCAAGCCGCCAGCGCCGCGCCTCCCCCGCCGCGTTGGCAAACAAGCGGCGGCGTCCAAAAGACGCCGCCGCTTTCATTTTTGCAGCGCCGCGCAGGGGCGCCTGGGCGACAGCCAGATTGTCGCCCGTTTGCAACAGCGTTTGCGAATCGTGGCGCGCCTCTTGGCGCATTTGTCGCGTTCTCGCGGCATTAACGACTGAAAAGCATTATTTATCAATTCATTAAAGGCGCCTTGCGGAATGACCCTGGGAGCATCAAGTGCGCGTGCTCCCTTGACGGCCTCACAAAAGAAGATCAACAAAAGATCATAAAGCGTGAAAAGTTTCGCAATCCGAAAAAATAGAGGGAAGAACGCCGGTGTGGCTGGCAAGCTGCGCCCGTCGATGAGGAGAGAGAGCGATGACCTTGGCTTCAACAGGAACCCGACACGATGGCGGCGGCTTCGGCGCCGTCTCCCGATTGACGCTGCTGACGGCCTTCGCCGTGATGACGGGGCAGGGCGTGGCGCGCGCGGAAGACGTTGGCGCCTCCTCTGCGCAGATGACCGCCCGGGCCGATCAGATCGCCGAACTCAAGGCGCAGTCCGCCGCTTTGGAAAAGCGGAACACGGATCTCGTCAAGCGCCTCGAAAAACTCGAACGTCAACGCGGCGCGCCCGATCCGGCTTCGCTGCAAGCCCATGCGCCCGGTGCGGACTCCGTTGCGGCGCTGCCCAACGGCGTCAAGGACGTTATCGCGGGCGACGGCCCGCTCACATGGCATGGCCTCACGCTATACGGGTCCGTGCAGGCGGGCCTGGCGTATCTGACGCATGGCGCCCCTTTCAGCGGCTTCGCCGCATCGTCCTATCCCTACCTGATCTCGAAATACAGCAATCGGCCGGTGTTTGGCTTCGCCGGCAACAATTACGGCAACACCTATCTCGGCTTGAAGGGGGAAACAGAAATCATTCCGGGATGGTCGGCCTTCTTCAACCTGCAGTCCTACTTCGATTCCGGGTCCGGGCAATTGTCCGACGGCTTGAAGTCGCTCCAATTGCAAAATGGCGTCCCGCTCAAGAACCAGTCCGCCAACAGCGACACCAGCCTCGCCGGACAGCCGTTTAACGCCGCCGCTTTTGTCGGCGTGTCCTCGACGACGTTCGGCAAGCTGACATTCGGACGGCAGAATGCGCTGACCGCCGACAACATGATCAAATATGACCCCATGCGGACCGGCAACGGCTTCTCCGTTTTCGGCTATGCTGGAAGTTACAGCGCCATCGGCGCCACCGAGGACCGGCGCTGGGACATGGCCACCAAATATCAGGTTAGCGCGGGTCCCGCCCGCTTCGCCGCAATGGTCAAGCAAGGCGATTACGCCGGAGCCAATCCGGCTTACCAGATCGGCGGCGGCGCTTCCTATGAGGGCTTCTCGTTCGACGCCTATTTCGGCCATTACGCCGACGCCATCCTGTCGTCTTCGCTGACGTCCGTCCAATTGAAAACGCTGCCAGCCGACAGCCTCGCCGGAACGGTGGCCGACACCCAGGGCGCGCAAATCGGCGCCAGCTATACCTGGAAGGATTTCGTCATTTTCGGCGGCTACGAGCAGATTCATTTCTCGAACCCGTCGAACCGACTGTCTCCCGGCATTTCAACGATCGGCGGCTATGTCCTGAGCGCGATCAATAACGCCGCCTATCCGCATCAGCGCATCGTTCAGGCGGGTTGGACCGGCCTGCGCTACAGCTACAGCAAGGATCTGGAGTTTGACGCCGCCTATTATTCGGTGACGCAGAACAGCTATGGCGTGGCTTATTGCCGCAACACTTCGGCGATCACCTGCGCCGGTTGGCTGCAGGCTTATTCGCTCCTTGCCGATTACCGCCTGAGCAAGCGCTTCGACGTGTATGGCGGCCTGTTCTATTCGGTTTACGGCGGCGGCATGGCGAGCGGATCGCTCTACAAGAACAATTTCATGCCTCAGGCCGGGATGCGCTACACGTTCTGACGCATTCCATCCCCACGGCGTCTCCGTTTCGCGGCGCCAGGCGACGCCTTTTTCCCAAATGGTCGAACGGCCGCCCGCAAGCTGGTCTTGCGGGCGATTTCTTGTTTTCAGGCGACGCCTCGGCGCATTGCGCGATGTTCCGGTCTGCCGTAAGGCATTCTCTCGCATTCCCCGCGTTTCACATCGGGGCTTTCAGGACGACATCATGCGACAACCGAAAACGGCGAAGCCGGCGAGCGAAAAAAAGCCGAAAGACAGCGCAGCCGCCGCCAAGAGCACCGTCCAGTCGCTGGCCAAAGGGTTTCGCGTCCTCGAGATTTTTTCTGACGACCGCGATGACCTGACCCTGAGCGAAGTGGCGTCGGAGGCCGATCTCGACGCGGGAACCACCTATCGGTTGCTCACCACTCTGGTGAACCTTGGCTATGTCCACCGCGATGAAAAGACCAAGCGCTTTTCGCTGACGTTGAAAGTGCTCGACCTCGGCTTCCACGCCATCGGCCGGCGCGACATCCGCTCGATCGCGCGCCCCGCCTTGCGGCGACTCGTGCATGACACGGGCGAGGCCGCCAGCTTCGCCGTTCTTGAGGGCGCCGACGTTCTCTATATCGAAAGGGTCCGATCGGGCCTGGTGCGTTTCGGCGTGGATATCCGGGTGGGCACGACCATTCCCGCCCATATCAGCGTGATCGGCCAATGCATTCTCGCCTTTTTATCGCCGGCGTCGCTCGACGCCTATATGGCGGTGAGCCGCGATCGGACGCACAATTTCCGCGACAAACGCTCCGCCGAGGACGTGTTGCCCACCTTGGCCAGCATCCGGGAGAAAGGCTATGTCGTCGGCGAATCGACCCTGACCGAGGGGCTTCGGATCCTGGCCGTGCCTGTGCTCGGGCAGGATGGCGACGCCATCGGAGCGGTGAGCATCACGACGCCGACCGTACGCAGGCTCGCCGACAATCTGGAAAAAGGCGCATTGCAAGGCGCCAAGGCGGCGGCGCGTGAAATCGCCGCCGCGATCGAGGCCAATGGAAGCGTAGAGGCCTCTATCGCGGTTCATCGGTGAGCGCCGGTCCAAGGCCGGTCAGCCGGCCGCCGCCGATCGCCAGCGCATGCTCGATCGCGACTTTCCCGTAAATCGCCCTCATGGTAGCCATCGGTCCCGCCGTGGCTGCGCTCACCCTTCCAATCGGCGGCGAAGGCGGCCACCCGATTGTCGGAGCGGGTGAAGCCGAGTGCGACCAGATCGTCATGCAATTGTTTGAGCGTGCGTTTCTACTTGCGCGGCTTGCGCGCCGCCGCCTTCAGCCAGTCGGACAATTTCTCGGAAAAGGCGTCGAACTTGCTCGTCCGCTCCGGAACCTTGAATTTCACCTCGACAGCGTCGGAATGCAGATGTTTGCGGATGGTGTTGCGCGACAAGCCGGTCCGTCGCGCTATCTCCCGGATCGAAAGCTGGCCCCGCAACGCACGGCGCGGGTCACGCTCAATAACTCCATGTCGATCACTCCGCCGCCCCCCGCTGAAACGGACAGGGCGGATGCAAAACATGGGTCAACACCTTGGGCAACCTGTTGGAACATCCGGAAGCGGCGCTGCTGTTCCCGAATATCTCGGAGGGATGCGTCCTGCGTTGTCCGGACGGGCCCAAGTCGATTTGGCGGCGCGATCCTGGATCTTTGAGCCTTCGGCGGTGCAACGGCTTGTCCGCGCGGCGTTTTGACGTGACCCAAGAACGCGACCATCACCTTAGCCTTTGACCGCTGGCTGAGACCTTGAATCGCACCGCCGGGCGCGTCAATGCCCGAGACAACACCAACAGGCGCGATGTCGAGATTTTGGCGCTATATCCTTGGAAGACAGCGACATCACGTTTCCGGCGGCGCAGCAATATTCCGTCAGCACGTCGACCAGGAGATGAAGGCCCAATGCTCCTGGTCCCGCGTGAACAGGGGACCTTCTGGATTCGCCTCGCGCCATCCGCGCAAGCGCACCGACTCGGCCTCCGACAGAGGACCGAGAAAAAACGAGGCGTTGCGATGAAAACTCTCCCAGTCCGCCTTGGGTTCTTCCACACGCGGATGCGCGATGAAGTCGAGCCGGGGCATCCTGTTCATGCGATAGAGCAGATTCATGAAATAGATGTAGTCTGGCTTGTCGACGGTCGGCGCCACCTCTCGCCCGAGGGCTTTCAAGACGGCGGGGTTGACGACGCGCCACCCGACAGGCGCGGTGAGATAGACGCGCATTCTCGCCTGCCGGTCGATCTTGCGCAGCGCCGCCTCCAGATCCATCACGCCGGTCGAGCGCGAGGCGATGGCGATGTCGCAGACGGGCAGATCGCTCCAATCGTCCTCCCAGGCGCGCAACACCGCAGAAAAATTTGATGCGCCGGCTTCGGCGGCGCGCTGGCGCGCGACATCGAGCATGGCTGGGCTGTAATCGACCCCAACGATTTTTTCGAAGCGAGACGCCATCGCCAGCGGCAGAGCGCCATTGCCGCAACCGATGTCGATCAGGCTGTGGCAATCGGAAAAGTCCATGCGCGAGATGAAAGACTCAATATAACTGCCGCCCGCCCGAACCCGCGCGTCAAAAGCGGTCGCCCTTGCGTCCCAGAACTCGGGTGGCTTGGCCCAGCCTCCGGCTCGGGTCTGATGGTCGCGATACATGCGGCCAAAATCCAGCTCGGTGATGATGGGACGTTCTTCGCTCAAGGGTTTCACTCCGGCAGAAAGGCGCAGCGGCCATCGGGCGCCGCGAGGGCAGAGACTTTGACGCGATAGAGCCGCTCGATCGCCTCGGCGTCGAGCACGTCGCGCGGGGCGCCGTTCACGGCGATCCGCCCTTGCTCCAACAGCGCGATGGCGTCGGACGCCCAAAAAGCATGTTCGGGATGGTGGGTGCTGAGCAGCACGCCGAGGCCCTTGCGCTTCAACTCCTGCAACAAGCGCATCAGCCTGATTTGCGCGCCATAGTCGAGGCCCGCCATGGGTTCGTCCATCACCAGCAGGCTCGCCCCTTGCGCCAGCGCCCGGGCGATCAGGACGAGCTGGCGCTCGCCGCCGGACACTTCCGTATAGGACCGTTCGGCCAGCGTCAGAATGCCCAATTGATCGAGCAAGGCGTCGGCGGATGCGAAATCGTGCGACGTGACCGGCGTCAGCCAACCCGCGCGCGGCAGGCGCCCGAGCAAGACGACATCGCGCACGCGATAAGGAAACGGCGCGACATGGTTTTGCGCGACATAGGCGACTTTTCTGGCGATATCGCGGCGCGACCAGGCCCGCAGCTCGCGCCCCTCCAGCGCCACCGTGCCCGCCTCGGGGCGCAAAAAGCCCAGCATCAGCCGCAGCAGCGTGGTTTTTCCCGAGCCATTGGCGCCAAGCAGCGACACGATTTCGCCGGGGCCGAAGGCGAGCGTCGCGCCGTCGAGCACACGGCGTTTCTGGTTGCGCGCGAAGACCAGAGCAGTTGCTGCGAGCCGCGCCCTCACATCCAGCCCTTTCGCGCCCGGCGCAGCACCAGGATGAAGGCGGGGATCCCCAAAAGTTCGGTGATGATGCCGATGGGAATTTCCGTGCGGGTCAAACTGCGCGCCAGAGTGTCGGCGGCGATCAGGAAGATGGCGCCGACCAGGGCGGAGGCCGGCAGCAGGCGCGCATTGCCGGGCCCGACCATCAACCGGGCAAAATGCGGCGCGAACAGGCCGATCCAACCGATCATGCCGGCCAGCGACACGCTCAGCGCGGAAATGAAGGTGGCCGCGGCAATGGCGCCATAGCGCAGCGCCGCGACGGGCACGCCGAGCCCGCGCGCCTCGTCCTCGCCCATGGCCAGCGCGTCGAGCGGGCGCCCCAGCAGCGCCAGCGCCGCCATGCCCGCCAGCATCAGCGGCGCCGTCCAGAGGATTTGCGTGAGACCGATGGCGGCGAGGCTGCCCATCAGCCAATAGACGATGGCGGGAAGCTGGTCATAGGGATCGGCGGCATATTTTAGAATCGACAAAGCCGCGGTGAAGAAGGCGCCGGAGATCATGCCGCCGAGAATGAGGGTGATGGTCGAGGCCTCGCCGAACAGGCCGGCGACCCCCACGCCCAGCGCCACCGCGCCAATGCCTCCGGCGAAGGCAAATCCCTGCACGGCAATCCAGGACAGGCCCAGGATCAGCGCCAGCGCGGCGCCGAAACTCGCGCCGCCGAGCGCCCCGAGCAGGCCGGGCGAGGCCAGCGGATTGCGGAACACGGACTGATACGCCGCGCCGGCGACGCTGAGCGCCGCCCCGATGACCGCCGCCGCGAGAATGCGCGGCAAGCGGATGTCGACGAGAATATTGCGCAGCAGATCGTCGCGCGCCTGATCGGGCGCCGCAAGTTTTGCGCGCGAGGCAAGAAAGCCCAGAATGTCTCCGACCGAAAGCCCGTAGCGTCCCACCGAAAGCGCGGCGATGCAGGTCGCGAGCAGAGCGGCGACGAGCCCCAGGAACAGCAGCAGCGTGCGGGCGCGGTCAGTTGAATAGGCGCGCGACATCTTCGTCGGTGAGTTCGACGCCCAGGAACAGTTTATAAAATCTCTTCGTCTCGGCCTTGATGTCGAGCGGCAACGCCTGCGGATAGAAAATGTTCGCAAGCCATTGGGCGCCGAGCACGCGCATAAAACTCGGGGGACGATCGAGCCAGTTGAGCGGTGTTTTTGGCACGGTGTAGACGCGGCCCTCTGCCGCGGCTTTGACATTGCGCCATTCCGGCGATTGCGCGACCTCCTTGAATTTCTGGTCGAGCGCGACGATCAGCGCGGGCTGGCGGGCGATGATCTCTTCAAGCGAGATTTTCTCCATGCCCATATGGGTGGCCTGCGCGCAATGATAGATGCTGTCGCCGCCGGCGAGGCGGAACGCCTCCATGTGGAAGGAGGAATCGCATTCGGTGGCGAGGCCGTCGGCGCTTTCGGCGTAAAGCAGTTTTATGCGTTTGTCCGGCGGAACGCTGGCGACCGCCGTCTTCACACGGTCGAGCGCGGCGACGACATAAGCCTTGAGTTCGTCGGTGCGGGCGCGACGGTCGAGCAGGTCGCCGAGAAAATCCAGCGCCGCCGGGTAATCCTCGATCTTGCTCACGTTCAGGTAGATCACCGGCCGCCCAGTCTGCGCCCAGCTTTGTTCCGCCGGCGGATGGCCGCCCAGCGGATCGGTCCAGGCGATGATCACATCCGGGTGCAGCGCCATGATTTCTTCCGGATTGGCGGCGCGGTTCTGGCCGGGCGTGCCGCCCGCCGCCGGCAGATCGGCGAGGCGCTTCGCGAAAAACGGCTTTTGCTTGTCGGTGAGCGGCACATTCACGGCGCTGAGCAGATCGGGCGCGACGACATACATCAGCACGGTCAGCGGATAGGACGCCGAAAAGACTTTTGTGATCTTGTCGGGAACCTGGACCGTATGTCCGGCCATGTCGACGATATCGCGCGCCTGCGCGGGCGCCACCAGCGCCAGCAGGATGGCGGCGATGCGAGCAAGCGATGTCATCAGGCGGCTTCCCGGGCCAGCGCGGGCCGAATGAACTTGGCGAAATCGGTGAGGGTTTGCAGGTTTTTCGCCGCGTCGAGCGAAGCCGGCTTCAGCAGCAGGGAGCGCGGCGCCGCGCGGCGCTGGATTTCCTGAACCTGCGCGATGACCTCGTCATAGGAGCCGATCAGCGAGCGCGCGATCACGCCCTCGGCGTCGAAGGACGGTCCCTTGCCAATCCCATCCGGAACTTTGGCCATGAAAATGCCCCTCATGCGCTCGGAAAAACGCGCGACAAAAGGCTGGGCTTCCGCGAGCGCCTGCTCGCGGGTGGGCGCGGCAAAATAGAACCGGGCCAGCGCCAAATGCGGATTGACTCCCGGCGCCGCCGCGCGATAGGTCTCGACAATGTCCACCACTTTTTGCAGCGGGAAAGGCGAGCCGCCCATCACGCCAATGCCCCTTTTCGCCGCGTATTGGATGGCGTCGGGCGTGGTGGTGGCGATCCACACCGGCATGGTCTTTTGCAGGGGCTTCGGCGCCAACCGCACCGAATCCACCTGATAATAGCGGCCGGAAAAACTCACTTCCTCCTCGGCGAACAAACGCTGGATCAGCTCCAGCGCCTCGATGGTCATGTCGCGCGACACATCCTTGTCCGCATGAAAATGCTTGTTTTGCAAGGGGAACGGACCGCCCCTGGCGACGCCGAAATCGAAGCGGCCGCCGGACAATATGTCGATGGTGGCGACATCCTCGGCCACCTGGATCGGATTGCGGAACGGCAGCAGCACCGCGGCCGAGCCGAGCCGGATTGTCGAGGTCACCCCGGCGAGATAGGCGAGCAGGGCCAGGATCGACGGGCTCGCCGCATCCGGATTGAAATGATGCTCGGCGACCCAGGCTTCCTCAAACCCGAGCGCCTCCACATGCTGCACGAGCCGCGTCTGCGTCGTGAGGCAATGAACGTAATCGTCGCGCGGATTTTCGTAAGTGCAGAAGACACCGATGCGCATGACGGCCTCTCAATAGCGCCAGGCGAGCTTGCCGAGGACGGCGCGCGGCGCGCCGGGATAGTAGATGCCGGAGGATGAGGTCGCCTGATAGTAGCCCGAGGAGATCTGGCCGATATAGGCGGCGTCGAACAGGTTTGTCACGGTGATGCTGGCCTCCATCTCACCAAAATCGACGGGACGGCGGTAGGCGAGCCGCATGTCGACGGTCGCATAACCGGGGACCGACTGCTTGTGGGAGGTGTCGCCATAACGGTCGCCGACGATGTGAACGATCGGCGAGAACGAAAAACCGTTCCAGCGCGCTTCGGCGCCCAGCGTCGAGATCCACAGCGGCGCGTCGGGAATCAGCTTGCCGTCCACCTTGGTCGCGGCGATCACCGCAGCCGAAGCGCCGGGCCAATACGGCAGGTTTCCGACGAAGGTGACGTTCTGATAGCCGATCGCCGCAAAGGCCGAGAGATATTCGCTGGGGTCGAACTTGACCATCGCCTGCGCGCCCAGCGACTGGCTTTCGCCCACGGTCTGGGAAAAGGCGACGCCGACGCCCGGATCGTAGGAGACGTTCTGATCGTGGTTGCGCGCGTAGAAAACGGTCGGGCTGAAGGTTCCCGGTCCGATGGGCGACGCGAATCTCCAGTCGAAGCCGAGATCGACGACGTCATCGGTTTCCGGCTTGCTCGCATGCCAGAGCTGGTTGAGGTTCATCCCCGCCTTGTTGAGCGCGGCGGCGTTCTGCTGGTAGGTCGGCCACAGGTCGATGGCCGGGCCCGTATAGGTGACGCCGAAGCTTGCGCGCGCCGTAAGGTCGCTGTTCACATCATAGGCGAGCGCCAGATAGGGCAGCGCCGCGCCCACTGTCGCGGGCGTTACGCTGTTCTGGGCGTTGACGGTGGAGGCCGCGATCGCGGTCGAATAGGAAACGTTGCCGGCGCCCGCGCCCGGGATCATGGCGTTGATCCCCGGCAGGGTCTGCCACATGTAGCGCAAGCCCACCTGCACGCGCAGCGCGTCGAAGCGGCGGTCCGCCAGCGCGTAGAGCGAATTGAACAGGTTCGGCTGGGTCTGCTGCGCCAGTATGCCCCAGCTCTTGAAGGTCAGACCGCCCGCGGCATTGGGCGCATACATCTTCCAGGCCGTGGGCGGCCCGGGTAGTTCGCCGGCGCCGCCCCAGTAGCCGAGCGTCAAATCCGTATCCAGGGCGCGGGTCTTCAGTTCGGCGACGCCGCCATAATAATCATGGTCGATCAGCCATTGGCGAACCATGCCATTGGCCATGCCGTCCAGGTAATAGCCGTTCTCGTGAAGGAAATAGGGTTTTACGGTGATGACGGTGTCGGCGTTGAGCCTGTAGGAGACTTCGGCGAAAGCCGACCACACGTCAAAACTCTGACGATTGTAGCCGTACCAGTTCATCAGACTGCCGGCGACCGGGACCCCGGTGAAATCGAGGAAGCGATATTTCGGCAGATTGCTGGCCTGCGCGTAGGTCAGGCCCTGATAGGTGTTCTGGTCGACCTGGGTGTGGGCGACCAGCGCCTTGACGTCGAGCGAATCGTTCGGCCGGGTCTCGAGTCCGGCGGTGAAATCGCCCTTGCCATCCGGCGACTTGCCGGTTCCCCGCCATTTGTCGGCGTCGGTCCAGGCGCCGGAGAGGAAGAATTTGGTCGTATTGTCGAACAGCAGTCCGGAATCCACGCGCGCAAAGGTGCGCAAGAAATTGTAGGAGCCGACGCTCTGCGAAATCTCGCCGCCCATCTTGTCCTTCGGCCAGGCGATCTGGCTGTCGATCACGCCGGCGGAGGTGAAATAGGAGAGCACATTGGGCGCGATCGGGCCCTGGTAGAGGGTGGTGCGGGCGAAATTCTCATTGGGGATCAGGAACATCGCACCGACGCCGGGATTGGCGCCGGCGAGCGGAATGCCGTCCACCGTGCTCATGCTGTCGCCATGCTGGCCCATGATGCCGCGCACGCGAATGCCCTTGGTCCCGCCCGGAAGATTGGCGGCGGCGTAGGGATCGATCGCCGGCGCGTCCACGGCGGGCAAGTTGCCGACCGTGCGCAGCACGTTGGAGCCGCCGTTGGACACGCCGAAATCGACGCCGTCGCCGCTGACGTCATAAGCGGTGGCCGCCCCATCGCGCCGGGAGGGAAGCTGCGCGGAGGGGCGGCCGGAGGCTGCCGCCGCATCCGTCGCCGCGCCGGAGGGCGGCGCGGCGGAAGACGCGGCGGCAGGAGCCTCGACATGAATCTCGGGGACGGATTCCTGTGCCCAAGCGCCCGAGGCGACAAGACAGGCGCCCAGCGAGACGCTGGCGCGCAGGGCGGCAAGGAGGGAAGAACGGCGCATGAGCAGGGATCCTCGGAATCGCGCGGGCGTTTATGTATCTCAAATACATGAATATAAGGCTCGTGGCTCTGTGATAAGAGGATTTTTGGCCGCATTCTGCCTATTTTATGGTCATATCGAGGCAGAGTTTCGGCGTGCTGGTTTCATATTATGAAACCAAAACACCGCATGCCGATGCTCATCGACTCAGATTGAAGCGGACGACGATGCTGCCGTGGAACGCGCCGCCGGGCGGCGGCGGGGCGTGAGCGGCGCGCATCATCGCATGAACCGCGCCGTCGATCGCCGAAGAGCCGGAAGAACTGACGATGGAATGACCGACGATGCGCCCGGAGCCGCCGACGGTGAACGCGACGCCCACCGCGCCCGATTCGCCGCGCGCCCGCGCCGAGGGAGGATAGCTCTTGTGGCGGTTGAGTTCGGCGGAAATGATCGCGCCATAACTCGCGCGCGCCGCCCGCGCGGCCGCGCCGTCGGCGACGCCGGCGCGATGCGCTTGGGAGCCGCCGCCCTGCGCGCTCGCGCGCCGCATGGCGTTATGACGCGCCTGCGCCGCGCGTCGCTTTTCCCGCAAACGCTCTTGCCGCGCTTCCTCCCTGGCTTCTTCCCGCGCCGCTTCGCGCCGGGCCTCGATCGCCTCCCGCCGCTTTTTCTCGCGCGATTGCTTCTCCCGCGCCGCCAGTTCCGCCTGTTGGGCCGCAGGATCGGGCTCCATTTCGGCGGGCGCGACTGGAGCGGGCGTCGCGGGCGCGGCCTGCGCCGCCTCAGGCTCCGCCTGTTCCGGCGCAGGCTCCGGCGCGCTGTCGCTGGCGATGGCGATCGTGTCCACGACATAATCGCCCTGGGGAATCACATCGATATTCAGCGGCGCGAGCACGGTCGGAGACGTCTGCACCAGCGCGAAGGCGCTCAGGGCGGCCAGATGCGCCGCCAGCGAGGCGCCGGTGAGCGACAGGCGCGTACGGATCGGCAGCACGGCGGCGAGGCTCACGGCCGTTCAGCCGGCGTCTTGCTCCCCTGCGGCGCCGGCCCCGTGAGCAGCGCCAGCCGGGTCAGGCCGCGCGCCGCGAGCGCATCCATCAAGGCGACGACGTCGCCATAGGTCGAATCGCGGTCCGCGCGCAAATGAATCGGCTGCGTCCGGTCGTCGCCGAGTCTCGCCTCCACCACCTCGACGATCTGCTCAACGTTGTAGCTCTCGCCGTCCAGCTCGACCTTGCCGTCCCGGCTGTAGGTCAGGATCACAGGCGGCTTCGGATCGAGCTTTTGCGCAGCCTTGGCCTTCGGCAAGTTCACATGCAGGCCGGCGGTGAGCATGGGCGCCGTGATCATGAAGATGATCAGCAGCACCAGCATCACATCGACCAGCGGGGTGACATTGATCTCCGCCTGCACGCGATAGACGCCGCTGGGCTCGCTCACGGACGACGGCTTCATCACGCCGCCTCTTTGATCGCGACGGGCGCGCGCGCGCTGACGAGACGGTCGGCGCGCTCCTGCACCAGGCAATCGAGATCGGCCGAAACGCGCGAGAACAAAGCCGAAAGCCTGTTGTAGCCGACGGAAGCGGGAATGGCGGCGGCGAGGCCGATGGCGGTGGCGGCCAAGGCCTCGGCGATCCCCGGCGCAACCACGGCCAGCGAAGTGTCGTGCGCCTCGGCGATCGAGGCGAAGGACGACATGATGCCCCAGACCGTGCCGAACAGGCCAATGAACGGAGAGGTCGAGGAGATGACGGCGAGGCTCGGCAGGCCGCCTTCGGCCTTCAGCAGCAGCCCGCGCGCCGCGCGCGTCATGGTCTCCCCGATGCGCCAACGCCGGTCGGCGTGCGTTTCACTCTCAACGGTGGCGGCTTGCGCGCGAACGCCGGCCTCAAGCACCTCGGCGAGCAAAGGCGCCGCCTCATCCTGGCGCGCGGCCTGGACGGCCGACGAAAGGCGGCGTCCTGAGAGCCAGATTTGCAGAATAAGCGCCCAGCCCCACACGGAGACAAGGAACAGCAGCGCCATGACGCACTTGCCAACTGCGCCAGCTTGCAAGAACAGGGCGAGCGGCGACAGACCAACGGAATTCATATTCGAAAGCAACTCCAAAGTCGCGGTATATGTCAAGCGATTACATAGGTCATCGCCACAGACAAGCGCAAAAGTTCGGCGCCGCGGCATGCGCGACCGCGGGCGCTGCGAAATGCTTAGCTCATTTGCTGGTGCGGGGATCTGGGCGATCGGCGGCTGGCGCGTCGCTCAACGCCCAAGCGAGACGCGGGACGAAATGTCCGAAACCGCAGCGAGAGAAAAATGGGCGATCCAAGGCCGCCCGTTTCGGCGGCGGATGCGTGAATTGCCTCACCACGGGGGCGGCGATCCGATTTGCGACCGCCTTGCGCAAACTGGACTTCAAGGCGCGAGCCTTCGCAGCGGCGGGAAAACGCGCGCGCTCTTGCGCCCTTTCCCGCCTCATTTTTTCGAGGTCAGCGCGCGCGAGCGCTCCGTTCGTAAGGCCGGCAGACGCGCAGATAAGGGTGACGAAATTCCCAGTTGCTGTTGATGACGCGGCTCCGCCAAACACAGCGCGCCTCTCCCGTGTGCTCGGCATAGACGGTCATTTTGAAGGTCTGTGGCTCCGAGCCAAACCAACTGTTGTAATGATGGGGGTCATACGCATATTGACCGCTGGTCCAGTAGGCCCCCGGATTGATCGGCCCCGGATCGCCCTCCCAATAGGCTTGGCCGCTCACCACGCGCATTCCGGCTTGCGCGGTCTGCGATGCTGCGAAGGGAAGAGTGGACAACAGGGCGACGATCAGCGCCCCCTTTTTGATAGAACCGCATCTCATCTTTTCGGTCCTCCACTGCGCCACGCCGCTGGCGCCTGTGCCATGCAAGCAGCGCTGTGTCGGCGTACCCAAGATGATGCAAAGATACGACAGGCGTCGCCGTCAACCCCAAACGATTACGGAACGTTCCTTGCGGATCTTAAGGTCATTCTCAGCGAATGCGCTACTGTAGACCAACGCTACAATCTGACCTTCGCGACGGCAACGAAATTAAAATTCATTCTCGAGTCGATGTGAGCGAGATCGATATCTTGTCGGAAAACAGCCCAGGCGCAGTTCGGCTCGCCAATATTTAGGAGGATGGCGCGTCGACGCGCGAGGGCGGCGAGGGCCGACGGTCGCCGGACCGGAGCGCTGCGCCCGAGGTGTTGCGCCATCCTTTTGGTCTTTCATGCGCAGAGCCACATGCGCGGCGCAGGCGGCGCGCCGACCTTACTCCTGCCCTCTACTGGGCCTTGCTCGACTGGGTCTGGCTTCCGCGTCCGCATCCCGCGCCGCCGCCGCAACCATATCCGTGGCGATAGCCCCATCCCGTGGCGTTCAACGCATCGCGGCAGGAAGCGCCGACCTTGGCCTTGTTCTGCTCCAGGCAATTGCGCACCGCCCGGTTCACATGGGGCAGGCCCTTGCAATAGGTCTCGATGTCGCTGGCGCAAGCCGAGGCGACGGGACCGCGCTGCGCGAGCGCCAGCGACGGCGACGCGAGCATTGCGGCGGCGATCAGGGCCGTCATCGTGATTTTCATGACACGCTCCTTGTCAAATGGACTGTCCAACACAGCCTTGGACGCAATTTGACACGCGGCGGATGAGAAACGGCTGACAGCGGCCGACAGCTTTTTGCAAGGTTCGGGAGCCGATGATGCGCTGTTCAAAGGCGCCGGTCATGTCTGCTTCGCCTCGCATCCTCCTCCTTTCCATTGCGCTCGTGGCGGCCGCGCGGGGTTGGGCCGAGTCCCTGTCGCCGGACAGGGCGCGCGACCTCGTCCGTCGCGGCGAAATCCTGTCTCTTGCCGACGCGCTGGTTCGCCTGCAGCCTGCGATTGCAGGCGAGATCATGGAGGTGGCCCTCGAAGCGGACGGCCGCCGGTTCTTGTACCGGATCAAGGCGCTCGGGCCTGACGGACGCTATCGTCATCTCTGCGTCGATGCGACGATCGGCGCATCGACAAACCGCTGAAAACCATGCGCATCTTGGTTGTGGAAGACGAGAAGAAGGTGGGCGACGAACTCCTGCGCGCCCTGGAGGGCGCCGGACACGTGGCGGAACTGGCCCGCGATGGAGAAAAAGCCTGGTTCCTCGGCGACACCGAGGATTTTGATCTCGCCGTGCTCTGCCAACCGCATGCTGCGCGGACATTGACGCGGCTATCCCGGCCGCTCGCTTTGCAAGATCATCATGGGATCTATGCCGTAGAGTCGGCGGATCGTATGCGGCGTCAGCACCTCCCCCGGCGGTCCGTCGCAAGCGATACGCCCCTCCACCAGGGCCGCGATCCGGGTCGAGGCGAGCCGAGCCTGATCGGGATGGTGGGTGGTCATCAACACGCCAAACCCTTCGTCGACCAGCCGCTGCAAATGGCCGAGCAGCCGAAGTTGATGGCCGTAGTCGAGCCCGGCCATGGGCTCGTCCAAGACTAGAAGTTTAGCGCCTTGAGCCAGTGCGCGCGCGATCATCACCAATTGCCGCTCGCCGCCGGAGAGCGTGGTGTAGTCGCGTTCCGCCAGATGGCCGATCCGCAACATGGCGAGCGCGGCCTCCGCCGCCTCCGCGTCGCGCGCGCCCATGCGCCCGAACAGTCCAACCGCCGGCGCCCGGCCGAGCGCCACGATCTCGCGGGCGCGATAAGGAAAGGGCGCGACATGGGACTGCGGCACATAGGCGACGTCTTGCGCATAGGCGCGCCGACCCAGCTGCTGCAATGGGACGCCATCGAGCGTCACCACACCGCTGTGCGGCGCCAGCAGGCCGAGCAGAATGCGCAGCAGCGTGGTTTTTCCTGCGCCATTGCCGCCGAGCAGCGACACCAGTTCGCCCCGGCCGAAGCCGAAATCGACGCCATCGAGAATTTTTCGCGATCCGCGCCAAAAAGCCACCGCATCGGCGCAGAGTCTCTCGCTATTCATTCCAGCCTCTTCGCACGCGGCCAAGCACGGCCAAGAAAACGGGGATTCCCAAGAGCTCGGTGACAATGCCGATGGGAATCTCGACATCGGCGACCGTGCGCGCCAAAACGTCGGCGGCGAGCAAAAAGATCGCGCCGAGCATGGCGCTTGCCGGAATGAGACGGCTGTTGCCGGCGCCCAAAGCCAGCCGCGCGACATGGGGCACGATCAGCCCGACCCAGCCGATCATGCCCGCGAGCGACACGGTCAGCGCCGAGACGAACGTCGCCAACGCGAGGGCGCCGAAGCGCAGCGCGGAAGCGGGAACGCCGAGGCTGCGCGCCTCGTCATCGCCCATGGCCAAGAGATCGAGCCCGCGTCCGAGCGCGCAAAGCGCCACGACGCCCCCGAGCATGAGCGGCGCGAGCGCCGTCACCTGGGCGAGATCGGACTGTCCGAGGTTGCCCATCAGCCAGTAGACAATGTTGGGCAACTGGTTGACGGGATCGGCGACGAATTTGACGATGGACAGCAGCGCGGCGAACAAAGCGGTGCTGATCATGCCGCCGAGCACCAGCATCACCACCGGCGCGCCGCGAAACAGGGCGGCGATGGTCCCGCCGAACGCCACCGCCGCAAGCCCCATGACAAAGGCCAGCGCCTGCACGCCGCCCCAGGGCGCGCCGAGCACGATGCCGAGCGCCGCGCCGAACGAAGCGCCGGCGAGCACGCCGAGCAGGCTCGGCGAGGCCAGCGGATTGCGGAACACGGCCTGGAAGGCCGCGCCCGAACTCGCCAGCGCCGCGCCGACCAGGACGGCGGCGGCGACGCGCGGCAGGCGAATGTCGATAACGACATTGGCGAGCGTCGCCATGCGCTCCGGCGCCATCGTACAGGCCCCGGCCATGGCGCAGAACAATTTTGGAATCTCGCCCGGCGCCATGGCGAATTTTCCCAGGCTCAGCGCCGCGAGCACGCTTCCCGCCAACGCCAGCGGCAGGGTGATCCGCCAGTCGGCCAGACGGCGCAGCAGGCGGGCCGGCGAGAGAGGCGCGGCCATCGAGACCGAAGCGGTCATGGCGCGAGCCATCGGTCGAGATCGGCGTCGGACGGCGTCACGCCGAAAAACATCGCATAAAACGCGCGCGCATCCACGCGGAGATCGCGGAGCTTCGCCCCGGGAAACAACTTGCCGGCCAGCCAGCGCGCGCCCAGCGCCCGCATGTAGGACGGCGGCCGGTCGAACCAGTTGAAGGGCTCGCCCGGCGCGGCGAACACTTTTCCGGCGCGCACCGCCTTCATCTGCGCCCAGCGCGGATCCTTGCGAATAGCCTCCGCCGTGGTGGCGAAGCGCGTCACGATCACGTCGGGGTCGAGCATCAACAGCCGTTCGAGACCGAGCGGATAATTGGCCGCGAACGGGGCGTTCGGCTCGCAATGCAGGGCGTTGACGCCGCCCGCGCGCGAAATGACCTCGACGCGATCGGACGCATCGCATTGCGTGGTCAGTCCATCGGGCGATTCCGCGTAGTAGACGCGGGGCTTCGGCCCCTTCGCCTCCGCGACGGCCACCTGCACCTCGGACATTTCCCGCTCGATTTCGCGCGCCAAAATCTCGCCGCGCGCCTCGCGCTGGAAAAGCCGTCCGAGAAAGCGGAAGGTCGCCGGATATTGGTCGAGCCGGTCGACGTCGATGTTCACCACGGGCAGGCCGATGCGCTCGATCTGACGCGCCGGATAGGTTTCGCCGGGACTGGTCCAGCCCAGGGCGATGTCGAGTTTTAAATCCTTCAGCTTTTCCAGATTGGCGTCGGGCCCGCCGCCGAGATTGGGCAGTTTCGAAAGTTCCGGCGGCAGCAGTTTTAGCGCCTGCGCGCTCATCGCGCGCGGGCTGGCGAAGCCGGCAAGTTTGTCCGGCGCTAGGGCGACGACCAGCGGCATGGCGTGGGTCATCGCGTAGACCGATGTGATCTCGTCGGGGACCGAAACCGTGCGGCCGGACATATCGACGATGTCGCGCGCCTGCGCGCCCAAGGTGGCGCACAGCAACGCGAGGGCGAAACTGAGAGAGCGGATCATGGAGGCGTCCTCTCAAAAATTCCAGGACAGCGAAGCCTTGTAGGTGCGCGGCGCGCCGAGATAGGCGGTGTTGTTCGCGCCATTGGCGCCGCTCATGTCGCCGTTGATCGAGGCCCAGTATTTTTCGTTGAACACGTTCTCGACCATGGCGCGAAAGGTCAGTTTCTGCCCGGCGAGTTCGGCCTGGTAGCGCGCGCCGATGTCGGTGGTGAAATAGGCGGCCGCCCAGCTGAAATTCTCCGCGTCCGCCGCGCGCTGGCCGGTGTAGTGCAGGTTCAGCACGCCGGTGAGGCCGTGGAATTGGGGAACGGCGTATTCGGCGAGCAAACTGGTCTGCCAGCGCGGGATGCCGACCACCTGATTGCCGTTGTTGACGGCGTTCGCTCCCTTCATGTCGGCGAGCTTGGTGTCGAGCCAGGTGACGCCGCCGACCAGGGTCAAATCGTCGGTGACCTTGCCGCGAAGCGTGAATTCGGCGCCGAGATCGTCCTGGTTGCCGAGGTTTTTGAAATAGCCGTCCGTGTCTGTCGCCGAATAGGGACGCACGATGTAGAACAGCGCGCTGCTCACATCCACGCCGGGCAGCGAGGCCTTGGCGCCGCCTTCATATTGCGTGCTGCGCAGCGGCTTCAGCGCCTCGTTCGGATTCTTGACGCCGGTCGCCGGGGCGATATCGGACTGCACCGACGAGGAATAGGACACATAGGTCGTGACATCCTCGCGCGGCTTGAAGGTCAGCGCCGTCACCGGGTTTGGGACGCCATTCTCCACATATTGGCTCTGCTGGTTGTGCGGGCTCGCCGACGCATAATTGGTGTTGTCGATCCAGCTTTCGGCCAGGCCCAGCATCAGCGACCATTGATCATTGAAATGCACGGTGTCGTTCTGCACCAGCGATTGCTGGACGATGGTCGAAGAGAGATATTTCGGGCCGGGCGCATTCGGAACGTAGGTCGGGAACACGATCGGGTCGTAGAGCGGAATCTTTGACGACAGCGTGTAGGTCGGGGACGAGGGCAGCGAATAGGCGTCGGATCGAAAGCCGTTGGTTCCCAGCACCAGTTCATGCTTCAGCGGGCCGGTGTAGACCACGCCGTTGATGTTGAAGATGTTGCTGACGACCGTGGTGAGGCTGCCGCTGCTCGAATAGGTCGCCTTGTACGTTCCATTGCCGTTGAGCGTGTTGGTCAGGCGGTTCTCGAACCAGCGGTCGGCCTCCTGCCGCAGGATGCCCGCCTCGAGGCGCCAGTCCTCATTGAAACGATGGATCAGCTTGGCGTCGGTGATGTCGGTTTGCGCGATCAGCGCGCTCCAGCTCTGGCCATAGCCCTGTTTGGTCGGATCGAGCGCGGCGGGCAGCTTAACGACCCCGCCCTTGTAGGCGAAGCCGGCGGGCAGGCCGGCCTGCTCGTAGCGGTAGCGGTTGGCGTTGAGCTCGATTTTGGTGTCCGGCGTCGGGGTGATGTCGACGCCGAGACCGAGCACGTCGCGCCGGACGTCGCTGCCCGCGACAAAACTTTGGCCGTCGCTGTGCAGCAGGTTGAGGCGATAGCCGAGCACGCCGTTGGTCTCGGGGATCGGACCACCGAAATCGATCGAAACTTCCGGACGCGCGTTGGAAATATAGCCGACGGTCGCGCTCATCATCGGCTGGGCGGTCGGACGCTTGAGAATGCCGTTCAGCGTGCCGGCGGGATAGGTGAATCCGTAGAACGCGCCCGAGGGTCCGGTGAGCACTTCAAAACTCTGGTAAAGGCTGAACGGCAATTGCGTGTCGCCGCGCACGTTCATGCCGTCGATGCGCGTATTGGCGGAGGAATCGTCTGCGACCAGGCCTCGGATCACCGGCGGTCCGAATTCGAGACCGGGATGCCCCTGCTGTTGTAGCGAGGGGATGTATTTGGTCAGTTCCGAAAACGTCTGGACGTCCTGGTTGGTGATGATGGCTTCCGGAATCGTGTGCACGCTGAAAGGCAGGTCGAGCGCTTTCCGTTCGCCGAGCGGCCCCATGTTGAAATAGGTCTGGCGATAGCCGTCCTCCACCGTTCCGGTCATCGGCTTGCCCGCGCCGTCCACGCGGGGCGCGCCGGCCGGCGTCGAGGCCGGCGCTGTGAGATCGGCGTTCACGTCGATCGGCGGCACGCCTTGCGCCGCCTCCTGCGCGCTTGCGCCGTGGCAGGTCAGCAGGGCGGTGGCGAGCAGCAGGGAGGCGCGCGTCGAGCGAACAGCGACGGACGGGGAGAGGAGAGACGCGTTCATGGGGCATTCCATAGGGCAACAGGGGACCGCGCGGACGGCGGGGCGCCGTCGCGTTGACAACAGGCCGTTCACGGCAAAGCGCTAGCGGCGGGTTTTCAGGAAAAAGGGTCGGACCATCGCGCCTCCATGACCGAACGCGCGCCGGCGCACCACTGGCGTCGGACAATTCGGTCTGCTTCGGGAAACGGCTCAGGCCGTGGTCGGTCGTCTCGCAGAGCAGAGACGACAGGGGCAGGTCCGTCGCATGCGAAAGGAACCATGCACAGCGCTCTCAGCAATTTGCGCGCCAAAATGCTAAACCGCCGTAAGTCAGCATTTCCGGGGAGTACGGGAAACGCTTTCGTTCAAGAATGTACAAAACCCCTGCGGCCGTTCACGACAGAACTCTCGCACCTCGCTGGCCAGTTGATGAATCTGCGGGATCGCCTTTGCGATCGACGCGCACAATGGCGCGGATGGCGTCGGCGCTGCGCCAGGTCCATCAAAGTCTTTGCGACAGGCCGAGGAAAAAGCCGCGCCTGGGACCGTATTGCGGCGCGAACACGCCGATGCCGCTGCCATCGCGGATCACATAGACGCTGTCCAACACGTTGACGATGTCGAAGCGCAGCGTGGTCGGCTTGAGGTCGCCAAAGACGAAGTCATGGGAAAGGCCGGCATTGACCTGCGTATAGGCCGGCACATGGGAGAGATTGGCGAATCCCGAACGCATGCCGCTCCCATAAATCAGGTTGGCGGAAAAGCGGGTTCCTCGCCACAGGTAGGACGCGCCCGCCGATCCCGTCAACGTCTGGGCGTGATCGGTCGGAATGTCGTGCTGGGCGATATAGGCGAGTTCATCGGGGTCGAACAAATATTGGTTCGAGACGACGTTTGTCGCGACCTGCCGCGCCCAGGCCAGATTGGCGTAGGCGTTAAAATCGCCGGCGTCGTAATTGAGCTTGAACTCAAGCCCCTCGTTGACGGCGCGATCGTAATTGAACGCCGTCAACACCAGCGCCTGGCCGAACTGGCCGTCGTCGAGCAGATCGCGCGCTTGCTTGTAATAGCCGTCGACGCCCACGCTCAGCCCGTCGAGGATTTTCTGATCCCAGCCGATGTCGAACACGCTGGAGCGCTCGGGCAAGACCGCGCCGGAGAGGGTGACGGCGGGCGCGGCGGTCGTTCCAGCAAACAGCGCCAGATTGGCGGGCGCCGAAAGCGCCTGCGACGGCGGCGTGAAATAGCGGGCGAAGCCGGCGTGGACGCGGCTTCCCTCGAACGGCTCATAGGTCAGGTTCACTCTGGGGCTGAGCTGGTTTCCATTGACATATTCATAAATCTGATCGAAGCGCAGGCCGGCGTTGAGCGTGAGCTTGTCGGTGATTTTCCATTCGTCCTGGACGTATCCGCCCCAGCGCCAGCCGAACTCGCTGCCGCCGTCAAAGCCGAGGGCGACCGGCGTTCCCACAATCGCGCCAGAGGCGTCCGTCGGGAAGGCCGTCAAGGCGTTGCCGACCCGCGTGTCCTCGCCATCGCCGAACAGGCCGGCGCGCAGCACATGGCGGTCGCCGATCCTCCAGGCGGAATCGGCCTGCAGGCCATTGAGGAAACTGATGCGCTCGACCCGGGAGGCGAGGCCGTTGTAGAGCAGGTCGCCGAGCATGTCGGGCTCGTAGGCGAGGCGGCTGTAGCGGGAGTAATAGGCGAGCTGAACATCCGCGCCGCCAAAGGATTTTTGCCAGGACAGCACGTTGAACAGATTGCTTTCGTACTGCTTTTCCTTGAGCTGCGCGGAATTGCTCGGCGCGCTCGCCGGCAGGAAGGCGCTGGCGCCGGGATAGGGATCCTGATTGGGATTGGCGGGGATCTGATAGGCGGCGGCGGACGTTCCGGTGATCAGGCTCAGTCGCCCGCCGTCCTCGAGCCGCGACGAGACATAGCCGAAAAAATTGCCGAGATTGGCGTGGTCGTGGATCGCGGTTGGGGCGGGCGTCGGGTTTTCGAGCCCGAGCGCGGTCTGAAACCAGCGGCCGGCGACAAAATATTCCGTCTGCCCGCTGGTTCCGCCATATTCGAAGGTGCGTGCGAAATCGCCGTGGCTGCCGCCGTAAAGACCGACGGCGCCGCCATTGGCGAAAGCGCCGCTCTTGCTGGCGATGTCGATGACGCCGGCGGTGCGCAAGCCATATTGCGCCGGCAGCGCGCCGGTGAGCAAAGTGATGCTCCCGACAAAGCCGGTTGTCAGCATCGAGCCGAAGCCGGCGACGCCCTCGGGCAGAAACACGCCATTGATGCGATATTGCGCATTGGCGTGTTCGTTGCGGACGTGGAATTGGCCGCTGGCGACCGAATCCTGCGACACGCCCGGCGCCTGCAACAGGATTTTTTCCACGCTGGCGTTGGCGCCCTGGGGGGATCGCGCGATCTGGTCGGCTCCGATCTCGAAGGAATTGGCGCCGGCGCGCGGCAGGATGCGGGCCAGGGTCGCCGCTTCGGAAGAGGACGGCGCGGAGGCGGTGTCGGGGGACGCGACCGCCGTGGATGGTGCGGGGGAGATGGGCGCGTCGGGCTTGGGGTCAGTGGATATGGGTGCGGCGGATGTGGGCGCGGCCGTCACGTCTATGTCCGGCAGCGCAACCGTTTCGGCCCGCACCGCGTTGGCGCCGATCGAGAGCAACGCGCCGCCGAGAAGGCAAAAGAGATTAGACCGCACCGGAGCCCCGCAGAATCTGGTCACTGACGTTATGTTATAACATAACATATTTTGGCGCAGATTTGTCAATCCGTTTGACGCGGGGCGCGTCGCCGGGAAAGCTGGCTAGCGCTTGCGCGTTTGGCTGACCAGACTGTCGTCATGGTCGCCTTCACCCGTTTCCTCGACGACGGCCGCACCTGTCTTACGAATAATGCCGCCGAGCGCGCCCTGAGGGGCATCGCCGTCGTCGCCGGAACTGGACGTTCGCCGGCTCCGATGCGGGAGGCCGCCGGGCAGCCGCAGTCTATACCTTGGTCGAGACGTGCAAGTTCAACGACGTCGCCCCCCCAGGCTTGGTCACCCATGTCCTTGCGCGGCTGCCGGATCATCCCGCCAAGCAGATCGACGACCTGTTGCCGTGGAACTGGAAGGCGCGCCAACTCGCGGCCACAGCCGCCGCGCGATCGCCTTGGCTCTTTCCGGCGGCAAGCGGACCAAAATAAAAGTAACCGGCAACGGCGATGCGGGCTGGAAAGCCCAGGGTTTTCGAAAGTTAGGTTGTGAGTGTTTGGCGGACCGGCATGGCGGATTGTCGTTGTGGGCGCGCGCGTCTTAAACCCCGCGCGCCCGGCGCCCTGCTTACACGAACTTGAAATCGCCCGCGTTGACCGCTGCCGAAAGCGTCGCCTTGCTCACGCCCGCAATGGTCAGCGCGTCGCCGTAAATGTCGGTAATGACAGCCGATCCCGCCGCATTTTGCGTCATGGCTCCGATCAGCGCTTGCCAGTCGGCCGCCTGGTTCGCTGCGGTCAGGCCCGCGCCGAAAGCGGAGGCGGCAAACTGCAGCTTGTCCTTCAACGGCCCGCTCACGAGAAAGCCCGACAGCGTGGCGCTCCAGGGCGTATTGCCTGGAGGGGCCGGGGAAAACAGGAACGTATCCGCCGTGGATGCGGCGGCGACGATGGTTTCGCTCGCATGGGCGTTCAACCCAAAGGCGTCCGCGCCGACGGTGACGCTCAACTGCCCGGCGCCCAGCGAAACCAATTCGCCCGAACCGTAAAGCGTCAGCGCCCCGGTCCCGTTGAGGTTGTCCGTGGCCAAGGCGACTTTCACGCCTGACGAATCGTAGATTGTTTCGGTGGAGACATAGCTCTTGCCGGTGAGCCCAAATTGGGCGACGTCATAGCTGCCGTCGCTGTGCCATGCTTCGGTCTGCCAGGTCGACCCGTTGCTCCGCAGCCACGTTTCACTCACCGGCTTGCCATCGGCGCCATAGCGCGTGTCGGTCTTGACGTAATTGGGGTTGGTGATTCCGGCGACGACGACCTCGGTCAACGCGCCGGTTGCGGGATCATAACTCCAGCTTTGCGTCGCGCCGTTGGACCAACTCTTGCTCGCTGGCTTGCCCGAGGCGGCGTAGGTCACGTCGTAAAAGGCGTAGGCGGCGCCGAAGGCCGAACCGGGCGTTGTGTTGTGGATCGTGGTGGAGCCGTCGCTGTTCCAGGTTTCGGTCTGCAAGGTCGAGCCGTCGGCGCGAAGCCAGGTCTCGGTCGCGGGCTTGGCGTTGGCGTAAAGCGTGTCGGTCTCGACATAATTGGGGTTGGTGATCCCGGCGATGACAATTTCGGTGAGGGCGCCGGTTGCGGGGTCGTAGCTCCAGGCCTCCGTGGCGCCGTTCGACCAGCTTTCGCTCACCGGCTTGCCCTTGGCGTTATAGGTCACGTCATAAGAGGCGTAGGCGGCGCCGAAGGCCGAACCGGACGTTGTGTTGTGGATCGCGGCGGAGCCGTCGCCGTTCCAGGTTTCGGTTTGCAAGGTCGAGCCGTTGGCGCGCAGCCAGGTCTCGCTCGTCGGCTTGCCGTTGGCGTAAAGCGTGTCGGTCTTGACATAATTGGGGTTGGTGATCCCGGCGATGACAATTTCGGTGAGCGCGCTGGTTGTGGGGTCGTAGCTCCAGGTCTCCGTGGCGCCGTTCGACCAGCTTTCGCTCACCGGCTTGCCCTTGGCGTTATAGGTCACGTCGTAAAAGGCGTAGGCGGCGCCGAAGGCCGAACCGGGCGTTGTGTTGTGGACCGTGGCGGAGCCGTCGCTGTTCCAGGTTTCGGTCTGCCAGGTCGAGCCGTCGGCGCGCAGCCAGGTTTCGCTCACCGGCTTGCCGTTGGAGCCGTAGACAATGTCGGCGCTCACATAGGGCTTTCCCGCAATGCCAAGATATTGGATCTCATGCGTCACGCCGCTGGCGTAGAAGGTCGAGAGCGAAACGCCGCTGGCGCCGTAGGGCTGCTCCAGCGTGATCCCCGCCTTTCCGAGCGCCGCCTTTTGTGGCGTGGACAGCGATAGGGTCGTGTCCGTCACCTGAATTTGCGTGACGCCAATTGACCCGAGACGGGCGATGGCGGAAGCCGACAAGCCGCCTATCGTTGTTGCGGCGTCCGCCAGGATGACGCCGCTCGCGCCGGGCGAGAGAACGAGCTGTCCCGCCTCGGCCGCAAGAGCCTGGGCATTGCTGATCACGAGCCCCGCGCCGTCCTGGATGGTGACCGTGGCGAGCGCCTGGGTGAGCGCGCCGCTGAAATCCGCCACATGGCCAATCGCGTCCGTCACCTGGGCGTTGTTCGGCGCGATGCTGGCGACCGCGAGGCCGGATGTAGCCTGGCCGGTTCCGACGACATAGGTGAACACGAGTTGGTTCGCGGCTCCGCGTGCGGCGGTCGCCGCGGCGTCGTAAACAGCGACGCCGCCATTGCTCAGATTGAGCGAGGGAACGCCGCCCGTGATGGAAACACCCGCGCTGAACGTCAAAACCAATTGGATCGTCGCGCCGACGCCGGCGACGAGATTGGGCGTCGAAGCCGAAACGCCGGTGACGACCAGTTGCGTGTTGACGGTGATCTGTTCGTCGCCCTGCACGTCGGTAACCGTGAACATGGACGTGCTATAGGTTCCGTCGAGCGTCAGGGAGTAGAGGACGGCGCCGCCGCCATCCTCGATCGCGAGCGCGCCAGTGGCGCCGTTCTGGGTCCAGGCGACCTGGCGGCCGGTTCCCGCCACCTTGATGATGTCGCTGGAGGCGCCGCCGGCGCCTGCGAAACCGGCAATGTCGGCGCCAAAACCCGCCGCGCCCAGGGCGGTGAGGTCGAGCGTTCCCCAATGGGCGGTGGCGGCGAAGGCGACGGGGCCGTAAACGGTTGCGCCATTTTCGATTTGCAGCGTGCCGCCGTCGATCACCGCCCCGCTGATGGCGCCGCCGAACACATGCTCGACGCCGCCGCTGAAAATGAGGCTGTCGACCGCCGTTCCGCCGAAATTGACGTCCTGCTCGCCGCCGCTGATCAGCGTGTGCGTCGCCGTGCCTGTTCCGCTGTTGCCGGCGACCACTTGCAGGCCGCCGCTCAGGATCGCGGTGCTGGTCGCCGCTCCCCTTCCCATGGAGACGCCCACACGCTGCACGCCCCCGCTGATGACGGTTGTGCTAACCGCCAGGCCGCTCCCCCCGTAGTAGCCGACGATTTGAACGCCGCCGACCGTCGTGTTGGAGGCGGTTCCCGCGCCGTTTGCGTAGGCGCCGACATACTGCGCGCCTCCGCTGTTGACCGTCGTGCTGGTCGCCGTCGCGCTTGCATAGGTTTCACCGACCCATTGGGCGGCGCCGCTCAGGACGGTCGTGTCGGTCGCCGTCGCGGTCCCGTGGTCGAAGCCGACCATCTGCACGCCCGAAACCACCGTGCCGCTCGCCGAACCCGTCGCAGAGGAGAACCCGACGTACTGGCGCCCGCCGCTCTCGACCGTCGTGTTGGTCGCCGTTCCTGTTCCCGAGGAATAGCCGACATATTGAAAACCGTCGCTTCCGACGGTCGTCGAATCCGCGGCGCCAGAACCGTAGCAGCCGACATACTGCGTGCCGCCCCCGTCGATCGTGGTGCTGGTCGCCGTTCCGCTCCCCAGCCAGCAGCCGACATATTGAAGGCCGTCCACCGTTGTCGAATTCGCCGCGGCGGAACCAAAAAGGCTGCCGATATACTGCGCGCCGCCGCTGTTTACGGTCGTGTCGGTCGCCGAAGCGGTTCCTTCGGTCCAACCGACATATTGAAGGCCGCCGCTGAGAATCGTCGTGTCGGTCGCCGTTCCGGTCCCCGAATAGCCGACGTATTGCAAGCCACCGCTACTGATCGTAGTGCCGGTCGCGAAGCCCGTCCCGGATTGATAGCCGACAAACTGCATTCCGCCGCTTAGAATCGTCGTGCTGGTCGCGGAGCCCGTCCCGTATCCACAGCCGACATATTGATATCCGCTCTCGATCGTCGTTTCGGTCGCAGCGCCGCTCCCGTAGGCGTTGCCAACCCATTGATAGCCGCCGCCGCTGATCATGGTGTCTGTCGCCGAACCGCTCCCATGGAGAAAGCCGACGTCCTGAACACCTCCGTTCTTGATCGTCGTGTTCGTCGCTGCGCCAGTCCCGTAGCTGACGCCGACCTCTTGAAACGCGTACGCGCCAATCGTCGTATTCGTGACCGAGCCAGTCCCGCCACTGACGCCGACATATTGATATGATACAGCAAGTTGCCCCACGCCGCCGCCGAAGTTGGATGGTGGATAGCCGCCGCTGACCGTAGTGTTGGTTGCCGAACCGGTCCCGGAGAAAAAGCCGACATATTGCACGCCGCCGGCCAGGATTTTCGTGCCTGTCGCGCTGCCGGTTCCATGGTAAACGCCAACGTATTGGTATCCGCCGCTTGATACGGTTGTATCGAACGCCGAGCCGATCCCGCCGAAGTCGCCGACGAATTGTTCACCGCCTTTTATGATTGTGGAGGTCGCGTCACCGGTTCCGCCGAGATAGCCGACTTCCTGATAGCCGCCATAGGCAATTGTCGTTCGGAACACTGTGCCTGTGCCGCCGCTGACGCCGACATCCTGTTCGCCATAAGCGCCGATGCTTGTGGAGTCCGCATACCCGCTCCCCGAATTCCGGCCAACGATCTGGAAGCCGCCGCTGTTGATCGATGTCGCAGTGGTCGTTCCGGTTCCAAGATTATCGCCGACGATCTGATAGCCGCCGCTGTCGACCGTGGTGCTCGTCGCGCTTCCACTTCCGTAGAAATAGCCGACGTACTGAACGCCGCCCGCCACGATGTCGGTCTGGCTGTCGGTTCTGATCTTGCCGGGGCCGGAACCCAGATATTGCGTGGTGTTGAGCGTGCCAGTCATCGTTTCGCTCCCCAATAAGTTGTTAGAAAAATTTCATCATCTCGATCTCGCCGCGCGAACGCGACGCCTTGCTCATCGCCCCGCAGACGCGGGCGCCTCCAAAAATCCCGGAATCCGCCTGATCGCCTGCTTTACCTGTTCGGCGGTGATCAGCGCGGTGCATTCGAACTGGCGCGGCGTGCCCGCGTGGCGGGGGCACCACAGAAAATCCTTGTGGTCGAAGCGCAGCGTCGGGTCTTCCCAGCAACCGACGCAGGCGTGATAGTTGATGACGCGAAATGGCGTGGCGAATTCGGTGCTCGGCAGCGTGAATCCGCTGACCATGACCACCTTGGCCCCCGCCGCCCAGGCCACCCAGGACAGGCCGCTCGACAGGCCGACGAAAAACTCGGCGTGGCGCAGCCAGCGCACGCAATCTTCGAGCGAGAGCTGCCCCGTCATGTCCTCGGCGCCCGCGGGCACATGGTTCCAGACGATGCCCGCGCCGGTCACCGGTTTCTGGTCGATGCAGACGACGCGATAGCCAGCGTTCTTGAGCAAATTGATGATCTCGCGCCAGCCGAACGGATTGTTCCAGTGCTTGCACTGCGAGGTCGCCTGGGTGGCGATGCAGACGTATTTGTCGGCGATGGGCCTGCCCTTGTCCTCCACCGCCAGTTCGGGCGGCGCCTCGGCGGGATCGAGCCCCAGAATGTGGGCGGCGGTCTTGTGCAGCCCGACATGGCGGAAATCCACGGGCTGGTATATGCGCGCGACATCGTCAAAAAACAGGCCGACGCGGTAGGTGGCGTAAAATTCGTCCGGCATCACCGCTTTGGTGTCGACAAAACGGATGTGCGGATAGGCGCCGGCGAACAGCGGGATCAGCCGCTCGGCCATGGCGATGGTCAGCCTGCACTTGTGCGCCTCGGCGAAGCGGACGGCGTAAGAAATCCACGCGACGCTGTCGCCCAGCGTGCCGACTGGAAAAACGATCAGCACGTCGCGGTTCGTGGCGTCGAAATCATGGGCGAAGACACGTTTTTCGTCCTTCCACGCCTCGATGCGGAAGCGGACGAAATATTTTTTGGCGCTCATCACGCCGCCGCCGCGAAAATCCGGCGTGGTCTGAAACAATATGTTGCCGGCGTCGAGGTCGAACAGTCTTATGCGCCAGACCTCCGGACCGACCGGGGCGACGACGCGGCAGCCGTCGTTGAAATCGAAGCGGATGCCAGAGGGTCCGGCCTGCGTGGGGACGTCCGGGGGCTTCGGGAACCAGGAGCCGTTTTCCTCCGGCGCGCGCGCTGGGGGCGGCGCGGCCGATCCCGGGGCGGTGACGGGCGCGGCGGGTGCGGCCTGCGCCAGGGAATCGGCAAGCAAAAGGGATTCGGCATTGGCGATGGCGTCGCAATAAGCGCTGTCCATAAACGGAGTCCTCAAATTTCTTGAGCGGCGCGCGCCGCCGCCGCTTGACGTATGTTAGCCAAGGTAAAGCCGCCGACGCCGGCCGGCGTCGTGCATTTGAATGAGACCAAAGAGGGAAATTTCCGAGAGTCCGAGCGCTGGCGGCCCATCTTGCCGAGCAAGGCCAGCAAGAGCTCCTTCGGTTTTTGAAAAAGTCGCGCGAGATCGAGCGGGCGACGCCCAGGCTCTCGGCGGCGACGGCGATTGAGCCGGGGTCGCAGGCGCGAGGCGCGTCCTGAACCGTTGGGGCGGAGGCCCAATGCCAATTAAGCGGCCTGGCCATACGAACTGAAACAGTCGGCTACGACGCTACCCTGAGCAAGGGCTGCTTCGCGCGTGGAACGAGGCGGTCCATGCAACAAGTTCAAGTCGCTTCATCGGAGCGGTGAGCATCACGACGCCGACCGTACGTAGGCTTCTGGAAAAAGTCGCCTTGCACGGCGCCATGGCGGCGGCGCGTGAAATCGCCGCCGCCATCGAGGCCAATCATCAACCCGCTCCTTGCCGCGCGTGTCGGTCGGAAGATGAGGTTGGATCTTGGAAAACTGCTCGTCCGTGAGCCAGAACTGATCTCGATGCATCCGGAAGCTTGGGCATGGTGCGTTCTGTGGTGTTTCGTGTCATTTTCTCCGCAGCATGCGCGTCCAAGTTGCGAGAGCTGAATGTCCGAATTCTACACCACCCGCGAATTGGCCGCCCTCCTGCGCGTCAAGGAGCGAAAGGTTTACGACCTCGCCGCTTCCGGCGAGATACCCGTGCGGCGCGTCACCGGGAAGTTGTTGTTTCCCCGCGAGGAGATCGGACAATGGCTCGACGCCAACACGTTGGTCGCAAGTCCAGCCGTCCCGCCGTCCGCGTCCGAAGTTGAGCGTCCGCTGGTCGCCGTCGGCGGCCACGATCCCCTGCTTGAGTGGGCCTTGCGCGAATCAGGCTCCGGGATCGCCGGTTTCCTCGACGGCGCGCTCGACGGGCTGAAACGTGCGGAAGCGGATCAATGCGTGGTCGCCGGGCTGCACATCCCGGAGGAGGGCGGCTGGAATGTCGCAACGGTCCAAGCGAAATTCGCGCAAAAATCCTGGGTGCTGATCGAATGGGCGCGGCGGCGGCGCGGCCTGATTCTGCGGCCTGGTCTTTTAAATCGACCGAAAAATCTCAGGAGCGTTCGGGGCTTGAAATTTCAGGCGCGGCAGGCGGCCTCGGGCAGCGAGTTGGTGCTGGACCGGTTGCTCGCCGCCGAAAAAATGACGCGCGCCGACCTGCACACAATCGCTGCGGTCGAGCGGTCTGAAATGGATTTGGCCATGAGCCTGGCGCAGGGCAACGCCGATGTCGGCCTTGGCATAGAATCGGCGGCGCGGCAGTTTCAGCTCGATTTCGTTCCACTGATCGAGGAACGTTTCGACCTGCTGGTCTGTCGCAAAGCCTATTTCGACCCGCCGTTCCAGAAGCTGATCGCCCTGTGCCGTTCGGATCGGTTCCTCGCCCGGGCCAATGCCCTCGGCGGCTATGACGTCTCGGCCCTGGGCACCGTGCATTTCAACGGCGCCTGACTCCGCAGACGCCACAAACCCATGCGGAAGTTTCCGCATGGGCTCTCTCGTGAAAAAAAATCGGCTTCAGGCCGGGCGCGCGGCGGTGCGGACGATGGTGCCGACGTGGTCGCCGCGCAGCGCGGAGGTCAGACGGCCTGGAACCAGTCCGTTCACCACTTGCACCCGGTCGAGGTTGCGCGCCGTCGCCATCACGTCCAGCATGGCGCGATCGACGGGCAGCGTGCCCGACGTCTTGGCCAGTTCGGCGTAGCTCACATCCTTGAGCAGCTTGGCCTTGGCGCCATCCGACCCGTTCGGGTCGGCGTCAAAAACGCCGTCAACATCCTCGACAATGGTGAGGCCGGCGGCGCCGAGCGCGTCGGCGACCAGGAAGGCGCCGGTGTCGGCGCGGTGCGTCGGGATGCGCGAGTTCGGGAACTCGTGGTGGTGGTAGGGCGGGAAGGCGCTGCCGACCACGCCGCGCGCGGCGGCCAGATGAATCGCCAGCTGGTTGGCGATGGTCGGATGCTCAATATAGGACACGCCCTCCGGCGCCAGCATCGAGGCCAGGATATGGCCGTTCTGGCCGGCTTCGCTCGCCGCGAGCGGCGCCAGCGAGCCCACGGGCAGGCCGAGATCGAGGCCGACGCTGTAGAGGTGGCGGGCGCGCACTCCCGCGCCGGTCAGGATCAGCAGCCGGTGCTCCGGCAGCAGTTTTCTGATCTCCTCGACCAGCGGCAGGATCGCGCTTGCGCCGCGATCCATGATGCGGCCGCCGATCTTGACCACCTGCAGCCACGGCAGCAGGCGTATCGGGAGCACCCCGGCGACGGGGCGGGTCAGGCTGGCGTCCTGAAGGGTCTGGCGCGCGAGCGGCGAGGAGACGTGCTTGGCTTCGGTCATGGTCGTGTCTCTCAATTCGCGGTGATGATGGTGCCGACATGCTCGCCGGCAAGGGCGCGCGAAAGATTGCCGGGGACGAGGCCGTTGATCACCTGGACCTCGCGCACATGGATTGCCTGCTGGATGAGGTCGAGCACGGGGAATTCCAGGATGGAATCGTGCAGGCCCTTGGCCTTCATCTCGTCCACCGAGATTTTCGGAATGAAGGTCGCGGTCTTGTCGGTCTTGGGATTGCCGGTGTAGAGGCCGTTCTCGTCCTTGACGAAAATCATCTGCTTGCAGCCGAATTGTTCGGCCAGCAGATAGCAGCCGGCGTCGGTGCGGTAGGGCGGAATGACCCCCTCGGCGGCCGGGCGCATCCACAGTTTATAGGGCGGCATGCCGCTGAACACGACGGCGTTGACCTCGGCCAGCGACAGCGGCAGGGCCGAAAGGCCCGCGCCCGAGACCACGGTGATGCCGTGCTTGGCGAGGAGCTGGCCGAGCATGGCGGCATTCTGGTCGGCGACCGAGGAGCCGAGCTGCGACAGCACGCCCGCCGGCAGGTTCAGGCCGGCCGCGATGGAATAGAGATGGCGGGCGCGGGTGCCGGCGCCGGTGCCGATCAGCAGCTTGTGGTTTTTCCTTACGGAAACGATTTCGTCGACCAGCGGATAGACCGCGGCGCGGCCCCGGTCGATCACGCTCTGTCCGCCGATTTTTATCACGGTGGCGTCGGGCAGGATGCGGAAATTCGAGGCGGCGCCAGCCGCGGCGAGCAGTTCGGCGTCGGTCAGCGACCGCTGCATCAGGAGCGTTTCGAGCTCCGAGGTGGTGTTGCTCATTGTTGCGCCTTTCAATCTGTTTCGTTCAAGTCGCTTGGGCTGCGCAGATTGGTACAGCTTGAGGTGGTTGCCCTCAATTCGCGAAATTCATGCATTTTTTTCGGGTGCGCGAAAAGAACGACGAATGACGTGGAAGAGGTCGTTCCGGCAGTTCACGTTCGTCGACTCGCGCACCCGCCGCAGGCGCGCCATGGTCTGGCGTTGAGCCTCCAGCCATTATTTTCCTGCCCCGGAATCCGGCTGCACGGTCGACCGCGCCCTGGCGCACGGCCTATTCGCCGGGGGCGGGCCCTTCGGGGTGAAGCCCGCATTGCGCGCGAGACCCGCGCGGCGCTACACTTGACCCATGCCTCGTGATTTTCGCCTTGATCGCGCTCCTCTCGACGCTCTCGGCTATGAGATCGCCCAGGAGAAGGCCGTTGCGCTCGGACGGATGGGACGCGCGCTGGAACAGGCGCTCGCCCGACTGCGCGCCTTCGACGCCGCCCATCCGCGCGCGGGTGCGGCCTCCTCTCAGCCAGAGCGGCGCATCCTGGTGACGGAGGCGGGCAAGGCCCTTTGGATGCTTGTGGTGCAACGGGAGGCGTGCGGGCTGCGCGACAGCCGCGCGCTCATGCGCGACTACGACGTCCCCCGCGAGGTCCAGCACTGCATGGGAGCGTCCCACAACGCGCCGGCGCGGGACGCCGAGTGAGCCGAGCCCGAACGCCCGCGTTCACAGATACCCCGCCATTTGACCCGTTCGCGCTGCTTGGCTGACGACGCGCGGCAGGAAAATCCACGTTTTGCCCCGATCTTCGCAAAAAGCATCCGTTGACGCCGGCGCGATATAATAATACCTTGTCGATAGATAATATGTACAATCTGCCGAAGGGGCGATATCCGGATTCAAGCCGAATTTGAGCGCTGGAGAGAGAAGTATGAGCGACGCGGGCAGGCTATCACCAGACGTTTCGCCCTCGCCATGGGCCAGGTTCGTCGCTCATCTCAAATCTCTGTTCGCGGGCGGGCTCGGTGAGCCCGCGACCGAGGCGCCAGCCAGCTCCGAGCCGACACTTGCGACACCTGCGACACCGGCGACCCCTGCGACGACGGCGCCGGCGGTTGAGCGGGTCCCGGTTTTGGCCAGCATTGAGCCCGTTGCGCCTGTTGTGGCGGCGCCCGCCTCGGTCGTCGTCGAGGCCCTTGCGCCAGTCCCGGCGGCGCCTCCGGTCCCGGCCAATGATGAAACGCCCGTCCCCATCGCCGAGGTCGCGCCGCCTCCGGCCGCTCCTGAGGAAACGCCGGCCGCGTCTCTTGCGGCGCCCGATCCGCAAAGTGAATCCCCGATCCAAAATGACGAAGCAAAGGAAGATGCTGTGGCTCTAAAGTCTGAAACTCTCGCGCTGCACGCCGGTTGGCGCGCCGATCCCACCACCGGCTCGGTCGCCGTGCCAATCCACCAGACGACCTCCTATCAGTTCCACAACACGGAGCACGCGGCCAATCTGTTCGCGCTGAAAGAGCTCGGCAACATCTATACGCGCATCACCAATCCGACCAATGACGTTCTTGAAAAACGCGTCGCGGCGCTGGAGGGCGGCGTCGCCGCGCTGGCCCTGTCGTCGGGACAGGCGGCCTCGGCCTTCGCCCTGCAAAATCTGGCGCGCGCCGGCGACAATGTCGTCTCCTCCACCGATCTCTATGGCGGCACCTGGAACCTGTTCGCCAACACGCTGAAGGACCAGGGCATCGAAGTCCGCTTCGTCGATCCCTCCGACCCCGAAAACTTCCGGCGCGCCACCGACGACCGCACCCGCGCCTATTATGCCGAAACCCTGCCGAACCCGAAGCTGATCGCTTTCCCCATCGCCGAGGTCGCGGCGATCGGTCGCGAATTCGGCATTCCGCTGATTGTCGACAACACCGCCGCGCCGCTGATCGCGCGTCCGTTCGACCATGGCGCGGCCGTGGTGGTCTATTCCGCCACCAAATATCTGGGCGGTCACGGCAATTCGATCGGCGGCCTGATCGTCGACGGCGGCAATTTCGATTGGGAAAAATTCGCGGAGCGCCAGCCGGCGCTGAACACGCCCGACCCGTCCTACCATGGCGCGGTCTGGACCCAGGCGGTGAAGCCGATCGGCCCCGTCGCCTATATCATCAAGGCGCGCACGACGCTGCTGCGCGACCTTGGCTCCGCCTTGTCGCCGTTCAACGCCTTCCTGCTGATCCAGGGTCTGGAAACCCTGCCGCTGCGCATCGAGCGCCATGTGCGCAACGCCCAGGCCGTGGCCGAATTTTTGTCAAAGCGCCCGCAGGTGATCAAGGTGATCCATCCGTCGCAACAAACCGGCGAGGCGCGGGCGCGGGCCGAAAAATACCTGACCGGCGGTTTTGGCGGTCTGGTCGGCTTCGAACTCGCCGGCGGTCGCGAGGCGGGACGCCGCTTCATCGACGGGCTCGAACTGTTCTATCACGTCGCCAATATCGGCGACGCCCGCAGCCTCGCCATCCATCCGGCCTCGACCACCCATTCGCAGCTGTCGCCGGAGGACCAGCTTTCGACCGGCGTGTCCGACGGCTATGTGCGCCTGTCCGTGGGTCTGGAACATATCGACGACATTCTCGAGGATCTCGAGCGCGGTTTTGAAGCTGCCCGCTTCCGCGCCGCCGCCGAATAAGTTTTTGATGGCCAAATTTTTGGCGCGCGGAGTCCGACCGGATCCCGCGCGCTTTTTTTCAAATGGCGAGAAGCTGTTTCGCCAGTTCGTCCAGCTTGCGTGATCATGCCGCCATGCGGTCCGGCCCGGTCCAGTTTCAACCGGCGAGGTTTGAGCCAGCGTCCGCGACGAAGGATAGCGTTGGGTTTTTTACGGCAAGCGCTTGAGCGACCAGGGCGTGCTCAGTTGCGACAACGGCGCGATCCCAGTGTATCGCGCCGACGTGCTCGCCCACAGGCTCGATGGGCAGGGCTGAGTTTTTTTCAGGTCATGTCCGCTCGAAGAAGGGCGAGTCCATGCCGATGCTCGCCTGCGCCGTGGCGTCGGCGTCGAACAGCTTCACCGACAGATTGCCGTTGACCTGCCGGGCGAAGGGGGTGAGCAGACCGTCGATGTAACCTTGCGCATTCTCCAGCGTGTCGAAGGCGTAAAAACCGCCGACGCTGTGGGTGTTGACGCCGGACAGCCAGGTTTTCGACAGCAGGCCGGGAAATTTCTTCATTTCGACATTGATCGGCGCCCAGTCGATTTTGTCGAACGGAATGGACACCTGATATTCGGCGTAGACGTAGACATGCGGGTTCGCCATCGTGCTCTCCTCGTGAGCGGTCAAAAGATTTCGTTGAACGGGCGCAGGTCCAGTTCATGCGTCCAGGCGCTGCGCTCCTGCTGGTAAAGGCCCCAATAGGCGGCGGCGATCGCCTCGGGCTTCAGCCGCCCGTTCGCGCCCCGCGCCTGATAGAAATCGGGGAAGTTGGCCTTCGCATAGTCGCCGTCGATGACGCCGTCGATGACGACATGGGCGACATGCACCCCTTTGGGCGCGAACTCGCGCGCCAGCGCCTGGGCGACGGCGCGCAAGGCCGCCTTGGCCGAGGCGAAGGCGAGAAAGGGGGTTCGCGCGCGCAAGGATGCGGTGGCGCCGGTGAACAGCAGCGCGCCGCCGCCGAGCGCCGCAAGGCGCAATGCCGCCTCGCGCCCGACCAGAAAGCCGGCGAAGGCGTTCTGGCGCCATAGACCCTCGAAATCTTCGGGCGAGGTGTCGCGCGCGGCGGCGGCGCGATTGGCGCCGACGTTGAAGACCACCAGCGACAGCCGGCCCTGCGCTTGCGCGAAATCGAAGGCCGACGCGACCGCTCCATCCTCGGTCGCGTCGGCCGTGAAGGCTACGACATCGAGCCCTTCGGCCCGCAGCGCCTCCTCATGCCGCGCGAGACGTTTTGCGTTGCGCGCGACGATGATCGTTTTCAAGCCTTCCGAGGCGAAGCGCCGCGCCAGGGCGACGCCCAGCCCGCGACGCGGGCCGACGCCGATCACCAGCGCGACCGGCGGCGGCGCGATCTTGTGCGATGTCTGTTTCGCCATGCGCCGGCGTCAGGCCTTCTTGAAGACGAGGACGAAATTGTTGGCCGGCAGGTCCAGGATGTTGGCGAGCTTGACGCCATGGGGCGCGGCGGCTTTTTCCAGATCGCGAATGTCCTTCAGGCCCCATTCCGGCACTTTCGCCGCCAGAATTTCCTTGTCGAAGGCGGCGTTGGATTCGGTGGTGTAGGCGCCGTCGCGCTTGAACGGGCCGTAGATGGCGATCAGGCCGCCGTCCTTCAAAACCTTGCTGCCGAGATGGGCGATGCCGTCATTGATGGCCACCGGCGCGACCTGGAAGATGTTGATGACGAAAATGGCGTCGTAGCGCTTTTCCGCCGGGTCCGGAAAGGTCTCGGGATCGGTGAGGTCGATGCGGATGGGGTCGAGCACATTGGCGTTGCCGGCTTGCGCGCGCTTGGCCTTGATGCTGGCGAACACATCCGTGTCATAGTCCGACGGCTGGAAGGTCAGATTGGGGAAATGCGGCGCGAAATAATTGATGTGCAGCCCGGCGCCGGTGGCCAGCTCCAGCACGTCGCCCTTTTCCGGCAGCAGGGTTTTCAACGCCGCAAGGATTGGCTCCTTGTTGCGGTTGCCGGCCCAGGCGACATAGGGGCTCAAGGGATAGGGATCGATCGGGGGACGCGGGGCTTCGGTCATGGGGAGGCTCCTTTGGGGTCAGGCCGGCGTCGCCAGCAGGTGGGAGAGGATGGAATCCACGGCGGCGTTCCAGGCGGGATCGACGCCGAACAAAGCGAGATGGCCCCAGATCGAGGACACGCGCTTCAGCGCCGCGCCGGGGATGAGTTTTTGTTCGGCCTCGATGTCGTCGGGCGGGAAGAACACGTCCTCATCGATGGCGATGATCGCCGTCTTCGCCTTAATGGCGCCAAGCGCCGCCGCGAGATCGCCGCCCGTGTGGCGGGAGGCGTCGCCGTTGCGCCATTTGCGCGCCAGCAGCAGGAGATTGTTGGGGTCCTGCGGCAAAAAGTGGTTCTCGACGAAACCGGCGACGAAATCCTCGGGCGTGGTGAAACCGAGCCCCGCCCAGCCGCGCGTGTTGAACAGTTTTTGCGAAAAACCCGAGGCGGCGAAGGCGCGGGCGTGGGCGCGCAGGCCGCGATGGACCGCGCCTTCCGCATACCAGCCGCCGTCGAAGGCGGGATCGCCGGTGATCGCCTCGATGAAGGTCTGCACCAGCAGGCGGTTGTGTGCGGTCTCACGCGCCGTGCCGGCGATCGGGGCGACGCGGGCGACGGCGTCGGGATAGCGCACCGCCCATTCGAAACTCTGCTGCGCGCCCATGGAGCCGCCGAGCACCAGGGCCAGACGCTCGATGCCGAAATGGTTCGTCACCAGCCGGTGCTGGGCGCGCACATCGTCGCCGATGGAGATTTCGGGGAAGGCGGCGGCGTTGAACGGCGCCGGCGTGTTGCTCGGCGATGAGGACAGGCCGTTGCCGATCTGGTTGACCAGGATGATGAAATATTTGTCGGGATCGAGCGCGCGGCCGGGGCCGACATAGGCGAGTTCGAGGATTTTCGACGTGCCGGAATACCAGGTGGGAAACAGGATGGTGTTGGACTTGTCCGCGTTCAGCGTGCCGAAGGTCGCATAGGCGAGTTTCAGTCCACGCAACTTGCCGCCGGACTCGAGATCGAAATCGCCGGCGTCGAAAATCTCGAACGGGCCATGATTGTTCTGGCTGTAGTAAGACGAAGACATCGAAATCCCCTTGCAGAGCTTCGATGTAAGCATCTGATCCAATTGCCGTAAATGAGATGGATATTTTTTTGATTTTGCCGCTGCGGCAATATTCGTATTTAGTGATTATATATTGGTCAAATGCGCAAATATTTTTCAGAAATACAATAGCCCTCGGGGCGTTCATCGACGCCCCGTCCATGGCCGATCAGGGGCACAGGCTGGTCAAACGCTCCTTGTCGAGCAGGCGGCCGCTGTAGGACCCCACCGTGTAGAGCGCGGCCACGGGATTGTGGCCGAGCACGCGATCCTTGACCACGAGCGTCGTGACCGGGGCTTCGGAATGTTTGATGAACAGGGAATCGTGGCCCACGCAAAGGCCCATGATGATGTTCAGGCCGGTGTTCTCGCGGTTGAGCAGCCGCGCCTGGAGGATCGGGTTGCAGCCGGCCTCATAGCTGTCGCATTTGATCTTCAGCTCTTCGGGAATGCCCATTTCACTCTTGTCGATCGAGCCGACCTTGCACAGCGCGGTGAAGGTTTCGAAGCCCGCGAGGCGCAGGATCTTGACCAGCACGCGCGTCTCCTCGATCAGGCCGAAGCAGGTGGCGATGCCGATCCGCGCGGCGCCGATGCGCCGGGCGAAGGCGACGGTTTCCTCGACCCGGTTGATCTTGCCGTAGTAAAGGCCCTCGACCTCGGCGGCGGCGTGGGCGATGCGCGAATCCTCCGCATCGGCGCCGGCATAGCGCGCCGCCAGCTCCGCGCGCTCGGCGCCGTCGAGCGCGGTGGTCAGGCAATGTTTCGGGTAGCGCGCGTCGTGGCGATAGCAATGGAGCTGTTTGCACTCGGAGCAGGTGGGATTTTCGATCTTGCTCATGCGCGGCGCGGCGTCCGGATCTGTTCGTTCATGTCTGGCGCTCCAGCCTTCTCCAGCGCGGCGAGGCGGCGCTTCCTCCGGCCGCTCGTCGCACGATAATGTTTATCTAGTCTATAGAAAAAATAAATTCCACTAAAAACGACGGCAGAGCGCCGGCGCCGGTTGCGACCTGGTCCTCTCCTCGCGCTCGCGGGCGACACGAGCGCCTGCGCGGAAAATCTGCGCGCAGGCGGTTTTCAGGCGGCCGCTTGGGAGATCGCCCGCACCTTATGCGCGGCTTCGTCGATTTTCGTTGTCGCTTCGGCGATTCGGTTCATCGAATGGGTGATGGCCTCGACGCCGCCCGCCGCGACCTGCATGTTTTGCGAAATGTCGGCGGTGACGCTGGACTGCGCCTCGACCGCTTGCGCGACCGCCGCGTTGATCTCGCCGACTTTCTGAAAGGTCGCGCCGATCGCCTCGATGGCCTGCGCGGCCTGGGCGGTGGAGTTCTGGACCGAGGCGACGGTCTGCCCGATCTCCTCGGTCGCCTTGGCGGTGCGGGTGGCGAGCGTCTTGACTTCCGCCGCGACGACGGCGAAGCCGCGGCCCGCCTCGCCCGCGCGCGCGGCCTCGATGGTGGCGTTCAGCGCGAGCAGATTGGTCTGCGTCGCAATGTCGTTGATCAGCCGCACGACGTCGCCGATGCGCTGCGCCTCGTTCGACAATCCGGCGACGAAGCCGGTGGTCTTGCGCGCCTGTTCGGCCGCCGCGAGGGTGATCTGGTTGGCTTCGCCGACCTGGCGCGCGATTTCCTGGAAGGAGGCGGACAGCTCCTCGGCGCCGGCGGCGACCGACTGAACGTTGCTCGACGCTTGCGTGGAGGCCGCCGCGGCTTCCACGGCCTCATGCGAGGCGCTCGACACCGCTTCCGTGATGCGTGCGAGATCGGCGTCGATCGCCTTGTGAATCTCGTCGCGCTTCTGTTGCGCGACCTGCGCGGTGATGTCGGTGGCGAATTTGACCACCTTGTAGGGCTTGCCCTCCATGTCGAAGATCGGATTATACGCGCCCTGAATCCAGACCTCGCGGCCGCCCTTGCCCAGGCGGTGGAATTGCCCGGCCTGGTATTCGCCGCTGCGCAGACGCTCCCAGAACTTGCGGTAGTCGGCCGAGTCTCGTTCGGGCGGATCGATGAAGATTTCGTGGCGCTTGCCTTGAATTTCCGCGAGCGCATAGCCCATGGTTTTCAGGAAATTCTCGTTGGCGGTGAGGATGCGGCCGTCGAGGTCGAACTCGATCACCGCCTGCGCCTTGTGCAGGGCGCAAAGCTGGCCGCCGGTGTCGGCGTTGCGCAAGACCTGCGCGGTGATGTCGACCGCGAATTTGATCACGCCATAGGGTCGGCCCGCCCGGTCGATCAGCGGCGCATAGGTGCCCTGGATCCAGAACGCCTTGCCGTCCTTGCCGATGCGCTTGAATTCGGATTGCCGATATGTCCCGGCGCGCAGGTCCGTCCAGAATGTCTTATAGGCCTCGCCCTCGCGCTCGCCGGCGTCGACGAAGATAGCGTGCTTCTTCCCCTTGATCTCACCCAGCGCGTAGCCGACCAGCTTCAAGAAATTCTCGTTGGCGGTGAGGATCGTTCCCTCCATGTCGAACTGGATGATCGCCTGCGCGCGATCCAGGGCGGCAAGCGCATCCACGGCTTTGGCAGTCTCGGGTCTCACGGAGAAAAACATGGGCAGGGGGCCTATCGATCTGTTTTGTAATGCAATTCTGAGTTGAATTGCTGAAGGGACCGTTAATTCGAGCGGGGAGCTTGCGCGGCGGGGGCTATGCTTCCGCGCCTTTCGGCTTGGACCTCCGTAGAGCGCGCAGGCGGCTCGAGCGCAAAGCGCGCGCACGGTTAACGGAAAATTAACAGCCGCTTCAGTACACAACCTTAGGTTGTGGCTTGCGTCGCCGCGATCGGGGGAGCCGTTTCGGAAGCCTGAACTTTCGTACACATCATGTGACCGGCGCCGGGCTCGCGCGAGCCATGTTTGTTGATCCCCTGGGCGACCCATGGCGGCGCCGGGGTGAGAGCTTTGCGAACAGTCCATTGAAACGGCGCGGTTCACGGCGCCGGGAGAGCAGCGCCATGATCGTCGGATCGACCGTAATCTCGTCCCTGACCCAGGCGATGATGCGCGCGCTGAGCACGGACGACGTCGCCGCCCTGCAGACCGGTCAGGTCAGCGCCCTGAGCGCCACGCAGATCAATGCGATGACGACGCAGGCGCTGGAGGCGTTCTCGGCCAGTCAGATCAGCGGTTTTTCGAAGACGGCGGTGAGCGGACTGACGCTTGGCGCGCTCATGGCGCTGACGCAAACCCAGGTCGACGCTTTCACCACCCAGCAGATTTCCGGCCTGTCCGCGGCCCAGATCGGCGCGCTGAGCGCCGACGAACTGCAGGGCTGGTCGCCGGAGCAGATGGGCGCGCTCACCAGGACGCAGATCGGCGGCCTCTCCGCGGCGACGCTCAACAAGTTCTCCACGGCGCAAATGGCGGCGCTGACCACGGACCAGACGCGCGCGCTCACGGCGACGCAAATCGCCGGCCTCGCCTCGGACACGGTCCAGGCGCTGGCGGTGAGCCTGCTCAGCACCACGCAAATCTCCGGCCTGAGCGCGACCGCGATCGGCAAGTTTTCGACCGATCAGCTGCAGGCGCTGACCACCGCCCAGACCCAGAGCCTGAAGGCCGCCCAGCTCAACGCCATGAGCGCCGCCGCGCTTCAGGCGCTCGACGTCGGCGAATTCTCGACCGCGCAACTCGCGGGCCTTTCCACCGCGGCCGCCGCCCAGCTGAGCGCCGCCCAGGTGAGCGGTTTCACATCCGCGCAGATCGCCGCCTTGACCGCCGCCGACATTGGCGCGCTGAGCGCCGACGAACTGCAGGGCTGGTCGCCGGAGCAGATCGGCGCGCTCACCAGGACGCAGATCGCCGGGCTCTCCGCGGCGACGCTCAACAAATTCACGACCGGGCAGCTGTCCGGCCTGAGCACGGACCAGACGCGCGCGCTCACGGCGGCGCAGATCGCCGGGCTGGCCACGGCCTCCGTTCAGGCGCTCGCGGCGGGCCAGCTCAGCACGACGCAGCTGTCCGCCCTGAGCGCGACCGCGCTGACAAAATTGTCGACGGCGCAACTGCAGGCTCTGACGACAGCGCAGACGCAAAGCTTGAAGGCCGTTCAGCTCAACGCCCTCGCCGCCGCAGCGCTCCAGGCGCTGGACGTGTCCGAACTTTCGACCGCGCAACTCGCCGGCCTTTCCACCGCCGCCGCGGCCCAGCTGAGCAGCGCCCAGGCGAGCGGCTTCACCTCGGCGCAGATTGGCGCCCTGAGCGCCGCGGGCCTCGGCGCGCTGAGCGCGGACGAACTCCAGGGCTGGACCGCGGACCAATTGGCGGGGCTGAAGGCCGCGCAAATCGGCGCGCTGTCGACGACCGCGCTGGGCAATTTCACCACCGGCCAGCTTTCGGCCTTGACGACGGCGCAGACCCGCGCGCTCACGGCAGCGCAAGTCGCCGGCCTCGCGACCGCGTCCGTCCAGGCGCTGGCCGCCGACCTGCTCAGCACGGCGCAGCTGTCCGGCCTCAGCGCGACCGCGCTGGCCAAACTGTCGACGGCGCAACTGCAGGCGCTGACCACCGCGCAGACGCAAAGCCTGAAGGCTGTCCAGCTCAACGCCCTCGCCGCCGCCGCCCTCCAGGCGCTGGACGTGTCCGAACTCTCGACCACGCAACTCGCCGGCCTGTCGACCACCGCCGCCGCCCAGCTGAGCAGCGCCCAGGTGAGCGGGTTGACTTCGGCGCAAGTCGCCGCTTTGAGCGCCGCCGGGCTTGGCGCGCTGAGCGCCGACGAACTCCAGCGTCTGAGCGCCGATCAAATGGCGGGGCTGAGGAGCGAGCAGATCGCGGCGCTGTCGACGACCGCGCTCAGCGCCTTCAGCACCGGCCAGCTCTCGGCGCTGACAACCGCGCAAACGCGCGCGCTGACCGCTGCGCAGATCGCCAGTCTCGCCACCGGCTCCGTCCAGGCGCTCGCGGTGAGCCAGCTCAGCACGGCCCAGCTTTCCGCCCTGAGCGCGACCGCGCTCGGAAAACTTTCGACGGCCCAGCTGCAGGCGCTGACCACGGAGCAGACCCAGAGCCTGAAGGCCGCCCAGCTCAAGGCGATGAGCGACGCGGCGCTGCAGGCGCTCGACGTCGGCGAATTGTCGAGCGCGCAGATTGCGGGCATGTCGACCTCCGTCGCCCAATTGAGCAGCAGCCAGGTGCACGCCCTCACCTCGGCGCAAATCGGCGCCCTGAGCGCCGCGCAGGTCGGCGCGCTGAGCGCTGACGAAATCCAGGGCTGGTCCTCCGACCAGCTGTCGGGGCTGAAGGCGGCGCAGATCGGCGCCTTGTCCACGGCGGCTTTGTCCAACCTCACCACGGCGCAAGTGTCGGGGCTGACCTCGGCTCAGGTCCGCGCGCTCACGGCGGCGCAGATCGGCGGTCTGGCCTCGGCCTCGGTCCAGGCGCTCAGCGCCGGCCAGCTCAGCACGGCGCAGCTTTCCGGCCTGAGCGCGAGCGCGCTCGGCAGGATGTCGACGGCGCAGCTGCAGGCCTTGAGCACCGCGCAGACCCAAAGCTTGAAAGCCTCTCAGATCAACGCTCTGAGCAGCGCCGGCGTCCAGGCGCTCGACATCGGCGAGCTCTCGACGTCCCAACTCGCGGGGCTTTCGACCGCCGCAGTCGGCGCGCTGAGCAGCGCCCAGGTGAGCGGATTCAGCTCCGCGCAAATCGGCGCGCTGAGCACCGCCGGGATCGGCGCCTTGAGCGCCGATGAGCTGCAAGGCCTGTCTGCGACACAGGTCTATGGGCTCACCAAAGCGCAGATCGCCTCGCTGTCCACGACCGCGCTGGCCAATCTGACCACGACCCAGCTTTCCGGGCTGACCAGCGACCAGACCCGCGCCCTCACATCGGCGCAGATCGGAAGCCTGGCGACCGCCTCCATCCGCGCGCTCGCCGTGGACCAGCTCAGCGCCCTCCAGCTTTCCGGCCTGAGCGCGGCCGCCTTGGACAGGCTGTCGACGGATCAGCTGCAGGCGCTGAGCTCGGCGCAGGTCCAGAGCCTGAAGGCCTCCGAGCTCAACGCCGCTTCCTCGACCGCGTGGCGGTCGCTGATCCTGGGCGAACTCAGCACGTCGCAGATCGCTGGATTGTCGACCACGACCATCGCCGGCTTGACCACGGCGCAGGCCAGCGCCCTGACCACCAACCAGTTGCAGGCCATGTCGGGGAGCCAGATCGATGCGCTGCTGGCGCTGCTAAACCCCTGATGAGAGATGTGGGGTGATCAAGTCGCGCAGGGCGACGCGCGCCCGCATTCGCGTCGCCAGCAGATAGATGCCGCCGAATTTGCGTTGCAGGAACAGCGTGTCCATCGGCGGCAGAGTGCAGTGTTCGCGATGCTCCGCCAGCGCCATGCCGGCGTCGCGCAGCCGCAGCGCGAGGTCCGAGGCGCCGAAGTCGAAGGGTTCTTGTTGGCGCAACGGTTCGATCGACAATTCGAACATGTCGAGCATGGCCCGCTCCAGCCCGGCCGGCGCTTTGGGGGACAAGAATCCGATGTTTCGCGCGGCGTCGCGCAGGCCCGCGCGGTCGCCCTCCATGCCTGAGCGCAGCAGGCGGCGATAGAGCGCGACAAATTCTTCGGGGAAGGCGCGCGTCGCGCCAAAATCCAGCAGGACGATCCGGCCGGTTTCGGGCGCGTAGCGGTAATTGGCGAAATTCGGGTCGGTCTGCATCAGGCGGAACTCGAAGAGTTCGCGAAACAGCAGGCCGATCAGCAGCGTCATCGCGCGGTCGCGCTCCGCCTGCGGCGCGGTTTCGAGAGCGTCGATCGGGACACCGTCAACAAAATCCATCGCCAAAATGTTTTTTCGCGTGAGATCCGGGTCGAGCGCCGGGACGACAAAATCCGGGTTGTTCGCCAGCAGCGCGCCGAATTCGGCGAGGCGGCGGCCCTCGTATTCATAATCCGCCTCTTCATGCAATTGGCCCTTGGCCTCTTCGAGCATGGGCGCGATGTCGACGGTTTTGGGGATCAGGCCGGCGATGCGGATCAGCGCGGCGACATTGTTGACGTCGGAGTCGATGCTGGCGCGCACGCCGGGATATTGCACCTTTATCGCGAGGTCGCGGCCGTCGCGCGTCCGCGCCCGGTGAACCTGGCCGATCGAGGCGGCGGCGATCGGATGCGTGTCAAAAGTTTCGAAATTTTGGCGCCAGTCCGCGCCCCAGGCCTGGTTCAGTACGCGCCGCAACTGCACCCAGGGCATGTGATGGGCCTCGGCGCGCAGGCGCGCCAGAATGTCGGCGAGTTCGGCGGGCAGCAGATCGCCTGCATCCATCGAGATCAATTGTCCCACCTTCATCGCCGCGCCGCGCATCCGCGCCAGTTCGTCGGCGAGTTTTTGCGCATTGGCGGGGGTGAGCAGCAGGTCCTCCATGCGCGGGCGCTCGCCGCGCACAAAACGGCGCGCCGCATCGGCGGCGACATTGCCGGCGATGGCGGAGGCGAGGCCGCCGAGGCGGGAGAGCCGCGACAGGCGCGAACTCGGAACGGCCAGGGCTTTGCTCTCGAAGCGGCGTTGCGACATGGGGTCTCCCGGGGTTGCCGTGAACATGTAGGGCGCCGCCTCGGGCCCGGCCATGGGATCGCGTGCTATAATTCTGCGCCGTAAAGGAGGAGGGCGCCGTGATCGTGACCCATGTGAAATTCGCGCTGTCAAAACCGATGACGCTCGAGGAGGCGAAGACAAAGTTCGAGGGCACCGCGCCGAAATATCGGGGCCGCGAGGGTCTGCTGCGCAAAACCTATCTTTTGTCCGAGGACGGGTTGACGGCCGGCGCGGTCTATTTCTGGGGCGACCGCGCCGCCGCCGAGCGGCTTTATACTGAGGCGTGGCGGGAGACAGTGACGCAGGTCTATGGCGTCGCGCCCGAGATTTCCTTTTATCACGCGCCCGTCACGGTCGAGAACGCCTAAGCCTCCAGCAGGGCGGCGACGCGGCGCAGCGCGAACTGGTAGCCCTGCACGCCGCAGCCCGCGATCACGCCTTCGGCGCGCAGCGACACGTAGGAGTGATGGCGAAACGACTCGCGCTTGTGGACATTCGAAATGTGGACCTCAATCACCGGGCCTTCAAAGGCGTTGAGCGCGTCGAGCAGGGCGACGGAGGTGTGGGTGAAGGCGGCGGGGTTGATGACAATGCCGCCGGCGACGCCGCGCGCCTCGTGAATCCAGTCGATCAGCTCGTATTCGCGGTTGCTTTGAAAAAAACGCAGGTCGAGCTTCAATTCGGCGCAGAGCGCGCGACAGTCGCGCTCGACGTCGTCGAGGGTCTCGCGGCCGTAAATCTCCGGCTCGCGTTTGCCGAGCAGGTTGAGATTGGGGCCGTTCAGCAGATAGACGATGCGGCTCATGGTTGATGTTCCGTTAAACGTGGCGGCGCGCCCGTTCGGCTGCCCTGACCTTTGCGGGACCTTCTCCCGATCCTGTGACGGAGGCAACAAAAATGGCGTGATGACGCTAGGTTAATGTTGGCTTTTCTTGACAGCCGCGCTCAAGCGCTCCGTTGACAAAATCCGAGCTTTTTTTTCTACTGCACATCGTTAAGGATGCTTTTACGTTTCACGGCTTGAGTGCGTCGGTTCAGTTTTTAGCAACCCTGTGGCGACAGCCGCGTTTCCGGCTCAGCCGGACATGAATTGTCTCAATGGACTGCCGACGTGCCCAATTCCGATGAAAACCAGCGGGCCATCGCGCTCGGACTTGAACGTATCGGGCGGCTCGGCTTGCGCGCGCCGATCCTGACCGTCATTGTCGCCGCCGTGCTCGCGGTCGTCGCCGTGTTCGGCGTCCAGCGCATCGCCATCGACGATTCCTTGAGCCAGCTGTTCCGCAACGATTCCGCCGAATTCCGCCAGTTCGAGCAGATTTCGAAGAAATTCCCCTCGTCCGAATATGACGTCCTCGTCGTGGTCGAGGGCAAGGATGTGCTGGAGCGCGACACGGTCGAGAAATTGCGCGCCGCCGTCACCGACATGCAATTGGTGGAAGGCGCGCGCGGGGTGATCTCGATGTTTTCCGCGCGACAGCCGGCGCTGAACGGCGGGCTGCCGACGCCGCTGTTCCCCGACCCGCTGCCCGAGGGCGAGGCTTATCAGGCGCTCGTCAAACAGGTTTTGGCCAACGAACTCGTGCGCGGGCGGCTGCTCTCCGAAAACGGCGATTTCGCCCTGGTCGTGCTGTCGCTGGAACCGGACATTGTCGACGGGCGGCGGCTTGGGCCCGTGATCGGCGACATCAGGCGCACGCTGGACGAAAATCTCGCGGGCGCGCCGGTGACCGCGCAATTGTCCGGCGTGCCCGTGATGCAGCTCGAAATCCGCAAGGCGCTGGAGCGCGACCGCATCGTCTACAACGCCTTGGGCCTCTCCGCCGGCTGCCTGATCGCCATCCTGTTCTTCCGCCGCATCTCCTTCATGATCATCGCGGCGGCGCCGCCGCTCGCCGCCATTCTGTTTTCGCTCGGGGCGCTCGGCTGGCTCGGTTTCCAGCTCAACATGTTTTTGAATGTGATGACCCCGCTGATCATGGTCATCAGTTTTTCCGACAGCATGCAGATGACTTTTGCGGCGCGCGACCGGATCATCGCCGGGGCGACGCGCCAGGAGGCTTTTGCCGCCGCTTTGCGCGTCGTCGGGCCGGCCTGCGTGCTCACCCATGCCGCGGCCGGCCTGTCCATGGTCGGGCTGTTCTTCTCCGATTCCGACATGATCCGCGCCTTCGGCCATGCCGGCGCGCTGTCGATCCTGATCGCGCTCGTCGCCGTGCTCACGCTGATTCCGGCGCTCGGCGTGCTGATCGCGCCGCGCCGCGAGGTGCTGCCGGCGGCCGGCCGCGACTTCGGCGTGCAGGCGCTGCGCAGTTTTTGCGGTTTCGTCGCCGAGCGCATGCTGCGCCGGCCTGGCGCCTATGCGCTGATCGGCCTCGTCGTCGTGGTCGCGCTCGGCTTTGTCTATTCCGGGCTGACGCCGCGCTATCGGCTCGCCGATCTGACGCCGGACCAGGAGCATGTGGTCGAGGCCAGCGAGCGGCTCGACGCCAAGCTGAACGGCGCCAATCCGATCGACGTGTTCGTCGGCTTCCCCTCGGGCGCCGGTCTTTACACGCCGGAGACGCTGGCGGTGCTGGGCGAGGTGCACAGCGCCATGGAGGAGCAGCCGGGGATCGCCAACGTCTGGTCGGTCGAAACCCTGCGCCGCTGGCTCGCGGAAAAGCTCGGGCAGAGCGATGTCGCCACGCTCGAACAATATGTCGACATGCTGCCGCCTTTCCTGGTCGGGCGCTTCGTCACCCCGGACCGGCAGTCCGCGCTGATTTCCGGACGCGTGCCCGACAAGGATGCGGGACGGCTGCTGCCCATCGTCGAGCAATTGAACGCAAGGCTCGACGCCGTGCGCGCCAAACATCCCGGCTACACCATCCAGCCCACCGGCCTGTCCGTGATCGCCGCGCGCAACAGCGCCGACATGATCGACAAGCTCAACCGCGGGCTGACCATCGAATTCGCCTTTGTCGCCGCTTTCATCGGGCTCGCCTTCCGCTCGCTGCCCGTCGCGCTCGCCTGCGTGCCGGCCGGCGTGTTTCCGGTCTTCCTTGCCGGCGCGCTGCTGCGCTATCTCGGCGACGGCCTGCAATTCGCCAGCGTGATCGCCCTGATCGTGTCCTTTGGCCTCGGGCTCTCGGCGACCATACATTTCATCAACAGGATGCAGCAGGAGGACGAGCCCGATGCCGATCCGACGCGGGCGGTGGCCCGCTCGACCATCCTGATCGGACCCGCCCTGATCCTCACCGCATTGGTGCTGGCCTGCGGCCTCGAGGCGCTGGCCTTCTCCAACCTGCCGCTGCTACGCTTGTTCGGCTGGCTCAGCGCCTTCGCCATGATCGCGGCCCTGGTCGCCGACCTGCTGATCCTGCGTCCGACCGTCGCCGCGCTGATGCGGCTGGGGCGGCGCCGCCGCCTCGCCAATTGATCCGTTGTTGCAAGGGAGAGCGATATGTCTTTCAAGATGAATTTGGCCACCACATTTGCGGCCGCGGCGCTCGCGCTCGCCTGTGCGGCCCCGGCGCAGGCGGAGCCCGCGGAGGCGAAAGGCGCTGGTCCGTTCGGGGCTTTCGCCGGGAATTTTCATGGCGGCGGCTCGGTGATCGGCTCCGATGGCCACCGCGAACGTATTTCCTGCCGCGCCCGCGCCGGCGTCGGCGAGGGCGGCCGGGCGATGTCGCAGACCATCACCTGCGCCAGCGACAGCTACAAGTTCAGCATCACCTCGAACGTGCGCGCCGATGGCGGCGCGGTGAGCGGCAGCTGGTCGGAGGCGACGCGGGGCGTCACCGGCGCGATCAGCGGCCGCGTGAGCGATGGGACGTTCAGCGGTCGCGTCGACGGCGGAACTTTTGTCGCCTCCGTGGCGCTGCGCGCCACGGGTCGCGGCCTGTCCTTGAGCCTCGCGCCGAGCGGCGGCGATGTCGCCCGCGTCGAAGTCAGCATGTCGCGCTGATTTAGAGCATTTTCGAGCGAAGTGGATGCCGGTTCGCGTGAAGAAAATGCGTTCAAACAAGAATCTAGAGCGCGTTCGGCGGCTTCAGATTCAATGGGGGATTCCCAACTGGCTTGAACAATGCGATTCTTTCTTCGTGATTGCGAGGGAGGAATCCCATGGCCCGATCTTACAGCCAGGATTTGCGTGATCGCGTTATCGACGCCGCGTTTTCTGGCAAGTCAGCCCGGGGCTCCGCTGCTCACTTTGGGATCGGCGTGGCGACCGCCATCGTCTGGGTCCGACGCGTTCGGGAAACCGGCGAGCGGACGGCCCGCAAACGAGGTCAGCCGCCGCACAGCAAACTTGACCCGCATCGCGATTTTCTGCTCAAACTGATCGAGGCGACGCCAGACATGACGATCAGCGAATTGCTGGAGCGGTTGGCGGCGGAACGAGGCGTCAAAGCGTCGCGCTCGACCTTGTGGACCTTCCTCGACCGCTGTGGGCTGACGTTTAAAAAAAACCGCGCACGCCTCTGAGCAGTCCCGGCCCGACATTTTGAAGCGCCGCGAAGATTGGCTCGAAGGGCAACTGGACCTCGATCCGCAGCGCCTTGTGTTCATTGATGAAACATGGGCTTCGACCAATATGGCGCGCACGCGCGGCCGCGCGCCCAAAGGCGAAAGACTGCGCGCCAGCATTCCGCATGGCCATTGGAAAACGACGACGTTCATCGGCGCTCTGCGATTGACGGGCATGACCGCACCGATGGTGCTCGACGGACCCATCAACGGCGCCTGGTTCCAGGCTTACGTCGATCGCGTGCTGGTCCCGACGCTCTCGCCCGGCGACATCGTGATCATGGACAATCTCGGCAGCCACAAGCGTCCCGCGATCCGAGCCGCCATTGAAGCGGCGGGCGCGCAGCTGATTTATCTGCCGCCCTACAGTCCCGACTTCAACCCGATCGAGAACGCCTTCTCAAAGCTCAAGGCGCTGCTGCGAAAAGCTGCGGAGCGAACGGTCGAGGGCCTATGGGAGGCGATAGGCGCGCTCCTGTCAGCTTTCACGCCGCAAGAGTGCGCCAATTTCTTCGCCGCAGCAGGATATGATCCGGATTAAGTCGAATCCGCTCTAAAGCCCGTTCGGTGAACGGGAGTTCACCGAACGGGCTCTAGACGACTTCGTCGGGCGCCAGGGCGCAGGCGGGCGAGGGGTCGATCTCGATCTGCACGGTCGGATGGTCGATCCCGAATTTCTCCGCCAGCTCTTGCGCCAGTTCGTGCAAAAAAGCGTCGCCGGGATGGCCCGTCGGCATCACCAGATGGCAGGTGAGGGCGACATGGGTCGTGCTCATCGGCCAGATGTGCAGGTCGTGCAGCGCGGCGACGCCCGGTTTTGCGCACAGGAATTCGCGGACTTTGGCCGGATCGATGCGCGGCGGCACCGCAGCCAGCGACATGCTGAGCGATTCCACCAGCAGCCGCCATGTGCCCCAGATGATCAGGCCGCTGATGATCAGACTGACGACGGGGTCGAGCCACAGCGCCCCGGTCAACGCGATCGCCGCGCCGACGGCGACCACGCCGGCGGAGACCAGCGCGTCCGACGCCATGTGCAGGAAGGCGCCGCGCAGGTTGATGTCGTCCTTGCCGCCCGAGGCGAACAGCCAAGCCGTAAAACCGTTGACGACGATGCCGGCGGCGGCCACCCACATCACCACTGCCCCCGCGACGGGTTGGGGCTCGCCCAGGCGCCAGATCGCCTCCCAGGCGATGGCGCCGACGGCGACCAGCAGGAACACGGCGTTGAACAAAGCGGCGAGGATGGATGAGCCGCGAAAGCCGTAGGTGAACCGGGCGCTCGGCGCTCTTTTGACCAGTTCGCTCGCCACCCAGGCGACGGCGAGGCCGAGCACGTCGCCGAGATTGTGCCCGGCGTCGGCCAGCAGCGACATGGAATTGGCGAAAAAGCCGAAAGCCGCCTCGATGAGCACAAAGGCGCTGTTCAGGCCGATGCCGATGGCGAAGGCGCGGCCGAAATTTTTGGGCGCGTGGACGTGAGCGTGTCCATGGCCATGGTGGTGGTCATGGTCATGGTGGTCATGGTCATGACCGTCGTGGTGATCGTGGTGGTCGTGGGCGTGATCGTGCATAAAGGCTCCGGCGTTGCGTCGAATCTAAACCTCGCTTGACCGGAAGCAAGCCCGCGCCCTTGACGCGGGGCGCGTAAAACCGCATGGTCGCGGCATGACGCTGTCGAAAATTCTTTGCCGGATTTCGATTATCAGCTAGCTGCAAAGCTGGCTGGCGCCGTCATGTCTCCTCAAAACCTGTGAGATCGACGCCCGGCCAGAGCAGGGGAGTCCCATGGCCGCGGTACTGAAACTTTACAATACTTTGACCCGCGAGCGCGAAAATTTCGCGCCGATCGATCCGTCGCGGGTGCGGCTCTATGTCTGCGGCCCCACCGTTTATGATTTCGCCCATATCGGCAACGCCCGGCCGCTGATCGTCTTCGACGTGCTTTACCGGCTGCTGCGGGAGCTTTATGGCCGCAAGCACGTCAAATATGTTCGCAACATCACCGACGTCGACGATAAGATCAACGCCCGCGCCGCCGAACGCGGCATTTCCATCCGCGAGCTGACCGAGGGGACCAACGCGGTCTTCCAGCGGGATGTTTCGGATCTGAACTGCCTGCCGCCGGATGTGCAGCCGCGCGCGACCGACCATATTTCCGAAATGATCGGCATTGTGGAGCGGCTGATCGCCAACGGCCACGCCTATGCCGCCGACGGCCATGTGCTGTTCGATGTGCCCTCCATGGCGGACTATGGGAAATTGTCGCGGCGTTCGCTCGACGACATGGTCGCCGGCGCCCGCGTCGAGGTCGCGCCCTACAAGAAGGGCGAGATGGATTTTGTGCTGTGGAAGCCGTCGAAAGAGGGCGAGCCCGGCTGGGACAGCCCCTGGGGCTTTGGCCGGCCCGGCTGGCATCTGGAATGCTCGGCCATGTCGCACAAGCATCTGGGCGAGGTCTTTGACATTCACGGCGGCGGCATCGATCTGGTGTTTCCCCACCACGAGAACGAGATCGCCCAGACCCGCTGCGCCTTCGGCCATGACGTGATGGCCAATGTCTGGATGCACAATGGTTTCTTGCAGGTGGAAGGCGAGAAAATGTCCAAGAGCCTGGGCAATTTCGTCACCATCCATGAATTGCTGCATGAGGAGAAATTTGGGGGACGGGCGTGGAAGGGCGAGGTTTTGCGGCTCGCCATGTTGCGCAGCCATTACCGCCAGCCGATCGACTGGACGGTGAAGGCGCTTGAAGAAGCGGAAAAGACCCTGCAACGCTGGTACGCGCTGCTGCGCGACAAAAAGCCGGCGGCGGGCGCGCTGGCCGAGGCTTTTGTCGAGGCTTTGTGCGACGACCTCAACACGCCCGGCGCGATTTCGGAGCTGCACCAGCTGGCGAAGGCGGGTGAGGCCGACGCGCTTTTGCGCGCCGCGAATCTTTTGGGATTGTTGCACGACGATCCCGCCGCTTGGGACGCGAAGGCTTCGGCCGACATTGACGCGGCCGAGGTGGAACGGCTGATCGAGGAGCGCCTGGCGGCGCGTCGGGCGAAGAATTTCGCGGAATCGGATCGGTTGCGCGACGTGCTGGTCGGCATGGGCGTCAAGCTGATGGACGCGAAAAACAAGCAGACCGGCGAGCTTGAGACGACTTGGGAGGTGGGGTGAGGCCCAACACCTGACGGGCGCTCCTTCTCCCCATAGGCCGTCGAAAGACGGGCGTCCTTTCGGACGCCCTATGGCGGGAGAAGGTGGCGCGCAACGCCGGATGAGGGGTTCTTCCCTTGCGACCAGCGTCCCCTCATCCGTCTCGCGCTTCGCGCGAGCCACCTTCTCCCGCAAGGGGAGAAGGAGTTCCCCTACCTTTCGGGACTGAGAACGTCATGACCGAACCTCAAAAATCCTGGCGCGATTCCCTGCCTTTCCCCGCGCATTGGCTGGGCTATATCGCCATCAAAATCATCGTGCTGGCGCTGGCCGTCTATCTCGTCCTGCGCTGGAAGGGGGTTGTTTGATGGCCGTCGCCTTGAGACCGGCGCTGCCGGCCGACGCGCCCGCGCTCGCCGCCCTGTTTCGCGCCAGCGTCGAAGTTTTGGGGGCTGAGGACTATTCCGAAGCCCAGGTCGAAGCCTGGAGCGCGCTCGCCGACGACGAGGCCGAATTCGCCAAAAAGCTCGCGTCAAAACTCACCATCGTCGCGCTCGCGGATGGCGCGCTGGCCGGCTTCGCCGCGCTGAAGGGAACCGACGTTCTGGACATGCTCTATGTCCACCCGAATTTCTCTCGGCGCGGCGTCGCCAGCACACTTTGCGACGCGCTGGAAAAGCTGGCCGCCGCGCGCCACGCCAAAAAGCTGACCGTGGACGCCAGCGACAGCGCCGAAAAATTCTTCGCGCGCCGCGGCTATGTCGCGCAGCGCCGCAACATGACCTTCCTCGGCGAGGAGGTTTTGGGCAACACCACCATGACCAAAGATTTACCTGCCATGACGGGACCGACACAATGAGCCGCGAACGCGTCTATCTGTTCGACACCACTCTTCGCGATGGCGCCCAGACCACGGGCGTCGATTTCTCGCTCGACGACAAGAAACAGATCGCCGTCCTGCTCGACGCGCTCGGCGTTGATTATGTCGAGGGCGGCTATCCCGGCGCCAATCCGCTCGACACCGAGTTCTTCAAGACCAGGCAGACGCGCAAGGCGCGCTTCACCGCCTTCGGCATGACCAAGAGGGCGGGGCGCTCGGCCGCCAACGATCCCGGCGTCGCCGCGCTGCTCGACAGCGCCGCCGACACCATCACCTTTGTCGCCAAGAGCTGGGACTATCAGGTCCATGTCGCCCTCGGCTGCACGCTCGAGGAAAATCTCGAGGGGATCGAGGACAGCGTCCGCGCGGCGGTGAAGGCCGGCCGCGAAGTGATCGTCGATTGCGAGCATTTTTTCGACGGTTTTAAGGACAATTCCGATTACGCCCTGCAATGCGCCGAAGCCGCCTATAAGGCCGGGGCGCGCTGGGTGGTTTTGTGCGACACCAATGGCGGCACGCTGCCGCATGAGGTCGAGGCGATCGTTCGGAAAGTCTCGGAAAAAGTGCCGGGCGACCATCTCGGCATCCATGCCCACAACGACACCGAACAGGCGGTGGCCAATTCGTTCGCCGCCTTGCGCGGCGGCGCCCGGCAGATCCACGGCGCGCTCAACGGTCTGGGCGAGCGTTGCGGCAACGCCAATCTGTGCTCGATCATCCCGACTTTGCTGCTGAAGAAGGAAATGGCCGACGCCTATGAGATCGGCGTGTCGCTGGACTCGCTGCGCGGCCTGACGAAACTGTCGCATACGCTCGACGAGCTGCTGAACCGCGCGCCGGATCGCCACGCGCCTTATGTGGGCGCGTCCGCCTTCGCCACCAAGGCCGGCATCCACGCGTCGGCCGTGTTGAAGGACCCGCGCACCTACGAGCATGTCACGCCCGAAAGCACCGGCAACCAGCGCCGCGTGCTGGTTTCGGATCAGGCCGGAAAATCCAACATTCTGGCCGAACTGGAGCGCCTGGGCGTCCAGGTCGCCAAGGACGATCCCCGCGTGAACCGGCTGCTCCATAAGGTGAAGGAGAAGGAGGCGCAGGGCTATGCCTATGAGGGCGCCGACGCCTCCTTCGAGCTGTTGGCGCGGCGCATCCTCGGACAGGTTCCCAGTTATTTCGAGGTCGAGCGTTTCCGCGTCGACGTCGAACGCCGGCACAATGCGCAGGGTGAGCTGGAAACCTTTTCGGAAGCCACGGTGCGCGTCAATGTCGATGGCCAGAGCCTGATTTCCGCCGCCGAGGGCAACGGGCCGGTCCATGCGCTCTATCTGGCTCTGTGCAAGGATTTGGGCAAATACCAGCAATTCACCGGCGATATTGAATTGCGCGATTTCCGCGTGCGCGTGTTCCAGGGCGGCGCCGACGCCGTCACCCGCGTGCTCGTCGAATTCGGCGACAGGGACGGCGAGGTCTGGTCCACGGTCGGCGTGTCCGCCAACCTGATCGACGCCTCGTTCCAGGCGCTCCTCGACGCCATCGACTATAAATTGTTGAAGGCCGGCGCCGTCTGAGGGGTTCGCTTCTCGGTCCCTTTGAGTGCTGAGGCATGCGTCCGGGCGTTAGGCCCGGGCGCGGCGCCGCGTGATCGCCTGGGCGCGCGCGGCGCGTTCCGCCGATCTCGCCGTCGGTCCGGCGAGCGCCCGCCGCGCTTTCCTTCTGGCGCACATCCACTTCCGGAAAAGGCGCGTGTGTCGTGATTCCGCATGATCACGGCGCAGCAAAGGCGCGTGCAGCAGAGCTTGGCGCAAGCGTAAAATTTTCAACTCCCAGAGAGAAAGATGAGAGGGTATTTATCTATCCAAAATAAAAATGCTTGTCCGCGGGTGATCCGAACTTGCGACTTTGCGGCAGGAATCGCGTCAGACGCGCATGTGTGTGAGGCGAGCATTTGTGCGTGTTTTAAATTTTCTACTCTGCAAGATGAGTTTTGTGGAATATTTATCTAAGAGAAATAAATTTGCCCATCTCGAGTCTGATCAAACTTGATATTGTCTATCGATTTCTGTGTCATTTCTACAACGCGAGGCCTCAGAATTGCCTTGATGACCCTGATTACGCCTCGATTATGACGACGCCGCCTTCTTCGGGCGGGGGCGCTGGATTATTGTGAAGCTCTCGGAAGCTCCCGGTCACGCCACACGGCCAACCCCGCTGCAACCGGGTTGGAGCAATCCAATGTGCAACTGAAGCCCTCGGGAGGGGTATTCACAATGAAACTCACCGCCAAATTCGCCGGCGCATTGTTCGGCGCCATGACTTTCTCGGGCGCCGCGCTCGCCAGCATCGCCGGTTCGACCACGCCCCCCGGCGAACGCGCCGGTCTCGACCTCGCCTCGCCGCTGCCGGAAGGCGTGTATTTCATCGACATCGCCTCGGTCGGCTCCTGGCGCTCGACCAAGGCCGGCAGCAATGGTTTTGACTACAACGTCCCGCTCGTCGCCTGGTCGACCCCCTGGACCATCGCCGGCGGCCGCATCCAGTTCCTCGGCGCCGTTCCGGAAATCAACGCCACTTCGCCGACCGGCGGCCTCGGCGGCATCTCGGGGCGCGGCCTCTACAACCCCTTCCTCGCGGGTCAGATCGCCTGGAACATCGGCAACGGCTTCTCGGTCTCCTATCTCGCCGGCGTTTACATCGGCATTACCGGCACGGACCTCTGGTCCGCCGGCGTCAAGCTCGCCGCCAATCCGTTCAACCAGACCACGTTCCATCAGCAATTGGCGCTCGCCTGGCACGGCGACGGCTGGAACGCGACCGCCAACCTGATTTTCAACCTGATCGGCAACACCAATTCCGTGAACGGCGGCGCTCCGTTCGCTCCGTTCCTGCCGGTACCGCGGCAGAACGCCAATTTCTTCAACTACGACCTGGGCCTGACCAAGACCCTGGGCAAGTGGGAAGTCGGCGTGATCGGTTACGGCTCGGTCGGGTCGACCGGAACCTACAACGATCCGCTCTACGGACCGAACACCCCGCTCGCCGGCAGCGGCTATTCCCAGTTCGCGCTGGGCGGCCTGGTCGGCTACAATTTCGGCCCGGTGATCACCCAGGCGACCGTCGCGACCGACCTCTACGTGCACGACAGCACCTCCGGCCACCTGCCGGGCTACGCCTGGCCGCAGAAGGAAACCCGCGGGCTGCTGCGCACCATCATCCCGCTGTGGAACCCGGAAGCGCCGAAGGCCGTCGTCGCCAAGTACTGAGACTTGTTTCGCTCGGTCGGGCCTCGCGCCTGACCGCGTCGCCTTCGACCGCCGGCGGTTCTCCGCCGGCGGTTTTGCATGTTGTTAGGCGCCAATGCGGAAATTTGCGCCGCATCATGGCCCGCACAAGATTGTTGCGGTAATGTGACGCGTTGACAGGCTCGGGCGGCCCGCCCGCCGCAGAACAAGGATTTGCGCGTGAACGAAACCGTCCCGCCGCCGCCCGCCGCTTCCAAGCCCGCCGTTGAAAAGAAGCCCGCCGCGCCGGCCGCCCCCAAGGTCGCCGCGCCAGCCAAGACGGGGGCTCCGCATGGGCCGGCTGCGGATGAGCCGCATCATCGCCTCGCGCAGATGAAGCATGATCCCGTCGCGATCCGGCGCGTGTTCGAGAGCGGCGAATATCCTTATGCGCAGCATATGCGCACCGCCCCCTATGAAGAGCACATGCTGAAATTGCAGCAGGAGTTGCTCAAGGCGCAGCGCTGGGTCGAGAGCAGCGGCGAGAAGATCGTCATGTTGTTCGAGGGGCGCGACGCCGCCGGCAAGGGCGGCACGATCAAACGATATATGGAGCACATGAACCCGCGCACGGCGCGCGTCGTCGCCCTGCAAAAGCCGACCGAGCGTGAGCGCACGCAATGGTTTTTCCAGCGCTACATTTCGCAATTGCCGTCGGGCGGCGAAATCTGCCTTTTCGACCGCTCCTGGTACAATCGGGCCGGCGTCGAGCGCGTCATGGGGTTTTGCACGCCCACCGAATATCTCGAATTCATGCGGCAATGCCCCGAGGTCGAGCGCATGCTGGCGCGCTCGGGCGTGCGGCTGTTCAAATATTGGTTTTCGGTGTCGCGGGAAGAGCAGCGGCGGCGTTTTGAAGCGCGCAAGGACGACCCGCTGAAACAATGGAAACTTTCGCCGATCGACCTCGCCTCGCTCGACAAATGGGACGATTACACCGAGGCGAAGGAGGCCATGTTCTTCTACACGGACACGGCCGACGCTCCCTGGACCATCATCAAGTCGGACGACAAGAAACGGGCGCGGCTCAATTGCATGACCCATTTCCTGTGGTCCTTGCCCTATCCGAACAAGGACCTTTCGATCATCCACGCTCCGGACCCGCTGATCGTCGGTTCGACCGAGCATGTGATCGGCCGGGACATGCACATCATCGACAAGACCGTGCATCCCGAGTTGAAGCGGGGGTAGGGCGACTTGTTGATCGACGGCCGATGTAGTAATGTTGCTACATGGAGGCCGCATGAGCGTCATCACCATCACCAGTCGCGAATTCAATCAGGATGTCGGCCGCGCCAAAAAGGCCGCGCAAAGCGGTCCTGTGCTCATCACTGATCGCGGTCGGCCCGCGCATGTCCTGCTGTCGATCGAGGAATATCGCCGCCTGACGGGTGGCTCTGAAACCCTGGCGGAGGCTTTGGCGCAGCCCGGCGCGCCCGATGTCGATTTTGCGCCGCCGAAACTCGAACGCGTGACCCGCGATGCGGATTTGAGCTGATGTATCTGCTCGACACCAATGTGGTGTCGGAGCTGCGCCGTTCCGAGCGCGCCGATCCCAAAGTTTTGGGCTGGGCGGCGTCGGTCGCCTCGGCGGAGGTTTTTTTGTCCGCGGTCAGCATTGTGGAACTGGAGATGGGCGTGCTGTCCGTCGAACGCCGAGACGCCGCTCAGGGAAAGGTATTGCGCTCCTGGCTTGAAGGCCAGGTTCTGCCGCGCTTCCTTGGACGCGTCCTGGCGGTTGATCTCGCCGTTGCGCGCGCCTGCGCGCGGCTGCATGTTCCCGATCGTCAGTCCGAACGCGACGCGCTGATTGCGGCGACTGCGCTGGTTCATGGCCTGACGGTGGTGACGCGCAATATTCGCGATTTTGAAGCGAGCGGATGCCGTCTGCTGAATCCCTGGAGCGAATCCGAACAGGGCGTTTGAAAACGAAACCGGCCGCTATCGCGCATTCGGTGAACTCCCGTTCACCGAATGCGCTCTAGTTCTTTATTTTGACGCATTTTCTTCACGCGAACCGGCATCCACTTCGCTCGAAAATGCTCTAGGGCGGCCGGTCGAGTTTTTGGGGACGCCTGCGCCGCCCGTTACATCGCCTGGGGGCCGCGGGTGATCGCGGCGACGCCGGTGCGGGACACTTCAACCAGCCCGATCGGCCGCATCAGTTCGACGAAATCGTCGATTTTTTTCGGCGCACCGGTCAGCTCGAAAATAAAGCTTTCCGTGGTGGCGTCGATGACGCGGGCGCGAAACGCCTCGGCGAGGCGCAGGGCTTCGGTGCGGGCCTCGCCCTTGCCGCGCACCTTGATCATCGCCAGTTCGCGCTGAACAAAAGCGTTGTCGAGGCTGAGGTCGGTGACCCTGTGGATGGGCACGATGCGTTCGAGCTGGTGGGAAATCTGCTCGATGGTCTCCGGCGCGCCGGAGGTGACCACGGTGATGCGCGAAAGGCCTTGGAGATGGGCGACTTCGGCGACCGTCAGGCTTTCGATGTTGTAGCCGCGTCCGGAAAACAGGCCGACGACCCGGGCGAGAACGCCGGGTTCGTTGTCGACGAGGACGGACAGGACATGGGTTTCGTGGCGCTCGGTCTTGCCGGCGGAGGAGGAGTAGGGCGAAAGGGCGGCCTGGGCGTTCATGGGGCGTTCCTGAAAGTGTTCTCAATCCTGGGCGGTTGCGTCCCCTCTCCCCCGCTCGAGGGGAGAGGGAGGTGTCCTCACACCAGCATCTTGCCCTTGTCGTCGATGACCTTGCCGATGTCTTCCTCGAAATCGGGCAGGATCATGTCGTTGTGGGCCTTGCCCGACGGGATCATCGGCAGGCAATTCTCCGCCTTGTCCACCAGGCAATCGAAGAGCACCGCGCCGGGATAGTCGATCATCTCCTGGATCGCCGCGTCGAGGTTTTTGGGGTCGGAGCAGCGAATGCCCTTCATGCCATAGGCTTCCGCCAGCTTGACGAAATCGGGCAGGGCTTCGGAATAGGACGAGGAATAGCGCCCGCCATGAAGCAGTTCCTGCCACTGGCGCACCATGCCCATATATTCGTTGTTGAGGATGAACACTTTGACCGGCGCCAAGAACTGTTTTGCCGTCGAGAGTTCCTGGATGTTCATCAGGATCGAGGCTTCGCCGGCGATGTCGATCACCAGCGCGTCGGGATGGGCGAGCTGGGTGCCGATCGCGGCGGGCAGGCCATAGCCCATCGTGCCCAGGCCGCCGGAGGTCATCCAGCGGTTGGGCTCCTCGAACTTGTAGTGCTGCGCCGCCCACATCTGGTGCTGGCCCACTTCGGTGGTGATGTAGGTCTTGCGGTCCTTGGTCAGCTCATACAGACGCTCGATGGCGTATTGCGGCTTGATGGTCGTATCCGACTTTTTGTAGCCGAAACTCTTGCGCGCCCGCCACTTGTCGATCTGCGCCCACCAGGCGCCGAGCGCCTTGGCGTCGGTCTGGTGCGCCTCGGCGCGCCACAGGCGCACGATGTCCTCGAGCACATGCCCGCAGTCGCCGACAATGGCGAGGTCCACCATCACGGTCTTGTTGATGGAGGAGGGGTCGATGTCGATGTGGATCTTCTTCGAGCCCGGGGAGAAGGCGTCGAGGCGGCCGGTGATGCGGTCGTCGAAGCGCGCGCCGATGCAGACCATGAGGTCGCAATCATGCATGGCGTTGTTGGCCTCGTAGGAGCCGTGCATGCCGAGCATGCCCAGCCAGTTCGGGCCGGAGCCGGGATAGGCGCCCAGGCCCATCAGCGTCGAGGTGATGGGGAAATTGGTCTGCTGCACCAGTTCGCGCAACAAAGTGGAGGCGGCCGGGCCGGCGTTGACCACGCCGCCGCCGGTGTAGAGGATCGGCTTCTTCGCCTTGGCCATCATCGCCACGGCCTGCTTGATCTTGCCGATGTCGGCTTTTACGCGCGGATGGTACGTTTTGTGTTGCGCATTCTTGGGCGGCGCATAGGGGCCGCTGGCGAATTGCACATCCTTGGGGATGTCGATCACCACCGGGCCGGGACGTCCGGAACGGGCGATGTAAAAAGCCTCGTGGAGGATGCGCGGCAAATCCTCGATCTTGCGCACGAGGTAATTATGCTTGGTGCAATGGCGGGTCAGGCCAACCGTGTCGCATTCCTGGAACGCGTCGGAGCCGATCAGATGGGTCGGCACTTGCCCCGTGATGCAGACCACGGGAATGGAATCCATGAGCGCGTCGGTGAGGCCGGTGATGGCGTTGGTCGCGCCCGGGCCGGAGGTCACCAGCACCGCGCCGACCTTGCCGGTCGAGCGGGCGTAGCCTTCCGCCGCATGGGCCGCGCCCTGTTCGTGGCGCACCAGCACGTGCTGGACCTTGTCCTGGTGGAACAAAGCGTCATAGATCGGAAGGACCGCGCCGCCGGGATAGCCGAACAAATGCGTCACGCCCTGGTCTTGCAGGGCTTGCACCACCATTTCGGCGCCGGTCATGATCTTCGACATCTTCCGTTCCACCTTTTTCCGTTGCCTGTGGCCCGTCGCCTCGGCCCATTGTCGCAGAAAATAAAAAAGGCCCCTTTCGGGACCCGGATCAAGCGCCAGCTTCAGGATACCGGGTCACACCCGGCCTGTTTCTGGCGCTTCATTTACGACAAGGAGGTTCACGCGTTCCATTCTCCTGAATAGGGGAGATTTACTATGACAGGCGGGCGCGACGGTCAAGAGCTTCCCCGTAAAATCGCGGAAAGCGCATGCTTGACGGAGCGGGACGCCTCCACTAACCCGGAAAGCGTTTCATTCCGCCCGGTTTGATGGCGAGGACAGCAATGAGCGCCGGCAAGCCGGAAGACAGTTTTCAATGGCTCACGGCCTCCACTTTGCGCCGCTTGCTCGACGTCATGCAGGACCCTTGCGCGGAAGCGGAAGACGACTTTTTCGCCCCGAAGAACGGTCCGGAAATCGTGCTGTCCGCCGGCGCTGGGCGCAAGATCGGCAAACACATGGTTTTCCCGGCGGATGCGGCGATCGCTGCGCCGGACTGGCTGGTCCTGTGCGAAACCCGCGCGGCGACGGAGAGCGAGGGCGCCGTTTTCGGCCTGGCCGCGCGCCTTTCCGGCGCGGCCGAACCGGAGGAATTCGCCCGGCGCGCCTGCGCGCTGTTTTGGGGGGGCGCGCCGGCGCCCCAAGAATTTACTGGGATGGCCCGCGAGGATTTTTTCGCCGCCGCGCTTTCTGCGCCTGAAATTTCGGGGCGGCGCTGGCGGTTCGCCCTGCTGCCGCTCGACGGCGAACTCAGCGCCGTGTTCGGACCCGAGGGGTTCGACGAACTGAACCCGCCCCGGTTCATCGTCGAGGACTGACATGACTGCGCGCAAGCCTAGAGCTCTCGTGCTCTGCTTTTTTCCCGCTTTTTCGCCGCCGTCGAGCGGCGGCGAGATGCGGCTCGGCGGCCTCTATCGCGAGCTGTCGCGCCATTATGACATCACCCTGCTGACCTCGACCGACTACGGCGCCCGCTTCGAGGACATCCAGCACAGTCCCGACTTTCGGGAATTGCGCTTTCCCAAGGACGACCATTGGCGCAAGGCGCAGGCCACCCTGCTGGAGGCGGGCGTCGTCGGCGATCTCTGGGGGCTGATGTTCGCGCTGGCGGTGAGCGACCCCGCCTGCGCGCTGCGCCGCGCCGCCTGCGAACTGGCCGAAGGCGTGGATGTCATCCTCCACGAATTTCCGTTTTCGGAGCCGATTTTCGCCGAGGGCGCGCCCGCGCCCGAAGTTTACAATGCGCATAATGTCGAGGCGAGCCTGCTCTCCTCGATCGTCGCCGGGCCGGGGTTCGAGACCGTCTGGCTGAAATTGCTGCGCATGGAGGGCAACCTCGTCCGTCGCGCCAGGACATTCGCGGCGAGCGAAGGCGACGCCGAGGTGTTTCGCCTGCTCTATGGCGCGACAAACGTGCTGGCCTGCCCCAACGGCTATGCCGAGGCCGAGATCGGCGCGATCGCCGCGGCGCGGGAAGCGTCGCCGCGCGAGGCCGGGGCGCGCCTGCTGTTCACCGGCTCGGCGCACATGCCCAATGTCGACGCGGCCGAAAATATTCTGGTCCTCGCCCGTCATCTGCCGGACTGCCGGTTTGTCCTCGCCGGGGGCGTTTGCGCGGCGATCGCGCACAAGCCGCGGCCGGACAATGTCGAGCTGTTCGGGTTTTTCACGCCGGCGCAGAAGAAGGAATTGCTGGGCGACGCCGACCTCTACATCAATCCGGTGGTGCGCGGCTCCGGCTCCAGCCTCAAGGCGGTCGAGGCGCTGGCCGCCGGCGTGCCGATGGTGTCGACGCCCGAAGGGGTGCGCGGCCTGGGGCTGACGCCGGACGAACACGCGGTCATCGTGCAGCGCGAGGATTTTGTCCTGGCGATCCGCCGCGCGCTGGCCGATGGCGCGCTGCGGGCGCGGATCGCCGCGCAGGGCCGGGAGCTGGCCAGGGCGCGCTTCGGCTGGGGCGCGATCGCCGATCAATTGGCCGCCGACTTGCGCCGGGACGCCGCCGCCGCGCCGGCGGCGGCGCGGCCCATGGTCCTGGCCTTCAACGATTATCCCGTGGCCGGCGCCCCCTCGGGCGGCGCGGCGCGGATCGCCAACCTGCTCGGCGCGCTCGGGTGCGACGTCGTTCTTCTAACCTTTGCCGAACACGCCCAAATCGGCCTGCTCGATCAGGGCGTGCTGCACGTCGGCGTCCCCAAACACGCTGAGCACGCCGCCTTCGAGGCGGAGGTGAACCGGGACCAGTCGGTGTCGGTGAACGACGGAGTCGCCGCGCTGTTCGTCGCGGCCAACCGGGCGCTGCGGGAGATTGCGGCCGCGCTGGCGCATTCCGCGCAAGCCTTCATTTTCGAACATCCCTATATGGCGCCGGCGCTCGAGGATTTGCGCCGTTTGCGGCCCGACGCGCCCGTCGTCTACAGCGCCCACAATGTCGAGGCGGAGCTGAAGCGCAAGCTGCTGCGCGGCCATCCGCTGGCGCGCACTCTTGTCGGTTTCATCGCCGAACTCGAGCGCCGTCTCGTCGCGCAGGCCGACCTGATCGTCTGCTGCACGCCGGGCGATCGCGCCCATTTCGCCAAGATGAGTTCGGTTCCGATCGTTGTCGCCGGCAATGGCTGCCGGATCGGGCCGTTCGAAAGGGCGGGCCGCGCGCCGGGCCTGTTCGGACGGGTCGGCTTCTTGGGCTCCAGCCATGGCCCCAATGTCGAGGCCGCCGACTATATCGTGCGCACGTTGGCGCCGGCCTTTCCTCAATTGCGCTTCGAGCTGATCGGCTCGGTCTGCTCGGCGCTCAAGGCGACGGCGCCGAATGTGGTCCTGCACGGCGTCGCGCCGGAGCGCGTGAAAAATGTCGTCATGTCGCAATGGGATCTGGCGCTGAACCCCGTCACCGTCGGCGGCGGCTCCAGCTTGAAATTGCCGGATTACATGGCGCAGGGCCTGCCGACCCTCAACACCCCGCAAGGGGCGCGCGGGTTCGCCGTCGCCGAGCGCGGCGCGGGCCGGGTGGTCGAACTTTTGGAGTTTCCGCGCGCGCTGGCGCAGATGTTTTCGGATCCCGCCGCCCTTCTGGCGCAGGGGGGGCGCGCGCGCGCCTATGCGGAGCAGGACTTGTCCTGGGCGGCGATCGCGCAGGCTTTTCGGGCGGCGTTGCAGCCGCTTCTGCGCGCGCCGGCGCCGCCGCCTGGCAAAAAACTGCTGGTCGTGACCTATCGCTACACCGAACCGTCGCTCGGCGGCGCCGAGGAATATCTGGTTGAAGTTGCGAAACGGCTGCGCGGCCGGTTCGCGCGCATCGACCTTGCGGCGGTCGACGTCGAGCGCATCGAGAACCGTCATCATTTCGGCTGTGCGCTGACGGCGGGTCCAGGCGCCGCGGGCCGGATCGGCGAGATTTTTGACGGCGCCCGCTATTTCCCCAACGAGGAGCTCGACGAGGCCGAGTTGCGGAGCCGTGCGCAAGACTTGGAGCGGGTCTGGGCGCAGGAGGAGTTTCATCTGCTCGCCCCCTTCGCCAAAAGCCTTGGCGACGCCCAGGCGCCGCGGCTGCTGTCGGGATTTTATGGGACCGAATATCTGGACGGGCGCGCGCGTCGTTGGACGGCGCCGGATTTCTCCGTCCTGATCCCGCGCGAAGCGCGGTTTTTCCATCTGCGCGGCGTCGCGACCGTGGAAAAGAACCTGTCGCTGATTCTGGTGCAAGCGCCGCGCGATGGGTCGCCGATCATCAGCCTGAATTGCGAGGCGCGTCTTTCCGACCATTTCGATGTGCATTTCGCCTTGCCCGAAGCGCCGGACGACTGTGTCCGCATCCTTCTGTGCCGGGCGGACGAGCATGAGACGCCGCCCGATCATCGCCCGTTCGGCGTGATGGTCGAGGCGGCCGCCGTCTCCTGCGCCGGCGCCGAGGATTTTTCGGCCTTGCGCACGCATGCGGCCGATCTCGCCTTCCAGCCGGAGGATGTGCTGCGCGAGGATTTCGAGGGCTGGGCGGCGGCTTTGCGCCAGGCCGCCCTGCGACGCGAACCCGACGCCGACGCCGCCTTTTCCGCCATGCGCGGCCCTCACGCCCCGGCGATGCAGGATTGGCTGGCGGCGCATGGCGGCGGCTACGATTGCGTTCTGGTCCAGGGCGTTCCCTTCGACGTCGTTCCCAGCTCCGTGGCGACGCTGGCGGGCCTGAGCAAAAGGCCGCGCATCGTCGCCCTGCCGCACTTTCACGGCGACGACCGTTTTTATCATTGGCGGAGCTATTACGACGCTTTTGCCAGCGCAGACCGGACGCTGCTGTTCTCGGATTCTTTGGCGCGCATGTTGGGAGATGCGGAAAAATGCGCCGTCGTTCCCGGGGGCGGCGTCAGTTTTGGCGATCTGGGCGGCCCCGGCGTCGGGCGCGCCTTTCGCGAAGTCTGCCCAGTCCAAAATCCCTTTTATCTGGTCTTGGGGCGCAAGACCGGCTCCAAGGGCTATTTCGACGTGATCGAAGCCCATCTCAAATTGCGCGCCCGCCGCTCCGACATCGATCTGGTGATGATCGGACCCGACGACGACGGCTTCGCTGTCGCCGCGCCGGGCCTTCATGTTCTTGGGCGACAGAGCCGCGAAATTGTGCGCGGCGCGCTCGCCGCCTGCCTCGGGCTGATCAGCATGAGCCGCAGCGAGAGTTTTGGCATCGTGCTGTGCGAGGCCTGGCTGTTCGGCAAGCCGGTGATCGCCAACGCCCGCTGCGCCGCCTTCCGCGATCTGGTGCGTCCCGAGGAGACCGGGATTCTGGCCGCCGGCGTGGAGGAGCTCGCCGGCGCCATGGCGCGGCTGGCCGACGATCCCGAGGCGCGCCGGCGCATGGGCCGCGCCGGTTTTGTCGAGGTCGTCGCCAAGTATTCCTGGGACAAATGCGCCGACGCCATTGCCGCGACGCTCGGGGCAGGAGACTCTGACTGAAGGACGCGGTCAGATTGCTGTCGTGTGACGCTGAAATCGCACGATGCTACGGGAATATTTTTGTTATTAATATTAATACAATGCGCTCGCGCTTGAAAATGCTCCAGATTTCGTGGCAAACTGGTCGCCTTGCGCGCAAACTTTATGTTCGCTATAAATAGAATGTTATCCAAGGAATTTGGGAAGCTCATGGCCAGCATTGAGATTTTGCCCGCGGCGCGCGCAGGGCGCGCCAAGGCGTCCGAAGACAATGGCTTCCATCACGACGCCGGGGAAAAGCACAAATCCGCCCTCGAATGCCTGTGCATGGTCGCGGCGCATCACGCCGTCACGGTCACCGTCGACGAAATCGTTCATGACAACGCCTTGCCTGACCGCGCGGTCGATTATGACGGGCTGGTCCACTGCGCGCGCAAGGCCGGTTTCAAGGCCAAGCTGGTCCATCTCGACTGGGACGGCCTGACCCAGATCGGCCAGGCCGTTCCCGCCATCATCCGCCTCAAGACCGGCGCGAGCCTGGTGCTGGCGCGGGTCGCCATCGACCATCGCATGCCGCTCGGCGTGTGGCTGCATGATCCCAACGCCGCCGAAGGCGCGGAATTGTTCGTCGACTGGCTGCGCTTCCAGGAGATCTGGACCGGCGAAGTCGTCCTGATCCGCCGCAATTACGACATCAAGGACGAAGAGCAGCCCTTCAGCCTCAATCTGATCGCGGCGCTGGTCTTTCGCGAACGGAGGCTGGCGCGCGATATCGCCATCAGCGCGCTCGTCCTGAGCCTGCTGGCGCTGGCGCCGATCATCTACTGGCAGTTGATGAGCCAAAAGGTGATTGCATTCAAGGCGATGAACACGTTCACGGTGCTGACCGTGGGCATGCTCGTCCTGGTCGTGTTCGAAACCATCTTCGCCTATTTGCGCTCCTACATGTTGCAAGCGCTGACCTCCCGGGTCGACGTGCGCCTTTCCGAATATCTGTTGGACCGCGTCCTGGCCTTGCCGATCGATTTCTTCGAGCGCAACGAGGTCGGCCGCGTGATGCACAACATCAACGAGCTCTGGAAAATCCGCAACTTCTTGACCGGCCAGTTGTTCGGGACTGTGCTCGACTCGATGACGCTGCTGTTCTTCCTGCCCGTCATGTTCTTTTTCAGCCCCCTGCTCACCTTCATTGTGCTGGGGATCTGCGGTCTGATCGTCCTGTGGCTTGTCGCCATGCTTCCGACCTTCCGCGACGCGACAGAGCGCGTGATCGCCACGCAGACCGAGCGCGGCTCGTTCCTGTACCAGACGGTCGCCGGCATGCGCACGGTGAAGTCGCTGGCGCTGGAAAGCCGTCAGCGGCGGGAATGGGACGTTCTGGTTGCGCGCGTGGCAAAAGCGCTCGACCATCAGGCGAAGGTCGCCGCCTTCATCCAGACCGGCGTGCGGCCGCTGGAGCGTCTGGCCGTCACGGGCAGCTATGCCGTCGGCGTCTATCTGGCGCTGACCACCGACGATCCGACTCTTATCGCCTCGCTGTTCGCCTTCCTGATGCTGTCGCAACGCGTCGCCGGTCCGCTGATGCAGATGGCGCAATTGATCACCCAGGGCGACGAAGCGCGGGCCGCCGTCTCTGTCGTGAAGGGACTGCTGAACCAGCCCCGTGAGGAAGGCATTGGGGACGGCGGCGTGCGCAAGCCGCTTGTCGGCCATGTCGAGTTCTCGAAGGTGCGCTTCACCTACAAGGGCGCGCTCAGCCCGGCCATTGACGATGTGTCCTTCGAGATCCCGGTCGGCACGACGCTCGGCGTGGTCGGACGCTCAGGTTCGGGCAAGACCACGCTGACGCGTCTGCTTCAGCGCCTGCATTCCGACTATGAGGGTCTGATCAAGATCGACGGCGTGGACGCGCGCGAGTACAATATCGCGCATCTGCGCCGCAGTCTCGGCGTGGTCCTCCAGGAAAACTTCCTGTTCCGCGGCACGATCCGCGACAACATCATGGCCGCCAAGCCCAGCGCGACCTTCGACGAGGTGGTGCGCGCGGCGCGCCTGGCTGGGGCGGAGGAATTCATCGATCGTCTGCCGCGCGGCTACGACACCTACATCTACGAGGGCTCGCCCAATCTTTCCGGTGGCCAGCGCCAGCGCCTGGCGATCGCGCGCTGCATGATCCTCGATCCGAAGATCCTGATCTTCGACGAGGCCACCAGCGCGCTCGATCCGGATTCCGAAAACATCGTCAACGAGAACATCCGCAAGATCGCCAAGGGCCGCACGGTGATCGTGATTTCCCACCGCCTGTCCTCGCTGGTCAATTCCGACGCCATCCTCGTGCTGGAGCGCGGCAAGTTCCTCGACATGGCGCCGCATCGGGTGCTTCTGGAGCGCTGCGAGATCTATCGCAGCCTGTGGCTGCAGCAGAACGGGCATATCGAGGCCGCGGCCAGCAACCGCCTGCCGGGAAGGGGGGCGAGCCTTGTCTAAGAACGCGCTTGCGACCGTCCGGTCGTTCCAGTCGGAGATCGCGGCGATCCGGGAGGCCCCGGAGCCCCTGAGCGCGCGCATCACGCTGCATGTGCTGGCCGCGATGATCGTCGTCTTCGTGGCGCTCCTCTTTTTCATGCGCATCGATCGCGTCGTCGGCAGCGTCGGCGGCAAGGTGACGGTCAGCACGGCGCGCAATGTGTTTCAGGCGCTGGACACCTCGATCATCAAGTCGATCGATGTCCGCCCGGGCGATACGGTGAAGAAGGGACAAGTGCTGGCGACGCTCGATCCGACCTTCGCCGCCGCCGACGTCACCCAGTTGAAGCAGCAGATCGCCAGCCTGAATCCCCAGATTCTCAGGGATGAGGCCGAACTGTCGGGCAAGCCGCCTGTGTTTCCTGCGAGCTCCGATCCGACGGAGTCAAAATACAATGAGCTGCAAAAAGCCTTGTATGCCCAGCGGGTGGCGCAATATGCGGCGCAGATCAACAGTTACCGGGAAAAGGAAAAGCAGATCGAGGCGACCATCGTCAAGACCAACAACGACATCGCCCGTATCAAGGAGCGCGTGGAGATCGCCGCCAAGGTCGAAGAGATGCGCAACAAGCTGCTGGCCAGCGGCGCCGGCTCTCTGCTGAACCAACTGGCGTCCAAGGACCAGCGCGTCGAACAGATGCGCGCCTTCGAGAACATGACCAACAGCCTCAAGGAGGCGGAGGCGCAGCTGTCGTCGGTGCGCGCCGATCGCGAGGCCTTCATTCAGCAATGGTCGACCCAGATCAGCCAGGATCTGGTCACCGCGCGCAACAATCGGGACAATGCGCTCGCGCAGCTCGAAAAGGCCCAGAAACACCAGGACCTCGTCCAGATCACCGCTGCGGAAGACTCCATCATCCTGACCGTGGCCAAGCTCTCGGTCGGTTCCGTTCTGAGCGCCGGCGCCGATTTCATCACCGCCATGCCGGTGGGGGTTCCCGTGGCGGCGGAGGTCAATGTGCTGACGCGCGACATCGGTTTTGTGCGCGTCGGCGATCCCGCGACGCTGAAAGTCGACGCCTTCGACTTCACCCACCATGGGTATGCGGAGGGGCGCGTCAAGTGGATCACCGAAGGCGCCTTCACCGTGAACGAAGACACCAATCAGCCCACAGAACCCTATTATCGCGTTGGCATCGCCATCGAAAATTACCACTTCGTCAAGGTCCCGGACAATTTCCGGCTCATGCCCGGCATGACGCTGGTCGCCGACATCAAGGTCGGCTCCCGCTCGGCGGGCGCCTATCTGATGGAGGGCATGCTCCGCGGCGTCAGCGGCGCGATGCGCGAACCATGAGGAAGCATCTGCGCAGAGCGGCGCACGGGCTGCGCCGACTCGCCGATCGTCGCGCGGTCGTCTGGCTGAAGCGCCGCGCGGAATCCGCGGTCGAGGACGGGTATCTCCCCATGGCGGTCCGTCTCTGGCTGCGCGCCTACGAGGCGGGCGACCTGGAAAGCGCCTTTCGCATCGCGGAATGTTATGAGCGCGGCCTGGGTGTCGGCTGGAATCGCGCCGATGCGCTGATGTGGTACAGGCGCGCCGCCGAACAAGGGCATGTCGAGGCGCAATTCCGGCTCGGGCGCGGCCTGCTGGAGGGCGCACAAACGCCCGTTCCCGAATATTGGAAGCGCACCACGCGCGACCCCGACACGGCGGCCCGCGTGGAAGAGGCGCTTTATGCCGGCGGCGGCCGGCATCCGGCTGATCCCGAACAGGCGATCGCCTGGCTGGAGCGGGCGGCCGAATCCGGCCTTGCCCAAGCCGACGCCTTGCTCGGCATGATCCATGTGCTCGGCAAGCATGCGCCCCAGAATTACGAAAAGGGCCTGTTCCACTTCGAACGCGGCGCGCAGCGCGGCGACGCCTCGGCGCAGTTTGGACTGGGCGACATTCTCTATCGCGGCCTGGCCGGCGGCGCGCCGGATCAGGCGGCCGGCGCGCACTGGTACGAAAAGGCCGCGGATCAGGGCCATTGCACCGCCCAGCTGGCGACCGCGACGATCTACCGCGACGGCGCGGGACGCGACGCCGATGTTGAACGCTTCGCCCATTACATGGGGCTGGCCGCCGAAGGGGGCGACGCCTTCGCGCAATTCGAATTCTCGGTTATGCTGCAGCGCGGACAGGGGGTCGAAGCGGACCTGAGCCGCGCCGAGACATTCTTGCGCAAGTCGGCCAAGCGCGACTATCTGCCCGCGATCATCGCGCTGGCGGATCTCTACAGCCAAGGCGGCGCGGTCGAGCCGGACTGGCGCGAGGCCGCGCGCTGGCGGCTGCGGGCGGCGGAGCTCGGCGATCTCAACGCCATGTTCCTCTATGCCCGTCACGCCGCCAACGGCGTCGGCATGTCGCCCAACCTCCAGGAGGCGGCGCGCTGGTTCCTGAAGGCGGCCGAGCAAGGCCACGCCACGGCGGCTTACAATCTCGCGGTCTGCCATCAGCATGGGCAGGGCGTCGCGCAGGACCTCACGGAGGCGCTGCGCTGGTGCCAATATGCGGCCGACCATGGGTTGCGCGACGCCAAGGTGAAACTGGCCGAACTGCATCTCGCCGGCGCCGGGGGAACGCGCGACGCGCCCCGCGCCGTCGCACTGCTCAAGGAAGCCTCCGAGGCGGGAGACGGCCAGGCCAAGACGCAATTGGCGATGATCTATCTCGAGGGGCGCGACGTCTTCAAGGATTCGCGCAAGGCGGAACAATTGCTTCAGGATGCGGCCGACTCGGGCTATGTCGCCGCCTCCCTGCATCTGGGCCACCTCTATGCCGGCCATTACGATCCCGCCCGGGCGCAGCCCGAGGGCGCGCTCAGCCATTATCTCGTCGCGGCCCAGGCCGGCAACGTGATCGCCCAGCATCTGGTCGCCAACCAATTGCTGTCGCGCAACGACCCGGCGGTGGCGCATGAGGCGGTGCTTTGGCTGCGCAGGGCCGCCGAGGCCGGCTTTCCCCCCGCTTTGTTCCAGATGGGCGTCATTTTCTGCCAGGGCCAACTGGTCGAGAAGGATCTCACCGAGGGCGTGCGCTGGTACGAGCGCGCGGCGCAGCAGGGCCATGCGCTGGCGCTGTACAATCTCGGCGTTATGGTCGCCAAAGGCATGGGCGTCGAGGCCGATGTCGAAAAGGGCATGGAGATGATGAAGCGCGCCGAGGCCGAAGGCGCCCTCGGCGCCGCCAAACCGGCCGCCGAAACGCCTGGCGATCCGCCGGCGAAAGGCCGGCCGGCGCTCGGCGTCGTTTCAAGCCGCGGTTAAGCATGGCGGGGGATCGGTCGAGCATCGCCGGAGATTCGGCGGCCTGGCGGATCGGGCTGGCGCTGAGCCGTCAGGCGCGCGAGGCGCGTCGCGGCGGCGCCGATCCCCGCGACATCTTCTTCCAGCCTTTCGCGTCCGCCGCCAACCCGCTGCTGCTCGTGAGCGTCGGCGTCTGGCTGATGCGGCCCGATCTCCAGGAGGCCTTCGATCTTGAGACCGTCGAGGGCCAGACGCGCTTCCTGGCTTGGCAGGTGGATTATGGCGTCAAGGAATATGCCGTATTGCGCGAGGCCTTCGGCCGTCCCGATGTCCGCGGGCTCTATCTGAACGCGCCGGCCGAGGGGCCGCCGCCGGCGCCGGCGCTGCCGCCCTCCGGCGGCGTCAATCTGGTCGGCCATTTGCGCGCGCGACTCGGCATCGGCGAGGACGCGCGTTGCGCCGCCGCGGCCTTGACCGCCGCCGCCATTCCCCACGTGCTGATCGATGCGCCGACCGGCCCCGGCATCGGGACCGAGCCGCACGCCTTCGACGCCGAAATCGTCTCATCTCCGGTCCATGCGACCAATCTGCTGTTCCTGTCGGCCTGGGAGACGTTCCGGTATTTCTGCGTTCACGGCTCCGCGCTGTGGCGCGGCCGCAAAACCATCTGCGTCTGGCCCTGGGAATTGCCGCATTGGCCGGAGCCGCTGGCGTTCTGCACATTGCTCGCCGACGAGATCTGGGCGATCAGCGGTTTCGTGCGCAACGCCTTTGAATTGCGCGCGCCGGTTCCCGTGGTGTCGATGCCCTCGGCCGTGGTGGCTCAGGCGGCGGCGGATCGCGCCGCCTATGGACTTCCGGACGACGCCTTCGTGTTCGTCTGCTTCTTCGACGGCAATTCGTCCTTTGCGCGCAAGAATCCGGCCGGGGCGATCGCCGCCTTTCGCGCCGCTTTTCCCTTGCCGGATTTTTCGGTGCGTCTGGTGGTCAAGGCGATGCGCGCCGGGGCCTCCGCGCAAGCCTGGCGCGACCTCCAGGCCTCGGCTGGCGACGATCCCCGGATCGCTTTCGTCGACGAGGAATGGAGCCGGCAGGAGACCCTCGGCCTGCTCGCGAGTTGCGATTGCCTCGTCTCCCTGCACCGCGCCGAGGGGTTTGGACGGCCAATCGCCGAGGCCATTCTGTTGCGCCGGCCCGTAGTGGCGACGAGATGGTCGGGCAATCTCGATTTTCGTGACGAGGGCCTGCAATATCTGGTCGAGGCCGCCCTGCGGCCGACGCCCGCCGGCGCCTATGCCTGGGGCGAGGGGCAGGTCTGGGCGGAGCCCGATCCGGCGCAGGCCGTGGACGCGCTTCTCGCGGCGTTTCGCGGCCCCCGCGCCGCGCCGCCGCCCGGGCCGGCGTTCGATCCGGCGACTGTCGGCGCCCGCTATCGCGTCCGGCTGGAGGCGCTGGGCGCGATCGAGTCGGTCGGCGCGGGACGCACGGCTTCCTGAGCGAACCCGTTTTTTCGATTTCCTGCGTCCGCCGTTGGCGGCGTGGCAAATATCGCTATCGTGACCTTGAGCTGAACTTTTGTTCTGCGGGTGGGTCACGCGCATCGCCGATGGCGCCCACGGAACTGGAGGCATCGTCATGTGCGTCATGTGCAATCCCGCCTTTGCCGAAGCCTTCCGCAATTTCACCTTTCCGTCGCGGCGCCAGATGCTGAAGGCGGCGGCGGCTGGCGCGTTCGTCTGCGAGGCGGCCGATTCGGCGCCGGCGCTGGCGCAGGAGGGTTCGCTCCAGGATGTGGCCAGCCGGTTCGCGCGCAACACATTCCCGCAAGTCACCATTTTTCGCGCAAAAGACATTGTCACGCTCGACCCGGACAAACCGTCGGCCACCGCCGTCGCCGTGCTGGGCGATCGCATCCTGGCGGTCGGCTCGGTCGAGGAATTGCAGGCGGCGGCCGAAGGCCAACCCTATGTCGTCGACGAAACCTTTGCCGACAAGGTGATCGTCCCCGGCCTGATCGCCCAGCACGATCATCCCTTGCTGACCGGCCTGACCATGGT